>JAOZGR010000003.1 GCA_027491485.1 Thermoproteota archaeon
GGGAGGTGATCCAGCCGCAGGTTCCCCTACGGCTACCTTGTTACGACTTACCCCCCCTCGCGGGGCCAAGGCTCGACCGGTCCACCCCGAAGGGTAGGCCGGCCTCGCCCCAGCCCCACTCGGGTGGGTTGACGGGCGGTGTGTACAAGGGGCAGGGACGTATTCACCGCGGTATGGAGAACCGCGGTTACTAGGGATTCCGGGTTCACGAGGGCGAGTTGCAGCCCTCGATCCCGACTACGGGCGGGTTTCAGGGATTTGCTCCCCCTCTCGGGGTCGCATCCCGCTGTCCCGCCCATTGCAGCCCGCGTGCGGCCCGGGGGATTAGGGGCATACTGACCTGCCGTGGCCCCCTCCTTCCTCCGGCTCTTCGCCGGCGGTCCCCCTAGTTTGCCCGGACAGCCCCGAAGGGCCCCGCTGGCAACTAGGGGCGGGGGTCTCGCTCGTTGCCTGACTTAACAGGACACCTCACGGCACGAGCTGGCGACGGCCATGCACCACCCCTCAGCGCGTCAGGTAAGGTCTTCAGCCTGACCTTCATCCTGCTGTCGCCCCCGGTAAGATTCCCGGCGTTGAGTCCAATTGAGCCGCAGGCATTCACCCCTTGTGGTGCCCCCCCGTCAATTCCTTCAAGTTTCAGCCTTGCGGCCGTACTCCTCAGGCGGCCGGCTTAACGCCTTCGCTTCGACACCGGCCGAGGCCGAAACCTCGGCCGGCACCTAGCCGGCATCGTTTACGGCTGGGACTACCCGGGTATCTAATCCGGTTTGCTCCCCCAGCTTTCGTCCCTCACCGTCGGACGCGTTCCAGCCGAGCGCCTTCGCCACTGGTGGTCCTCCGGGGATCTACGCATTTTACCGCTATCCCCCGGAATACCCTCGGCCCCTCCCGCTCCCTAGCCCCGCAGTATCCCCGGCAGCCCACCGGTCTTCCGGTGGATTTAACCGGGGACTTACGGGGCCGGCTACGGACGCTTTAGGCCCAGTATGCGTGGGGACCCCTCGAGGAGCTGGTTTTACCGCGGCGGCTGGCACCAGCCTTACCCTCCCCTTCCTACCCCGGGCTGTTTACACCCGGGAACAGCCGCCCTCAGCGGGCGGCACTCGGGCTCACTCCCTCACGCTTGCGCGCATTGGGGAAGTTTCGCGCCTGCTGCGCCCCGTAGGGCCTAGGCCCTTGTCTCAGTGCCCATCTCCGGGCTCCGGCTCCCACCGCCCGCACCCGTCTTAGGCTAGGTGGGCCGTTACCCCACCTACTACCTGATAGGCCACGGTCCCATCCTGGGGCCTCAGCGGGGCCATTCCCCCGCCTACTTTAGGGATGGACCCATTCCAGGAATCCATCCCTATCCGGGATTAGCCTCAGTTTCCCGAGGTTATCCCGGTCCCCAGGGCAGGTTGACCGTGTATTACTGAGCCGTGCGCCGCCAGGGGCAAGGGCCCCCAGCCGACTCGCATGGCTTAGTCCGAGCCCGATAGGGGTCCCCTCCGGCAGGATCAACCGGTCTCGCATACGGCCGCAAGGCCTCCTATACCGTCCACCCACCATTCGTGGGGACATCCGGACTCTCTTGAGCGCGAGGGATCTGACGTTTCCTCGCGCTCACATAACCGCTCACATAACTACTTTTGTCGCCACGGTCGGAAAGACGACCCCTCACCCGAGTCGGGGTATCCCCCTTCATCTCCTCGGGATCGCCACCGGGTCAACCGTGGCCAATGCAAATAAGGTGTTTAGAGATATATAAAGTTGACCCAGCAAAATTTATATGATGAGGGCTTCTAGAACCGCCTTCGCTGTATGTAACCTATTCTCTGCTTGCTCGAATGCTATGGAGTGCGTGCCGTATGCAACATCTTCAGTTATTTCCTGTCCTATGAACCATGGTTGGCAGTGCATCACCTTTACATGAGGTTTAGCCATTGCCAGAAGGTCCCTATTGACTTGATATGGAGGGAAAACCTCTTTCCTCTTTTCTAAGTCCTCTACTCCCATTGAGAACCATGTGTCAGTATATATGACATCGGCATCTTTAACAGCCTCTTTGGGATCCTCCACTATAGTTAATGTGCCACCTGTTTCCGATAATATGCTTTCAACCTTTGATATCACTTCCTTCTTCGGCCAATAATCTTGCGGGGCGCCGACTACATAATCATACCCCATAAGGGCCGAGGCTATCATGAGACTATGATTAGTATTGGCAGTTCCATCTCCCAAGAAGACCACCTTAAGTTTTCTATCACCAAAGAACTCTACGACAGTGAAAACATCGGCAAGAGCTTGTAGCGGGTGGTATTCATCGCTAAGCATATTTATCACTGGCACACTTGCCCATCTGGCTAGTTCCTCCAAGGTCGAATGAGATTTAACTCTGGCAGCTATGGCATTCACGAATCTGCTCAGGACCATAGCAGTGTCTCTTAAGGTCTCTCCCCTCGAGACTTGAAGGCTGCTTGTCGGTAATTCAAGGAATGTGCCACCCAAATCGTGTGTAGCTACCGACATGGAGACCCTCGTCCTGGTCGAAGGTTTTTCAAATATTCCAGCAACATACTTACCCTTGAGTGGATAAGTTTTCACTAGCCCCCATTTATGATCTCTAGACCTGTTTAAGAGTGCCCTAAATTCTAAGGGAGTGAAATCTAATAGTGTTATATAGTCCTTACCTTTGAGGTTCCTGATGGTATAGGCCATCCAGAATCACCGGGAAGTATTAGCTCGACAAGATAAAATCTATTGCCTCCTTGACATCGAAGTTCTTGATATCATCAAACCCCTGCCCGGTCCCTAAGAACAGAATTGGTCTCTCAGTATAAAAAGAGGCTACAAGCGGCACAGAAAGTCCAGATCCATCTATTTTCGTGACTACTAACGCATCTATACCTACCGCTTCATTGAAGGAGTCACACTGATTAAGGACATCGCTCCCAGCAAGTCCATCAATGACTAGAACCTTTAAATCAGGATTCACCACCCTCACGATCTTCCTGAGTTCTTCTACTAGATTTCTATCTAGGTAATTCCTGCCTGCCGTATCTATTAAGACATATCTATAACCCTTAGATCTAGCCATAGATATAGCATCATAGGCTACTGCTGCTGGATCTGAACCTCTTTGACCCTTAAAAATGGGGATGCCGGCCTTTCTACAGTAGCCCTCTATCTGATCTCCGGCAGCCGCTCTATATGTATCTGCTGATACCACAAGGACGCGCTTACCCTCATCTTGTATCGATTTAGCGAGTTTCACGATACTTAGCGATTTACCTACTCCGTTAAAACCGAGGAAAACTATTTTTATGGGAGGTTCTAAGCCCTCTAGCCGTCTAAGTGTTTGATCCGTAGGTATGGTCTTCAGGAAGATGTCCTTTATCACAGCTATAACTACATCCTTTGGTCTACCCTTACTCTCCTTTCCATCCAGTCTTTCAGATACCATATCCTTGAGCTTATCAATAATAGGTAAAGGCAATCCTTGAGAAGCTAGCTCCAACTCCAAGGAGTCGAAGACCTCTCGTACAGATCTCTTAGTCCATTTTTTCTTAATAATTCCTCTTGATGCTAACTCATCAACTAATCTACCTAGCACGTGTTGCTTTCCCCCTCTGAGCCTTCTCCATTTCTAACTGTACCTTAGCCAAATTAAGACTTATTTCAGACATTCCCCTATTAACTTCATCTAATCTCTCTTCTGCTTCCTTTATTGCCTCTTCCGGTGCCATCCTGGCATATATGTTACCTCCCATAAGGATCAAGACTTCCTTAGCCTTTGCACCCTCGACTATCAGTGATAAGAAGGAAGATACAGGAATTATCAGGGGTCCAATCTCCTCATTTTCGGCCTTCTGAAGAGCCTTTAGGGTCTCTATTGACCTCTCTAAATCTGTCTTAAGTATCGTGAGCCTGTTATACTCCTCAAGTAGGTACCTATATAGGGACTGGAGGAAATTAATATCCGCTGCTCTTTCTTGGCTCAAGGATCACACCTCCTGATATAGCTCAAGGTTCTATTTTAAGGGCTTCCGATAAATTCTCAATTTCCCTCGGAGTGGTTGGATATCCTACAATGGCACCCTTATCACTCGCAACTAGGCCTAGCTTAACATAGCCAACTCCATTATTGACAGTACCTCTTTCGCACTCAACCTGAAGCAGATCGGATAGGCCCTTCAACTCAACATCATCGGCGGCAGGGGATGTCAAGCACCCTCTATTATTCGCGACGACTAATGAGCCTACAATGGGCATTCCTCCTATCTTACCTCTTAATACGTCAACGCCCAAATAACGGCTGATGAGGCTAACTTCCTCGTCTGAAAAAGCCGGGTGGACTATAGCTCCATAGTCATTGGCTACTATATCGTTACCCAATGCAGTAAGTTTGGTTGTAGGTAGAATGTGTACCTCTAGATCTAATGAATTCTTTAACTTCTCTAATTCGGAATCAGAGATTATAGGTGGAACTAGTAGGGATCTGCTATTCCCTACCACAAATATTCCAAGCATTTTACTATCATAGATGGAAAGCTCTATAATCTCAAGCCCGATAGACGAAGCTTCATCATTTATTAGTCTCTTGGCTCCTATGGGGGCTAGAAGGTATTTCCCAACAGGTTTAAGATATACACCTAGGTTTGAACTTCCAAATAACTTGGCTCTGAGAACTACCATTATTATTCCCTAGGCCGGCCATATCACAGCTAATTTTTCCTCCTCATCCATCATTACTCTTACCTTTACTTTGCCCGGGGGATTCTCGGCTCCCCTTGACCATAAGATCTCATTCAGCTCAGGTCTAACCTTTATTTGATAGTCTTCTGGCACCTTAGCGTGTCTACGAATGAATGCCTTTATGAACTTAACTGCCCTGGCCGCTCTCTTCTTTGGCGGATATTTCGCTCTGATTAAGATTCCCATGTTAATGTTAAAAGTCATCTCTTCTGCCTCGGCCATCTAAATCACCTATAATTGTAATCTGCTTCTCCTCCAGTTCCTAAGTGGTCTAAATTTCACTTTCCTGTTAGTCTTAGCATATACCCATGCCGGTATTCTCCTATTCTCCTTAAGGGCTCTAGCATACCTTAACTTGCTACCTAATGATCTATGAGTGGCCATAACCATCACCTTCAGACTATTCTAATATTAAAGTCCCTTTTAGACCTCTCTGAAAGCTGGGCCAGTAGGGCCTTCAGCTCATCATCCCCTAACTTCCTAGCTAGGCGACCTGAGGAATATAGCTGAACCAAATATAATTTTACCTCATTAGCTAGTTCAGGTTTTACTAACTCCACCCTCTTAAGTCTTTGCCATGCCTCTGTAGTTAAGAGTTGCTTAACGATGGCATCTATCTTTTGCAATTCTTTTGCTATCTCTTCTTCTTTCTTCTTTTTAGCTGCCATCTCAGCCATAAGCCTCTCTTGTAGCTGTCTAAGTGCCTCATCCTCTGAGCTCATGGTACTTCCACCCTTCCAGGTGCCACTTTAAGCTCTTTCACTAAGTTAGCCGCTATCTTATCTAATAAAGAAACTCCCTTAGGTGTGATTCTCCTTCCTTTCTTCTCTATTTTCTCTACTAAGCCTGCAGACTCAAGCTGTTGAAGTATAAGCCTTATCACATGCCCACTACCTTTGACGAATCTCTCCGGCTTTACACCTCTATCCTTCCGTCCTCCATACTTGGTCCTAAGCCTCTCAACTCCTACAGGCCTCCCTCCCCTGAGATATAATGTTCTGAGTATGGAGGCGGCTCTTATATACCACCAGTCATCTTGCATCGGTGGCCTCTCCTTATGAGCACCCGTTTTGGTGTAGTATGCCCATTCTGGAGGTTTTATAGGGTCAAATTTCTTTAGTTCCTCCTTTAAGGAATTTATTAGCATATCAGCCCTAACATCCCTAGCTGTTGTCAATGATATCACCCAATCACCTTTTATAACCCTTCAACAAGCTAGTGGCGATATGGATATAAAACCATTGAGGTATTTTCTGGAGTAGATCTAACACCTTCTAAAACTTCTCTCTTGAGCATTTCCCATATCACCTTGGCGTACGCCTCGAGCTCCTCCTTAGTAATGGGTCTCTTCCTCGAGATAACCTCTTCTTTCAAATACTTCGCAGGGTTTTCTCCCGCGTGTGCAAGACACTGTTTTGAGCGATTTAAGCATCATACAACTCCCTTTATGCATTCTCTACGTAGGAAATTTCTATGCCAAAACGACAGAAACTATAAGCGCACTCTCCTAGAAGACTTCTCTCTCAAGTAGGGTATTCTTCTAATCGACCCGCATATATTGCATTTAATTACTATGTGAGGGAACCTCTTCTCTCTAGTTCTGATAGTAGCATTCAATCCTGGGAAAAGTAGGGTCCCACATCTTTTGCAATAACGTGACCTCCACTCCCTTGGTATTTTAACACGAGATCTTAGAGATATCCTCCTTGCGAGTTCCCCATACCTTATCGCTAAGTCTGGTTCCGTCTTATAAATGCTATCTGCCATTCTAAGTAGTTTAATGATCCTCTGCCTAGCTAGATCCCTCTCTCTTTTTCTATCCCTCCTCAAGTTACCACCTATATAGATAGTAAAGGTAGGTAAGTAGCATGGAAACTATCGTAGAGGAAGATAAGCTTTCCTCATAGAGTGATAGCTTGATATCTACCATCTCTAAGATTTCCTTGGAGAAGTCCCCCTCTGGAAATCCGCCTATGATAAAGGTAGAATCAATGTCCTTTAAGGGAGCAAGGAAGCTCAGGGGGTCTACTAATCGACCTCTCTCATCTAGAAGTATGACTATCTCTTTATCTCCCACTAGTTTACTGACCGGTGTTGAGACTTCTTGAATCAAAGGTCTATCCATGCTAGGACCCACCCATCCTCTTCTTAATAGCTGACTCATTAGTCCTAGAAATCTTACATAATTCCTTGGGGGGCGCACTCTGCTGCTGAATTTAAATAATTTCCCATCTAATGTGTGCATATACAGTCTTACAATACCACTTCTGAATAGAGGATGATCAGTGACTGAGAGGATCGTCCTATGGACTATGTCAGGCCTTCCATATCTTGGATCTCTAACTATACATCTGCGGCCTGTAGGGAGCACATTCACATCAAATATATCAAAGAATCTCCCGTAGAATTTGATATAATAGTTTTCTAATTCCCTTCTTTTTATAATTTTCTTTATCGATTCCGGTATAAGAGTTAAGGAAGAGTCGGCTATTAAGATCATTATCACGGGTATCTCTTGGGAATTAATGCTTAAATAGGCGACCCCTGATAGTACGACTAGCGGCCGTAGTCTAGCCTGGACAGGATGGGGGCCTGCCACGCCCCAGACCCGGGTTCAAATCCCGGCGGCCGCACCACTTTTGCCGGGGTGAGGTAGCCTGGTAACCTGGGGGCCTGTGGAGCCCTTAACCCGGGTTCAAATCCCGGCCCCGGCCTACATTCTCTAAGACCATGAAGGAGTTAATGAAGGTGTATGTACTTTAAAAAGCCTAATTGGTGGACCCGCCGGGATTCGAACCCGGGACCTCCGGCTTGCAAAGCCGGCGCTCTACCAACTGAGCTACGGGCCCAAGTCCCTTGAGGGAAAATCCGACTAATAACTTTTTCGTAAGGTATTGGTGCAGACTATTAAGGGAGATGACTTAGAAAGTGGATATCTAACTTTGAAAGCATGTATCGTAACTAAGTTATCGCAATTGATCTGACTTCAGTAATTTACCTTCCAGGACTATTACAGGGCTGTATAGATCTTAGGTATCCTGTCAAATCTTTTTATAGTAACACTGCTAAAGTGTAGTAAATATTTTTATAAACCGATATAAATATCTATATTGAACTGTATATGGAGGATAATTCCTCAACTTTTATCATTAATGCTCTTGCACAGAGCATTATCGTCAAACTAACGCCTTACTTTAAATACAGAGATCTCTTTATCCTACTGAGAAGACCAATAAGCTAGAAGGGGATGGGTATTGAAGTCAATAATAAAGTCTGCCGGTCGTAGAATAGAGGGAGAGCTTCATGAGATCCCTCAAAAAGTATCTCCTGAAGATTCGGCTCTCAAAGACTTTGTTGAGAGAGTAAAGGCCAGAATAGTAATTATGGGAGTAGGTGGTGCTGGTAGTAATACTATTACTCGTCTTAATGCCATTGGAGTTGACGCTGTTGAGACAGTCGCTGTAAATACAGATGCTCAACATCTCCTTGCCACAGTGGCTGACAGAAAGATATTATTAGGGAAAGAGCTATGTGGAGGTAATGGATCTGGGGGAGATCCAAGAATAGGGGAAGAAGCAGCTAAAGAGAGTTCTGAGGAAATCAAAGAGTTCCTTCAGGGTACCGACATACTCTTCATAATGGCTGGTCTTGGAGGAGGGACTGGCACCGGTGCATCACCTATAATAGCAGAAGTAGCAAAGCAAGTAGGAGCAGTAGTTGTCTCAATAGTGACTCTACCCTTCTCTGCTGAGGGCTCAAAGAAGAAAGAGATAGCTATGGATGGATTAGCCAAGCTAGCTGAATCTTCAGATACTATCGTAGTTGTAAACAATGATAGAATTTTAGATATAGCGAAGGAACTACCTCTGCATCAAGCATTCTTCATTTCAGATGAGATAGTGGCCAGGGCTGTAAAGGGCATAGTAGAGATCGTCATGAAGCCGGGTCTAATAAATGTGGACCTTGCCGATCTGAGAAATGTTCTGGAGAGTGGTGGGCCGGCAGTTCTCTCCTTTGGAGAGAGTGATGGCGAGAATAGAGCTATAGAAGCGGTAGAGGATGCTTTAGGTAACCCTCTGCTAGAAGCAGACATATCTGGTGGGAAGTCCGCTATAATAAACATAACATCGGGTCCAGACTTCTCCTTAGATGAAATGGAACAGATAGTTGAGACAATAGTTGGCTCCCTAGACCCGACAGCTAATGTCATATGGGGAGCTAGAATAGACGAGTCCCTCAAGGGTGTTGTACAGGTTCTTCTGGTAGTTACTGGGGTGGCCTCTCCCAGCGTGGAAGCTGCTCTCCAGGGTGGTGCTGTGGAGGCCGTTACTGAGAGACCTACAATAGCTAGGGTAGAGAGAGCCACAATACCTAGAAGGTCGTCGGAGAGGAGGACGATACCCTTAGCTAGGGAAGTAAGGGAACCCGAGAAAGACCTTGGCCTAGATGAACTGTGAGGTGTTAAGGAATGGGTAAAACTAAATCCAAGCCAAGGACTAAAGAGAGATCAAACCTCTGGGACTATATTGTACAAACGCTTAAAGTAGCCGAAAAACCAGGATGGGAAGATGTATGGAATACATTTAAAGTAACAGTCACCGGCTTCCTCTTAGTGGGCATAATTGGATTCCTGATACAGCTGACCGCCCTCTTCCTCGTAGGTGGATAGGTGTTCTAATGGAGAGCCGAACTCAACATGCCCTATTTTTTACGATTAGAATGATCTCAGGAAGAGAAATTAATGTAATTAGGCTGTTAATGGCTAGAACATCTGCAACTGGAGCCAGAATAAAATCTATCTTATTTATACCACGGTTCAAAGGGTATCTATTCGTAGAGGCTGACAGAGAATATGAGGTTCGAAGGCTTATTAGAGGACTCTCTAAGGTGAGGCTTGCGTCTACTAGCCCCATACCTCTACAGGAAATAGAAAACCTGATATCCGCTGAAGCTGCTGGTATCGAGATAGAGCCAGGGGACATAGTGAAAATTATTAAGGGCAATTTCAAGGGCTACAGGGCCGTTGTACTATCGGTACCAGAGGGTGGTAGGGGCAAAATGCTGACCCTTAAGCTATTAGATATAGACAGAGACTGGGAGATAAAAATGCCATTCAACCACATAAAACTATTGGAGAAAAAAGGTGGAGAAGAGAGTGAGGGAGGTGCTTAGCAGTGCCCAAGAAGCTAGTAAAAGTTATGATAGAAGGTGGGAAGGCAACACCGGGACCACCTCTTGGACCAGCTCTAGGTGGTCTAGGCCTTAATATGGGCCAGGTGGTCAAGGAAATTAATGAGAAAACGAAAGAGTATGCGGGCATGAAAGTACCTGTAGAAATAGAGGTAGATCTAGAGACAAGGGCTTTCGAGGTTAGAGTTGGTACCCCACCTACCTCCATGCTTATACTGAGAGAGTTAGGGGCTGAAAAAGGGTCTTCAGATCCAAGTTCTAAGAAGATCGGGGATCTGAGGATGGATCAGGTGGTCAAAATAGCTAGAACAAAACTAGAGGATGCCAATACGAAAGATCTAAAAAAAGTCGTTAAACAGGTAATTGGGACAGCCTTATCTATGGGTGTAACTATAGAGGGGAAGGATCCCAGAGAGGTCCAGAAGGAGATAGATTCGGGCATATGGGATGAAGTGATAACAGGTGATTGAAATGTCTCAGTTACTAGTAGAAGATAAAGTTCTAGAGGTTATTTCTAAAGTGCTGGAGGAGAGTCCTAAGAGAAGGTTCAAAGAGGCAGTCGATTTAGTTGTAGTACTAAGGGGTATCGACCTAAAGAGGGACCCTAATGCGAAGATAAATGAGGTAGTAGAACTGCCCAATCCTCCAAAGAACCGACAAATCAAGATAGCTGTTATTGGAAAGGGAGAGTTTGCAGTTAAGGCAAAGGAGTCCGGTGCTGATAGGGTAATTGAGCCAGAGGAAATCGAAACAATGGCGGGCAATAGGAAGAACTTGAAGAAGTTAGCCAGAGAATACGACTTCTTCATAGCTCAGGCAGATATTTTACCAAAAATAGTTAGATATATAGGGCCTGTCTTCGGCCCTAGGAACAAAATGCCAGTTAATCTACCAGCTACAGCCGTTTCGAAACTTCCAGAATTAATAGAGAAGCTCAAGAAATCTGTCAGAATAAGAATGAAGGATCAACCTCTCATCCACGTAAAAGTTGGTTCTCGCGATATGAACCCTGAAGAGATAATGGAGAATATAAAGACAATTCTCTCGGTCATTGAGAGGAAATATGAGGATCCCTCGAAGATAGCTAGGGTTTACATTAAGACCACAATGGGGCCGGCATATGAGCTACCTATAACATATGAGAAGAGGAGGCGATAACATGTCTTCTATGACTGAATCCAGAAGAGTTAGCCCTCAGAGGGTTAGAAAGGCCAAAATGATGGAGAAGTTCGCCAAATTAGTCAAGGAATACCCAACTATAATGTTTGCAGACTTCGCTAGAATACCAGCAGACCACTTTCAGAGGGTTAGAAGAGAGCTCTCTCCCGATATAAGGTTCTTCGTTATTAAAAAGAGGCTCGTCGCTAAGGTGGCAGAGGAAATCGACAGAAAGGGACTGAAAGAACTTGTTAATAGAATGCCCCTCAACTTAGTAGTAATCTTCAGTAAGAAGGATCCATTCGAGACATTTCATCTTATAGCAGAAAGGAAGGCAGAAGTCTTCCTAAAACCGGGTGACGTTGCGGAAGAAGATATAGTTATACCCAAGGGCCCTACTGACATAGCACCTGGTCCAATACTAACAGATTTACGAGCCATGGGTGTACCGACTAAAATACAAGGTGGGAAGGTAGCTATATCTGAGGATTTTGTCATTCTGAGAAAAGGAGAGAAAGCATCTCCACAAATAGCCGACCTACTCAGGAATCTAAATATAAAACCCCTCAAAGTGGGCTTTAAGGTAACAGGCGCCATAGATGAAGAAGGGCTACTGTACCTACCAGACCTACTAGCCATAACGAAGGAAGATATAGTGGAGATGATTGTTAAAGCGCATGGATCGGCTCTTAACTTAGCCTTAGAGATAGGAGAGATAAATAGATACACAGTAAGGCCGTTGATGGAGAGGGCAATAGCGAGAGCATTAACTCTCTCTATAGAGATAAACTGGGTAAGTGACAAGACCATACTGCATCTTATAAGAAAAGCTGTTGTTGCTGCGAGCGCATTAAAGGAAAAAGTCAGTTAATCTTTCCTTTTTTAACGTAACGGGCTCAGGAGCGGAGAGTTCCGTCATTAATTCTGTCTGTGGAGCTCTCATCATTGCCCATATGAATGTTCAGTAATCTCTTATAAAGCAGCGAAGAACCCATACCTGCCTAGAATACACTAAATCTATGAGATATCCTCTCCTAGATATGGATAATAGGACCTCAGGGCTTCTTTCCACTCGATATCTCCAAAGAGACCTCTCAGCCTCTGCCATTTCTGCAGATTATATAGGGGCTTAATGAGGTCGTTGTCAGAGGAGAATTTCTCTCTGAGTCCCGAAAACTCTCGTATGAAGTGATCCGCCACAAACTCCTTCAAGTCAAGAGGGTGTATCTCTCTCCTCCTGTAGCTCTCTTCCAGCTCTTTATAGCTACTTATCTCTATATCACCTCCTCCAAATGCCCTAGATCTTGGAAGTTTGATCGTACCAGCCCTAGGGAGTATGAGGTACTTCACAATTCCTAAAATTGGGTTCTTAAGCCTACCTTCTTCATCGTACTGATTTTCAGTACCCGGAGGGCAGTAGGCCTGCTTTAACTTCTCTTTAATGATCTCTGGCGGATCATGGACTGCAATGTGGGACTTAGGAATGCTACTACTCATCTTTCCACCCTCAATTAGTCCGGGGAGTAGAGGCGTATGGATTGCAGAAGGAACGTATCTTTCCACCCTCAATGGGACATGCATAGAGAAGATATCTCTCGCTAGGGCGTGTATCTTTCTCTGGTCTGTTCCTCCAATTGCCACCTTTACATTCAAGTAGAGAATGTCTAGAGCTTGCATCAATGGATATATGTGATGGGACACTAGAGGATCCTCCCTTTCTCTAGCTATGACCGACATAGCTCTCCAAGCCCTTCTAGCGGTCACCTTCTGAGACAGGGATAACAAGTCCAAAATGTAATCAGGCGAGAGTTCGAACTCGCTTCCCAAACGGATTTCTATATGGGGTGATCCAAGCTCATGAAATACTGTCTTCCAGTAAGTCATGGAGACCTCCTCAATTAGATCCTTAGGCCCCTTAAGATTGAGAATGGCGTGTATATCTGCCATCAAGGCTATAGAATGGAAACCGGCTTCAATCATGTCAGCCAGCTTGTAGATAGTTATTAGAGTTCCCAAGTGTATGGGACCAGAGGGTTCATATCCTACGTAAGTATTGTGCTTCCCATATTTTAGCAACTCCTTTATCTCATCTACTGTCATGACAAATTCCTCTAAAGGCTCAGCGACATTTCTGAGTACAAGTGCTAATCTATCCGTAGTATCACCCGGCACCATTCAGTAGATTATCATAAATTAATTTGGTTTCATCTAGTTCGCACAATCTCCAGAGAGGGCCTCAGGGTAGGTCAGTTATCTCACAGATCGTTGCCGTCACCCATCATCATCGGCCAATATTTCATACGCTCATACTTTTTCTTCTTTACCCTTGAGAGAGTCTTTAACATCTCCCAGTAATGCGTGCCGAACCAAAATATCTTCCCGCACAAAGGACAAACTAGGAACCTTCTATGAGACAAGAGAGTTTCTCTTGGTACCCTTGACCGGATCTCCTCCCTGCTGGCCCTAACAAGCCTCTCATTACAGAAGGGACACCTTGTTGTAGAAATATCTACCTTCAATCTTACCCCAAACTTAAGAGAAATTATAGATAATGCATCTTCTAAATCCTCAGGTAAGAATACGCAGGACTTACCATACTTCATGGCCCTTATTGCTAGATCTCTGTCTCTAGTTACCAAAACCCTATCCTTTAGGCTATCTAGTATAGAGGAATCTTCTACTGTTGAGGATACATAAAAGGTATCGCGCCCTAAGATCCTCAGCCACTTCGCTATCTTCCCATTCATTGAATCTACTAAGAACTTGCGTTGACTCATACTACCAATCCTTTGGAGGGGAAAGGTGGTAGCCCCGCCCGGATTCGAACCGGGGTCTCCGGGTTCAAAGCCCGGCGTGCTTGACCGCTACACCACGGGGCTTCCGGACAACTATGTGCAGAGGCATCTATAAAGATTATCCCTGTTAAAAGATGGTGCGGGGGGTGGGATTTGAACCCACGCGGGCCTGATGCCCACCGGACCCTGAATCCGGCGCCTTGGACCTGGCTTGGCTACCCCCGCTGGTGCTCCGGCCGGGATTTGAACCCGGGTCTGGGGCTCGAAAGGCCCCTATGCTTGGCCTGGCTACACCACCGGAGCCCATTCCATTGAGATATAAACCCCAATAAAAATGTTATCTCAATTATAGGATCTCTAAAATAGAGTAAGAGGGGGAAATAGCGAGAATTACTTCAGATACTAATCCCTAGATGTTCATCTAGCTTTTCTCTCAGGTATTCTAAAAATAGCTCCTTCAATTTCTTAGCCGAGGGACTCATTGCCTTGAATATCTCTATCTCTGCCTTCTTCTTTTTCTCAAGGAACCATCTATTCTCCTTTTGCCAGAACTCTGCCTGTAGATTCGGAAGATAGAGGTTATCCTGTGCGGCTTTAAGATCTGCAGGAGTCAAGGGCTCTAGTGCAAATTGGTAGTCCTTAAAGAACCCATTCTCTACATCATCCGTCAGTATTCCGATGAATCTGGCTTCAGGTGATGCTAGATGTGGTATATGGGCCGAGTTGATGCTGTTGTATATAACAGTTGCAGCTATTCTGAGAGACCACGGAGATAAGTCGGTAAGAATCGCGATCGGAACTCCTTCATCAGAGAGCATTCTCAGGAATCTTCTCATACTCCTAGAGGCCTGACCCTGCAGAATTGCTATTGCTATTTTGTATTCCTCGGGTATGCCGAGTTCAATCATATTCTTGGCAGGACCTACCTTCTCTATTGCTATTACAGCCTTAACCCCTATCCTCTTGAACTTTATATTCTCAGGCCTAGGAGGGACGGAATAACCCATCTCTCCAACCTGATCTGCTCTAAGGACTCTCCCAGACCTATCAATGAGTTCAATATCCCCATATATCCAGCCTCTTGGGTCACTGGTTATGGAAAATGCCTCTCTTGGCATCCCTAGGATAAGCTCCATCAGTACTATTCTCGAATCCGTCTCTCTCTGATCCTGTGGGAATAGAGTTCCTTTTAGTCTCTCTACTTTATGAACATAGTAGAAGTCCCTCTTTGTCATAGTTAATCCGCTTTCCAGGTGATCTAGCGCCCTACTCAGTCCATAGAGAACTCCTGCTAGGGTCTTGAGGCTCTTTACTCTCGACCCTCTTATTTTACTATAGTTCTTAGGGTCGAACGTGTAGCCTATTTCCTCATCAAATGCTATATTGCTCTGCGTATTAGGAGGGTATTCTATCTCTGGGAAATCCCCTCTTTTTATATGATCGGCTATATTTCTCGCTATCTCAAGAGCTTTCCTCTTCACCTCTGTTATCTCCTCCATATTCCTCACCTATATCTACCCTTAACCTATGAAGTAAGTTCTCGATAGGCGGTCTTTCGCCAAGCAGCTCCTCTAAGGTCTCGGCTATTATTTGGTAATAAATCTTGAAGAGCTCGTATCTTCTCTTTAACAATTCCTTCCTTCTCTTCCTACTTAGAAAGAGTCTTAGATCTCTTGCACAGATCCTCAGTCCCAGCTCGATTTCCCTAGCAACCTCAGGAACGTTTGCTATGAATTCCTTTCCAACAGTCTTAAATGGTACCTTGGTAGAGACTATATGAACAAAAAAGACAATTGGCTCATCCTCAGGGCTTTTGATTCCATAGTTACTCCAGTCAATCCTCTTAATTATATGATAGGACACGTCACTAGATACATCGTAGAGCAATGGAATCCTATTGGCATATCTATAGAGCTGTATCTCCCCTGTCGCTCTGATCTGCCCCCCATATGCTATGGCAGTCTCTACGATGAAGGGATGAGCCTCATAAACAGAAGGCGGCCTTTGTACTGCCTTGACGAACTCGGGCTGAAGTTCTTTTCTAATACCAGATTCAAATAGATCAGCTCCTAATGGGGAAAGGACGCTAGGGTCGGGAGGAAGAAACTTCGTATAAGTCTTTAATGCATGGAAGAGAGAAGATATTTCCTCTTTGGTAAGCTTAGATGGATTCTTATCTGGGGGTAATCCAGCCAGCTTTAGGACCTCTTTGGCAGTCTTTTCGCCTACTCTCTGAAAATGCCTAACTAGAAAGGACTTCAACGTTCGTGTATTAGTGGACTCAATTAATCTCTGAAGAAGCTCTAGGTCAACACCTTTGGGGTGGAATAGTGACTCCTTAGGCCTCTCTGGCATGACATCTGTACTTCTAGGAAATACGTATAGGTTCCCTTCAGGATCTAAAAAAGAGATATCAGCGTATGGAACCACTATAGCCGTCTGATGTAAGTATTCTACTATCTTTTTCTTGGCTCTTGGATAATTCCCCTCAAAATACGATTCAACGATCGTAAACGAACTCCTAGAAATTCCCTTGAGTATTTTTCTGTCGAGGACGACAGGTTCATTCCTCTTGATATCTATATTCATAGTTATCTCATAGACTGGTTCCCTTAACCTAGCTGAGATTATCTTAAATGGCATGCTTGTGGTAATCTGGCCATAAAGGAGCGCCATTGTTCCTCCTAAGCCGAAGGTACCTCTGCTCTGGACTAATCTATATTTTGAGCTCACAAAGACCCTTCCGAAGGCTCTTGGTATCTCTTCTGGCCCTAAACCAACACCATTATCAGCTACTACTATCTTATACCACGGTAATGAACCAGTTTTCTTCTCTCTAAACTCTTTTAGAATGATTTCTACCTTGGGAGGCCTCTCGGCAATTTCGGCGGCATCAAGAGCGTTTTCTACAAGCTCCCTAACTATTGTGTAGGTGGCTCTGACCGAGTTATCAAACCCCGCGAGGGATTTATTCCTATAGAAGAAATCAGCTGCGCTTATCTCTTCCAATTCTACTTTATCCGACATTAATATCCCCCTAATCGCCCTCCTCTCTCAAAGTCTTTCTCAAGAGGCTTTCATCTGTAAGGACTCTCCTGCTCATCTGAGAGATCTTCTTTTCCATTAATCTATAAGCTGTAGAGTGCATTGATCCCTCTAACAAGGAAAAAATGGCTTCCCTCGCCGGCACGATATCATAAATCTTCCCTATGATTGAGACGGTATGGCCGTAAACAGATATATCAGTATTAGTCCTCTGCTCTATGTAGGCTCTCGCCTTTCCTTTCTCACCAATAAGCCTTCCCCTCATTCTCTTTAGCTGATTCTTTCTTGAACCAACGAACCTCCTTATATCTATCACTTCGAGGACATAGTCGTCATTAAGCAGTTTAAGAGCTATTTCGGGGTTAAATCCTCTCCCTATTGCCCTTATCACAGACTCCAATTTATGAGGTAAGAGAGGATCTTCTGGGAGTTGAGCAAACCTAATAATAACTTCTCCTGTTGTACTATCGACTAGTATCTCTGCTCCAGTCATCTCTTCGAGCATGCCCTTTGTAGATCCCCTTTTACCTATCAGAACCCCTATCCTCTCCTTAGGGATCCTGACTCTTATCTCCTGCAAGGCTATCCACCTACTTAGACTTCCTTAACCTTTGCCAGATCTTCAGCGAGCTTATATGGGTCAGGTACCTCTATCCGGTATCTCTTTTTAAAGAATGAGGTTATCCTTTCCAAATCCCTTAACAGAAATGAGAATGAAAGTGGATGTGCTGTAACTACAGCTTGAGAAACATCAATTATCCAGTGCTTACCTCTCCATACCATTACATTATATTCACTTAAGTCTCCATGTACTAAGTCTCCATCAACATATGCCTTCCTTATATCTTCTAGGATTGCGTCTAGAAATTGTCTTGGATTCTCGAGAACCACAACCTCCTTAAGCAAGGGAGCAGGAACTCCCTCCTCACCTATGAACTGCATAACCAATATATTCCCTGTTACATCTATGGGCCTAGGGACATTGACTTCAACATCTCTCAGTCTCTTCAAGTTCCTAAACTCTTTTTTGGCCCAGAGTGGTATGATCTTATCCCTATCTCTAACTGGAGGGAACCGATGGTCTCCTATAATGTAATCCAGATACTTCTTGAAGTTAGCGGTATATATCCTGTATATCTTTATAGCTAGTTCGCCTTCAGGCCCCCTTCCTGCTAGGACAAGAGACTCCTTGCCAGCACTGATCACCCAGGCCAGGTCCTCTAAAACTCCCTTATTGAATAGCTTTAGTAAGGATCTTACAGTCCTGTTATCAAAAGCTAGTTGTCTAACTTTATAGTACTCCTCATCCTTTATTCTTTTTTCCTTCTCTCTATCTCTTTGTAGAAGTCTCTCTATTTGCTCCTCAATCTTCTCGAACTTATCTGGCAAGAATACACCTCTCTTTGATCCTACTAGCCTTCTTTGTAAACAGCCCAATCCTCGGGTATGTAGCCCTTCTCTACAAGCCAAAGGACCTGCTGATGTCTATACCTAACAACTATATCTCCCCTATCCTTTTTGAACGGCCAAATAGAGACAAGTACTATATCTCCTCTCTTTATCCAAGACCTCCTACCTCTAAGCTTTCCTCTCACCCGACAAACTCGTATAGCCTCATCTGAGCACTCTACCCTAAAATGACCCTTACCTAACGGCTCTAGCACTCGACCAAATACCTCTAACTCCTCCTCAGCAGGAAGAAGCCCCTCCATCTCCGCATCAAGGGATCTCTCAATGTCCTCCCCCCTTCTCTTTTTCTTCGGCAACTAACCACCCCTCATATCTTAGGTATTGGAGTTTCAGCGCCACAGGCCATGCATCTTAGGATCCATGCTCTCCTTACTTTCACTATTACCGTATCAGGTCTTCCGCAGTGTGGACATATGACATATGTCCTTATGAACCTGTCGAGTCTATTCTCCACCTGTCTAGGGTCTATCCTCCTCGATAGTATGAGTTTTCTCTCATCTTCAGTGAGAAAGTACGGGGATCCTAACTCCTTAGATAGATATCTAGCTATAAGCTTAGGATCTCTGTTCAAGGAATTGGCAATTTCCTTGAAATTAACCACATGGGTTTGCCTACCTTCTATGGCAATTATGGGTTTAGGGGGAGTGAATCTCTCACCACTCACTATAGTCATGGGGAGCTGCTCTCTAGCCTCCCTCAACATCTCTAAGTACTCTTCTCTAGTTGACATGCTCTCACCCTATCTTTAACCTATATACGTATTTACTGCCTTCCTTGTATATTAAACCTAGTTCCCTTAATCCATCCAACTTGTCAAGAACATCATTAAGCTCCCAACCTAATAGATCCGAGATCTCCTCAGGAGAAAGTGGACCAACTTCCTTTAACAGTTTTATTATTGTTTTGTCAATAGGATAATCTTCTTTCCTGGCTGATGGAGGGAATCTAAATCTTAACATTCTCCTAAGAATCTCCAATTCCCTTAATAATATCAAGTTTGGGTCGCTAACCTTCTCGACTATAATTGGATATAGATATACGGTATCCCGCCAACTCCTTATGCGTCCTATCACATCTAGAATTGTGCCAACCTCAAATAGATGTCCCGTTTCTGGGTCGAATAGCCTTGATACATCTTCCTCCCATGCCTTAAGCTGTATACTTGCTGTACCGTCGTGTATCTCTAGCCTAGCAAAGGAACCATCGTCATTTATCCAAGAACTTATTACAATACCCATGACCCTTGCTCTTGATACACTTCCCCATGGAAATCTGAAATATCTTACGTGGTTTACAGAAATCTCCTCAAACTCGCCTTCGTATATTTCCTTGATTCTCACCTTATAGGCCGGCTCTGGGGCATTGCTGACTCCGCACATGTATACCAACTATCACCGCTAAATCTTATATATAGGCACTACCCATATCGATATAGCTTGGGCCCGTGGCTCAGACTGGATAGAGCGCCCGCCTTATATGGCGGCTCCCGCTACAGGGGTCCCAGAGGATAAGCGGGAGGTCGGGGGTTCAAGTCCCCCCGGGCCCACTATCACCAACTTTTGTCCTAAGGAATAAGTACCTGAGCAGCCTATACCAAATAAATAAGAAAGAAATCAAGGTTAAGAAGCCCATTCCTACCTCTATAAGAGAGTAGACAAACGATCCCTCCCTAGTAGACAAGATTAACACCTTTATTACCAAAAGAGACAGTAGTATGAGTGCCCAGCCAGATATGATGCTGAAAATTGCTAAGATGAGACCCCTATCCATTTAATCACCTTGGTGTGAGTAGAAAGAACGTAAGACAAGATAAAATGCCAGAAAACAGGGAGATTAGCGCTACCTCCATGACAATATCGGGTTCTCTCTTTGGCTTAGACGATGTAAGGATGGCTATCATCGACATGGGTGCGACCCTATCCGGATTTGCACGGATCATGCCATCCTTAACTACTACTGGTCTCTTGGCTATCCCTCTCCTCTCGACGAGCCCTCCTACCGATACGATTAATGAAAATCCAGACACGATAAAGGGGAGTAATGCGATTGAGAAGAATGCCTCCGTATTTGATGAAGCAGATATCCCTGCTAGGGTTGCACCAATGAAGAGTGAATTAGAATCCCCACCAAAGACCCTTGCAGGATACTTATTCCTTAAGTAGTATGGGAACATAACTGATAGGAGAAGTACTAAGGAGACGAGGGCTTCATCCCTACCAGTCATAAGGATCACTGGGATTAATGGTATAGTGGCTCCAAAGACAGAAAGGGGAAGCATACCATTTAGGGCATCCATCATATTAACACTATTTGAGAAAACTGTGTACATAGCCATTAGTAAGGGCCAATAGACGTAATACAATCTTGCTCTCCCTAATATTGGGAGTATTGGTCTAGGAATGAGTCCTCCGGTGGCCATCATCACGAACGCTGGTAAAGTAAGCAGTAGGGGTTTACTTTTGGCCCCAAGTGGTGATATATCATCTAACAACCCAATCATAGAAGATATCCCGGACGAGGCGGCAATACCCATTAGGAGGATAGGGTCCTTGACTAAGGGAGCTAGTACAATGGTGGAGGCTATAAAAGCGAGGGAAACCGCCGGACCAACTGGTTCAGGGATTCTAGGTCTATCAGGCTTATGTACATCTTCGGATAGGTAATTCCTACTAATGAGCCTAGGTATTATCCTCCTATGGAAGATCTCAGAGAATAATAGACCCAAGATCGAAGCCAGAAGTACAATGACAGCTAAGTGCATCTTTATCACATATTGCCAATAACTAAAGAATAAAAAAAGAGGTCGCATTACCATGAACACGATATTACCTTACCTAGTAGTTCTGACATCGCCTGTCATTGCATATTGGATCACTAAGAGATGGATACATATCTCATTTAAGAACGACAATCTGGTCTCTAAGGATCTACACAAACCATATGAGACCTATGCAGCTAGAATTGGTGGTCTACCCATAACTATAGAATCCATAATCATGATGGCAATAATTCAGATTCTATTTGGACACTGGGATACACATTTGCTGATTTCTTCCACCTTTTACTCAATGATTGGATTCATGGACGACGTACTTGGCCTCAATAACTTAGAAAAAATAGTACTCTCTGGCATACCCTTCCTCTTTATGGCATCTGAACTCTCTCCCTTTACCCCTTTCGACCTAATGCCTTTCCCTCTCCACTTAGCTGCAATAACCCTCTACGGTATCTATGTTACCAATGCATTCAATACACTAGCCGGATTTAATGGGTTAGAAGCAGGACTGTCCTCTGTGATATCACTTACTCTATCGATAGTGTTGCTATTGACTGGGAAAGATGTAGGGTCGCTCCAGTTTCTACTACTAGCTCTTACGTCACTTGCCTTCCTCTCACTTAACTGGTACCCTGCTAAAGCCTTTCCCGGAAATGTAATGACTTTCTTCCTTGGTGGAACGATTTCGTTCATTGCAGCGGAAAACAACCTATACTGGCCTCTAATAGTGCTCACAATTCCCCATGGTGTGGACTTCTTCCTAAAGCTCATCAGCTGGGGGAAGACAGCCGAGAAAATACCAACAAGAGTCAAAGAGGACGGGACCCTCCTCCCACCACCAAATAAATCTTTAGCATGGCTTCTTATAAAGAAAGGCATAAATAAAGAGAGGAAATTAGTGATTACTATTCTAATTATCGAGGTAGTCCTATCTGCCCTCATTCTCATATATTTTCCAAGTTAACCAAAGCTTCTTAGTTCCGAATACGTCATCTATCCTTCCTATTGCAGAATTCTTTGGTGCCTGGAGAATCTCTTCAGGATTCTCCTCTATCCTCCTTAAGATGTCTCCCATGGCATTTACGTAGCCATCTATTTCTCTTAGGCTGTCTGACTCCGTAGGTTCCATCATGAAGGCTTCCGGAACTATTAGCGGGAAGTATATGGTGGGTGGATGGAAGCCCCTATCTATTAATGCTTTAGCGAAGTCTAATGCCCTTATACCATACTTCTTTTTCAATCCAGAGAGGGATAATACGAATTCGTGCTTACATGGTCTATCCTTACCATAGAGAACTTCAAATCCCATCTCAACGAGCTTCTTTCTGGCATAATTCGCATTGAGAACGGCAATGGTAGAAACGCTTCTTACTCCTTCCCCTCCTAACAATTTCAGATAGACCCAAGCCTTTATTAGCACACCAATGTTCCCATAGAACATCCTAACCTTTCCTATAGTCTTAGGAACATTGTAATCTAAGAAGTAATAATCGTCCCTCTTGGATATCACGGGGATCGGGAGGAAGTCCCTAAACTCCTCAGTAGTACCGACAGCTCCGGCACCAGGTCCACCTCCACCATGTGGAGCACTAAATGTCTTATGTATGTTCAAATGGGCTATATCCACACCCATATCCGAGAGAAGGATCCATCCCATTATGGCATTCAGGTTTGCTCCATCGTAGTATAGATAGCTTCCGTTTGAGTGGAGTACATTAGCGATCTCTAATACATCGCTCTCAAAGATCCCTAAAGTGTTAGGGTTAGTTATCATCATACCAGCAGTCCTCTCATTAATTGCTGCTCTTAACGCGTTTAGATCTACGGTTCCTTCATCAGAAGGGGGGATCCTGACTACTTTGAATCCAGCCATCGCGGCACTTGCAAAGTTAGAGCCATGTGCCGACTCTGGTATCAAGATTTCATCTCTCTTTTCACCTAGATCCATAAATTTCTTCCTAATCATGAGAGCTCCGACTAACTCACCCTGAGCACCAGCTGCAGGCTGTAATGAGAAATATGGTAACCCAGTTATCTTTGATAGCATTTCTTTTAACTCATATAGTGCCTTAAGTATACCTTGGACCTGTTCTTCAGGGGCATAAGGATGAAGTCTCCTTATCTTACTTACAGACGCAATTCTCATAGCAAGCTTAGGCGTATACTTCATTGTGCATGAACCAAGCCAGTAAGGTCCACTATCAACACCAAAGTTCATCTGCGCTAGGTGACTAAAGTGTCTAGCTACCTCTGGTTCGCTCAGGCCAGGCAAATTTATACTTCTCCTAACAATATTCTCAGGCAATATCTCATCTAAGCTACCTATTTCTTCCATCAATTCTTCCTCTACACTGACTATAGGAGTCCCACCATCTCCTCTCTTGCCTAACTCGAATACTGTTGGTTCTAAAATACCATCTCCTTCCTCCCAGCGCGCTTGTATATACCTCATTAACACACCTCCCTCATGCTTTGGATTAAATAATCTAGGTCTTCCTTAGTGTGTACTTCTGTTGTAGAGAAGAGGGCAATCTTCTTCTCGCTATCCAGCTCTGGAAACCTACTTCCGATGATAAATCCTCCCAAGATACCCTTAGATAATAAGAACTTGTTAATATCCTCCCAAGACTTGTCAGCGATAACTGGTATCTCCTTAAATGATATAGATCTTGGAAAGAGCGTTTTGAAGCACGAAAGTTCATTTATCTTTCTTTTTAGATACAAAGTGTTATAGAATATTTTCTCTGATATCTTTCTAATGCCGTCTGGTCCTAGGAGTGATAGGTAGATCGCAGCTCTTATTGCCATCAAAGAGGAGTTGGTGGTTATGTTCGATGTGGCTTCCTCTTGTCTTATGTGTTGCTCTCTGGTCTGAAGTACCATGGAATATCCTCTAAACTTACCATCTACTGTTCTAGTTATACCAATTAACCTTCCAGGCATCTGTCTTATATGTCTAAATCTCCTCTTTATAGCAAATATACCTAATGAGGGACCACCATAATTCATATATCCACCTAAATGCTGTCCTTCTCCAATAACTATATCGGCTCCCATCTCACCTGGGGGTTTTATCAAACCTAGAGATAATGGATCTACTCCCACAGCGAGAAGAGCTCCTTTATCATGGCATAACTGGGATATTTCCTCGATTCTTGTCTCAATTACCCCGAAGAAGTTAGGAGATTCCACATAGACCATCGCCACACTCTCGTCCACTACGCTGCTCAGGTCCTCTAGTGAAAGCTCCCCAGACTCGTCATAGGGAATCAAAACTAGTTCGGTCCCTAGAGGCTCTACGTACGTTTTTAACACACTATATCTCTCTGGATGTATTGTAGATGCTAGAACTATCTTATTCCTCTTGGTAACCCTGATAGAGAACCTTCCAGCCTCTCCTAGGGCTGAGGCATAGTCGTATAGAGAGGCATTAACCACATCCATGCCTAATAGCTCTGCCATGAGAGATTGGTACTCAAAAAGCACCTGTAGAACTCCTTGAGATACCTCTGGCTGATATGGGGTATAAGAAGTGTAAAATTCTTGCCTAGATGAGAGTTCATCTACTAGTGCAGGTACATAGTGATCTGCAATTCCACCGCCTGTGAAGATTAAATTTACATCCAATATTCTTCTCAAGATTTCTCTCTCAAATACATTACTAACATCGGCCTGCGACATCGATTTCCCTACATCTGGAGGTCTATCTAGAAGCAAAGTCTGGGGGACATCAGAATAAAGTCCCTTAACATCTTTAAGCCCTAACTCGCCCAACATCCTAGCTATAATCTCCTTTCTACTATTAGGGATCAACTCTAATAGAACCCCCTGTTGAAACTATAGGACAATAGTTTAATTGTTATCTCAGGGTGCCTACTTCATTGATATACAAGAGTATGTTACATGTACGGAGTTGCAATAGTGGTCCATTGATTATCACCATATGTGTAACCGATCCACATCGTTATTAACGATAGTCCTCCTAAATATGAAATATGCTGATGTCAGCCAGAATAAGTCAAGTCCCGATGTGAGAGTTGAACTTTCACATTACTTTCGCAAGTAACTCTTGTGAGTGACAACTACTTATAAACAAGTAACACAGGATGTAGGAAAAAGTAGACAATATCAGGTCCGTTAATGTCATACATTGGCTATATCATCAGGATCTCGGCTCAATGTTTTGGTGATATTATGGTAGTAGTATCCTTTCATATACCTCATTCACTAATGCAGGAGCTGGAGAGGCTGGTTAAGGAGGGTGGGTTTACTAGTAAGAGTGAGGCGATAAGGGAGGCAATTAGGCTTCTGATAAGAGAATATAGGAAGAAAAGTACCGGAGGTGTGGCTTACTGATGTATGGGGATGTTAGCACTAAAGGTTCTTCTCAGGCAAGGGAAATGGTCGATCTATTCAGGAAGATATTTAATGCACCCATAGGCGAGAGTACTGATGCCCCTCCAATATCCATGTCACCCCCCTCCACAGATATTTCGTGGGCTGGGGCGAACCCGGATCTCAATGGAAACTATAATGGAGGTAACATTGTTATAGTAGGTATAGGGGGCTGCGGCTCTAACACCATACATAACCTCAATAAACTCCAAGTCGAAGGGGTGAAACTAGTTGCCGTTAACACGGATAAAATTCACTTGGAAGGCGTTAACGCCCCAATAAAGATACTCATAGGTGAAAGCATAACTCATGGATTAGGCGCTGGAGGAAGACCGGAAGTAGCAAGAGCTTGTGCAGAACAAGATGCCCACAAGATATCAGATGCTCTCGGAAATAGGCCAGATCTCGTATTCATTGCAGCAGGTATGGGGGGTGGTACGGGAACTGGAGCAGCGCCCGTAGTGGCTAAGATAGCCAAGGATAAAGGTGCTAGGGTAATAGGCTTTGTCACATTACCCTTCAAAACCGAGGGTAGGCATAAATACAAAATAGCCCAGGAAGGTATAAGACAGCTAAGAAAATGGGCGGATACAGTAGTTCTCATATCAAATGATAGACTGTTGCAGCTGGCTGGCGATTTACCGATAGATCAAGCATTTGTCATGGCTGATTACACCTTAGCTGTCATGGTCAAAGGTATAGCGGAGATAATAAGGAAGAGAACCATGGTAAATGTTGATCTAAATGATATCAGAATGCTCATGAGTGCTGGGGGAGTCGCAGCTGTTGGTATAGGGGAATCAAGTGATCCTAAGAGGAGAGCAGAGGAAGCCGTCAAGATGGCTCTCAGAAATCAGCTTATAGATATATCGCCCGATGGTGCTAGAGGAGCATTAGTCGTGGTCTATGGAGGGAAGAACCTTAAACTAACAGAAGTCCATCAAATAACTGGAATAGTTGCATCTAGGATGTCGAGTGATGCCATAATAAAGATAGGAGCAGATATGAATGAGCAACTTGGAGATACGGTCAGAGTAATACTACTGCTAACCGGTATAAAGTCACCGGATGTA
>JAOZGR010000001.1 GCA_027491485.1 Thermoproteota archaeon
TCAGCCCTGTCACCCGTAGATAGGTTAAGGAGAGCTTTGTAAAGTATAATGTAAACTGTAGATCTAAACATTCTAAGACGAAGATTCCTCCAAAAAATCTTCGATCAATTATCATCATTAATATTTTACCTTCATTAATAAAGCAACTATTATATGTTCCTCAAGCAATAGTCCATGTGGGCTTGACAGCTAAGGAGGTAGTAGATCTCTTCGAGAAGGATATATCAGCTAGGAAGAGGTTAGCTGAGCTTCTAATTATAGAACCTGATGTGAGGTTGCAATAGTAAACGCTATTCTTAAGGATGTAGCAAGCAAGATATTACTGAGCTGAGGAAGGAAGTAAGCGATCTTAGAAGGGATGTCCACAGCAACTTCAGGTGGACCGTAGGAGTCGTACTAACCACATGGGGGCAACAGTGATACCCATACTCCTGAGATTAGTGGGGGCGATATGATCGCAGTTAAATAAAGCTTTTATCGAACCTATACTTCAGGATAATGTTCTTCTAAGTTTTAAAATTTCTTGTTCTCTAATCACATGATTACCTCCTCCAAGGCTGATATTCTTTAGTTGGGAAACCCTTCTGTAATGTATTATGACATAAACTACCCATTCACTTTTCATAGGCGAAGAAGATGCCCTAGCATAATTCTCATAGCAGTATCTAAGAATCGCTAGCTATTGATCGAGTAAGTAGCTGACGACTATAGGTTCCTTACCAGAGGAGAAATGGGTCCGAACGCAACTTTGGGGTCATAGAATGACCGTCTAATTCTCCACCTATGGAATAGAGGTCGTATCAACTCTTTCTAGCACTACAATTGAGATTAATATTAAAACCAATAGATCGAAGATTATCTACAGTTCTCTTCGAATATAGAGACCCTAAGGAGATATGCCCTCGAAGGTTAGTATTTGAAGTGTGATATATCCTAAGATCCTCAGCAGGTGAATCAACTTGATGGTGAAAAGTTTAAACCAAAGGACCCGCCGATTGACTCGAAAGATGAAAATCTCTGTGGTCATTCCAACAAAAAATAATGCCCTAACGATAGGAAGGCTCCTGCCGATAAAATAAGTATCCTCCAGGGATTCTCGCCCTTGACGACTTCGGCTAGAAGTCCTATTAGAAACACAAGTCCCAAAGAGTTCCTATGGAGATCCCAAGAGATCCTGAGGGAGACAGGATAGAAGGCAAAGATTAGGGTGCTCAGGTACCTAGCTTTTCTGTCTAACCGGAGAGCCCCCGTAAGATAGTAAAAGGCCATCGCCTCAAAGCCATAAATCAGGGATGGGATAATCTTGTATATGTACCAAGGATCTATTAGGAAGGTGAGGGGATATAGGATAATGTTAAGCGGGGGAGGTAGGAATCTATCTCTCCCGTACCACACCAATTTGTCAAATATCGTTGGTTGTACAGTGAAGTCTTTCAAATTCGCGACGTACTCTGGGGTATCCCAACCTATTAACCATGGCCAAGAGAGGAGTTCTGGGAGTATCCTGAGTAGGAACGCTACAGTAAACATAACTATATAGCCTCTGTTATCGTAGGCTATCCTTAGGTCAAAGTTTGCCCTTCTAAATCTCATTTCTTTGACGCAAGTGAGTTTGATCCTTATAAAACTTGATTCAGAGCTTCAAATGAGAGGAGCCGATTACCCTTTCTCTGTTAATCCCATCGTCGTGTGCGCAAGATTGAGAACGGCAGGATAATCCCTCACCTATTACCGATTCATATTGGAGATAGCTGCTTTCTAGTTGATAGGTTTCGATGAGAACTCCCCCAATGTGAGAATTCTTATTCCTCTCTCATTTCTTAACCTCCTGATATAGTTTAGGAAATCGAGTAATCCTTCCCTACCAGAGTAAAGATTCCATGGATGAAACCAAAAGTGGACATGTCTTCCCCTCATGATTTCTACCTTTAATAGGGGGATTGTAAAGGAACTACCTTGAGTATTAAGAAAATACGAGGAATGGATGACTATGAGACCTTCCTCCATACTAACACTACTTCTGATGAGTCTTTTAGCGAGAGAATGCTTATTTCTACCTAAATAGCTACCTCCCCTGACGAATTTAATTCCATACTCCCTGAGGATCTTTAATTTCTCCTGATGGTCCTTAGGAAATGCCATTCCCTCCGGTGAGATATTTCTCATATTCGAGGCCTTCACTGAGAGTTCCATCTCGGTTCTCGCCTCCTCCTCAGTTAGTTCATCAAAGGGAATGTGAAAGAAGCCATGAAGACCTACCTCATGCATACCTCTATTTTTGACCTCCTCGATGATGTCAGGGGCGTGATAGAGCATCCTCCCCAGAATTTGAGAATAGAAATTCCGGCTTAGAATTCCTCTCCTAAAATGGGGTAGATTGGGATATACCATATTACGGGCCTCATCTGGATAAAGGAAGAGATGGCCAACCGTGAAAAATGTGGCAGGAACCTCATACTGATCCAGTTCGTCAAGAAGCCATAGTACATTGTCCCTGCCCATACTCGGATCTTCCAAGAAGAACCTACCACCTTTCGTTCCTATGAAGCCCCACATGAGTTCTAAATCGACAGAGACGCTAATACTCAATAAATTCCTCACCTTGGCAAATGAATGCTATCCGAGATCTGTATAGATCCCTATTTCCTGCCCTAAAGCTAAGCCGAGGGGATTCGCTGGCTTCTCTATGGCCTTTCTAAACCCCTTCTCGACAGGTCTTACTGTAGATTCATAGAGATCATAGTTAGGCATCTTTTACCTACCCGCATACACGAGATAGTTCTCATATATATCCAAGTCTCCTTAACCTCTCCTTTATCTCTTCCTCCTCCTCTGGAGAATATACTTCCTCAACTTCCTCCGATATAAACTCCCTTAAGAGGAACTGTATAAGCTCATCGACATTTGAAAATCCCCCGTTTTCCTCGATCCACTTCACTGCCCTCTCATAGAGGGTCCTTGGGATCTTGATAGTCACATCTTCCATATACTCACCCTTAGAGGCGGTTCATTAGAAGTAGAACTTCCTACTATTTTTAAGTATACTCGGATAACCAGATGATGCCTTGGCGAAAATTAGGAGATAAAATGCCTCAGGAAGGCGTACAATACTAATCTCCTGATAGTTCTTAGTGTAGTAGATCTCCTTAAAAATCTAGACATAGATGCCCTAATATCATCAGATCATGGAGAGTTTCTAGGCGAAGGATATGTGCCAGGACATCCTTGCGGACACCAACACCCGATAGTTAGGGAAACCCTTCTTTAAGGTTAAGAAAGTCAAGAGAACGATTCCTGAGCTTAATAGATCACCGTTTATAACGGAAATAATGCTAATCAGGTAAAGAATCCTATAGGCATGTCAGTTACTTTTACTTTACTCTCTGCCTCTGCCCTTAACCGCCCCCGTAGCTTACAAATCTTCGAGATAGAGATTATCCGTTCCTTACTTATCGTCTTTATCTCTTCTTTAATCCAACCTTCTTCAAAGAATTCTACTAGAGGACGTCCATCAGAGCTATCAGGAATTGGCAATCTTAAGGCATGCAAAGCAGTAGGGAGTATATCTTCGATCCTCGCGTGTATTTCCATACCGGACCTCACTCCCTCACCATATAACCCCATCATCCCTTCAAGGAAATGCTGACCTGTAATAGCCCCATCAGAGGCCCCTATCAAGTATTTCTCACTCCATGGAGCCAAAGAACTGCAAATGTAACCTTTCTTAAGCCTTAAGACAATGGTTGGTGTCTTCATTTGTCCCCATTCCTTAGCGATATTCATATCTTCGACAATTGAAAGTTCCTCCAAGCACCTCACGAGATTAGCAAGCTCCTCACCTCTCAATACATGTATAAAGCAGAATTCCGTATCTGGCCCTAAAGATACCGCTATAGACCTCTCTATGTCTATATCCTCACGAGAAATTAAGAATTTCTCAATAAGCCTTGTAAATCTGCTCTCCCTAAATGTAATTGCTCCCAGCAGGGTGGATTTTTGCCGCAAGCTCATTCCAATCTTAGTCAATAGTAGCTTAAATGCAGTCAGTGGTCCCTTCTTTAGCCTTAAGAGATCCCTGTCCCTGAGATATGAATTTATCAGGAAGGTACTTTTGTGCTCCATAAAGCCGTGATCGCTGGCGACTATTAGAAGTGAGCCCTTCTCAGTCTGCTTAAGGGCATCTCCTAATATCCTATCCGCGCACTGGTAGGCCCTCAAGATGATGTCTTCCTTATGCCAGAAATAATGAGATATGTGATCGGTCTCAGATAGCCATGCAATTGAGATGAGTGGTCTATACCTCTTCCTAAGCTCCTTGAAGATTTCCCATCTTGATTTCATTCCTTGAAGGAGCTTATCTATGATATCTGTTGAATTCGGAAGTATCTGAGGTGTTTCAGGGGAATATTTTCTGGCCCTTAATTCCTCTAGAAGGTCCGCTGGCCAGGCATAATTGGACTTTCCTGAGAGAGGAAATCCTGCCACGACAAATCCTTTGCTAGGCTTAGGAAGGGGACTAATAAAGGGCACATTAAATACCCCTACACTGAATCCGATATAGTTGGATAGGTCGACGATATTTGGGATAGGCAACCTCGTTGCAAATATTAATTCCTCTTTCCTCAAGTTCTTAGGGTCATACTCCCTAAAATCTAATACCCTGGTTACTTTAGATGAAGCCCCTGTGAGGAATGATGCAACACAAGAGATAGTTATCGGAGGTATTGTAGAGGTTATCTTACCGAAGCTCCCCTCTATCATCAGCTTCCTGAAGTTTGGAAGATAATCTAAGTGCCCCTGTATAAAGTCAGGTGACAAGCCATCAAAGACCAGGATTGTCGCACTATTGTATTTCCTATTTCTCACCTAGTCATGTGCTATTTTGGAATAAATAAAGGTCATCGATGGGTACCTATGGGTATATAGGTCTTAGCAACTAACTTTTAGAGATAGTACTGCTATAGGGAATTGTGAGCTATCTAAGCTCCCAAGAGGATAAATCCCGCTCAACGATCTCCTCAAGCTCCCTATTAAATGGCCTGAAGTACTCTATTAGATAGCGCCTAGTTCTCTGATCCATGGCCGGATACCCTCTTCTCAAGTTAATTAGATCCAACGCAAATTTCAGGCATTTCCCTGGCAACTTTGGTCTGATCCTTTGCAGACTCCATATCCTAGGGGCCCCTCCTACATTGAATTTCTTAAATTTCAACTCGCTCGCTAATGCTGGATCCACACCTAAGAATTCGAACACTCTTGATAAGACCTGATGAGGGCTTCCCTTGAGATCATCGTACATTAATATGAGGAGCTGATCTCTAGAGAAGAATTTCATGAAGTTTCGTAGCTGTCGAGCATACTTCCCTCTATCCTTGTAGGAAAAATGCCTTATGTTGTGCAGATCTCCAGTTGACAGTCTCTCCTCCTCCTTTTCGAGTGCTTCCTCGAAGGTTAGCCACTCATATCCCATCCTTACCTCATGCCAATAGTGAGAATAAGCTCTGTCTACGGGATTCCTCAGAATGAATATTAGCTTGACCTCAGGAAGGTGCCTGTAAATTCTCTCGGGCACCTCATGGAGATACATGTAGAAAGGTGATGCCTCGCCAACAGCCTTATACTTCTCTGGGTTAGAGCTTCTGAAGTGTTTTTCATACCAGTCAATGCCTTTTTCGTAATTCAAATCGAAGAAATGTACCTCTTTTGTTGGTGCCATGTAGACTTGAGGATGTGCTTTAAGATAGTGAAAGAGAGATGTTGTGCCAGCCCTCTGTGCACCACATATTATGAAGTTGGGGAGTGTCATCTGCATCACAGCCAAAATGTTCTTTTAAATTAGTTTTGTTGAGCTTTTTAGTTATATAGGACCATCAAAGTGACTCTAGTGATTTTGAATGTTGTTTAAGATCCCCTTTATTGTCTTTCTTACAGCATCTCTCGATCTATACCTCGGTTTCCATCCAGTATCTTTTAGCTTCGATATATCAAGGAGCATCAGCTTTACATCACCGAACCATCCCCTACCATCCCTAGTTGCTAGTTTATACCTGTATTTCACATCTTTTAGACCCATCTCCTCCACCAGGATGTCAGCTATTTCCCTTACAGTGACCCAGTCCTCGTTTCCCAAGTTGTATACTTCAATTCCCTTGATTTCGGTTTTCAATATATCGGTTAGATGTATAATCGCATCGATGGTATCCTCTACATGTAGATAGCTTTTCCTCTGAGAGCCATCGCCTAGGATCTCCAGTTCGCTTCTGTCACGCATTAGTTTATTTATGAAATCCAATATCACGCCATGAGTACTTCTAGGTCCTATGACATTAGCAAGTCTCAGAATTAATGCCCTAATTCCATAAATACGCGAGTAAGATTCTATAAGTTTCTCTCCGAGTAACTTAGACATCCCATATATGCTTATGGGCCTGAGAGGCTGGTAGTCCTCAGGCGTTGGTATAACATCGGCATCCCCGTATACAGTGCTGGAGCTTGTGAATATTATGGACTGTACGTTATGTATCCTACAGGCCTCCAGAACGTTGAAAGTAGCTACGACATTATTTCTAAAGAACACTCTTGGATTAGAATAGCTCATCCTAACATCTGTGCTGGCTGCTAAGTGGAAAACCATTTCTGCTTCACTAAAAGACTTCTCCCAATCACCTCTAATGGACAAGTCTGCAGTTATGAGAGAGAATTTCGAACTACCTATATGCCTCTCTAGATTTGATACACGCCCTGAGGATAAATTATCGATGACAGTAACCTCTGCTGTGCTTACTAAGCGATCTACTAGGTGACTCCCTATGAATCCAGCCCCACCTGTCACGATGACCTTCAGAAGGACCACCGACCAGTCAACATAGAAGGGAATACACTTAAGTTTGTAATTCCCTGTGCGCGAAATACATTTAATCTAGAGGCCATGGCCTGCGGAACCCCTGTAATAGCTACTCATGTCGGAGGTATATCCGAGGTGGTTGATCATGGAAGGAATGGTTTTTCTCATTCGAAGAGGATCTCTAAATGAGCTGAAGGATATGCTGGGTGCTTACTGGACCAACGAATCACTGAGGAGGAGAATGTCCATTAAAGCTGAGAGGACAGTTAAGGAGAGGTTCCCTTGGGATATTATTTCTTAACCTCTATGTCGTTACAGATCACTTGTTCTTCCCTATCTTGAACCTCTATACGCTAGGTAGATGACCTGTTGTATCTGGAATCGCTATTTAGTCATGAAAGTTATTCCTGCAGGAGATCTAGGAGGAGATTGAACATGCTCCTTGCTCTCCTGAGGATTTTATCAGCCTCGCCCTGTGAGAAGATCTTATCCCTGTGATCTGCCTCTTTCCTCATTTCGAAGAGAAAGAGGAATTCTCTCCTGAATTCATCCCCAAGTTTTCTTCCTAAGGCGTTCGCTAGCTTATCATCCTTTCTAGTTTTGGTATCCTTTAAGTAAAGCTCAGCCAGCATCCTGACGGAGAAATATGCGGAGCTAACAGCTTTATCATAACAACCGATCCTCAGATCCTCTTCAGCCTCCTTTAGTAGCCTTAATGCCTTGTTAACAGACAATCTCAAATCCCTCAAATCCTTCTATTATCCTCCTTTCCTCAGGACTGACGACTAGGGGAGAGATTATCCCCTCCAGCCCCATAGATCTCTCGGCCTCAATAGCTGCCTCTATTACAGCCTCAACAGCCTCCTGCCCATCTTTCCTTACAACGACGAGGACATTAGAGTCATATATCCTGTCATTAGGAGAGTAAAGAGCAACTATCTTGAGGAATTGGACCTTATTCACCAGCCTGAGACATAGATCCCTCACTAAAGACACCCACTCTTCCCTGCTAATCTCTCTCTCGGCCTCAAATCCCTCAAATCCTTCTATTATCCTCCTTTCCTCAGGACTGACGACTAGGGGAGAGATTATCCCCTCCAGCCCCATAGATCTCTCGGCCTCAATAGCTGCCTCTATTACAGCCTCAACAGCCTCCTGCCCATCTTTCCTTACAACGACGAGGACATTAGAGTCATATATCCTGTCATTAGGAGAGTAAAGAGCAACTATCTTGAGGAGGGAATCTCCAAGTCTCTTGAGTAAGGTGGCCTTAAGCCTCTCAATCAGCTCAATCCAATTCCTGTCTGCCTTTAAGTCTACGATGTAAGCTGGCATCCCCTTACTCTCCTAGGGAGCCTATAAAACTTTGCCGGTCCATTGGAGGATCTGTCCCGTAATCTTTTCATCGACTCCCCGCAACCTTAAAGTCCCTAAGCGTACCTATTGAGAAGATGTTCAGTAAGTGGTTACCATATTTGGAGCGTAGAGAAACTGTTGATATCCAAGTAGACATGCCAAGCTAAGAGGAGGATAGACCTCAGTCCGCCCGTCATTCCTCATCATGTAAGATGAAGGAATTATCATCATCGGCCGTTCTATATCCCTAGGATGTCCTTTTAATTATTTTACTAGTGAAGGGACCGTTGACGCACTCCTGTCCCACATATGTCTCAGAAATATTTAATAGCCGACAGCTCATCCGTCTCTTGATGTCTCGCCTTCCTGCCCTACTCCTATTGGCGATGTTAGCAGGGGCCTTAGCAACTCCTTCGCTAGCTCAAGCCCTAACAGGCCCAGTAGCAATTATCTCAAATCAAATAGATATGCCAACAGCCGAGAGAATGGAGAGTGTCTTGACATCTATGGGCTTCGATGTTTCCATTTATACCCCTTACCAATTCGATAAGGCCTTAGAAGAGGCCCAATTTGTCATAGTATTGGGCGGACATAAGGCCCCAGGAGGTATTTCAGAGATCTCAGGCTATTTACTTAGCGATAAAGAGAAAGGCCTCTTGGAGAAGAGAAACTATGCCTACTACTTCATTAAGAGAGCCTCCAATAGAAAACCCGTAGTTATAGTAGCTGGAAATGATCGATTTGGTACCTACAGGGCTGCTAATACGTTCCTAATAAAGGGCCTCCCTGAGGTTGAAAAGTTCCTCTCATATACAAGTCCGGTTCTAGTGGTTACGTACTTCCCGAGTGGGGGATAAAGATGGCCTCCCGCTATAGGGAGGAGCCCCCAAGCCCAGAGATAAGACAGTTGGCTCACCTATATAACGATTTAGTCAGGGGGTCACCTGTCTCTCCACGAGATCTTACTGGATCCCATCATGATTCAATTCTTTGGCTGCCTAGCGAGGGTGTAAGTCTCACAGAGGCCGTATTGCTAGCAGGTAGGCCTGTAGTTCCCCTTCAGGTAGTTCAGAGGGAGATGGAGAGGCGGCTAGGAATTAAGGCAGAGCGCCTACTAGATCTCCCGAGGGCTGGTTTAATTTCCTTGATATCGGAAACTCCCTCTCGAGATCCTCTAGTACCTTATTACTTTAAGAGAGTGGTTCTATTCTCCCTCGCTTGGTTCATAACGAATTCAGCTCTCGCGTCTGGGTTAGCAACTTTGGATGAGGTTGCCTCCTTCTACCTCCTTAAGATGAGAGAATATGTGAGAGAATGGGGTGAGAGAGCGAGGGAGGCTTTCTCATTAATGGCCTTGGGGATGGAGCCCTTTCTCAAGGAAATGCTCTATAAAGGTATTAAGTCCGAACTCCCAACCCTAGTCAACCTGCTCCTTTACCCAGTAGCTCTAGCAGCGACAATGAAGGCCTTTTTATCACCTCAAATAGATAAAAGCTTGTTATGGCCCTTAATATCTCCGAAGATGGTCGTACATATGAATAGCCTCCATGGCCACCTACCTATGGTGATTAGGGATAGTGAGGAATTGCTGAGGCTTGCTCAGGACTTGCATGAGACTTATAGGGAGATGGGATCGAGGCTCATTTCGATACTTAGGAAGCTATCCCTGGGAAAGGTGCCCGTTGACCTTGACTCATTGCAAGAACTCTTAGACCAGGTATCAAGTGATCTAACGGACTGGTCTAGGAGAAGGAGGGTTAGATTTCTAGGAGCCAAGGTAAAGAAGAAGGAGATGAGAATTTACGCGTTTTATCCCTCCGCACCGGACATGTGGCTCAGTAGGCTCTATGAATGGGGACTTAAAAGGCTGAATAGAGGATCTTCGCCTGCAACAGCCTACCCATGGCCATTCAAGGAGAAGGGGGTTGCTTTCCTCTCACTCAGCTTCGGAACCCAGAACTGATATGGCCTCATGACACCCAAATCCTCTATCGTGAATCCTACCTAAGGTATAGAGGATATCCCTTAGTGAGTCCCTTGCCTCGCCCTCCTCATTAAACTCATCGAACCAGATGCCGAGTACTGCCCCCCTAGAATTATCTCTTTCCACCACTATGACCACATAGGAACCATCTTTCTTTATCAGAAAGCCCTCTGCCTCATATTCATCCACCCTTCCAGGACCAATACACACCATATCTATCTTTTCGACCAGTTCATATCTTTTCAGTCTAGATCACCCAGTTTATCCCTTAGCATAATCAGGGCCCTTCTTAAGGCCTCATCTGATTCCTTGCCCAGCCATCTTGGCCTCTTTACTAGCTCCTCTATCTCCTTAATGTCACTTATCTTCTCGTAAATTCTCAGCCCTAACCTCCCTTGCCTCCTAAGGTCGCAGATAAGGATCTTATGGGCCCCAGAATCCTTAAGTTCACATGTCACATAGACGCCTTGGGAGATCTCGACCCTCACCATAGCTATCGCCCTATTAGATGTCAGGTATTGCATGATCCCCGTAGTATTTAAAGCGGATCTCAGGGAAGCTGCTAGATCCCACTTACCCTGTAGACTATTAAAGGGAATTAGTGATCTGAGAAGCTTCTATATGCTAATTTAGTGAACCATTTGGACCGCGTTATGAATTTAGCGCTTTACCCAATTACTATTAATCAATGCCTACATTTAGTTAGCCCATTAAGGGCGGGGAAATTCATTAATAGATTGTATTTCAATGAGACTAGGAGAGCATGACGGAAGCGGGCCTTCCCCACATATCTTCGATACTTTACTTGGCCATCGTATCCCTAGTCGCGGTGTTCTACAGCAGGATAAAGCCCATCGTGATCCTTCCAGCTTTGATGCTCGGTTCATTGGTGGGGAAGGCCTTAGGACTTGAGATCCCAGTTATATTAACTTCTTTAAGTCCTTTCGCGCTCGCACTACTTGTATTCATAGCTGGAGTGGAGCTAGATGTTGATTTCGTAAAGAGGGAGAAGGAAAGGCTCTTCTTGTTCATTTTCTTCGAAGCATCCATTATACTCTCCCTTTACGGGGTCCTCAGAACTGTAATGAGTCATGCAGCAGCGCTAACACTAACGGCAATAATGATAGCCTCTAATGAGGCCTTTGCATACGAGTTCGGGAAGAGGGTAGATAGGGAGCTCGCAAATTATGGGATAGCAATTTCCATTTTGGAGGATTCTCTAGCGGTATTCCTCGCCTCAGTTGGCTACTTTACCGTTGGACTGGAGGGGCTATCTAGAGAAGCCTTCTATAATCTCCTAGTGTGGAGCGTTATTGTACTTCTAATTTCCATAATCCTAGCGAGATGGATAGACAAGCTGATCAAGGGGGCGGAGGAGAACACCAAACTTCTAATGGTCCTCCTCTATCTCATTATCCTAATATCCATATCTGAGTTCCTGAAGCTCCCTGAAGCTTTAGTCATATTCATAGGAGCTATCGCCATGGCCATTCAAGGCTTAGATAAGCCGGTATTTGAGGTGCTGGAGGGGCTAATGACCCTCGCTTTAATGGGTTTCGTGATGATACTACCATATGATGTGGTCGTCGGTACCATGGATCTCTGGAGTACCTTCTGGCTCTATATTAGGGCAGCTGTGATAGGTTTTGCATTAGCCATCTTAGTTTATGTTTTCAGGGCCATGGCTCTGTTTGTAGCTAGCTTTCTAAGTGGGATGGAATTTGTTAGGGGTCTCAGGCTTACACTCGTTTTAGCCAACACAGGTGAGTTCGGTTTACTGGTACTTGCTACCCTGCTTGCCGAGGGGGTTAAGCTTCCACCTGAGCTCTCTTTAGGAGCGATGTTCGCCTACGCCTTTAACCTGACAATACTCAACGTGCTGACATCTAGAGTTGATGGTGTGGTCAATACGATAATGCTTAAGACTCCGAGGCAACTCATGGATAAGATTCTCAGGATACATCAGGAGGTCTCAGAGCTCATAGAAAGCTTAATTGCGGATATAGAATTCAAGTACTACATCTATCAGCTCGCCTTCACTATCTCCATAACGTACTTACTAACCCTCCTGTTCAACCTCAAGATAAGCTTTGAAGTCAACACTGTGGTACTTCTCTTCCTTGTATCCTCTATACTAGCATCGCTATACCTGATATTCCAGAAGGTGACAATTAGTTTGAGGAGGATGACGGGTTTAGGTGTTACTAAAACGTTTAGCCTTATACTGAGGCTATTAATACTCTATGTGACCCTACTTCCACTAATCAGCATAGTGAGCGAATTCTATACTCAAGGAATGCACCTCGTTTTCTCCAACCCCCTAACCTTCATAGTAGTTGTTGTCCTATCGATAGGGTTCATCTCCCTTACTGATAAGATCTTCTCCAAGCTCATGCACCTATCAGCCCCGAGCGAAGAGGAGGTGGTGTGATCTATGAGGATAGTTGTACTTGGTGCTGGTATAATGTCTAGAGCTGCTGTTTTTGATCTAGCTGACGATGAAGTAAGCCCGGATGTCAGCGAGATATTTGTCTACGATCTGGATGTAAAGAGGGCTGAGGATGTAGCCAGGAAAGCATCTAGGCTAACGAGTTTTAAGAAGATAAACCACGGCAAGCTAGATGTGAGGGATGTAGATGGCACTGCTGAGGTATTGAGCGATGCTGATGTGGTGATAAATGGGGTAATCTACTATTATATCCCTCAAGTGATGGAAGCTTCCCTAAAGGCAGGTGTCCATTATCTAGACCTAGGAAGCGATGTAGAGACCTTAGTTAGGCAGCAGGAGATGGATCCTGAATTTAGGGATAGAGGGCTAGTGGCGATCCCTGGAATGGGAGGAAGCCCCGGTCTGATAAATATAGAGGCGAAGTACGCCATAGAGAGAATGGATTACGTAGAGAAGTTGTATCTGAGAGAGGGATGGGTTGACTTTAATGACTATGACTCCTTAGGGATCCCGTTACCCGTTCCCTATTCTCTAGACACGATAATGGACGAGTTTGAAGATCCAGTGGAGATATGGGAGGAAGGCCATATTAGATACGTCCCACCTTTCTCAGGCAGGGAAGAGATTGAATTCCCACCTCCCGTTGGAAAGGTAGAGCTCTACTATGTTGAACATCCCGAGGTCTATACTTTGGGCGAGACCTTCAAGCAGAAGGGACTTAAATTCGTGGATTATAAGCTCTCATTCCCCAGAGATCTCTACATAAAGTACAAGCTCCTGAGTGATCTGGGCCTCTCTTCCACCGAGCCTCTAGACATAATGGGAGTTAGCGTGGTCCCGAGAGATATGATAAGGTTTCTCGTTGAAAAGACGCTCCAAAAGAGAGAGATTCCACCAAACGATTATGATATCATGAGGGTAATAGCGGTGGGGCGAAAGGATGGTAAAAGTGCTAAGCTAGTGGTAGACATATTCATAGAGTGGAGTAAAAAGTGGAATGTTAGCGCTCAGGCTCTCCTAGTTGGGAGCCCCGCCTCCATAGCCGCTCAGTGGATCGCTAAGGGCATCATAGCTGAACCAGGCGTTCACAACCCTGAGGAGGTTATAGAGCCAATTCCCTTCTTCAACGAGTTGAAATTGAGGGGGATGAAGTTTAGAGAGAATTTAGAGGTCTTCGTTTAGCTTGTAGGGAAGGGTAGGTTCGATTCTAACAGTAAGGAAAGTAGTTTGATGGTCTCCTCTATGTCCCCTATTTTCGCTAAGCTCGATGGCGTATGTATATACCTAGAGGGAACCGATATTATCCCGACAGGAGCCCCTTTACCTCTAATGCTTATCTCAGCTGCATCCGTACCACTAGTAGGGGAGAGTTGGAGCTGATATTTGATCTTGTTCTCCTCAGCTATGTTTATCATATATTCAAGAAGTTTCTCCTGAACGATTACGGTCCTATCCATTACCCTTATGGCTGGACCTTTCCCGAGTTCTGTAACATGCTTATGCGGTGGGACATTCGGAACATCAGAGGCTATCGTTCCCTCTAGAACGAAAGCCAAATCCGGCTGTACTCTATTAGTGGCTACAGTAGCTCCCTTCATTCCCCTCTCCTCCTGTGAGGTGAAAATCCCATATATCGTTGCGGTTGGATTCACGGTCTTGAGTACCTCTATTAGCACGAGGCACCCAAGCCTATCATCGAAGGCCTTCCCTATTACTGCCCCAGTCTCCTCCTGATATATAAAGGGGACGTCGAACGTTATGACAGTCCCGGGCCTTATCCCCATTGAGGAAACCTGCTCCCTGCTCTCCGCTCCTATGTCGACATAGAGATCGTCCATCGTTGGCTTCTCATCCTTGGAGACATGTACGGGTAGGGTACCAATTACCCCATGCATTTTCTTTTTGCCATGAACCAAGACCCTCTGTGCGAGGAGTTGAGTTGGATTCAGACCTCCCAAGTTAGTTATCCTGAGAAAGCCATTTTCCTCTATATATCTCGTCATCAGGGCAACCTCATCCATATGAGCTGCTACCATGACTCTTTTCTCGACACTCCCTCTCTTCACTGCATAGAGGTTTCCAAATGGATCTGTAAAAGTCTCGTCCACGTAAGCAGCTATTTCCCTCTCTATGAGGCTTCTCACCTCATCCTCCTTACCGGGAGGACCGGGGGTAGTTGAAAGCTCCCTTAGAAGATCTAACCATCTCATGTGATCACCTTCACAAGGTAGAGACGAGCTTACCACCATCCACTGGGATAATAGCTCCACTTACGTAGCTGGCCCTTTCACTAGATAGGAAGGCCACTACATCTCCTATCTCCTCAGGCCTACCCATTCTCCTCAGTGGTATCTCCTTTACAGCGATTCTTTCCATGTCTTCTACACTAATTCCCCTTTCTTTAGCTCTAGTGGCCAAGAATTCCATCTGCCTCTCAGTTTTTATGGATCCAGGCATCACCGCGTTGACGTTAACCTCAGGTGCCAGTTCTCGTGAGAGGACTTTGACCAGTCCCGCCAAGCCCATTCTCACGGAAGTAGAGAGGGGTATATTCACGTTCACCTCTTTAATAGCGACTGATGTCACGAAGGTTATTCGACCCCATCCCCTCTCCTTCATCTCCAAGCCAAAAAGCTTAGATAGCCTCACAGCACTCATTACAAGGAGATTAAAGGCATTAAGCCAATCTTCATCGCTGAGTTCGAAGAATCTGGCTATTCTAGGACCTCCATAGCTCACCACTAATATATCGGGACCTCCCAGCTCTTTCGCCCTAGCAAGTAAGTTCTCAATGTCTCCTGCTTTCGTTACATCTGCTCTCTCCCAATACACCTCCCCAAGGGTTGATAGCTCTCTGGCAGCCTCTTTCAGATTTTCCTCATTTCTCGAAGCTATGAGGACTCTAGCCCCTTCGGATAGGAGAGATCTAGCGCATGCCTTCCCTATCCCCCTACTCCCGCCTGTTACAATAGCGAGCTTACCCCTCAAACCTAGGTCCATATTCTTGTCTGGAAGCTAGTGAAATAAAACCTTCACACCTTACTTTTGCTTAGATAATCTGTAGCGCCAGAATGCCATGCTGAGGAATATTAAGGCAGCCAATATTAGGAAGAACCTCAGATTAGGTGAGGAGTACTCGCCAATGAGGACACCGTAATTATATATCTTTACGGTGTAGTAGGGACCAAGTCCAGTGTCCACTTTTACTGTATCCTTTAGAGGGAGTACTTCGCCTTCATACTCTATTGAAAAGTTCCCCTCCCCATCGACTTTGATCTCACCGTCCATTCCTAGATTCACGATTATGGGGTACGTTCTCACGGATACCGATACATTCTGTCCGAATGGGTCCTCAAGAATAACTGAATGCTCCCCAGGACTTGTCCTGATAAATGTGATCCTACCTATCTTCACCTCTTTGCTTTCACCATCTATGATAGCCTTAAGCCTTCCTTCAACCCAATGGGGGAGTGGCCATTTTATTAATAAGCCTCCACTGGTCCCCTCTACTTCAGCTCGAGACCAGTCAGCAAGGACATGAACGTCTCCGTCTCCTGTCCTAACTAATATTATCCCCTCTCTAGCTACAACATCGTATCCCTTTACAGGGATCTCCTGTATTAAATCTCCAGTAGAGGAATTCAGAATGGAGAGCTTCATATTACTGGTTAGCACGTAGAGATAGCCGGAACCACTATGAAGCTTTCCCAGTGCACAACAACCACAGAGATCTTCCATCCATCTAAGGATGCCCCTCTCATCAAATGTGTAAACGTTACAGCCCTTCATGTACACATGGACTAGGTCCTTCTCCACCTCTACGTCAAGTAGGTGCGTCCTAATTTCCTTAGTCCACTTGATGCCCGACAGATTTAGGAGGGCTACTTCGCTATATCCTAGGATGGATAGGCTATTGCCATCCTCGGACCAGCTCAGCTCTCGTACTGGGAACTTGATCCTCAACACCTCAGAGCCGTTTTTGGTTATCTTTAGGAATCCATCCTCGTAAACTGCAATTAGATCCCTGCTATAGGGGTAAAAGGTACATTTATCGCATTTGGCTATCTCCTTTAAACCTTCAGAGAACTCCTTAAGGCTATTTCCACTTTGAATGAATACATCATTGGATTGTATGAGTCGAGAATTCTTTTCATGTGTCAGGTAGGTAATGGAGCCGTTATAGATACCGACTCCCCTGTCATCTAGGAAGATGATTGCCTCATGTCCTAGGGCTACTGATCTTGCTTCAAGAGGTACTGTTTGAACTAATAGGTATGGTTGAGCGCTCACACCGATATGTCCTACTAGTAATAGCGCCACCATGAACCCTATTCCTCTCATTAGTCCGTCTCTCCCATGGAGCATTAATTAACATTTTTTAACAATGCTTCAACTCAGTTGAGGAGATCCTATTTTTCGACTAAGGCAGGACATATTGGTGGAGTTATCTCCCCTAGGCCACTGTCAAAAGCATGTAAAAAGCTATAAAGGAGTTAACCCGTTAGTGGCTCGATGAGGTTAAACTTTGTTCCTCTATTGATATTGCTGATATTACCAACGATAACGGTCTACTCAGCTGAGGAAAGAGCACCTAAGGTTGCCTTAATTAGTAATCAAGCCGATATGCAAACTGCCCAGTTCATAGGACAGCTATTCAATCAATCTAATGTTAGGTATACGATACTGCCTCCCGACTCATTTGAGGATGCTTTAAGGAATTATGAGGTGCTCATACTGCTAGGGGGGCCTAGGGCTTATGACGGGATGGGTAACATATCATCCAATTACATACCCCCTAAGAACGCAACGACACTAATAAATGAGCCCAGGACGTTCATAGTCTCGATATATGAGGGAAATAGGGAGATAATAGTCCTAGCCGGCCATACAAGGGTTGAAACTCTTGAAGCAGCCCCCTATTTCTTCAAGAACTTGGTTAAAATCACTAGACTATGGAGATGGGTCGGCTATCCAGTAGATTTCGATGAGAACTCATTTGCCATCTACTACGTACAAGAATACTTCTACAACAAGGAGAAAGGAGAGTTCAAGAGGGGAAAGATAAGGAGTGTTGTTACTCAAGTGAATGGGGTTGTATCTATCAATGGCACAGATCTCTACAATGTAACTACATCTGATTCCTATATTTACCTAGGAGTGAACTATACCACCTTCACGGAATTACTTCTGGACCATCTTGGAAGGCCCTACTCATGTGAGGCAAAGAATTTCATAGAAGGCCGCCTGAATTCAACTGTGAACTGCCTCGAATATCAGAGAGTACAAGGCTATGTATTTGTTGACATTAAAATGGAGGCGACCAACGATAGGATCTATTGGAAAATAGAGAACAGGAGACTTAGAAGGACTTTGATATACCCCATTGGAACGAGGAACATAAAGGCGGACATGGTACTCAGGTACCTATTCAAATATCCGAGCTGGGAGTTGCAGGATGAATTCGATATACGGTACATTAATCCAACAATTCCATTCGGTGGACTAGTAATGAGGATACATAACGTTATCATAGATGGAGATATAATAACGAAGGAAAAGATGGAACTAACTTCCTTCAGGGGTAAGGGATGATTATGGAAGCTAAAGTCCTGTCATCCAAGATCTCAGATTATATATGCCTCACAAAGCCTAAACAGACGTTTCTCCTCCTGCTTACCTCCCTCTTCACCTATGTGGGAGCTGGAGGAACGGACCTACATACGCTGGTAACTCTTACAGCTGCGATGGTCCTGTCCATCTCAGGTACTACGGCAGTTAATATGGCCCTAGATGCTGATATCGATTCCTTAATGAACCGAACGAGGGGGAGACCTGTTCCAGCGGGCAGGGTCTCTAGGGAAGAGGCTTTATCATTCGGAGTTGTATTATTTCTGTTAGGCGTAGCACTGGCCTACTTCATTAATGTACCAACTGCTTTTGCCACCTCGCTAGGGGTGATCTTCGACCTCATTGTATACACACTGTGGACTAAGAGGAGGACAGCCCTTTCTATAATATTTGGTGGAGTAGCTGGAGCTGCTCCCTCCTTAGCCGGTTGGACAGCCGTGAGAGGTGCCATAGAACTACCAGCTATTATGATAATGATAATCACGATAACTTGGATCCCAGCACACATATGGTATATCGCAATCTACCACCTAGAGGACTATAGGGCTGCTGGGGTACCCATGCTTCCCGTGGTCCTTGGGGTTGAGGGGACCGCCAAAGCCATAGTAGTCTCAGTGATCATAATGGTATCGATGGAGCTCGCCTTATTCCTAACTGGGACATTTGGGCTCGCCTTCCTAATAGTGGCCCTACCATCCAGCCTCTTACTGCTCTATAGATCCATCTTGTACGCTAAGAATCCAACGATCGAAGGGGCCAGAAGGATGTATAAGACAGCTAGTCCAGTCGAAGGGATGGCATTCCTAGGAATCGCGCTAGACGGTCTGCTGAGGATCCTCCTATAGGAAAGATTATTAAACATGATTGATCGGTTAGGACAATGAGTTCTAAGGTGCTGGTAAGGGGAGAGTTAGTATTCGGGAGTGAACAGGAATTAAAGAAGCTCCTCTCAACTTTAGGAGCTTTAGATAAATTAGAAGAGTTATTAGAGGAAGGTCCAAAGGATCTAGAGTTGAATGGGCTGAAGATAACTGAGGTTGCGGTGAGAGATGGAAGATACCACCTAAAATTTGAAGGTAATGTAAATTGGCCATCATCTGCAGCCCCAAAGGACATGAATTACTTAGACTGGCTGAAAAGTCAGCTTTTAGGTCTTGTCTGGGATGTCGAGGAGCTAAAGAGTTTAGAGATCCATAGAGGAAGCGAAAATCTCAAATTTGCTTTCTATGAGGATGAAGAACTAAGATTGAAGAAGGAGGAGTACAATAGATGGTGGATGGAATCTGCTAGTAATATCACGGGTCTCTTCTAGCGGAACATCATTAGTGGGAGGCTCTCTTCAGTGTTTTCTTAAGCGGAAACCGTCTCAACCATATGTTTTTATATTTACGGTAGTCTGAATAGGTGGAATGGTTGCGTTCGATGAGAGATTAAGGGACCCTATTACCGGACTCCCACTGGAGCTTTTTTCATGGGAGGAGGTTGAAAAGGAACTTAGGCCGGTAAGGATCAGAACGGAAAGGAGGAGGGGAAGGGACGTTACTATCATAGAAAACCTACCCTTTTCGAGAGACACTATGAAGTCCTTTCTAAAAGAGATTAAGCGGACTCTGGCTTGTGGAGGAACGTATAAAGATGGATATGTTCTTCTACAAGGGGATCATAGACATAAAGTAGCAAAGCTGTTGAAAGAGAAGTGGGGGATTTCAGAAGAACAGATAGAGGTGGAATAGTCATCTTAGGGCTTTAAGGATAGGAGAGTGAATGAGAGTCGTGCTACCCTACTTGATTATGGGATGGTAACTAATGTATAGTATTCACAGCTGTCATCTTGGAAAAAGAGTGAGAGAAAGACTCACGGCGGGAAGAAGGCCACGAATGTTAAGGCCACTATGGTTACTAGCTTAACGAAGATATGTAGGGACGGTCCTGCTGTATCTTTCAGTGGATCTCCAACAGTATCCCCAACTACTGCGGATTTATGAGCCTCAGATCCCTTTCCACCGTAAAGTCCAGATTCTATGAGCTTTTTAGCGTTATCTAGCGCTCCTCCAGCGTTTATCATGAATACCGCTAGTAGTCCTCCGGCCACAGTGGCTCCCACTATGAAAGCCCCCAGGGGTTTTCTGTGGAAGAGAAGCCCGATTATTATAGGAGCGAAGAACGTTATTAGCGTTGGGAGTACCATCTCCTTGAGAGCATGTTTTGTAGATATATCTACTGCTCTTGCATAATCAGGTTTGGCCTTACCCTCTAGGAGACCAGGTATTTCCCTAAATTGTCTTCTTACCTCTTCTACCATCCTGTTAGCGGTCTTACCTACTGCTCTTATGGCTAAAGCTGAGAATAGATAGGCTAAGGTAGATCCTAAGATTAGGCCTACGAGTATGAAGGGATCCGCCAGGTCTACTCTTGGCATGGTCACATCGGTGAGCTTTGCGGCGCTGAGATATGCTGAGAAGAGCACAAACGCGGATAATATGGCGCAAGCCATAGCATACCCCTTAGTTATAGCTTTGGTTGTATTGCCAACGGCATCCAAGAGATCCAAGCCCTCTCTAACCTCCTTACTTAGCCCAGCCATTTCAGCTATTCCAGCAGCGTTGTCCGAGATTGGACCGAATGTATCAGCTGCCATTATTATACCAGTGGTGGACAATATCCCCGCGGTGGCAGCAGCTATACCATAGAGTCCAGCAACAATGTATGCGAAGGAAACTACGGCTGCTATAACTATTAAAGGTACGAAGGCGCTTTCAAGCCCAACTGCAAGTCCTGCAATTACGTCTAAGGCCGGACCGAACTGGGAGGATTCCGCTATATATTTAACAGGTCTATAACCAGTTCCTGTGTAGTACTGGATAGTAACACCAACTACCAGGCTGGCGATTAGCCCTAAAATGGCGGCGAGGAAGACATGATAGTCTCCGAGTAGTTCTACGGCGAGATAGTAGAAGAATATTGCATTAAGAACTCCGGATGCGAAGAGTGAGATATTAATGGCTGTGATGGGATTTTTAGTCTTCTCTCTGATTAGGAATATCGCTATTATTGTCGATATAACACCTGCAGACTCAGCCATCAGGGGGAAGAGGACTCCTTTTAGTCCATAGAGGGCATAGAAAGCTACCCCTAGGATCATCATTCCTATTATATTATCAGAGAAAGATTCGAACAGATCGGCTCCTCTGCCGGCGCAGTCCCCGACATTATCACCGACCTGGTCAGCTATCACAGCTGGATTCCTAGGATCGTCCTCCGGTATACCCGCTTCAACTTTTCCAACGAGATCTGCTGCTATGTCAGCAGCTTTTGTGTAGATACCACCACCAAGCTGTGCAAAAAGTGCGGCTAGACTTGCGCCCATACCGAAAGGTACTATTGTATGGAGCGCCATCTCGAGCTGTTGGGGGGATTCTACAGGATAAAGAGCCCTAACTATCAGGTAGAGCGAACCTATGCCTAGGACGCTGAGGGATACAACGGAGAGGCCCATGACGGACCCTCCCCAGAAAGCTATCTTAAGGGCCTTCGCTGGAGAAGTCCTGGCCGCATTAGTCGTCCTGACATTTGCTTTAACGGCAGCGTTCATGCCTATATAGGCAGCTATCAGGGACAAAATGGAGCCTGCTAGGAATGAGATTGCCGGGATTAGTCCCTCTAAGATACCCAGTATGGCCGCTATTATAGCGATGAATATGAATATCGTGTAAAACTGTCTCTTCAGGTAAGCGTTGGCACCTTCTTGTATGTATGAGGCTATTGCGACCATTTCAGGTGTACCTGGATCTTCCCTAACAACTAGGTAGTAGATCAGGGCGACGACCAGTACGCCTAAGATTCCCACGATTGTAGGGATCACTTCTAGCATACAATCACCTCTACTTCAAGCTCAGTATACCACTGATCGCAGATCAACGATTTTAGGGATTTTCCCGAAAGTAAATTTAAAAAGGTGATCAACAGGGCTCGATCGTACTGGGGGGTTTTGTCGTAATTGAGTAGGTGACCATAGTCACTTCAGGGATTATAGACGTTATTCTCTTCGAGATCTCTTCTAGCACATGATAGGGGATCCTGTACCAGTCAGCCGTCATGGCGTCCTCGCTCTCCACTATCCTGACTGTGACTATGTAGCCATCAACACGAGCATCCCCCTTAACACCCACCCACTTGTCATCACCAACGACAGCAAACGCTTGCCAGACATCATTATAGAGGCCTTCCTCTCTTAACACTTCTTCAACGATGCTCGAGGCCTCTCTTACGATGTGGAGCTTCTCCTCAGTGACCTCACCGATTATTCTGACAGCTAGACCCGGACCTGGGAATGGATGCCTCTCAACTAGCTTCTTTGGGAGTCCCAGCTTTGCTGCTATTCTCCTTACTTCGTCCTTATAGAGGAACTTCAGGGGCTCTATAACTTTAGCTTCAAGCCATTCCGGCAAGCCAGCGACATTGTGATGACTCTTTATTCTATCGGCACCCGTCTCACGACCACTCTCTATAATGTCAGGATAGAGAGTCCCTTGAACTAAGCAGTCGAATTCCTTTCCTTCCAGGGCTTCAGTAAACACCTTAATGAACAGTTCTCCTATTATCTTCCTCTTCTCCTCGCAGCTAGCTACCCCTTTTAGAGAGGAGAGGAACTTATCGGAGGCATCTACATATATTGGATTTATACCCATCTCTTTCAAGGTCTTTAAGACCTCTTCTGGCTCACTCTTCCTCAGGAGGCCATGGTTGACAAATATGGAGGTCAGCTTATCTCCGGCAACTTCGTTCACTAATACCGTCGCTACCGTCGAGTCTATTCCTCCACTGACGGCTGACAATATGCTCTTACAGTCTTTTACCTCCCTTCTAAGCTCTTCAAGTATCCTAAGAAGGATTGTTTCGGTGGACCAGTTCCTCTCCGATTTTGAGATGCTCAATGCGAAGTTCTTCAGGAGAATCTGGCCCTTAGGAGTATGTTTGACCTCTGGATGAAACTGTACCCCATAAATTTCCTTCTCCCGATGTCTAAATGCCGCTACGTAGCCATTTTCCGATAAGGCAGTGACGCTTAACTCCTGAGGTACCTTAGAGACGTGATCGGAGTGGCTCATCCAGACGATCTCCTCTTCATCCCAGCCATCAAAGATACCCTTTTTCTCCAGTATCTTCACCTTAGTGGGCCCATATTCGCCCCTCGACTTAACTACGTGCCCTCCCAGCTTCTTGGCTATGAGTTGAAATCCGTAGCAGATGCCTAATATGGGGATATCCAGATCGAATATCCAATCACCGACAGAGGGGGCTCCTGGCTCGTAGACGCTACTCGGTCCCCCGGAGAGTATTATTGCGGTAGGATTCAGCTTCTCTATCTGCTCCTTCTCTGCCATAGTGTATGGCAGGATCTCAGCGTAGATTCCCAAGTCCCTTATCCTCCTAGCGATCAGATGGGCGTACTGCCCACCGAAGTTTATCACGATAACTCCTCTCATGCTATCCGGGACCTGCCACTTTCGCCTTAAACCTTATCGATCCTCCTCTAAGGGATTGAACGGTTATTATATCATCCCCAACCCCATCTATGGATCTAAGCATATCTATCAGGGTGAAGGCCATATTTGTCTGCCTGAGCGATTTAGTGATCTCACCGTTCTCGATCAAGAATGCGGTTTCAGCGAGTCCACTGAACTCTCCATTTGCCAAATTAGGAGTATCAAATGTAAATGAGACAAGTATGCCTCTCCTAACGTCCAGCAGATCTTCCTTGCTCATCTTTAGGTCTGGGGCCTCTATCGATACGGTATGCGCACCGACCATTGGAAGCCTATTATAGCCCCTCACAGCATTACCTGTACTCTCCTTACCCTCTTTCATGGCAGCATACCAGTTGTATATAGGACTTCTGAATGTTCCCTTCTCTATTACATATGTTTTGCGGGTGGGAATTCCCTCATCATCGAAGCTAGAGCTTCCTGTAGCCCATGGAATCCTACCATCATCTACTATGCTTATTCTATCATCTGCTATCTCCTTACCCAATTTATCGGAGAGGAAGCTCCTTCCGTATTGGATATTCTCGGCATTAGCTGCCGAGTCCACGAGGAACGGAATTATGCTGACTTGAGCTTTTGGCTCCAAGATCACGGGGAGTTCCTCAACACCTACCTTAGTGGAATCAAGTACCTTAACCGCCATGTCACCAGCGTTTCGGCCCAACTTCTCTGGTTTTAGGTGGCCCAAGTACCTTCCGTCAGCGAAATCTAGGCTCGATCCCCTCCTGTCACCATCTTTACTGGCAACCTCTAAGAAGACGTTAAATGATGTCCTCTCTTCTCTTACATCCGTACCCTTGGAGCTGTATATCCCTATCTCATAGTAGCTTGCCTCCAGCTTCCCATTTACTGAGACAACCTTCGGAGAGACTTTGGAGGACTCTATGGCACTCATAAGAAGTGAAGATGCTTCTTCTACGCTTAGGTTCTTGATCTTGGGATCTAGAAGCCCCTCTATCAGTGTAACAGGCCTAGGTTCAGGTAATCCCTTAAAATCTGGATCAGGAGGTGCCGCTCTAGCATTCTTAAGGGCTTCTTCCCCTACACCCTTTCCTTCCTTCGGGTTAGAAGCATATGCAAATCCCAGTTTATTTCCTAATGAGACACGGACGCCTAAGCCTGTAAATCTGATTGAGCTTGCGGTCTTAATCGCTCCTTTCTCTACAGATATTGATATAGTCCTGCCCCTCACCTGAAAGGCCTCCGCTTCCTCCGCACCTCCCGCCAAGGCTACCCTAACTGCATCCTCTCCCAGCATTTATCTCCCTCCAAAGACCAACTCCTTAACCCTGATATGTGGGGAACCCGTAGTAACAGGAACAAACTGACCTTGCTTTCCACAGGTGCCGGGATCCATCTTCAAGTCCTTACCTATCGCATCTACATTATGAAGGACTTCTAACGTCATCCCAGCTATAGCCACCTCCCTCAACCTCTCTTTCAGCTCTCCATCCTTTATTAACCACCCACCCTCTGCTTTAAACATGAATTGACCTTTTGCGGGGTCTGTATATCCATAAATAGCTCCTATTGCGTAAATCCCCTCCTTAATCTCCGATAACATTTCCTCAAAGGTCCAATCTCCCCTATCTATGTAGGTGTTGGACATCCTAACCAAAGGAGGATGATCGTAGCTCATGGATCTAGCATTACCAGTTAACCTCGTCCTAAGCCTGTAGGCGCTCTCAAGACTTGTCATGAAGCTTGACAGTATCCCACCCTTCACTATGTATTTCTTCTTAGCCTCAGAACCTTCATCATCATATCTGTAGCTGCCATATAGTCCTTCCCAAGTCGGGTCATCAACCACGCTTACCATGTCGGAACCAACACTTTGCCCTATTTTCCCGGTTAGGATACTTTGATCGCTTAGTACACTGTCTCCCTCTGCAGCATGACCGAAGGCCTCATGTATGAATACTCCTGCCAGCTTAGGATCTAATATAGAGGGAAATTTACCTGGAGGGGATGGTTTCGCTGCTAGAGCCTCTACTGCCCTTTTAGCTGCCTCCTCCCCTAAATTTAAGCCCTCTAATATCTCAAGCCCTCCAGATCCTGCTTTAGACTCGAATGCGCTCTCAGTAATTCCGCTTTCATAGGCATATATGTGGGTGGACATCCTTACCCTACTTATCCTCTGAGATATGGAAGTGCCAATTGAGTTAATTATGCGGACATCCCTTAACGAGTCCAGGTACAATACATTTCTATTTCTCACTCTTTCGTAGCTTCTAGCTTGATCATCCTGTTCTCTTATCAGATCGAGCTTCTCCTCCGGCCCTATCTCCCATGGGGGCTTCTTGGGCTTCGTCTCAAATTTCCCAGCGAATGAAGGCCATTCAGGTTCTACTCGCTCGGACCACTTCGAGGAAAGCTTAGCCAACTTTACAGAATCTCTAACTGCCTCTTCCAGTTCTTCGAGCGAGCTAGCTACTCCGAACCCCCACCCTCCCTCAAACAAAGACCTAACACTGATCCTATACTCATTTCCGCTAGAAAATTCTCTAACAACACCATCTACCATCCTGATAACTGTATGAAGGGATTTTTCCTCCCTCACCTCTATGAAATCCACCCCATCATCTAAAGCGAGGGAGATGGCTTCCTCCAATTCCATAGGTGTTTTAATGGGTAGTGCTATTTTAACAGTAATGATGTGTCTCGAGGGATGCTTCCTCTGCTGCTTAAACACCGAGATGATCCTCACAAAGAGAGATATAAGGAGACTAGAGTCCTTAGGCTACAATAGGGAGGATTTCTCTGAATTTAGGGATGGTTTCATCAGACTTAGGAATGTTGATGGAAGATGTTTCTTCCTAAAAAGTGGTAGGTGTTCCGTATATGAGTATAGACCACTGGGCTGCAGGGCATACCCTGTCATATTTGATCTCTCGTTAGGAGAGTGTATCCTAGATGAGTTGTGTCCAGCCAGGCATACTGTGAGTAGGGAGGAGATGAAAGAAAAGTGTGAGCTTGTTAAGAGGATTTTGAGAGAGATAGGAATCCTTACTTAATCTCCCTTAGATTCCTGAGTTCCTGGTAAAATCTCCTCTGCCAGTTCATCTAGCTTAAAAGTCCATACAGGGTATAGATCCCTCGGTATACTATCTTCAACTAACTCCTCATCAACTACTTTCCAATAATCGCTACATACTCTACAGATATAGAGCTTAAATCTTCCTCCGTCAACTTGATGGATTTCTATCATTCCCTTATCTTCATTACCGCAGAATGGGCACCTAAGCATTTGAAACGGCCACTCCATCCCACACATCTCACACTTCAGGAATTGCCCCCCATCTCTCGCTATGTAACCGGTCCTAGTGTAACTGCCGCAAATAGGACAGAAGCCATGATCCCATTTATTAACGTCTATCTTTCCCTCTACCATGAGTCTTATGGCTTTAAAGACTGGTTGTACTGTCCAAAGCGCTAAAGCTTGTATTAAGTCCACATCTACGTCTAATTTCGAGGCCACCTCTTTGACGTAATTAGGTTCTTCGGTCAAGGACGATTCTGCTAACTTCCTGATGTCAAGATCTTCCCCATCTAAGGATTCCTTCACCTTCTCTAATTCTGTTGAGAGGCCCTTCCTATGCTTTAGGACTACCTCGATTACCTCGACCATTATGTTCCTCCAAGTTGCTTGATCCAAGGCAGGTATGCCAGTTATCTCAGTGAGGGGCTTTTCTCCTCCTTCAATCTCCTTAGACTTTTCTACTATCCTATCTGGATTTTCTATCCCTTCCCGAACTGAACCAGAGAGCTCATCCCTAAGAAGGAGTAGATCTGCATAGAATAGGAGAGAGAGCTCGAGATCGGGGTTTTCGGAAGATATTCTCTCTACAGCGTTCAATATTAATTCAAACTTCTTCTCCATACTGATATCACACATCAAGAACGGCTTTCCAGCTATTAAGTTTTTTCGTGCTTTATTTCCGAATGTGCAAATCTAAAGACCGGCCCCGAAGGATGCCCTAATACTGGGCTATGGAGTTATGTTTAATACCATGAGGGGCCTACTCCTTCAATGATACTCCGACTTATTCTTGTCCAAATTACTACTAGCATGGATTTCCTTTACATAATTCTCAGAAGAATGTGGAAAGTAACTCAGGAGGAGACAAATCAGTAGATGAATAGGAATTCGTGATCCGCTACATTTATTGAATCCCTTCCGCTCTATTAGAATTGTATAGAAACAGATAGTAGATGGTGAAGTACGAGCTACTATGGAGAGGATGAAGATGAGGGCTTTAGTCGTTCACAACACATTAAATAGCGCTGGTGGTAGTGGACGAGTATGTCTAGGTGTTATCTCAGCTCTTAAGGAACTTGGATACGAAATTACCCTACTCACAGTCGAGCCCACTGACTGGACCAAGGTTAGAGAGATGTTCGGAGAGGCTTGGCTAATTAAACCCGATAAGGAGGTACATGTATTACCCTTTAGAACTAGAGCTTTCGGAATATATGCGCGTTTACTAACGTTCCTGCGGATGGGTGGGAAGTACGATCTCTGTGTTAACACACATGGAGATGCGTTGCCAGTGAGGAGTGATATCATTTATATGCATTACCCAGTCTTTGCGCTCCTCAAAGATAGTTCTATCAGCGTTAAGTACAGTAGGAGCCGATTTTGGAGACTCTACTTCAAGCCCTACGAATACATCCAGTCGCATTTGGTCCGAAACATAAAGCATAGAGCCAAGGTTATCGCAACAAACTCTGAGTTTAGCAGAGAAGCTATCAAGAAATACCTTGGTATAGATGCCAAGGTAGTATACCCACCTGTGGACATTGATGTATTCATTAATGGAAATGAGGTTGCTAGAGAAGACAGAGTAGTTTCATGTGGAAGGTTTGCTCCAGAAAAGAATTACGAGTTCATTATCGATGTGGCATCTCACCTACCCCAGTATGAGTTTGTAATAATAGGAGCTTCATCAGGCCGTGTATCTAGCGCGTATTACAATAAACTGATGAGGCTCGTACGTAGTAAGGGGGTTGAGAACGTAAGACTCATGCGAGATGTCTCGAGGAGTGAGCAGGTAAGGATCTACAAGAAAAGTAAGGTGTTTTTACATGCAATGCGAGGCGAGCACTTCGGGGTAGCTGTGGTTGAGGCTATGGCTTCAGGGCTCGTTCCAGTGGTACATGAATCAGGTGGCGCATGGACGGACATAGTTGACAGGGGAGAGTATGGCTACGGTTATAAGAGCCTTGAAGGAGCTATTGAGGCAGTAGAGAGAGCCATGCATTCCTCTTTGAAAGCAAGAATTAGATCAAAAGTGGAGGAGTTCAGCGCAGATAAGTTTAATGAGAGATTTAAGGCCCTGGTTGAGGAGGTCAGTGAGGATGATTAATACGGTATTATAACAAAACATGAGTATAGCGATTTTTCCTTATGATAGCGTGCAGAACCTCACGTTTGTCTATTCTACGTGAAAGTGATAACTGAGGCAATAACTACGGAGATTATGATGCTAGGAGCCAGAAAATAAATAGAAACTGCCAATACTACGGCCTAAGACTCTTGATGAAAAATGGAAAATAGGAAAAATAGATGAGTTTGAGAGCCAGTTTCATTGCTAACATAGTTGAGAGAATTGCAGACTCTATTAGTCCTCATGGCCGTACATTCTTCTTTCCAACTCAAAAGAGCTTTTCCATGGAGCACCCTATGACATGTGGCATCCTCCTGCTGGCGATCTTGGCCTATATGTATAGCGGGATCGATTCTCCCGGTTATCTTAGGATCACTAGCCTTCTTAGAAGGAGATAGGTATGGGTAGCTCGTAATAAGAAGGCTTAGGGGAGAAGAGAGGAGGTCTACAAACCTTCCGCTCTCGTAGCATTGGATCTTAACACCGTTGAGAGGTACTTAGAACGCGGTGATGCTGAGGAAATTAGTGTTAGTTAGCCTGAGGAGTCCATACTCCTCAGAAGAAGGTATCTGATTCAATAACGCTATAGTTAAGTCTCATTAATCGAGCTTAGATATAAGCTAGCTTAGTCAGGCATCTCCTCTCTTCTCAGTTTAGTTTATCGGAGCAATGAGAAACCGGAATGAGGTATGGTGGTGAAGGAAATCCCACTTTCTATACTTTAATCTTTTTTCCAGATAAACTACACCAAAATTTATTGATACTGAATCTAATATTTTATAAATACTCTTAAATTAGCTCTTTTAGGCAAGAGAAACCTGTTTTTGGTCATGTGAATATTTTTAAGAAAATTAATAGGACAATACGGACAGAGAATACTGGTAGGTGTCCATTATGTTGTCACCTAAATACGTTGTCCTCAAAAAGCCAGATTTATCAAATGAGCTTATTAAATTGGGCGGAGATGGTATAAAGAAATGCTACCAGTGCGGGACATGTACTGCTATATGCCCACTCTCCAAGACGCAGACCGTTGCTGTCAGGAGAATGATAAAGAAGGTACAACTAGGTCTTGAGGAAGAAGTACTTGGAGATCCAGCACCTTGGTTATGTTACTTCTGTGGTGACTGCAATGAAACCTGCCCTAAGGATGCAACTCCAGGAAATATCATGGATGCGGTAAGGAAATATCAGATAATAAACTACAGCATCGGTAAGTTTGCAAAGATCTTTTACGATAAGGCATATGCGTTGGTATCACTAGTAGTTATGACGATCATAGGACTCCTTGGTATGTATATATTCCATGGCGAGATGGTCACCAATGTCGTAGACATAGATAGTTTCATTTCATCCGAGATACTGCACGATGCTGGGCTTGTGCTCTTAGCCTACATAGTTGTAGTAATGCTAGTTCACCTAGTGAATATGTACAGGTACACAAAGAGGGCAATAGGATATGGAAAAAGCGCCCCACTCGGTAGATGGATTAGTGAATTCTTTAGGATCCTAATAAAGGAGGCCTTGTTCCAATCCCGCCTCTTGTGTGAGGAGGGTCGATCTGCGCGATACTTTGCTCATATAGGCGTCATATGGGGGTTTATTCTCCTCTTTGCAGCTACAGGGATACACTTTATCTCAGATAGCTTTGGCTTAGGCGTGCCTGAAACAGTTCCTAGATTAGTAGGCATCATTGGAGGCATAGGCCTCCTGTATGGAGGAATTTACTACCTAATTCGTAGATTTGAGAAGAAGGAGCTCTATGCCAAGGCTAGCCACCTCCATGACTGGTGGCTACTAGCGCTAGCGTTAGGAAGTGGTATCTCTGGTTTTCTAGTGACTATCTTTATGTACGCCAACATGGCAATGGCCACCTATATCTTCTACGGAATTCACTTGCTCTTCGTGTTCTACCTAATAGTCTCAGCACCCTTCTCAAAGTTAGTACATATGATATATAGACCGTTTGCGCTCTGGTTTGCCAGCGTCTGGGAGGTAGAGGAAGTATGAAGCCTGTTATGGTAGTTGGAGGAGGGATCTCCGGTATTCAGGCAGCATTAGATCTAGCAGACCAAGGAATTAAGGTATATCTCGTTGAAAAAACCCCTAGCATAGGGGGGAGAATGGCTCAGCTGGACAAGACATTCCCAACACTTGACTGCTCATCCTGTATACTCACCCCTAAGATGGTAGAGGTAGCGAGGCATGAGAACATAGAAATTCTAGCGTATTCAGAAGTGCTGGAGATAAATGGCGAGGCTGGAAACTTCAAGGTTAAGGTTAGGAAGAAGCCTAGGTACGTAGATGTCACGAAGTGCACTGGATGTGGGGTTTGCATGAAGTATTGCCCATCAAAAGTACCTGACGAGTTTAACCTAGGTCTTAGCGAGAGGAAAGCTATATACATTCCGTTCCCTCAGGCTATTCCCTTGAAGGCTACTATTGATGCTGAACACTGTCTATGGTTCCAGAAAAACATATGTAGAAACTGTGAGAAGTTCTGCCCGGCTAAGGCCATAGATTACGAGCAAAAACCAGAAGACATTGAGCTAAACGTAGCTGCTATAATATTTGCAACTGGATATGAGCTAATAGCGGATCATTCGCTCCTCACAGATCAGTACGGATATGGAAGATATGCCAATGTCTACACTAACTTAGAGTTCGAGAGGCTCGTCTCTGCTACTGGACCAACTGGCGGTGAGATCCTCCGAAGATCTGACGGAAGAAAACCGAAGAACATAGCCTTCATACAATGTGTCTGCTCTAGAGACATTAGAATGAATCCAAACTGCTCTTCAATATGCTGCATGGCTTCCGTAAAAGAAGGAATACTCGTCAGGGAACATCATCCGGATATCGAAGTTACAATATTCTACATGGATCTAAGGGCCTTTGGTAAAGGATACCAAGAGTTCTATGATAGAGCTAAAGAGGAATTCGGCATAAGATTCGTCCGAAGTAAGCCAGCGACTATAGTAGAGAACCCTGAGACGAAGAACCTGATCCTCTACTATGAAGACACTCATGCTAGTAGGTATAAGGCCGAGGAGTTCGAGATGGTGGTCTTAGCGGTAGGAGTCAAGCCTGTAGTACCGGACTCATTCGTGCCAATAGGCGAGGACATGTTTGCCCAAGTAAAAGATCCCTACTTAGATCCAGTAGCCTCCCCTAAACCGGGGATATATGTCATTGGTATGCTTAACAGCCCCAAGGACATACCTGATTCCGTCATCCAAGGAAGTGCAGCAGCTATGAAGGCATCTATTCTAGCTTGTAAATCTTGAGTGAGGTGATTTTTGATGAGTAGTGAAGAAGTGAAGGTGGAAGGGGCCTGCCCAACGGATGAGGTTAGGATAGGAGTTTATGTCTGCCACTGTGGACTGAATATCGCTGGTGTTATAAACGTCAAAGAGGTCGTCGAGTATGCCCAGAAACTACCCAATGTGGTGAGCGCTAAGGAATACATATTCATGTGTTCAGCACCTGGTCAAGATCTGATTAGAGAGGACATCAAGAAGTGCAAGCTAAATAGAGTAGTTATTGCTGCATGCGGCCCTGAGATGCATGAGCCCACCTTCCGCGCTGTGCTTGAGGAAGCAGGACTAAACCCATATGTCTTAGAAATGGTTAGCATAAGAGAAGGGAGTTCTTGGGTGCACTACGAAGACCCAGAGGCTGCAACAGAGAAGGCGAAGGATATGGTGAGGATGGCCGTCGCTAGGGCGAGAAATCTTGAGCCCTTGGAGAAGATGAGCGGAGAAGTTAAACAGCGGGCATTAATAGTTGGAGGAGGAATAGCTGGTCTCGCATCAGCGCTAGATCTAGCGGAGAGGGGGTTCGAGGTCCACATCGTGGAGAAGAAACCTGTTCTGGGTGGTCATGCCGCCAGAATGGGCCAGCTGAATGTGGAAGGTAGGAAGGTATCTGGTAAGGACCTTGTTGACTACCTAGTGAAGAAAGTAAAGGATAACCCGAATGTCCACATTTATACCAATGCAGAAGTGACTAAGGTAGATGGATCCATAGGAAACTTCACCATTACTGTTAAGCTAAAGCCTAGATACGTCAATGATAAATGTACCTCCTGTGGTAAATGCGTTGAAGTTTGTCCCGTAACCGCTCCAAACGAATATGAGTATGGAATCGGTGAAAGAAAAGCCATATTCCTACCGTTTGAAGGGGCTTACCCGAACCAGTACGTAATAGATCCAGAGACATGCACTTTCTGTGGTAAATGCGTTGAAGTTTGTCCAGAAGGCGCGATAAACTTGGATGAGAAGGAAAAGGAGATCACACTAGAGGTAGGTGGGATAATACTCGCCACAGGCCACGATCCATATGAACCTCCGGTCGGTGAGTATGGTTATGGTCTGTCTCCAAAGGTTATAACACTTCATCAGCTAAAGAGGCTCCTCAGCGAGGATGGCCCAACGAAAGGAGAACTCGTAATCGATGGAAAGAGACCGAGGAATATCGTATTCATCTCCTGTGTAGGATCATTAGGAACTACTCCGAATGCAAATCAGTATTGTTCAAGGATGTGCTGCTCAGCTTCCCTACTTGAAGCACTTCATATCAAGGAGAAATATCCAGATGCGCAGGTATTCTTCGTACACAAAGATGTCAGGACCTATGGAAAGGATGAGAACCTATATTGGAAGGCCATAGATAATCTAGTGAAGTTCGTCCGATTCGAGGAGAGTCCCAAGGTCACAGTGGGTAAAGGTGAGGTTAAGGTAGAAGTAGAGGAGTCAACTATACAGGAAAGATTAGTAATACCTGCAGATCTAGTCGTTCTAGTCACAGGAATGGAACCTCCGAAGGAGATTGAGGAACTTAGGAGCCTGTTCAAGGTAGGGTGTGGTGGAGATGGCTTCTTAAAAGAAGCCCACCTAAAGCTAAATCCAGTAGAATCCCTCACTGGAGGGATATACTTAGCAGGTACAGCTACAGGTCCAAAGAGCATAGCAGAGAGCATAGTTGCCGGAAGTGCAGCAGCTGCAAAAGCAGCATCTCTGCTTAGTAAGGATACAATAGAGGTAGAGCCTATAGTGGCTGTGGTAGATGAAGATAAGTGCTCTGGTTGTGGAATATGCGTCTCTATATGCCCATATGGAGCAATCTCCTTGGAGAAGAAGGAGGACGGAACTAGGGTATCTAAGGTAGACCCAATGCTATGCCAAGGGTGCGGGACTTGTGGCGCAGCATGTCCATCTGCAGCAATACAACAGAACAGCTACAAGGATAAACAGATTATACCCCAGATATTAGCTGTGTTTGAGAGGTGAGGTGTGGGATATGAGTGATGGAGATGGGTTTGAACCTACTATCGTAGTTTTTGCATGCCATTGGTGTACATACCAAGCGATAAATCTGGCCGGCACTAGTAGGATGAAGTACCCACCGAACGTACGTGTCATCAGAGTGATGTGCTCCGGGAGAGTAGATCCACAGTTCGTCATTGAGGCATTCAAAAACGGTGCAGATGGTGTACTGGTAGCTGGTTGCCATCCTGGCGACTGCCACTACGTAAATGGAAACATGAAGACGATGAGAAGGACTGTCATGCTCGAAAAGCTACTTCAAGACATGGGAATAGAGAAGGAGAGATTCAGAAGGGAGTGGATATCTGCCGCTGAGGCTAAGAAGTGGGTAGAAGTTGTGACGGAGATGGTAGAACAGGTTAGGAAGCTCGGTCCCCTTAAGCTAGCGGAAAGGGAGGTGGTGATGAATGAGTAAGCCCAAGGTAGCCCTCTACTGGTGCGCTAGCTGTGGAGGTTGTGAGGAGGCGACTGTAGACCTCACAGAGAGACTCTTCGATCTGGTAGAAGCTGTAGACATAGTGTTCTGGCCTATTGCCATGGACTTCAAGAGAGAAGATTTAGAGAAAATGGAAGATGGATCTATAGATATTGCAATTATAAACGGAGGTATTAGGTTCGAGGAGCATGAAGAGATGGTGAAACTCCTCAGAAGGAAGTCTAAGATAGTAATTGCCTATGGGAGTTGCGCGCACTTAGGAGGGATACCCGGACTCGCTAACGCATATCCAAGGGAGGAAATCTTGAAGTTTGCTTATGAAGAAGCCCCTACTGTAATAAACCAGGATAGAGTACGCCCTATGAAGAAGACCACAGTAGATGGAATGGAGTTCGAGCTCCCTGATTTCTTAGAGTATCTAAAACCACTAGACGAAGTAATTGATGTGGATTATTACATACCAGGGTGCCCTCCAACCCCAGATCTGACTTGGGAGGCAGTATCGAAATTGCTCTCAGGTGAGATACCTCCAAAAGGTCATGTATTTGGCAGTGACAAGTCCCTCTGTCACGAGTGTCCTCTGAATGAAACGAAACCAGACGAGATAAAATTAGAAGAGCTGAAGAGGCCCCATCAGGTTGTGCTTGATAGGAGTAAATGCTACCTCACTCAGGGAGTACTATGTATGGGACCAGTAACCAGAGGAGGATGCGAAGCTCTTTGCATCAAGGGAGGGATGCCATGCACCGGATGCTTCGGGCCTCTCGAAGGTGTATATAACCAAGGCGCGAAAGCCCTCTCCTTCTTGGCGTCTGTCATAGATATTGAAGATGAGGAGAAATACAGAGAGATGCTAGAAAAGCTGGGCTTCGATCCAATTGGCTGGTTCTTCCGCTATAGTCTTGCGAAAGGGATGATATATCGTAAGAAGGGGGATGGTGAGTAAGAATGAAGGAAATAGTTATAGATCCTATTACCCGTTTAGAAGGGCATGGGAAGATAGTTATCAAGTTAGATGAGAATGGAGAAGTCCAAAAAGCGCTTTTGCAGATACCTGAGCTCCGTGGCTTCGAGAAATTCTTAGTTGGAAGGACCGCAGAGGATGCTCCACAGATAACTCCAAGGATATGCGGGGTATGTCCGTGGGCCCATCACATGGCTTCTACCAAGGCTTTAGATGATCTGTTCAAAGTAGATCCACCTGAGCCTGCCAAGAAGATAAGGGAGTTCATATACAACGTTTTCATGTTAGAAGACCATGCTATCCACTTCTACGTACTTGCCGGCCCTGATTTCATCGTCGGACCTAAGGCCCCAAAGGAAGAGAGGAACGTTGTGGGCATCATTAAGAAGCTTGGTGTCGACTTAGTGAAAAACATAATAGTCACTAGGAAGAAGCTGAGGAACCTCGAACAGCTGTTAGGAGGTAAGATAACTCACCCTGTGATGGGACTACCTGGTGGTGTCGCTAAACCCCTATCTGAGGATGACTGGAAGATATGTTACGAAACCTCAAAGGAGGCATTGGATTTCGCGAAGTTTACCTTAGAGACCTTCAAGAACGTTGTTCTTTCCAACGATGAGTATGTTGATCTCATTAAGTCAGATGCCTATACGCATAAGACATATTACATGGGTTTAGTTGATGAGAAGAATCAGGTGAACTTCTACGATGGAAAGATTAGGGTAGTGGATCCGGACGGCAACGAGTATGTGAAGTTCGATGTTAAGAACTATCTGGACCACATGGCCGAGCATGTCGAACCTTGGACGTACGTCAGGTTCACATATCTCAAGGGAGTTGGATGGAAAGGGTTCGTGGATGGAAAGGACAGTGGAATCTTCAGCGTCGCTCCCCTCGCTAGGCTGAATGCTGCCGATGGGATGGCAACTCCCATGGCTCAGGAAGCATATAAAGAATTCTACGAAACTCTCGGGGGTAAGCCAGTACACCACACACTAGCTTTCCACTGGGCCCGAGTTATTGAGATGGTCTATGCTGCAGAGAGAATGATGGAACTCATAGAGGATCCAGATATAAGAGATCCAAATGTGAGAAAATTACCGGAAGCAACTCCAGATGTGGGCATTGGTGTTGTAGAAGCTCCCAGGGGTACCTTGATCCATCATTATGAGACGGATGAGAAGGGGATAATCAAGAAGGCTAACCTAATAGTAGCAACTCAGAATAACTCCGCTAGAATGGTTCTTTCCATAGAGAAAGCAGCTAAGTCACTCATACATGGTGGTAAGGTAGACGATGGCATATTAAACATGATAGAGATGGCCTTTAGGGCATACGATCCATGCCACGCTTGTGCAACGCACTCGCTACCGGGCTCAATGCCACTCATAGTTAGGATATATGACAAGGACGATAACCTGATTAAGGAGATCAGACGTGATTGACATATTTACTTAATCCCTCCTTTTTCTTCCGGTCAGCCTTCTAGGGTAGGAGCCTTATATGAGGATACTCGTTCTGGCCCTTGGAAATGATATACTCGGTGATGATGCTGTTGGCCTTCTAGTAGCTGACAAACTGGAGAGACTCCTTCCAGATGAGCTGAGAAGCGGGGTAGACATAGCAAAATCGTCGCAAGCCGGTTTCTATCTCTTAGACTACTTCCTCATGGGGCACGATAGGGTAATCGTGGTCGACTCGATAATTGGGCCTGAATCTGGCAAGATAGTAAAGATAGATCCAGACAGCCTTAAACCTGCCCTTGCACCTTCTCCACACTATAGTGGTCTCCCAGAGATATTCTCACTCCTAGAAAAGCTGGGTTCTCCCATACCTGACGTGGAAATTTATGCTATTACTATAGATGAGCCCCATATCGGGGCGGATATCAGCGAGCCTGTGAAAGAAGCATCTGAGAAGTTGGCGAATATGCTGATCCTAAGGCTAAAGGAACTCCTCTCAGATTCACGCGAATAAAGCTTTAAAGAGGAACTCCTGCTCAAGTAAGCGGATAGTCAGGGTGAATTGAGGATGCATGAGTGGACTCTTGCAGAGGCCATCGTAGAATCGCTTAATTCCTTCGTTGAGCAAAACGGCAGGAAGAAAGTGCTGGAGGTAGAGATCTTGTACGGTGAGATGATGGAATTAGATACCGATATTCTGAGCTATGCCATCGAGGAGCTAGTAAAGGGTACAGTCTTAGAGGGTGCAAAATTCTCATTAAAGGAGGAGAAGGCACTATTCAAATGCAACGCATGCGGAGCTACATGGGACTTTGAAATTGCCCATAGGATGCTATCTCACGAATTCGGAATTCTAGAGGAACCCTCGGGTGCGCGAGAGAGTCCCTTACACTTCATCCCAGACTTAGCTCAGGCTCTATTGAAATGCCCCCGGTGTGGAAGTCGAGACTTCGAGGCAATATCTGGGAAGGGGATAAGAGTAGCCAGGATGGTGTTAGAAGGATGATCATTGATAAAGATATACTCTTCGAGAGGGGAAGGAGAAACCTCTCAAGGATCGGAAGAATTATAACCGTGGCTGCAGGTAAAGGAGGGGTTGGAAAGAGCTTAGTAGCTGCTTCCCTGGCTTTGACACTCAGTGAGAGGGGAAAGAATGTTGGACTTTTAGATCTAGATGTTCATGGACCATCTATCCCCGATATATTACATGCTAGAGGGGAGATTGTAGCCTCTAAGGAGGGTCTGAAACCGTTATCCGTGCACGGGATCAAAGTGATGTCCACAGGCATGCTCGTCGGGGATAACCCCTTACCCACAAAAGGAGAGGATAAGAGAAATCTTATTTCCTTCTTAGTAGGTCTCACCAATTGGGGAAATCTAGATTACTTGATAATAGACCTCCCACCAGGTACGGGAGATGAGACCATCTGGGTCTTGAGGGCCCTCCGTGGGCTTAAAAATGTGGGGGTCCTTGTGGTTACGACTCCATCGATCTTAGCAGTTTCTGTAGTCGGAAGATTACTTAGCATGCTAGAAGACGAGAAAATTAGGATAATAGGGATAGTTGAGAATATGGCATACTTTAACTGTGAGGGTAAGGTGTATAGGCCATTTGGAAGATTCAGTGAGGAATTGGTGAAGCGATTCAAGTTAAAGGTCATAGCCAGTCTTCCGATAGATCCCTCACTTGAGCAGACGATCTACAATGGAGGGCTCCCCCATAGATCTTCAGAAGAGCTGAAATCAGCATTCTATAGACTTTGCGAGGTTGTGGAGTCATCGTGGGGTGAATAAAAATGTGCTTGGGAATTCCGGGCAGAGTGGTGAAGGTGGACGGTAATACGGCATTAGTAGATTTTGGAGGCATCACTAGGGAAGTAGATGCTTCTTTAGAAGATGTTAAGCCCGGAGACTATGTGCTAGTACATGTTGGAGTTATAATTTCAAAGTTAAGTCTTGAAGAGGCACAAGAGACTATAGAGATGCTAAAGGAACTGATAGAACAGTAGGTCGGGTGTCTAACATGCCATCCGATGATGACTTCATAAAACTTTCACATGGATCCGGTGGGAAGGAAACTACTCGAATAGTAAGTTCTCTAATACTCTCTCTACTGAGAGAGGACATGATGGCCGTTAAGGGGGGAATAGGCACAGACGAATTGGATGACGGGGCAGCAATTCCTATCGGCGATGGTAGGTATATCGTTGTATCGATTGACTCTTACACAGTAAACCCCCCTTTCTTCCCAGGAGGGAATCTAGGGAAGTTAGCTGCTAGTGGGACTATTAACGACGTTCTGATGATGGGAGGGAAGCCTATAGCAATGATGGATGCGGTCGTAGTAGAAGAGGGATCTCGGATCGAGGAAGTTAGGGAAATCATTCAGAGCTTCATTGAAATCCTGAGGGAAGAGGAGATAAAGCTCATAGGAGGGGATTTTAAGGTCATGCCGAGAGGACAGCTTGATAAGTATGTAATCACAACAGTGGGAGTAGGAATAGCCGAGAAGCTAATAGTAGACTCGAATTTATCACCAGGAGACAAAATAATCGTCTCCGGGACTGTAGGAGAGCATGGTGCTGCCATTTTAGCAGCTCAAGAGAACTTCTCCGTGGAAGGAGAGTTAAAAAGTGATGTACAGCCCCTAAAGCACCTTATGCTAAGCTTAATAGAAGAATTCGGTCATTCAATACATGCGGCTCAAGATCCAACTAGAGGCGGGCTTGCTCAGACGCTTAATGAATGGGCATCTAAGACAGGCCATCTGATAACGGTAAATGAAGCAGAGATACCCATAAGAGATGAAGTGCGAGCATTTACCGAACTCCTTGGAATTGATCCTCTGTCCCTCGCATGTGAAGGGAGGGTTGTGCTTGGAGTTTCGCCTGCTGATGCTGATGCCATACTCGACTTGATCAGGGAACTAGGGTATGAGGATGCAGCAATAATAGGAGATGTAAAGAAAAGTGAGAAATATGGTGGAATGGTCGTACTAGAATCAGTAGCAGGGGGGCTAAGGATATTGGAGCCACCTTCAGGCACGATAGTCCCAAGAATATGCTAATTGCACGGATTTTAGTTTAACCGTAGGAGAGTCTTATTTTAGTTTTTTATAGGATCCCAATTAATACACAGTTGTCCAATTATAAGAATCGATTTGTTCGCATCTCGAATGATGCCGAAGGCTGTAGCTTTTTATTGCAGCCATTGATTTCCGACTCGGATGAGTAGCAAAACCTCTCTCATTATCAGGATATCGGGCATAGTACAAGGAGTCGGATTTAGGCCGTTCATTTACAGAGTAGCAACTAGATCGGGGGTTAAGGGATATGTGAGGAACATGGGTGGCAGCGAGGTAGAGGTGAGGATTGAAGGGGAGGTCGGCCAGGTTTCAAATTTCTTAAAGCTACTCTTCTTAGAGAAACCACCCCCTGCGAAATTAGAGAAAGTTGTAATAGAAGAAAGCCAATTTAATGGGTTTGATGGCTTTACGATACTCCCTAGTGGAAAGGATAAAAAGCTGTACTCCATGATCCCTCCCGATATCGCTGTATGTGATGGCTGTATAGAGGAGGTGTACGACCCATCGGATAGGCATTACATGTATGCCTTCAACAGCTGCGCATGGTGTGGTCCTAGGTTCTCCATGATGAGAAGTGTGCCTTACGATAGACAGAACACTTCCATGTACGATTTTCCACTGTGTGATGAATGTAGGAAGGAGTACGAGGATCCTAGTAATATTAGGAGGTTCCATGCTCAGGGTATATCTTGTCCAAAGTGTGGACCCAGCCTCTGGCTCGAGGACTCTGAAGGAAAGAGAATTTATATAGAGGATCCCATCTTAGAGGCCGCTCGACTCATAGATTCCGGCGCTATCATAGCTATAAAGGGATTAGGTGGGTACCATATCGCCTGCTTAGCTACCGACGACTCCATCATACGAAAGCTTAGGGAGAGAAAAAAGAGACCTTACAAGCCTTTGGCCCTTATGGCATTGAACCTCGATACGGTTGAGAGGTACTTAGAGCTTAACGATGTTGGAAGAATGGTATTAACTAGTCCGGAGAGACCCATACTCCTCTTACCTAAGAAAAGGAATTCCGGACTCTCTGACTTGATAGCTCCGGGTCTGGATACCGTAGGAGTCATGCTTCCCTATACCCCCCTCCATCATATGATCCTCAACGAGACCGAAGACAAGATACTGATTATGACAAGTGGAAATGAATACAACAAACCCATGTGTACCAGCATTGAGTGCGCCAGGAAGCGGCTTTCCAAGATAGTGGATTACTTCCTCCATCATGATAGGGAGATAGTAAACAGAGTGGATGATAGCGTGGTCAGGTTCACAGCAGGCAGGATAACTATGTTAAGAAGGGGCAGGGGTTATGCTCCAGCCTGGATAAGGCTCCCTTCTCAGCTGAACCGTCCGATCATAGCTTTCGGGGCGGAATTGCAGACCAGTGGTGCTGTGGGGTTCTCCGATAAGGTGGTACTCACCCAGTATATTGGGGATACTTATGAGCTAGAGAACCTCGAGTTCTTAGAGAGGATGCTCAGCTTCTTCTCCGGTGTTTATGGGATCAATCCAGCGGAGGCGGTTCTGGTTGCTGATCTCCATCCCTTCTATTCCACGAGAAGGCTGGCGGAGAGATGGGCTAACCTTCATGGCTCTGAGCTGCAATTGGTGCAACATCATCACGCCCACATAGTCTCTGTTATGGCGGAGATTGGAGTGAGGCCAGGGGAGAGGGCTGTTGGCATAGCGGTGGATGGACTGGGTTACGGAGATGATGGTACCCTCTGGGGAGGTGAAGTCCTCCTCGCAGGTTACAGCGAGTATAAGAGAGTAGGCCACCTCAAACCACAACCAATGCCGGGGGGAGATAGGGCCTCCAGATATCCTATCAGAATGCTGATAGGGATTCTGAGCACATTCCTATCTGAGTCAGAGATATGGGAAGTATTAAGGGAGCGTCAGTTGGTTGATAAGCTCCCCGGAGGAGAGACGGAGGTTAGCCTGACCCTTAAGCAGTGCTCCAAATCACCCCTTATATCAAGTGTGGGAAGGGTCCTAGATTCCATATCAGCCTTACTAGGTATCTGCATCGAGAGGACGTATGAGGGAGAACCTGCCATGAAGCTCGAAGCTTTCGCAGGAGGAGGCTCCCTTATCCAAGATATCAATGTCCCAGTAGAAGGAGGAATCGTAGATACCAGCGAACTCCTGAGGCAGCTTTTATACCATGAGGGAGATGGGAAGGACCTGGCTTACACCTCGATCTACTTGCTAGGGATGGCATTAGGAGAAGTTGCCCTCAAAGCGTTAAATAGAGCTGACTCAGATATTGTAATGGTCTCAGGAGGAGCGGCCGTCAACTCAGTGTTAATCAAGGGTATAGAGGACGTTCTCAAGAGGGAAGATGTCCAGCTCGTCCTGAACTCCAAGGTACCTCCAGGAGATGGTGGGATAGCTCTAGGTCAGGTCGCAGCTCAGCTAGGTGATGGATAATGAAAGTCTCATTCCCTTTCAGGGATCCCGGGATCTCCAGGCTGATCGTGGATAAAATTCACGAAGTGGCATCCGAGCTGAACCATGTGAAGATAATGGACTTCTGCGGGACGCATGAGTGGACCATCACCCAATACGGTATAAGATCTCTGATGCCAAAGAACGTAGAACTAGTGGCTGGGCCAGGGTGCCCTGTTTGTATTACACCCGGATACTATGTTGATGTGGCGATCAGACTGGCTATTGAAGGTATAAGGGTCTTCACCTTTGGGGATGTATATAGACTCCCGGGAAGCTCTAGGGATATCCCAAAGAACCTAGAGGAGGCCAAATCTGAAGGAGCCGATGTGAGAATAGTCTACAGCGTATCAGATGCCATAAAACTATCTAAAGATGGTAGGGAATCAGTTTTCCTAGCAGTTGGGTTTGAGACCACTGCTCCAGCCACGCTAGGTCCTATTTGTAGGGGAGAAGTACCAAGAAATATGAGTTTTATTGTAGTGCATCGATTGACACCCCCCATAACCAGATATATACTTGAAAACTACCCTCAATCACCGATAAGGGGAATAATAGCCCCTGGTCATGTTTCAGCCATAATTGGAGCTTCAGAGTGGGAATTTGTAGCGAAAGATTATAGGATATCTGTCGTTGTGTCAGGGTTCGAGCCGATAGATGTCCTTCTCTCCATATTGGAGATATTAAGACAGATAAGAGATGGCCGTGCTGAGTTAGTCAATGAGTACTCGAGGATAGTAAAGTGGGAGGGAAACCTAAAGGCGAAGGAGGTTATGAGGTCTACATGTGATGTAGTCGACGCCGGATGGAGGGGGATAGGCTTCGTCCCACAAAGCGGCCTCCTCCTGAAGAGAAGGTACTCCGATTATGATGCTTTAACCAAGTATGGCATACGTGAACTCTCGGAAGAGGCATGGGAGGAAGATCTACCACCAGGATGCAAGTGCGCTGAGGTCACCTTGGGGATGGCTAAACCGACTGATTGCCCTCTGTTTAAGAATGTATGTACACCTGAAAGGCCTTATGGACCATGTATGGTTTCCTCCGAGGGAACATGTCTCATATGGGCCAAATATGGAGGAGATGAGCTACTAAGAGGCCTAAGAGAGGAGATTCGTTATAAAGGGTGATATTAGCGTAGTCTATTTACATGTCAATGCGACACATGAGATGGTATACGTTATCGCTGAGTGACGCTTATCGCCGGACATGCCTTACTACATACACATTCCCGCCTAGCTTCTCTCGGTAGGCCCAAGCAAGCCGCTGCATAGCATCGTTTGTCACGAGTATAAAGACATATTTCGCTCCTAAGGGTAGGGAACTGACATCTCTTATGCGAGAAATCTCTTCACGGGTAAGCTTCACAACTTGAGGCCTAATTAATGGTAGTCCTAAGGAGCGCAGCTCCTCATCCAAATATTTATCCAAGATACTCTTGTATCCATATGGAACCACTATACTTACCTCTGATGGTAGGGCACCACTGCTAACAAGATGCAACATGACTAGCGAAGAGATCAGTTTGCAGAGCTTATCCTTATTTATGTAATAGGAATATTCCCGCACCTCTCTTCTGCTAAGCATAGCTCTGTAATCTCTCAAATATTTTCTGTACTTTTCAAGAGCTTCTCTCTTTCTTTCCAAAAGCATCTTCACATAAAGGTCCCTCAAAGAGGCTGAGAGATACTCGTCCAGGATTTTCCTAGCTTCTTGGTTCCTCTTCTCCTCTGGCAGACCTAAAATGAATTTCGAGTACCAGTCCATGAAGTACAAAGATAGTTGACTTTGGAGCCACTCTTCGGATATAGCCTTATATACGTCCTCCACCCCTAACTCTCTATTCACATAATTCACTGAGATACATCTAACCTTTTCGCCCGTTACTCGCACCGACCTACCCTTACAACCCCCTAAGGTAAGCCTTCCATTCTCATCTATAGATAGGTCATATCCTTTCACTGAAGGTGTTTTATATACTAGGTATAGATCTCGACTCACCCTATACTTTGGGTATTCGGTATACTCCTCATCGGTGACGATGCACTCCCTATCGACTATGTCGTAGTCTAGAAGCCCCACATCAGAGAGAACTCTGAGTGCAGCCTCTATGGATCTCTCCATATGCTCAGGTAAGCGTCTATTAGAGTTTATATCATCTATTAATCTTTTCCATCTGGAAATTCCGAAGAGGAATGGGACAAGGAGGAGAAAAGGTATTATAGATCCTTCTTCTGCCGATTTAAGCTTATCATATAGCCTAACAGCGATTGTAGGGTCAACAAACCCCATCTGTAGAAGCATCATTCTTCTCCTTAGGTCGTATCCTGGTGAATACAGCAACAATGCCTTTGTGGGGAGACCATCTCTCCCTCCTCTTCCTATTTCTTGGTAATAATCCTCTATGCTCTCTGGCATCATATAATGTACTACCCACCTTATGTTAGGGATGTTAACTCCCATGCCGAACGCCTTTGTAGCTACTAAGATGACGTTCTCCCTGCCCACGTACAAGCGGTTCAGCACTCTTCTCTTCATTTTTTCGTCCATTTGGCCATGAAAATAGAGGATCTCTCCGCCCATCGAGCTCTGCAGGTGTGATGCTATGTCAGGGACGTTTTCATGAGCCCTACTCGACCTAACAAATCCTGCGAATATGAGACCAACCCAATTATCTCCCGATACGGTATCAGCCCAAGTAGCCAGATTCTTCACAGTACTTGCTAGGAGGCCTAACCTTTCAGTACCACTTGGCGCCTTTACTACATCTATTTCTATATTGTCTCTCAAGATAGGGCCCTTTAGAACCTTCACCTCCTCTAAGTCGAAATTTCCCAAGAAATCAGAGTCAAAACTTATCTCCTCCAGTTCAAAGAGATCCTTCCCCGTTAGCATATTTATAACTTCCCTAAGGCCATCCTTAGTTATTGTCGCCGTAAAACCGGCTACAGGAATCCAGAAACCCTCTTCTCTTCTCCTCCTCAAATATTGTGCTAGATATGGATAGCTAGGCCTGAAGTTCCTCCATTTGTATACAGTATGTATCTCATCTATTATCAGATAGTTCACATCGGCTCTTTCAAAGATTCTCCTGACCCCTTCCTTCCGAAACTGCTCGGGTGTTATGTATACCAGATCGTATTCGCCTCTTGCGAATCCTCTCAAACACTCTTTCAGTTCTCTACCTGCAGCGCTAGATATGCTACATACCCTTACCCCCCTCCTCCTTAGATCGTTTATCTGATCCCTTATCAGCGCTAATAGAGGGGATATGACTACCGTAGTTCCCCCTATTTTCTCCCTTAGCATCATAGCCACCGATTGAAATATCACCGACTTTCCGGAGCCTGTGGGAAGCACAATTATTGAGAGTGGATTCGTAAGCTGGTGAGCCCCTACGTATGAGATTAGCATCCTAGCTATACATCTCCGCTGGTAGGGCCTTAGCTCAAATCCCCATATCTTTCTGACTGTTTTGGAGACTTCATCAATAGCTTCCCTCATGGAGGTGAATATGGGAAGGGAGAGTTTTAGTTCGAAGTCTCCTCTCTGTTCCACTTTTCTCCTTTCCACAAGGCTGGAAAGGGATGGGTGCTCTACAAATTCGGATTCCGTATTTAACAGAATCAATTTACTTTCGGCCAGTCCTGAAGCCTCTATCAGATATTTAAGGGAGTCAAGGACATTCCTTAACCCAAGTTTCCTAACTATAGATGGTAAAGAGAACAGCACACAATGGTATCCCATCTTAAGCATGTCGTAAACGGTCTCTATGAGAGAAATATCGTCTTCACATGTGTAAAAAGCTACCTTAACCCTAGAAAGTGCTGCTGCTCTCCCTGAGAAAATCTCCTCAATATGACTTGATGTTATCACAAAGTATCTACCCTTCTCTTCCGTGAATAGGCCGGCTAGGATCCTTCCTAGATATTCTCTGTGACGAGGGCTCTTATCTAAGCCGTTTTCCACCACTATGAGAGGTTTCTCCTTGGGCTTCAAGGCTACTACCTTGATATTGCCATTTACCTGGGATGGGAAGAGTGTCTCCACTATGACCTCCTTAGAACTCCTTGAGGCCCATCTCAGTATTTCCTTGGTATATTCTCCATAGTATGCATTCAGCAGGAGTCCTCCTCTGAACCTTATTATTTTCCAAGTAGTTTGGCATCTCTCAATGAACTCCCTCAGGTGCTTGTAGTCAACCGCTAAGGCATCCCTCTCCAGCGAAGATTCTCTGACCACTTTTCCCAAGATGGATAGCAGAGATAAGGCGTAGCTTTCATATGGATGACCCTGCTTCATCAGTTTATGAGCTAGATCAGCGATACGGTTAGGATCCTTCCCTCCTCCCAACAAGAATGAAAAGATAGTCTCCATAGCTAAGGAGTCTATTGAAGATGTTGCTTTGACTTTCTTCAAGAGGTCGAGATCTATCTCATTCGGATACCAAGAGTCCTCATACTCGGACGAATCGATAGTCACCTCGAGATGACCTCTCTTCACCTTTCTCCTGACTATCTTTGGGAGTTCTCCTCTTTCAGGTATTTTCAGATGCCTAAGTCCCCTAACCGGTTCAAATTTTAGTAATGGATCTAAGGAGATGGCTTTTTTATGAAGCAAGTACGTCAGTCGCTGCAACAGGACGGCAGAGGCAAATGCATCTTCATCCGCTCTATGAGGAGCATATTCTATTCCGAAAATACTACAGAGAAATTCTAGGGAATGAGATCTGGCTTCTGGAAGTGCTACTAAGGAGAGGGCATATGTGTCAATAAACTCCTTATCTGAAAGGTCTACTCCCCATTTCCTCAGGATTTCTGCGTCATGTTTGTACACATTATGTCCTATAATAACGTAAAATTCATTCAGAAAAGCTCTCAGGAAATCCTGAGGCTGTATCCCATATTTTATCATGAAATCGTTGAAGTTAGATATGAGTAGCCTGAAAGCCTCCTTCCACTCATCTGTATTGAGGACCGAGAGTCCCAGCTCTCTGGGCTTCCTTTCAAGTTCTACTTCCGTCTCTATATCTAATGCTAGGGCTTTCTTCTCACTTAATATGAAGACTCTATCATCTCTGACGCGGAATGTATTCACTATTTCTGCGAATTCCTTAAATCTACCATTATAAAAGAGGAGATCTAAGGCTTCTATTTTTGTCTTTTTGTCTAAAAATACGCCTATTATCCTCTTCTTCCTCAATATTCTATGAACCTTGTCTGGATCCTTATCGGCGATAGCATTGAGCAGTGCTCTTTTCACTAGCAGGATTCTGAGCACAAGTACTAGAGTGGGTATTATGATTAGGAATAGGAGTAAAGCGCCCATCTGTTGAATAATTTCCACCAGTAAGTTATAAGTAGTGCACGTGCAGTGAGCCCCCAAACTGTGAGGAATGCACATGCTCTTTTGTATTCTTCGATACACAAGCCAAACTTTCATATCTTAGAGATCAATTAGGATGCTTCGGCCTCTTTACAGAAGGGAGTTCGCGGTAGTTTTTTGGTAACACCATAACCATTGTTTAGTAATACTTAATAATATTCAAATTCTCAGCGGCAGGGGGATAGCTTGCACATACCAGATGGCTTCCTAGACCCTATAACCTCCCTTTCGCTCTACGTGATAACTCTTATCGTAGTTATCTACAGCGCTAAAAGGTACTTCAGTGGAGATAAGGGCGATATCTCCTATCTCTCAGTCATTGCAGCCGCTATATTTGCTGCACAGATGCTCAACTGGCCAATCCCAGGAGGAACCAGTGCTCATCTAGTCGCAGGAGCCCTGGCTGCTATGTTAATAGGTCCTTTTGGTGGATGCCTAGCGATGTTCATGAACTTAGTTGTTCAATGCCTCCTTATGGGAGATGGGGGGATTACGGCCTTAGGTGCCAATGCGTTCAACATGGCGATCGTTGATGTATTTGTAGGGTATGCCATTTACAAGCTAGTGTTGAAGGCTCTCGGCAAACAAAGAAGAATGATAGCCGCTTTTTTAGGTGGATGGATTGGAATAGGCCTAGCCGCTACTGTTTGCGGCTTGGAAATAGGACTCTCTCCACTATTTGGATATCCAGTAGCAATCACAGTTCCAGTGATGGCTAGTTGGCACTTAGCCCTAGGGGTTATAGAGGGAATTGTAACAGCGTTTGTCGTTGGTTATCTAGCTAAGAGATCACCCAATCTTCTGTGGGGGTGATGAAGTGAGTAGAAAAGCCCTTATCTTAATATTGGTACTGGTATTGGTTAGCCCCCTCTTCGGAGTTATTGGATCGGAAATCGTGGGTTATCATGAGCCTCTAGATGTGGCTGCTGAGCTAATTGGTTTAAGTGAGTCGGAACCCGTCTGGCAAGGTGTACTTCCAGACTACACAGTCCCTGGGCTGCCAGATGTGATAGGTTACGTCATTGCTGGATTCGTAGGTGTTGGGATCCTCCTGTTACCAGCTATTCTCAGGGGTAAGGAACTTGGAGAAAGGAGTTAAGAATGCCTTCATAGGAATTGGCGAGTCCCTAGGTGAGTGGCTATCATCTATAGACTCATCTGGAGGGACACTTAGGAGAGTTAGCCCCATAGCATCTCTCATAGGAACAATCGTGGCTGTTGGACCGGTCTCGTTTGCTAGAACACCCATTCCAATAATTTTTGGTCTGGTAAGCTCACTTATACTGACGCTGGTCGTGAATGGAGAATTTAGCATCAGGGCCCTTAAGATCTCCCTGATCTGGGCGATCTTCACTTTAATAATAATGCTTCCTAAGACATTCCTAGACCCTACCGTTACTGCTTACAGTTTAGTTCTGCCACCCATAAGGGTATTTTCCAGTATATTCATATTATCAACATGTGTTCTACTTGTTGGCTTTAACAGACTGATTACGGGTGCTATCAAGCTGGGTATCCCGAAGGAGTTAGCCATATCCATAGAGCTAATGGTTGCCCAGATTTCAAAGCAATTGGTAGAACTAGGCCGTCTGATAATAGCCAAGTCATCTAGGTTATTCTCGCGTAGAGGGTTGTTGGAGGAGTATGGAATCCTCTCAACAGCAACATCAGAACTCTTTATTAGGGGACCAAATAGGGCTTTCAGGCTTTCAACAGTCATCGAAAGTAGGTTATGGACAGATTTAGATGATATAAGGCCGTCATCTCTGGTAGAGACCGCTATCTTTTTGATAGTACCGCTAGCTAGCTTACTGGGCCTGCTATTAGAGGTGTTCTATGGATGAAAATAGAGGTAATAGATGTACACTACAGCTACCCTAATGGAACACCAGCTCTTCGAGGAGTAAGCCTGGAGTTAAGGTCAGGAGAGGTAGTATCACTTCTGGGGCCTAATGGATCAGGAAAAAGTACTCTTCTCTTAATCTTAGCGGGTTTGATAGAACCTCTCTTCGGAGAAGTACTCCTTAATGGGGAAAGGATAAGCTCGTTAGGTACCAGATATAGGAAGATGTGTGGCATCCTCTTCCAAGATCCTGTTGATCAGCTACTAGCTCCTACAGTAGAGGAAGATGTTTCTATAGGACCGAGACAGTTAGATCTTCCCGAAGAGGAAATTAAGAATAGGGTTGAGTCTGCTCTATTGAGATTAGGAATTATTGGCATACGTGGAAAGTCTCCTTACAAGATAAGCTATGGACAAGCTGCAAAAGTTGCTTTGGCTGGATTACTAGCGCAGGAACCTGATATTTACCTATTAGACGAACCCAGTTCCTCTCTAGACTTATATGGGATATCTTTCTTAATCGAGCTCATACAAGAACTACGCGATCAAGGAAAAATAATAGTTGTCGCTTCTCAGGACTCAGAACTAGTTGCGGAGATATCCGATAGAGTTTATCTACTGGATAAAGGCAGGGTTGTTTCGGCAGGTAAACCCGACAGGGTCTTAACTGACATAGAGATGCTGACTAGCATTGGAATAAGGCCACCAACCACCGTAAGGATATTCTCTAAGGTTTTCCCTGACGCCGAGGAAATCCCAGTAAAGGAGGAAGACCTAATCAGAAAGATACGTGATTTTCTCTACCTTATACTCGAAAATAACTGATAAGTCTATTACCCATGATCCCTGAGAGGTATCATGAAGGGCTTTATAACCTCTATTCCCCTCATCCTTTGGATCTCCTTTACTAGCTCCCTAGCCTTTGACATGGGCCCTGTAATTATAACGACCTCTAGGCACATGTCCTCACTGAGGTGTATATGGGATGTAGATCTTATGATATCTGTAAAGTGGTGCTGCACGTGAGACACCCGATCCGAAGCTTCGTCATGCCTATAGACCATGGTCAGAGAGCCAACTACCCATGTATCCTCTTCCTTTACTAGCCACATCCTCTCCCCAATATAGAGGGATATGGCCTCTGAGATTGCTTTAGAACGGCTATTTATACCCAATTCTTTTATTAGATGGTCTAATTCCTCTAGCACTCTGCGAGGAAGGGAGATTCCTGTCCTAACGACTTCGGACATTATACGCACCTTCTTGTCCACTGGTCATGGAAAGATTAAATTATATCTGTTAACAGTTTAACGTTGAGAACAACTTTTGTATCTTAATTTATATCTAAAACTAGGCTTGATATCAACATCTAAATGCCGGGTCTACTATGCTCTAGAATATGGAGGGAGGCCAGTAGAAATTCAAGGGTGAGTTATGAATGCAGGGTCTTGAAGATTTATCTCCGATCGCTACCTCACGACGATTTGCATAATAAAATATAAGTATCAAGATGCCTGCCGCCGGCTCAAAATAGTGATGTAGGAATTATTTTATGTGTTTCACAAGGCTGTATCTGTTTTTAGGGATATACAAGTAGCTATAAATCTTTTTTAAATTCGTAAAACTATATATAACGGGTGATGCAATGCCACTCGTTAAGAAGAGAAGAGAGCTCCCCCTAAGGGTCGAGGACATAATGAGCGTCCCGCCTGTCACGGTAGATATGAATACCCCTGTTGAAAAAGCTGCTAAGGTTATGGACGATAATAGTATCAGCAGCGTTATGGTTGTCGACAGGGATGGGAAGCTGATCGGAATATTTACAGATAGAGATCTTAGATATGCTGTAGCAGGAGGTAAAGTTGGCAAGGAGCTACCAATCCATATGATGATGACTGAAAACCCGATAACGATCTCGCCTGGTGCCTCCATCCTAGAGGCTATGAGGAAGATGAGGGATGCCGATATAAAGCACCTTCCAGTAGTCGATAAGGACAATAAGCCACTAGGCATGATAACTATGAGAGATATATTGGATGCGGCTTGGCTCTTGTTGGAAGTGATTGCCCCCGCCTAAGCTACTCGCACCCTTCCTTTTTAGGGATAAGTATGTACGTGTATGTTTTTGATAGTCTAGAGACGGGAATATCTCTACCTCTAGGGCCCTAATTCTGGTCCCTAAGAGCATAAAGAATTAGCTTGAGAACATATTCTCTACTTTTCCTGTTTTGGGATTCCATACTTTCAGTTTTACCCCCTTTTTCTCCTTTGGTTCTATAAGGAGATGCCTACTCCTAGTCTTAGTTGGAATAATAAAGTATTCATCAATTTTACCGTCATCATGATAGAGAACGAGTTTGTATTTATCCTCCGTCCTCTCCTTAGTCAATGGATCTCTGTACTCTATGAGAGCGAACTTCCCCCTAGAGACAATAGTTCTAATCTCTTTCTTCCCCTTTTTACTTATAGTTATTGCTTCCCCTAGATCCTCCATACGGAATCCCTTTTCTAGAGCAATTCCCTGCCATTGAGATATTAATTTAACCATTTTTTCTGATTGATGAGTATTTACTCCCTTACCATTCTGGAGGCTGTTGACTGATTAATAGCCGAGTGAGTTAGTATTTCCTCTCGTAAATGTATCTTCTTTACTCATCTTCACCCTAAGCATATCTCCCACAGTGGGCCTACCCAATTTTTCATACTCATCTATCGTTAGGGTTATGGTAACTGTGGGAACTTGCATCTGGCTGATACCAGTAACAGGTAGCTTCATGTACTTTTCCATGGCTCTAACTACTTGAAACATCATTGCTTCCTCCTCGCTTTCAGGCGGCGGTACCTCTTCAACACCTTTAGGCCTGCTTAGAGAGATTATTATACCCGAAGGGGTCTTCCTGACTTCTGTGACTTCTAGGTATAGATCTAACATAGCGATCTTGAGTGAAGAGGAGGATTCGCATATAATATTTCCTACAAAGGATCTTGGCAGGGGAAATTAGACTCTTCCGTTGCATTGATCCGTGTTTACCTCAGAGATAGATTATACGGATATATCTGAAGAGAGTATAGATTTCTCCTGATCGATAAGCCAATCAGAGGCACTATTGTTAGCATACCATAGTCTAATCTCCTACCTTACACTTAAGTTTAGCAGTGAGGCATGTTCTCTAAGTTCAAACCCTCTTGGGCAGGGGAGGCAAGACTCTCCTCCTTCTCCCTTCCTCTATTATAGCTTTAGCCAGCTCTACTGGAGAGTTATAGCCATCTGGGAAATCTTGTCTCTCTGAGTAAACCCCTACTATTGGTGGGGAGAGTCTTGAGATGAGGGAATTCGCTTCCTTTGCGCTCCAAACTGAGAGAGCCTTTAAAACATCCTCTCTATCTGAAACTAGTTTTTGAAATCCTAGGAGGACTAGGACATCAGATTCCACCGGAGAGAGGCAGTTAATTCTCTTCTTAATATCTTCTAGGTTGTCAGGTACGAATGTAGTCGTGTAAACTAGTCTATTGGTTGAATAAGCAAGGGTTATGCCAGCTCCAGCTTCAGCCAGCTTCTTAAGCTCCGAAGGTATGTTTACCTTCCTCAAGTAGATGGCTGAGGATATCCTGTAGCCGGAACTTGCGAGTATATTAACTAATGGTTTGTAAAGCTCCTCCTTCTTCCCACCTAACAGGGCAACAATCATCATGTTACCACCCCGGCCATCTATCAGCAGCTATGAACTTGGTGAGCGCCATCATGACCCCGTGAGTATAAAGATCCGTCCTACTAACAGCTCCTCTTGTAAAGTATCCTATGGCACCTTCATCTCTCTTTATATCAGGCTTCCCACTCAATTCAGCCATGAGCTTACCGAGCTCTACGCCCTTTAACAGGTGTGGTAAGAAACTTTTGGGGCACTCGAACCATCCACTAAAGCCAGTTCCATACATACCATCATATCTCTCGATCCAGACGAAGCCAGCGCAGTAGTACCTGCTTGCCATGCTGAAGACCCCGCCCTCAATGCCGACTCCGAAATCGGCGTTTAACTTTGCTAAAGCTTCCTTTGCTCTGTTTCTCGCCCCTACTATCGCTTCCTCTCCTATTGGCTCGTCTGAAACTCCGCTTTTGACTTTCACTGGCACTACTTGTACCTCCCAGATTTTAGAGAATGCCCTCTTTACTGCCTCAACCTTCACCGGATTAGTTGAGCCAACTGCCACAAGTAACTTCTTATTCACAGGCATCACCGTGAAAATCATAGGAATAACTTATTATTGCTGGGGATATAGATACACGGTGATAGTTTGCCCACCGATGTAGAGCAGGAGATCGAAAGATACCTGAATCAGATGAGAATAAAATTCCAAAAGGAAGAAGGGGTCTTCGCTTCCCTATGGAGGGTAGGGGATGGTGAATACTGGGTCCTAGTTTTTGTAGGAGATGAGTGGGTAGCCATAAGGACTACCATACTGGAGAAGGAACAGGTCCCAAACAGTTTAGACTTCTATAAGAGCCTGCTTAACGCGCACTATAAGCTCGCAGAGGTTAGATACGACGTAGATGATGATGGAAACGTTGGATCTACGAAAACCCTGCCGATAACGGGTCTAAACTTCGATAACTTCTCCAGCGAATTTAACTCTGTAGTATTTGCAATAGATTATTTCAGGCAGGAAATTGCGCCTAAATTTGATATCCAAGTTTAGGCTCCTCGCCACTTTTTGAGATAATATCGCCTAAATGTGTTATCAGTTAGCTTCCTTGATTATCTCTCATCTATGAATTCATCCACAGCCGTCCCGAAATGCCTAGCCTTTTTCTCCTCCACATATACCAGTACTTTGTCCCCAGGCTTAACTTCGGTCACTGGGAGTGGGCTTCCATCTGCCCTCGTCAAAGGTACTGTTTCCGCAAGTTGGAGGACAGCCCATCCTTCGAACGTATTGGCCTTGGCCCTTATAAGTACCATGGGCCTCCTCTCCACCTTAGCCCTTCCAACGGAAACTACCCTTCTTCTTCCATCCTTATTCACTGCTAGCATATCTAATCCCGATCTAACTTCCGAGAGATACTTCGTTTTACCGCCAGGGACAAGAACATAATTGGAGACAGCTCCAGCATTGACCCTAAATTCCCTAGGAGATGTGAATGGGGATTTTATGTTTTCACTGTGAACGAGTAAGAAGAAGGAGGCTGAACCTCCAACTAACATTCCCTCTCCAGGCTCTAATATTGAAGTAGTGTCTATGCATACCCTGTCACCTAATCCGACCTCCCTCACTTCCAAGACCTCGGCTTCCACCAATTCCAGGGGATTAACCTCCTCAAATAGTCTTACCACCGAGTTCAGCTTTGACATTGAGTCTATGGGCATCACGACCCCTTTAACACCCACCTCAAGCACTCCTAAGAGTGATCTGGCCTCCTCTACACTATTAGCAATAGCATAGATCCTATCTCCTCCCAACTCAGCTATTATGTTTTCAAGTGGGATTATCTTCCAACCCTCACTATCTATAAGTACTTCACTCCTAGCGGCTACTTCTTCGACTACCTTCAGGTCCTCAGGTCCCCTTATCCTAACTAGAGTTAGGCCCTCTTGGGAATATTCAGGCCATTCTTTGACATCTACTACTAAATCAGGGTTTATTAATTCTCTAATATTAGTAGCAGCATCCTCAGAAAGAGTTACTACTTTAATACCCATCTTGGTTGCCTTCTCTATAACCTCAGGGGTCGATCCATCACCCAAGAGCATGAACTCCTTCATAAGCATCTGGCAAGGAAACGGCCAAACGTTATTTTAGTTGAGTACAGGTATGATTGCACTACCTCCTCTGTAAAAAGGTTCCCCTGACAAATTCCTCCTTAAAGGAAGGTTCTGAAGCAAGATCAACGTGAATAACCTCCGATATAATCTTATTAGCTATTTCTCTACTCTTTTTGTTGAGCAAGAGAACTTTAGCTCCTGATAAGGCAGCATTTCCAATGGAAACTACCCTATTTGGATCTGTATCTGGAAGAAGACCTATTTGAATTGCATCTTCGGGATCTACATTGCTCCCGAAGGTCCCTGCCATGTATATTGCGTCTAGCTCAGTAGTTTCTAGAGAGAATTTCTCTAGTAAAATTCTCCAAGCGGAGTAGACCGCAGCTACCGACTTCTGGACCTCCCTAATATCAAGTTGGGTCAATTTAATGGGGCCAAGCGGTCCCCTTGTCACCTCTATATCCTCACCCTCAACAATTCTTCCATTATGAGAGATAACTCCATTTCTCAGCATTTCCGCTATAGCGGAAATGAGACCTGATCCCGTAAATCCTAGGGGCTCTCCTTGTACCTCGATTTCAAACACACCATCTCGCATTCTGACTCTAGTGATACCACCTCTAACCCCACCCACCCCCGATGGTACGTTCATCTCAAATGCTGAACCGGCTGGGGCGCTTGTTGCCAATATCTTCTCCTCCGTTAACAGAAGTACTTCTGAGTTCGTTCCCAGGTCTATGAGGAGAGAGGGCCTCCTGACATTAAGCAGCTCTAAGGTGATTAGGTCCGCTAAGGCGTCCGATCCCACAAATCCCTCAAGAGGAGGTGGTATTAAGGCCCAAGCATCTCCTAGTTTCTGAAAACCAATTTCGGAGAGCGGGCCGGAGGTCCAGTGCTTAATTGATGGTCTGAAGGGTGCTTTAGCTAGGGTCTCCACATCAAGGCCGAGGAGAAAGGCATGCATGACGGAGTTTCCAACTATGGCTACGGAGGATATCTCTTCTACCCCTACACCGGATGCTTCGGATAACTTGTATGCTAGTTCCTCTATACCCGATATGGCTAAGCTCTTTAACTCCTCGAGTTCTCCTTCCAAGGCGAATTCAAGCCTAGTTATTATATCAGCCCCCTTGGATATCTGAGGGTTTCTGACAAACCCCTCTACTAAAGTCTCTCCACTTTCTAAGTCTAACAAAGCTCCAGAGATATTTGTGGTTCCAAGATCTATAGCTAACCCCAATAGAGACCCATTTTCCCTGAACCCAAGACTTTCGAAGGAGATTGATGGTCTCCGTAATGCCCGAGTAAGAGCCATATCTCCGTTCCTGAATTTTGCTATCACTGGATCAAGCGGGATCTCGGGCATTACTCCTGATACTGTAGCCATAGGAGCTACCTTAATCAGCTCTACCTCTACATCTCCCAGTATTCTCGCCTGACATGCCAGTCTATACCCCTGCTTGAAGGCTTTGGTCAGAGATTCCTCCCTAGTAGGTTCTGATAACATACCGGAGAGTACACGGACCGCACAACCTCCACAGTAGCCTGCACCACCACAGGGCAGAGGGAAGGTTATTACTCTCCTCAAGGCAGATGAAAGCAGCTCCCCCTCATGAACCTCTATCTCTACATTTATGGGGAGTACTCTTAGCTTAGGGATCGAACCACCTCCGAAATCAGTCTTAGCTTACTTATAGCAATATTGTAGGCGTGAGGACCAGCGGCTTTAAGGCCTCCAAAGCCGCAGTCTCCACTAACGAGATCTACCCTCTCCAGACCAAACCTATCGATTATCTCTATTAGGAGTTTCCTTACCTCATCTATGGTCTCAACATCCATGCTCTGGGCGCTCACGATACCTGGGGATAATACCTTGCCCCCCTCCTCTAGTGCCTCCTTGGGGAACCTGTCGAGGTTGGACCTAGAGTCGTAAAACTCATGACTCAGGTAGGTGACCGGAACCTTCATTAGTATCTCTGAGAGTCTAGGTGAGATTTTTCCGCAGATATGCGTACCCTTTTCCGCCTTCACCCCGGAGAAAATTAGCTCATATGCTTCCAATATATCAGATTCACTATAGTTGAAGAGTATCCTCCTACCTACCAACAGGCCCACTACCGGCTCGTCCACGAAGATTACACCAAAGCCGAGCTCATCCATTCTCTTAGCTATCCTAGAGACGTAGGGAATCAAGAATTCAAATATTTTCTTCTTATCCGTGATGAGGGAATTGAAAATACCCCCCTCCCCTGTTTCGATCCTGCTAGCCAGGGTGAATGGTCCTGTTATAGGCATTCTAGCATGAGATAGGTCGAAACCCCTCTCCCTCGCCACATTGATAAACCAATTGACCTCTTCCATCTCAGGTAGCTCAGGCTCACCCTCTAATCGGATGGGATTGTATTTTCCTCCCTTGATCTTTTTGAGGTAACCCATCTCCTCCAAGGGGTCTAGGTACATGTCTGTAAATGGCCTTAGCTGGGGAACGGGAGGTACCGTTATGCCAGCTTCTACTGTGTCCAAAAAGGCCTTTTTGAGGTTACTGAGGCTGTGATCTAGTGGGTAACTTCCTACATGGGATGTTCTCATCCCGTCTGCACCTAACGCCTTAATAGATCTAAACACATAAACCTGATTAATGGAGTGGATAGATGCAAAAACTAAGCTTACCTGCCTGCTCGGACATCCCATTTCACACTCTGTCTCACCAGCCATACATAATGCTTCTTATCAGGAGATGGGATTGAATGCTGTCTATTTGGCTTTTGATGTGCTCAATCTATCCAAAGCTATTGGTGGTCTACAGGAGGTAGGTACTGTTGGATGTAACGTGACCATCCCCTACAAGGAGGAGGCTTGTAGGCTCATGGATTGGTTAAGTGAGGAGGTCCGAGAATCAGGATCTGTGAATACAGTCAAATTCGAAGATGGGTTGCTGGGGTATAACACAGATGTTAGTGGTGTCCTCTACAGTTTGGAATTGCTAGACCTCGGGCAGGTTGATTTCATTCTCCTACTGGGAGCTGGTGGGGCGGCCAGATCAGTTTTACTTGGAGTCAGGGAAAGGGCCAAGAAGGTGTTTGTAACATCAAGAAATATCGAAAGGGCTCGGAAGATTCTCGAATTATGTGTTAAGCTGGGATTAGATGCCGAAGCAGTCCCCTGGACAGAAAGAAACAGCTACTTGGAGAAGATAGACTTCTTGATAAACGCCACCCCTGTAGGAACTGAGGGAAAAGGAATTCCTATTAATCCAGCCCTCCTCAGAAAAGGTTGTTATGTCTTCGACCTCGTGTACAATCCGCCGAGGACTCCATTGATAAAGGAAGCTTTGAATAAGGGGTGTAAAGCCATTGGAGGTCTTCCTATGCTCATTAGGCAAGCAGCTGAGGCGGAGAAGATATGGTTCGGGGTGGAACCGCCGGAGGATGTAATGATGAGGGCTGCTCTCAGCTACTTAGGTGTCAGGTATGAGGTCTAAGGTTCTGGTAAATGGGGCCTTTACCGTTGTGAATGCCATTGCCTCTTGGAAGGGCGCTGCCATAGGTCTAGACTTCGATGTGGAGGCAAGAGCTGAACCTCATGAGTGCATAGAGGTGAAGCCAAATACTCCCCTCCTTAGAGAGAGTGTTAAGCTTGCAACCTCTCGGTTAGGCGTTAAGGGAGCTAAGGTCGAGGTTAGGTCCAAGATCCCTGTAGGCTGGGGTCTTAAGAGCAGTAGTGCTGTATCTAATGCAGCTGTACTGGCAGTACTATCGGTTTACGAGGATAGGCCTAACTTACTAGAAGCCCTAAAGCTTGCCGTAAAGGCCTCTAGGATGTCTGGTGTTACTATAACTGGTGCTTTGGATGATGCCGCTGCCTCTATGCTTGGAGGTTTTGTGATGACGGATAACAGGAAAGATAAGATATTGCTAAGGGTCCCAATTAAGGAAATGGAAGTAGCTATACTCCTACCAGAAGGAGATGCGAGGTTGACATCCAGCATTGATGCGGAAAAACTAGCCAAGTTTGCGAATATTGTTGATATGCTAATTGAGACTCTTCCCTTCAAGATTTGGGAGGTCATGACCCTAAACGGTCTCCTTTACTCGCAGCTCCTGGGCTATAGCGTCGAGCCAGCTCTAAGAGCCATAGAGAAAGGAGCTCTAGGCGCAGGACTCTCTGGAACGGGGCCAGCAATAGTGGCCGTCTGTAACCCCTGTGATGAGATAGTAGAGGAGTGGGGGAGTTACGGCGACGTTATGAGAAGGAGAATAACAAATAGAAGGGCGGAGATTAGTAGGGAGGACTAATTTCATCCCACCTAGCGATCTTTATGTTGTATTTAACGAAATCAGGTAGCAGTTTAAAGTATGTAGGTTTCATATATCTCTCATCCCCAAGTACAAAGATCCCCTCATCCTCCTCGGACCTTATGACCCTTCCCATAGCTTGAGAGGCTCTCCTGAGTGCAGGAACTACATAAGCTAGGTACCTACCTCTCCTTTTCCCGTAGACCCTCTGATTATACTCTATGTAAAGTTTGGTCTTGGTGGTGAGCCTGTCAAAGGGTATCCCAAGTAGGAAGACCCCATTGAGCTCCTCTCCTGGAAAATCAGCGCCTTCAGCAAATCTTCCCCCAGCAGGAGCGACTAATAGGCCTTCCTCCCTCTTACTGGGTAAGGATTTGAAATCCCTCAATATCTTACTCGCTTCATCACCTGGCATATCCCTTCTCTCTATGAAGAGGATACGACCATGTCTTTCAGCTAGCTCTTTTATACCTCCAATAATCTCCTCTTGCACACGATAGCTGGCTGTAAATATGGCAAGATTGCCAGGGAGGGAAAGAAAGGCATCTAAAACCTTCAAATATCTTCTTATCATTTCATCAGTTAGTTTTTCCCCTTTAGTGCTTACTCCCCTGACCATAAGGCTTCTAACCCTTTCAGGATCAGCCATAGATGGTATAGTCATCCTACCGTACTCTTCAACTCCAGTGGTCTCCGCAAAGGCTTCTATTGGTTCTAGGGTTCCAGACATGAAGACCACGGAGTGGAAATCGTCCCATATCCTACTTAGTAAATCCCGAGCCCTCATATCCCATACTTCCAGTTTTATCTTCCCCTCCTCTTTTGTGTATATATAAGCGACTCCCTCCTCTCCCTTCTTCTCTAAAGCAACTACTAGAAAGTCGCCTAGAGAATTTAGATATGATCTAGGTTCCTTACCTCTCTTCATCTGATCTCTGTAGACGAGCTCCGCGAGCCCATAGATCTCCCTTATATCATCTGGTCTGATTCCAGTCTCCTCTAGTATTCGATCTATATCGTAGGTCCCATCTTCAGATACAGCTATTCTAGACATGAATTCCGCTAGGGAAACTATCTTCTCCCGTAGCCCAAGCTCGTCGTCAGGATCATATTTCTCAACTTCCTGTAATGCCCTACGAACACTAGTCAGTGTTATATGCTTGCTGTTCATTTCCATGGCCGCTGAATGGATGTTATGAGCTTCATCCACCACTAGAATGGAATGTCTGAATGGAACCTTATGTCTTATAACCCATCCAAGAGGGGAAAGTACGTAGTTGTAGCTTAGGGAGATTACATAGGAATATTCAAGCAGGAGTATCTGCAGGAAATAAGGGCATATCTTAAGTCTCTTAGCCAGCTCAAATATCTCTGAGAAGGTCATGGGCTTGTTGGGTATTGGGACTTCCTTCATTCTCTTTAGATTCTTGTGATAGGGGCAGGTATTCCTCTTCATTCTACAGAGCGTGCTAACGCCCTCATAGCTGGCTATCCCTTTCTCCCTAGCTAGTAAGCACATATCTCTCTTACCCCTGAAAGAGAGACCAAAGACTTCTCTGTGCTCATTTATTACCTTGAGCTCTTCTATGGGTCTGTCAGTCTCATTACCAGTCCTTACGGCCCATATTATCGAACCATCCATTCCCTCTATTACGGGTAAAAGAGCGGCCAGTACTACAGGGGTCTTGCCGAAGCCGGTGGGAGCATGTAGGCAGAAGTTAATGCCCTTCTCAGCAGCTTCCCTGATAGCCTCGACTGCCTCCGCCTGATGAGCCCTAGGTCTGTAGGGGAAGTACTTCAGTACCATCTATGCCTTAATTAAGAGAGGCAATAAAAGATGTTCCCCGTTATAAGCACGACTTTCAAGCATTGAGGGGCATTGCCTAACTGCGCCCTAACTTGGAATGTAATATGGTTATATGCCTTCGAGGGGATAATAGAGCGGTGAATGTGAAGAGGTTCCCTTACGGAGTACTAATAGAGGATATACTCGTTATAGCAGATCTGCATTTAGGATACGAGGACGCTTTGAGGGAAAGGGGGATTGAGCTTCCCTATGAACAGTACCCTTGGATAAAGAAGGAGATCTTGAGATACCTAGGAGAGTATACTCCAGAATTGCTGGTGCTAAATGGCGATATAAAGCATGAGTTCGGAGGAGCATTAAGTCAGGAGTGGAAGGAGGTCTTAGATCTTATAAGATCTGTGAAGAAGGAAGGCGTTAGATTGGAGGTGGTAAGAGGGAACCATGATAACTTCCTGATCCCCATCCTACTTAAGGAGGGCATTAGTATTAGGGATCCCTATCTCCTAATCAATGGAGTGATGTTCTTTCATGGACATAAGGACCTTCTAGCCATTCCTGACGGTGTTAAATTAATGGTAATGGGACATGAACATCCAGCCATAGCGATCAGAGATGAAATCGGGGGGTCTCTGAAGTTTAAGGCCTTCTTAGAAGGCGAGTATATGGGCATCAAACTTATGGTGGTACCTGCCATCTCCCCTCTAGCTCCGGGCACTGACCTACTAAAGGTAGGTAGGGATGGGCTACTCTCACCCCTTTTGAGGAGATCCGATCTAGATAGATTCGTTGTCTATATAGTCGATGAGGAGGTGGGTATAGAGAAGCTGGGTCCTCTTGAGATAGTGAAGAAGGCTGTTGGATCCTTATGAGTGGGTTCTGAAGTATGGGGTACATTAGTATGGGTGTTGCCATAAGCTGGAGGATTTTAATGTCCGGCGTTCTTAATAGCAATTGAGGACAGGTGACCTCCTAATGTCTTCCGAGGTGTTCTGATGGCAAGGAAGGAAAAATGCGCGATATTTGACATAGACAACACTATCTTTGATGCTAGAGAGAGATTTTATCTCGTTATCAAGAGATTTGGTGTTAGATCCCCAAGAGAGTTACCTTTAGAGCTACAAAGGGAGTTCTGGAAGGAGTTCATAAATCCTCACATGTTCCATTTAGATAGGCCGATAAGCAGGACCATCGAGATGGTACTGGATGCTAAGAGGAGAGGACTTAAGGTTGTATTGGTGACTGGGAGATACGAGTCTGTTAGAAGGGAGACCGAGTTACAGCTAAGGATGGCTGGGATCCCCTTCGACAAGCTGATAATGAGACCCAATAATAACTTCCAAAGGGATAAGGAACTCAAACCTTTCCTACTCAGGGAAGTGAATTGTGAACTAGTAGAATATCATGACGACGATCCTGAAACCCTCGCAGAGATAAAGAAGATGTATCCTAACGCCATTTACTTCCTGCACAGACCGGATGGTACCTTTTCGATAATCTAACAAGATAGTTAGTCAGGAGTGGTTTTCGATGCTTAAATATCCTTCCTCTTAGAAGTGAGTGGATATGATAGCCAGGGCCCTCAGGGAGTATAGCAAGGATGAAGTGCTTGCTGCCCTACATCCAGCTGTAGCCATGTGGTTTGATTCGAAGTTCCCTGATTTAAGCCCACCGCAGAGGTATGCAGTCGTACCCATCCACGAGGGTAAAAACGTCTTGGTAACTAGTCCTACAGGTACTGGAAAGACCTTAACAGCCTTTCTCTCTATAATAAGTCAGCTGCTAGAAATGGGAGAGGAAGGAGAGCTTGAGGATACGGTTTACGCGATATATGTGTCTCCCCTGAGGGCCCTGAATAATGACATTTACAGAAACCTAGAGGTACCTCTTAAGGAAATTAGGGAACTTTGCCCTAACTTACCTGAGATTAGACATGCTGTTAGGACGGGAGATACCTCAGCTAGTGAGAAGTCCAAACAACTTAGAAAACCGCCTCATATCTTAATAACCACTCCTGAGACCCTTGGAATTGTATTAACAGCGCCGAAGTTTAGGGAGAAGCTTAGAACGGTCAGATGGGTAATAGTCGATGAGATACATAGTCTGGTAGAGAATAAGAGAGGTACCCATCTATCTATCTCATTAGAGAGATTGAGATGGCTTACGGAGAGGGAATTCGTCAGAATAGGACTTTCAGCCACCATAAACCCACTGGATGAAGTAGCTGAGTTTCTAGTAGGTTATGAGGATGGTAGACCACGAGATTGTCTCATAGTAGAGACTAATTGGGCTAAAGCTTTAGATCTAGCCCTACTTTCCCCAGTTAGCGATCTCGTAAACACGCCTTCCGAAGAGATTTCCGCCAAAATGTATGAGCTCGTAGCTAGACTAGTGAAGAAACACACAACTACCTTGATATTCACAAATACTAGAAGTGGTACCGAAAGAGTAGTCTTCCACCTTAAGAAGGTCCTAAAAGATGGTATAGAAGATATAGATCAGAAGATAGCTGCCCACCACAGCTCCCTCTCTAGATTTGTGAGAAGGGAAGTGGAGGAGAGGCTTAAGAGGGGAGAATTGAAGGCTATTGTGAGTTCGACTAGTTTGGAGCTAGGAATAGATATTGGGTACATAGACTTGGTTATACAGATAGGTAGCCCAAAGTCCGTTACCAGGGCATTGCAGAGGATCGGAAGAGCTGGTCATAGACTTCAAGACGTCAGTAAGGGTAGATTTATTGTAGTGGATAGGGATGACGCGCTTGAAGTCGCTGTAATGCTTAGGGAAGCCCTAAGCGGCAGACTAGACAAAGTACACATACCTAGGAACCCGTTAGATGTCTTAGCTCAGCACATAGTTGGGATGGCTGTAGAGAGGAAATGGAAAGTGGAAGATGCGTATAAGCTGATCACATCCGCGTATCCCTATAGAGACCTACCATGGGAGGACTTTGAGGCTATATTAAGATATCTTGCAGGGGAATACACACAGCTAGAGAGTAGAAAAGTGTATGGAAAGATATGGTACGATCCTGAGGAAGGGACATTCGGGAGAAGAGGGAAATATGCTAGGGTCATATATGCTACGAATATCGGAACGATCCCGGACGAGGTTGCAGCGAAGGTATACACGACCGAGGGGAAATATGTGGGTAATTTGGAAGAAGATTTCCTTGAAAGGCTGATGCCTGGCGACAGATTCGTTTTAGGAGGTAGGGTTTACGAATTTGTATCCGCACGAGGACTTAGAGTGAAAGTAAAGCCTGCCTTTGATCAAAAACCTACGGTCCCGGCGTGGTTTTCCGAGATGTTACCCTTGAGCTACGAGTTGGCTTTGGAGATAGGTAAATTCAGGGAAGAGGTATTCAGGTTACTTGAGGAAGGCGCCAGTAGGAGTGAACTGGTCAAAATGATTATGGAGATGAGTAATGCTAATAGTAACGCCGCTTTATCAATCTATAACTACTTAAGGGAGCAGTATCTCTACCTGAAGGCCCTAGGCGTCTCTCTAGAGGACATGCCTTCCCATAGAGTAATATTAGTGGAGAGCTTCGTAGACGAGGAAGGCAGGACTCACCAGGTAACACACTCCCTGTTCGGTAGGAGGACAAATGACGCTCTTTCTAGAGCCTTAGCCTATATTGCAGGTAAAGAGGTGAAAAGGAACCTTGGAATCGCTGTAAGGGATACTGGATTTGCGATAATCTATCCGAGGGGAGTTAAGCCTCCCGTTAATATTGAGGACCTAGTGGGTCTGGACCTGAGGGCTATTTTAAGGGACGCTTTATCAAAGACAGAGCTTCTAAGAAGGAGGTTTAGGCATGTAGCTGCTAGGGGCCTAATGATACTTAGGAACTATAAGGGATACGAGATAAGCGTCAATAAGCAGCAGATCAGTGCTCAGAGCCTTTTAAGGATAGTAGAGAAGATAGATAACTTCCCATTGCTCAAAGAAGCCTACAGGGAGATAATGGAGGACTATATGGACATAGAAAGAGCGGAAGAGGTCATAGACAAGATACGCAGGGGGGAGATAAGGGTAGTAGACATCGGTGAGGTTAGGATACCGACCCCATTTGCTCACAACATAGTACTTGAGGGCTTAAGTGACCTTATATTCATGGAGGACAAGATGAGCGCACTGAGAAGGTTCCAAAGGGAAATCGAGCTTATACTGAAAGGGATAGGTGGGTAAACAGTTGAAGGGTTGAAGGATTGAAAGGGAAATTTATAGAAAATAGGCTTCCGTACCCTTGGTGAATATGATATGTTGACGGAGATCCTGAGGTTTTTAGTGAGCCTAATCGTCAGCGCCATTGTCCTATGGGCAGCCCAGAAGATCGTATTGTCTGATACGGAGGAGAAACCATTCTCTTCAGTCGTAGCTCTGGCATTTGTATGGGCTATAATCGATGCTGTACTGGGCTTCATTTTCTCCGTGATAAGGATACCAATCTTAGGCTACATAATTACTCTAATAGCTTGGATATGGGTCCTTAAGAGCTGGTTCGATGTCGGCTGGGGGAAGGCAATACTGATAGCAGTTATAGCTTGGATAATCTCGGTGATCCTAGTAGCTATACTAGGACTCTTGGGATTAGCTCTCCTCCTATAGGTTTCTATCTTCTATTAACTGAGGCTTAGGCAGGAGAAGTATTACCAAGCAGCACCCTCAGCCTTTCGAAGGCTTTCTCTATCTCAGAAGGATCCAGATAGAAGCCTTCGAATACTAGCTTGTATAGATGACTGAGTGGCGTCTCGTCGAAATATATGTTGACTACGTTTACTCCTCTTAACTCAGCCACCTCCTCCGGAGGCCTTTCCCTTATCTCATGCGCGCACTCACACAGTTTCAAAAGTCCAGGAATAGCAATAGTCTTGACAGCTATGGCCAGTGGGAACGTACCTATCTTGTTTATTAGGTGTGTCTTAGTAACCATATCGGCACCAACTATTCCCCAGAAGCCCAATTTCCTAGACAACCACGGGAGTAGTGCGTCTACAACGAGGGTTACCTTAAATCCCTCGGCGGAGAGTAGTTTTGCTGTCTCCAGGCCTTCTAGCCCAGGCCTAGATTCGCTTATCATTATCTCCGACACGCTAGATCTCCTGAGGCATTCTATTACAGCAGAACTCCTACTTAATGTGGATACCCTCTCGATAGAGAGTTCATTGAGGAGCTTAGAGCATGTGCTAGCTAGTTGCTCTCTAGAACTCTTGTAAAAATATTCCAGCTTATCTAAGCTGCCTGAACATGCTGCTCTCCTCAGGTGCCGTAAGATAGCCATTTCGGGATGTGCTTCAAGGATCCTGTTAGCATCCCTACACGGATCCCTTGAGTATTTCAGCGCCTTCAAGGCATCTCTAAATATCTCCGCCGATCCCCTCTTCCTATCTTTGATGAGGGATTCAATGTTCGTATGCTAATCCCTCCTCAAATGTGTATTTGACAGTTTGGAATCCCTTTCTAAATTCAGATACCTCCTTAGCTACCTCCTTGGGATCTTTCTTGTCCAATAGGACCTTCCTATATAACTCTGCAATCCGCTTCATTTCATCCTTACCCATTCCCAGTCTAGTCAGTTCAGAGACCCCTAATCTCAGACCTCCTGGGTCTTTGAAACTCCTCCCCCTCTTGATATCCCAAGGTAGGAGATTTCTATTCACTATTATGTTAGCCTCCTCTAGCAGCTTCTCACACTTATATCCCCCTCCTATTTCATCTACATCGAGTAATACCTGATGGCTTTCTGTGAACCCTAAGTTCTCTGCAACTACTTTGAAGCCCTCATCATGGAGTGCTTGGGCGAGTGCCTTGGCATTATCGACTACGGCCTTCGCATATTCCTTACCAAAGGCTTTCATCTCAGCAGCTGCTATTGCAAGTGCTGCTACAGCGTTGAGGTGGTGATTACTCAGGAGCCCGGGAAAGTTAGCCTTCTTTATTAGCTCGAATTTCTCCTCATCGTTTGTTATGACTGCACCATGCTGAGGTCCGAAGAACGTTTTATGTGTACTGAAGCTCATGGTATCAGAGCCCTCAGCCATCGGGTCTTGAAACTGCCCTCCAGCTATGAGACCCGCAACATGAGCGCCATCATAGTTCACTAAAGCCCCAAGTGATTTGGCAGCTTCAACTATCTCCTTAACAGGCTGAGGGAATAGTATTACACTACCTCCCAGCATTATTAGCTTCGGTTTGTTCTTCTCCATTCTACTGATCGTCTTATCAACATCTATGTTCATGTTCTCATCGTCGAAGGCTATGTACTTTACATCCAACCCTCTAACCGCTCCGGCTGTTCCACCTATGAACTGACCCTTTGACCCTCTTAAGGGACCCATACTTATGTGCCCTCCCTTTGTAATGGGAAGGGCCATTATCGTATCTCCGGGCTGGGTGAAGGCCGTGTATATAGAGAGGTTTGCCACTACACCACTAATAGGCCTTACATCAGCGTACTTTACGTTATATAGGTCTTTAATGAGGTCCATCGCTAGTGATTCTACTACATCTATGTACTTAGTACCGGCATATACCCTCTCCCCCACCCATCCTTCCGCATACCTATGCCCGAAATCGCTAACCAACGCCTTCCTAACACTCGGACTCGTTATATTCTCACTAGCTATCATGGGAAGAGAGGAATTAAACCACCTATGATGGTCCTCAATTGCAGAGAGAACCCTACCAAAAAGATCCTTGGGATCCAATCCACCACCCAGCTAGAGGTGCAGGCAGAAGTTATAACTGTGGGTGATATGAAAGTAAGATGCTTCCCAACTATGAACTGAAGTGTGTTAAATGCGGATATTTCATGGAGGCAGATCCATGGAATATACTTTGCTCCAAATGTGGAGGCCTATTAGAACCTGTAATAGTGAAAAAGCCATTAGGAGTCTCTTGGCCTCTTTTTAGAGCAAGGAAATTTAGTGTATGGCGTTACAAGGAGTTATTACCAAAGGTCAGATCTCCAGTAACCATGGGCGAGGGAGGAACCCCTCTTATAAGGCTGGGTGATGACCTATGGTTAAAGTTCGAGGGCGTTAATCCAACTGGTAGTTTTAAGGATAGGGGAATGACTGTAGCAATCTCTCTAGCTAGGGAACGCGGTGCTAAGAATGTTATTTGCGCTTCTACAGGAAATACGGCCGCTTCCATGGCAGCCTACGCATCGAGAGCCGGTTTAAGGAGTTTTGTAGTTCTTCCAAGGGGGAAGGTAGCGAGAGGTAAACTGGCCCAGGCTATACTCCACGGGGCAGTAATAATAGAGGTAGATGGCCCCTTCGATGTGGCACTAGATGCTGTAATGATGGCAGCAGGTCGTGAGATTGGTCTTTACCCCTTAAACTCCTTTAACCCTTGGAGGCTAGAAGGACAAAAAACCCTTGCCTATGAGATAGCAGATGAGCTAGGGGTTCCTGACTGGATAGTCCTCCCCATAGGTAATGCCGGGAATATATCAGCTATCTGGAAGGGATTCACAGAGCTGAAGAATTTCGGTCTAATTAATAGGCTTCCGAAGTTAGCTGGGATACAGGCAGCTGGGGCAGCGCCAATAGCCAAGGCTTTTAAAGATGGGAGGGACATGCCCTATTTCACCGATCAGCCTGAAACATTAGCTACAGCGATAAGAATAGGTAGGCCAGTAAATTGGCCGAAGGCCTTTAAGGCCCTCAGGGAGAGCAGAGGAGTCACAGAGGTCGTAACAGATGAGGAAATTTCTGAGGCGCATAGATCCCTCGGAAGGATGGGAATCGGGGTGGAGCCTGCATCAGCAGCCTCCTTCGCAGGCTACCTGAAATTGAAGGGGGCTGAAATTGGAGACGATGAGAAGGTGGTTCTCATAGCTACAGGCCATGCCCTTAAGGATCCAGACGCTATCCCTCACGTGGAAACTGTTAGGGTATCTGGCGCTGAAGAGGTAGCTAGTGCCTTGAGGAGGATGATCCTGTGAGGGTCAGAGCCTATAGTACTAGTGCAAATTTGGGTCCGGGATTCGATGTAATAGGTATTGCTATAGATTCTTTCATGGACATAGTAGAGGTAGAGGTGGAAGCAGGAGGACCTGATGCTATAGTTACAGAGGTCATTGGCCCATACTCGCGAGAAATTGCTCCTGGGCGAGATAATTCAGCTGCTGTAGCCGCAAGGACAGTTCTTGAGTACGCAGAAGCAAAGTTGACTGCTAAAATTAGGCTATGGAAGGGTATTCCCCCCGGCAGAGGTCTCGGCAGTAGCGGTGCATCCTCCGCCGCTGCTGCTAGGGCCATAGATATACTCCTAGGCGAGGTCTTAAAGGAGGAAGAGTTGATTAAAGCAGCTTCTGAGGGAGAGAGAGCAGCTGCTGGTTCTCCTCATCCAGATAATGTTGCACCTTCATTGCTAGGTGGGATGGTCATAGTAGGCGATGAAATAGTGAAGATAGAGCCTGATGTGAGGTTTGTGCTGGCGATTCCTTGGGTCCCCATACCGGAGAGGAAAACCGAGGTTATGAGGTCCGTGCTACCGGATAGCATATCCCTGTCCAGCATGGTGAAAAACTCTTCCCATCTTGCCTCCCTTATAGTGGGAATGGCATATGGTGATCTAAAGCTTGCAGGGAAGGGAATGTCCTATTCTTTAGTGGATGAAGCTCGTTCGAAATTGATTCCAGGATTTAAGGAAGTTAGGGCGGCGGCTTTTAGGGCGGGAGCTTACGGAGCCTCCATAAGTGGTGCAGGGCCTAGCATGCTGTTCCTGTGCGATGAATGTGAGAGGGTAAGAAGGGAGGTACAAGAGGCCTATAGGAGGCTTGGCATCCCCTCATCGGTACTTATAGCTCGTGTAGCAGAGGGGGCAGGGGAGGTTGAAGAAGATATCTCCAGATGTAGGAAGATAGTAGATTAGCCTACTGGAAGAAGGAAACCGAGAAGCATATACAGTGAGCTAAGGAGGTACATCGAAGACAATAACCCCATAGTAGCCAGTGTTGTGAAAAAGACATATTAAGTATATTTTTTAGATTCCTAGAGGGGTGAGTATCCGAAGCAAAGGGATTAGATTACATGGTGGTATTTACATACCGGATCCTGATCCTCCTAGGGAGTCCCACCTTGAGCTGACTACTGCTTGTAACTTAGATTGCGAGTTTTGCTATAGAAGGAGCTGGAATGAGAGGCTAGGATACATGAGCTACAAGTTATTTCGGAAGATATTAGAGGAACTAAAGGACATAGGTGTGGAAGATTTATGGTTCGATGGATGGGGTGAACCAACCTATCATACAAGGTTTGAGGAAATGGCAAGGGATGCATCTAGGTACTTTAACCTAGGATTAGTAACAAATGGCACTATGGCAATGGAGCGAGTGAATGCAATAAAGGAGAACTTCTCCTGGGTATTTGTGAGTGTGGATGTCGCTAATCCAGATGAGTACAGCAAAGTCAGAGTTGGATCTAATTTCAGCATTGTGGATAACGCCATAAGGGAGTTGGTAAGAAATGGAGTCGAGGTATGGATCTCATCAGTCCTTATGAGGAGCACTGTAAAAGATGTATTGAACTTGGTGGAGTGGGCCTCTGACGTTAATGCCAGCGGTATACTCCTCTCAAATCTAATCGCTACGCACCCTCACATGGCCAAAGAGCAGTTATATGGCAAACTACCTCCTGAAGAAGTTCCGAGAATCATGTTCAAGGCGAGGAACCTAGCTATGTTGAAAGCAATTAGAATTGTAGAGCCCTTCTTCGAGTATAGAACCGATAGAAGGTGCCCTTTCATTGAAGAGAGATCCTTTGCAATAACATATGACGGTAAAGTGGTCCCTTGCCTTTTTACCTTACATACATTTGATGCCTGGGTAGATGGTAGGAAATCAAAGATCAAGCAGATAAGCTTTGGAAACCTAGGGAGAAAGCATCTTAAGGATATTTGGTGGTCAGAGGAGTATGTTTCCTTTAGATCCAAGGTTAGACTAGCCACTTACCCATCCTGTAATGATTGTCCATTCTGGGAGGGGTGTGATATAGCCGGTAGTAATGAGTATGATTGTTGGGGAAATAGCCCGACATGCTCGTTTTGCCCATATTATAGGGGGATTATCAATTGCCCTAGGAGCTACGTAGTTAGGTGGATTGTTGGAGCATAGTTAGAGGAGTTCGAAAGGTTTACTTGTTCCTAAGACATCTGCGCCCAATTTTATTAGCTCTTCTGCCTGTTTTCTAGTTCTTATACCTCCTGCAGCTTTTATCATCTTATTCGAGAGCGTTTTAAGCTTTACTATATCTTCAGGAGTTACTGGTCTATATAGGCCTGTGGAGGTCTTCAAGTAGTCGATATCTGTCTCCTCCAGTGTCTCAACTACCATCCTTAACTCTTCCTCAGATAGAATTGGAACCTCTATAATTGCCTTTATTACTCCCCTAAAGGATGTAACTATGCTCTTCGCCTCCTCCTTTATGTACTCATACATGGAGCTCTTGACAGATGGTATGCTTATTACATAGTCTATCTCATCCGCTCCATTGTTGAGAGAATCTCTTGCCTCGAATGACTTTACTTCCTTAGTCTCCGTACCATATGGAAATGCTACAACGGTACAGATTCTAATAGAGTCCCCTAAATACTTTCTTAGAGGTCGAACGAAGTAAGGATGGGCAACGATAGACCTGAATCCCTCCTTAGCGGATTTTTTCCCAAATTCTATCAGCTTAGAGAGAGAATTGTCGGGTCTTAGTAGCGTAGCATCTATCCTATCTCTCAGATCCATATCGTAATAACCCATATCCTACCTTTTATTTAGAGATGGTCTCAGCCGAATACTTCAGATCTTTCCTATTATCGTGGATAAACCTGCCTATTACAAAGGCAAACAGGATTATATAGGCCAGATTAGCCATTGCTAATGCGAAAATAGGTAGGTCTATCATTATATCCATTAGTTCCCCTCCCAAGAAAGATGATATTGCCCCAGACCCCCTGGCAGCTAGTGTGTAGAGAGAGTTTGCGACTCCTCTATCTTCTATAGGAGTATTCCTATTGTAGAAGGCCCATATGAGCGGTGTTGCCATGTAGGCGCCCATTGTCTGAATAATTAGTAATGCAGAGGCCATCAAGAAATTTGAGGTAAATGGAACTAGTAGGAGTGGTAGGATCGATCCACCCTGAGATAATATCACGAACTTAACAAATCCGATATTCCTAGATATCATCGGTGCTGCTAGGTAGCTGAAGGAGGAGATGAGATGAATTACCATATGGAGAGTACCGACGGGACCTGACTCTACATTAAACTTCACGCCAAAGTAATAGCCTGATAGGGGATAGAAGAGACTTAAGGCAAAGTTAAACATTCCTATTAGCCCGACAAGCCTGAGAACTATGGGGATCTTAAGTGTCTCTATTACTTTCAGGTTTCTACTTGATCTCGGGGGAGGTACATAGTCGTCCTCTATTATTGAAACAATAGGAACTGCGACTAAGGTAAATATCAATGAGAGGAATATCGAGAACCTATAGGCCTCAGAGTAGCTCATGTAATAGAAGTTCACTAGTATTTCGGGGATCCAGCCCATTAGACTGCCTAGGGAATAGCTTATGTTGTATAGAAATGTTGAAAGACTTGAGGCTTCCTCTATCTTCTCTCCGGCCAGATCAGCAAACCATGCTTGAGATGTAGGTATGCTTAAAAAACCTATTCCACCTAGCAAGGCGCTCAGAAATATAGTTACCGTGTTTAGACCGAAGAGTACAACTATAAGGGAGAGAGCAGATATGAAGTATCCGAGGAGAGTGGGGTTCTTTCTACCAATTCTATCAGCTATTATACCTGCTGGTATGAGCATCACGGCTGTAAGTATACCCTCTAGGAAAGTATAGAATCCTAGATAGGATGCGCTTAATCCCTCTGCTTTGAAATAAAGCCCCCACACTGAATAAAAGAGCCCACCAGATATCCCCATTGGTATGTGAGCCAGTACCATGAGCTTTAGGTCCGCGCTGTATTCTTTGAATTCATACATTTTTATTTAGGTGCTGAAATCGCTGTATTATTAAAACGTTTATCCCCTTAATTTTCCGATAAATAAAAATAGTGTGCGAACTTTGATTTTTCTCCGGCATACAGACCAGGTATGTATTTTCTTTACAGATGTTATATAACAAAGAGATATGTTAATGAGAGATCTCTACTATAACGGCCATTAGTTGGTGCATCTCTAGATTAGTTACTACTCTAATTAGTAACAATAACAAAATTATGTTGGTAGTCGGACAGCCATCACATAAAGATTAAAACCTTCGAGGTACTTCTCCTCAGGGGGCCGGTGGTCTAGCGGCTATGACGCCGCCCTCACACGGCGGAGGTCGGGGGTTCGAGTCCCCCCCGGCCCACTACCACCTTGTGAGAATAACTGCTACAACATCTCCATCTCTCAACTCCAGCTTAACTCTAAGACTTTCGGGATGAATTATCTCTAACACATCATCCCCATAGTGCCTCCTAACTGGAAAGATCGCATGTGCCTCTACGACACCATTTATTTTGACCGGGAGGACCTCAACATCTCCAAATGTCCTGCCTGACTCCACAAAACCAGGGATTACTTTAGGACGTACTTTCCTCCTCCACTCCCTTATGGTGGATATATCTACTTCGCTCTTCACCCTCACATTCAAGGTTCCTGGATAGGGAACATATCCTAGAGCCTCCTTAAAACTCATTATGTAGCCAGGTCTTGACATGTAATAAGCGCCCTCCCTCATGCCAGAGAAGACCTCGCACATTAGAATCTCCTCGCCCCATTTCACATCTTTAGCCATCTCGTAAATTGTTTGGACTAATTCCACGGATTTCTGAGTTGCCATCACATATTGAGTTCTCCTAGCTAGGGAAGTTTTCAAGAATCCTAGTTCTTCTGCTCGAGAGATCCACCTAGATACTGTGGCTCTTGAGGTATTTAAGTATTCACAGAGATCTGAAGCCTTTATTGGTTTTTTGGAACCACCTAACAGGATTACAGCCATTATTAGGTGAGATACATAAGGATCTAAATTTCTAAACTCCCTGCTCACGATCTCCCCCCTTCTTAAGCTTAAGAGATGCTTTGTAGACGATTAGCTCAGAGAGAGTCTTATCTACAAGCATTCTTGCTAAATCCACCTTTTTCCTAATGGGAACTAATGAGTCCGGGAATATTGCATTATTAAGAGCCTCATAGATTTCCTCCATCTTATTAGTAAGATCCTGAGCCTTGGTTATATCCTCCTTCATGAGGTACTGGAGAGCTACTCTCCGAATTTCTCCTATAGCATCTGCTATCCCAAGTAGATACTCTTTAGGCCTGACAAGTAGCTCCTTATGACTCGGAACCGGCGCTCCCCTGAGTATCCTAGAGAGAGATATCCCTTCCACAGCCTCTTGGAATACTGGGGAGAGAGATGCTCTCACAGACTCATCGATATACCCAATTTCATCAGAGCATCTCCTTAAGAAGGAGTTTACTTCACGTATTACTTCTCTTAACTTTTCTTCTGTTTCTAATAGGTCATTGAGATGCCTTATCTTCACTATAGAAGCACGGCATATAGCCAATAGCTTGCGAGATAACAATATAGACTCTTCTCTTAGATTATTGAGCTTCTCTAGTTCTCTAAGCGCTGAATCAAGGAATGGTACTGTATGATCATTTTCATTACCGCGTATCATTTTTATCGCGCTTCTACCCCTAGAGAACGGATAAAGATGTTGTCAAAGGTAGTGAAGGTACCCGATCACGTGAGAGAACTCATGGAAAAGCAAGGCTATAAACTGATCATGAACCATTCGGCTATAAAGCCATGTCATTGGTTTAGGAAAGCCTTGTTAGAGGGAAGATTGTGCTACAAGAACAAGTTCTATGGAATACCTACGTGGAGATGTCTTCAAATGACTCCAACGGCCTCTTTTTGCAACTTACAGTGCCTATATTGCTGGAGGCTTAATGTAAGTGATGTTCCTCCCAACTTTAGATGGAAGGAGGTACCTGATGACTCTAGCATCTGGGATGATCCTGAAGAAATAGCTGAAGAGAGTATAAACGTCCATAGAATGATGGTTCAGGGGTACAAAGGTGTCAAGGTGTTCAAGAAGGAGTGGGTCTACGAAGCAGAAAAGCCCAAGCATGCCGCTATCTCCCTAACAGGAGAGCCTACCCTATACCCAATGATAGGAGGTCTGGTAGAGGCTTACTCCAAGAGAGGGATGACCACATTTATTGTAACCAATGGCACACTACCAGAAAGGTTGGAAAATATAGAGAAGGAGCCTACTCAGCTTTACATAACTGTACCCGCCCCTAACAGGAAGCTTTACATGGAAATAACGAGATCCTTGTGGTCAGATGCTTGGGAAAGACTTAATGTCACTCTGAGTCTCTTGAAGTCCTTCTCTTCCCCAACTGTCATGAGGATACCCCTCATCAGGGGCTTCAATATGGATGATAAGATTATAGAGGAGTTCTCCGAAATAGTTAGAAAATACCAGCCAACCTATGTGGAGCCAAAAGCGTATATGTGGGTAGGCTATTCCAGAAGGAGGCTTTCAAGGGAGAATATGCCTTCACATGACGAGGTCAAACATTTCTCTAGAATACTCGCAAACCTTTCAGGTTATAAGATCCTAGATGAAGCTCCTGAAAGCAGGATAGTCTTACTTTCTAGATTAGATAAACCTATTAGGTTCCAGTATAGCTAGGTGATTAGGTTGAGGTCCTTTGTCTTACTGTTAGGTGGCTATGTCTTCAGAGATGTCTTGTCAGGGGGATACTCTAAAATAGCCAGTGTAGCTAATGTGATAAAGCAGCTTAGAGAGGAAGACATCGAGTTGGCTATCGTAACGGGAGGCAGTAGTCTCGCTAGAGCATATATAAAGGCTGCTAAGGAACTAGGGGCTGATAACTTCACATTGGACGAGGTAGGTATCCTATCCACTAGGCTCCATGCTCTCCTGATCATGTCGGCCCTCAATAACCACGCTTATCCGAAGGTCATTACCAGCTATGAAGAAGCTGGTATAGCCCTAAGCATGAATAAGATTCCTATCTCGGGAGGAATGCAGCCCGGACAGTCTACAGATGCTGTTGCATCCCTTATGGCCGAGAAATTGGGTTTTAACTTCGTCATTAAGATGACCAGCGTAGATGGTGTTTATGATAAGGATCCTCATACGTATCCTGATGCTAAGAAGATAGATGAGCTTACATACGATGAGCTGGAGGAGATAGTAAGGTCTCAGTCATACCACCCAGGGAAGTACGAGTTACTCGACGCTTTATCAATAAAGATACTACGAAGATCGTCCATCTCAACGATAATTTTAAGTGGAGATACGCCAAGGGCTCTATTAGAGCTGGTGAGTGGTAAGAGGATTGGAAGTCTGATAAAGCCAAGGTGATCGTATGCTGAGATCCTCTAGGAGCTGGAGAGGTAGGATTAGAGTTGGTAGGAGAAGAAGGAGGGGAATTCCCCCGACCATAAAGAAGGTGCTCATAGAAAGTATGTATGGCGCTCTATTTGCTCTATTTACGTTTCCAATATCCCTTTTCATCGCAGAACTTGGAGTTTATGTGATGATAGTTTGGATGCAGCCATTAAGCGTGATATTGGACAACTTCTTCATGGTACTCGTACTAATCCAAGCGCTCTTCTTGCTGATACCCGTCTATAATAAGCAGCCCATAAGGCTCATCGTAGCCATAATAGTAGCTTATGCCTTATGGTCAGCCCTTACAGGTATTGCTAGTTTCCATCCAATTACCTCGCTATTCGGAGAGTTACCTTACTAGTGAATAGAAATATTGGTGCTCCGGCCGGGATTTGAACCCGGGTCTGGGGCTCGAGAGGCCCCTATGCTTGGCCTGGCTACACCACCGGAGCCCATAGCTTAGGAAATAAGGGGGAAATATAAATGTTACCCAGCTCTATACTAGGAAAGGAGTTGAAGGGGATAATTGTTGTGATAGGAGCACCTGCTTCAGGAAAAACCACGATTGCCAAGATACTGTCAGAGACACTAAATTGTATGTATATTAACGCTGGCGAACTAGCTATGGAGAGGGGATTTTTACTCGGTGAAGATCAAGTCAGGGGATCATTAATTCTAGATGAGGATCTCATAAGAGAGGAAATATCTTCTCTCCTAAAGGAAAACGGATGCTTAATAGTTGAGACAATATCTCCGGGAACAGTACTTAGGGAAGAAGTAGTTGCGGTAGTGGCCGTTAGATGTAGACCAAGTATCCTGATAAAGAGGCTCAGGGAGAGAGGGTATCCTAATGATAAGGTAAGGGAAAATTTAGAATATGAAGTGATTGATGGTCCCTTGTACGATGGAATGGAGATCACTAGTGAGGATAAGATAATTGAAGTTGATGGCTGTGAGGGAAATCTCCATGATGAATTGGGTAAGATTGTGAGATTTCTTGCGGGTGAGAGATTTAAACTAGGCACGTTTGACTGGTCGAGAGATTTCGTGGAATTACTGGACGAGATCTGACCAGTAGTAGGGGAAGTACTTTATAGCTCTTGCTATGGCTTCGTGAGGTACGTTCATTTCGTTCACAGGCGATACTCTCGCTATTCCTACGAAGTCTTGTGATGATATTAAGCATTCTCCATCGTTAAGAGAAGCTACTTTCTCCAATAAATTCTTATTCCTTATTATGGACTTTACCTCTCTTAGATCAGAAGGAGATTCTATCCTATGCAGTATCTTAATCCCCGTATTTCTAACTACTCCCGTAGGGAGTTCACTTATATTTTGGGATACCAACACCAGAGAGACCCCAAATTTTCTCAGTTCTGAAAACATTCTATCTACTAACTCCATTCCAGTCGGGTCCTTAAATCCCGGAATTAGTTTCTCTGCCTCTTCGATTACCACCATTATTCTTGGATAATGAGATTTCTTTCCCTCTCTAACATAGTGCTCCCTTATTCTCCTGAGGAAGAAGAACAGTAAAAGCTGTCTTAGTGTGTCACTTTTTATGTCTCCCATTTCCATGAGAGCAGGGGTTCTCTCGAGTAATGAGATGTTGAAGTTATCGCATTCGAGGACTACAGATCCTTCTGAATAGAGTAAAGGTTCTAATTTCCTTAGTAAAGACGATCTACTCTCTTCCTCTGCCTGAGAGCTTACATCCAGCCCTCTCAGCTCTTCAATGAGATCTAACATTGTAGGTGAAACCGCATCTTCGGAAGATTGGTCTCTAATCCTCTTTAGAGCTTTAATGAGTAAGTAGAACTGAGAAGGAGATAGGTCTATTACGCTAGATATCATCTCTGCTATTAGATATAGCTCTTTCTCATCCATTCTTCTAATTCCTAAGAGAGGGTTTATGCAGATTCTAGGAAGTTCCTCGTTCACTCCATAGATCCTCCCACCCATTTGGAAGACAATGTTCTTGTACTCCCAGTGAATATCAAATATGAGAGAGGGAATCCCGAAATTCCAAGCTTCCCAAATTATCCTTTTCGTTGTGGTAGTCTTGCCTGAGCCTGTCTGACCTACTATAAGGATGTGCTTCGTCATATCGACCACAGGAATTCCCATAAGTTTACCTTTGAACTCCCCCAAGTCAATTTTGAGTTCTGAAGTGGTTTTATCCTCATACAGTTGTATTCTATCCAAATTCGAGCTCTTTAGGTCAAGATCCACTATCTTAGAGATTAGTACAGGGTCTTTCGGGAACTCCCTATATATGCTGAATCTAACACCCTCTACTGAGCTGTTGAGCGCCGATATTGTCGCTTTAAGGATTGTTTCTGAGGGATCTCTTCCCTTGTAGGGCACCCATAGTATAGCCCATGAGCTGGACTTTGACCCACTATGAAGGTTAAGAAGGGGACTATGAGATACCCTGCTTGAGATAGCTACGATCGAACTTACCCCCATACTACTAAATATCTCACGTAATTTCTCGAACTTTAGTGAAGATTCCCTATCTAGAGGTTCTATGAGGAGTGGGACTGACATTATTGTTCCTTTCCTAGTCTTAACTACAATAAAGTCTCCGTAGATATCACATTCCTTGCCTGAACCTTTTCTTAGACGGGTAACCAGCAGTATTAATAGTACAGGAACTAGAAATAGGAGGTAAGGTATTATTATGACAGCTAGGTTATTTAGAGCGTTTATTATTGTAGCTGCCCTTTTGTATAACATGATAAGAATTAAGAGCGTCAACCCAGCCCAGATTAAGCGATCTTCATTCCTCACGATACATCCTCTTCTCTATTTGTTCGACTTTTAACTCGAGTTCCCTGAGCTTACTCATTACTTCATCTATCTTAAAGAAGAGGTAGGTTATCTGATTTGACAAGGACTCCATCCTAAACTTGACCTCTTCAAAGTTCATGTTCTCACCGGATATTCTTGAGGGTCTTTGATATTGCCGATCGGCTAGCACCTAGGACATCGGCCATGAGACTTTGGGATAGTTCACGGATCCCCACTTTCTTACTAGCCAAATAGACTACAGCTGCCGCTATATACACGGGGTTCTTACCTGTAAGGTTAAGACTTCTCCTATTCAGATTTCTAAGTTCTCTTATGGACCTTATTCTAATCCTCTCAGCTAGTATATGAGTTGGGACCTTTAAGGAAGATTTTCTCAATTTTTCTCTGAATCTCTCGTCCCTGAATATTTTTCGAATAAGGTAGTTTATATAGCCCTCCCACGGTATGTCTTCCCTATCTGGTAATACTTCTTTGAGTGCTCCTATAGCTAATGCAACCTTAGAGGAGCTAAGTTTTGTGTGTAATATAGGTAGCACCTCCCTTATCGGTATAGCCAGACCGCACTTCCTACTGGCAAGTATTATAGCAGCAATTAAAAGAGACATACTGGCTTTCTTGCCCGTAATCAATTCGTAGCTATGAATTATCTCTCTAGCAAGCTCAATTACTTCTTCTGGAAGTTCTAGTTGCCTAACAACTTTTTCTATAGAGTTATAGCGATGTTTTACGTAGAGTGGATACCTTTTCAAAGACCTACTTGGGACTAAAACGTCCCCTGCGATATACCCGCAGTGGGTACATAGCAAGGAGCCATCCTCATATGATAGATAGTGGCCGCAAAGAGGGCACTTTATGTCATTCATTTCAACTCTACTTGCGCTCTCTGGCTATATTAAGCTGTATTTTCGTGAGAATAAGGGAAAATTTTCGAGAAAAGGATTATATTGCCTTTATTGAAAGGTAAACCTCATCCCCTTCATTTAGCTCGAAGGGAATAGACTTCTTATACTTTAACCTCATCCAGAGACCAAAAAAGGATATCTCCACAGACTTCTCCTCAGGATCTACTTTGTTCACGACACCTTTCATTACTAGATCCCCTTCCTCCTCCTTAGATGTTATATTCACCTCTAGTTTAGTATCGTCTTTAAGGTCAATAAGCCCCCGGGGTACTTCAAGTGTGAATGTAATTGAATTATCCCTTGAGGAAACCTCCATTATATCTATATTGAAGAGGGGATCCTGCCTCCACTTCTTCAATATCATCTCAACCATCAAACTTTCACCGGCTGGACATGGAGTGTTAAGTGTAAAAATATGATGTTAGTACCTTACATCGGTATGTCGCTCACACAGCTCCTGAAATTAAATGAGGAGATCAGGTCGGAAATTAAGAGCAACCTCTTCGTGAAGGGAGAATTTGGAGTTACCACATCTCTCTTAGAGAAAATTCGAGAGTTTTACAATGAGATATCTATTGTAGACAGATTTGAGGAGATAAAGGGTATTTTGGACGAAGAATTTCCTGGAGAAATCAAGATTAAGGGCATAATGAGAGCAATCTCTGAGGACTTAGCTGAGTACATGGCAAGGGTTGCTGAGAGGTTCCTCTAGATATTTAGCTCTTTGTAGCTATGTAGACCTTTAAAAGCCTCTCGTCTACAACTATCATCTCTCTGATATACTTCACCGTAGAGTAGGGTACTAGAACATTCCCCTTCCTATCTTTCTTTAGTTTCTGGAGAAGAGCATCTGCAGCTCCCCTACTGCTCCTAATTACCAAGGAGACCATCTTACCGGTGATCTCATCTATTATCAGGTCAACGATTTCACCGAGCATAAGGCCCTTATCGGTAATAACAGGTTTTCCAGCCAGCCTAGATACGGAATATCTAGCCATTCTTTTTCCCTCACAAGTATTTCTGGTCCGATGGTGGGCCGGGGGGGACTCGAACCCCCGACCTCCGCCTCGTCAAGGCGGCGTCATAGCCGCTAGACCACCGGCCCCTAGCATGGTAGTTATCTCCATTAAATAAAGTTTTCTTGCAGAAGTGCATGTTGAGAGATACTGGGACTTATAATCTTCTATGAATAACAGAGAAGTGAAAAGCGAGTGTGAGGGAAAGCAGAGGGGGATCTATCATCCCCCTCATAAAAGCTCCACCGTGAGCAAAAGTAACAGGAGGTTAGTAAAAATGAGTGGGACTTTCATAAACTTTCGTAGGAGTAGTAGGGGCAACTCCTACAAAACCCCTTTATATAAATGAAGGGGGTCAAGACTCAAGATCCTCTTCATCTAATCAGTGGGCCCTTTTACATCATCCCCTGTCATCTTGGAAGATACCCTCAATAAAAGTTTATGAAATCGAGGTGGTGTGAGACTTATGAAGGAATATTCTAGCACAGAGGAAATAGTGAGATTAGTGACCGACTCGATAATCCAAGTTAGGGAAAAAGGCTCACTGGCTGAAGAGACACGGAATCAATTAGAGACCTTACTTGGGAAGTTAAAGGACACCCCATTACAGGAGATGGTCTCTGCGATATTTAAAGGACTCAAAGAGGGACAAATAGACGATAGAAGTCTCTTAGGCAAGAGTTTAAAGCTGGGACCTAAAGAATTAAAGTTGGTAGTTAGGTCTTTGGACGAATTCATCAGCACGGAACCCTTTAAGGACATGGAGACATTGAATCTCATGAAATTATGGAAGGATATCTTGGAAGAACTCCTTAAACATATAGAAGAGGACGAAGAAGCCGCTACTCCTTAACCATGTATCTTCCACCTGGTACCTTTTCTATTGCTCCTTCTTCCAGTAGCTCCCCAAGGATATCTCTCGCTTCACTTAATTTCACCTTGAATATCTTTGAGACATCCATGAGGGAGAAAGTAGTCCCCGGTGGATACTTCTTCCTTAAAGTGGCTAACTCCGGCCTTACATCCTCTGGTACCACATCGATTTCATCAGGTTCCTCTGTAGGCGTAGGTTCTTCCTCAAGACTTGCCTCAGAAATCAGTTTAAGGACTTTTTCCTGGTTTAACTTTCCACTTTCCTTCAATTCCCTTGTTAACATAGCTAATAAGTTCCTTGCCAACTTCATGAGTTTTCTGGGATTTCCTTCTGCCATCTCATTAAGTTTTCTCACTAGATCTTCTGTAAAAGGCTCCCCGATATTGAGGTTCTTGGCCTCTTCATTCAATACGTCTCTATAATACTGTAATCTCTTCCTCAGTATCTTCCTAGCTTCTTTAGGATTTATCCTCTTCATTTCAAGCTTCTCATGGGGTATCTTGCCTAGTAAGTTCTTCATTATATCATATGCTGGGGGAATACAAGCTATTACGATCATTCTACTTCTGTCCAGTTCCTTATATAGTCTAGCAATGAAGGATGAGAATAGTTCAGCGTCCTTTCTAGTGCCCAAGATTACTATATTCTCCACCTCATCTAACATTAGAATAGCGACTTCGTACTTGTTTAGTTCACTTTTTATAAGCGTGAACAATTCCTCCGGATCTCTAGGTAATTTTTTCCTTAGAGGCTTTAATGGACTTATCCTTTTAATAGATTCAGCTATTCTCATTATTGATGTTTCAAAGTCATCCACATCTATTTTTACATAAAATGAGGGAATATCAGATAAGATCTCATCAATTAACCTAAGTCTATGAGTTTTTCCTGTTCCAAATTCCCCAACCAAGAATATTAAGTGCTTGGCACCTTTCCTGACAACATCATCTACCAGCTGGGCTAGCTTTTCATCAATCTCCGTATCTACATGAAGGGCATGAACTTCCTCAAGGCTCTCACTGCTAAGATAGGCGAAAGGATTCGCCCTTAGCATCCACCTCATGTAACCAGCTTCGACTACCCTGACGTCGCTCTCATCAGGCATTTACAGAATCCCTCATATCCTAAGGCTACGTCTTTACCTCAACTAGGTTTATATAATCTACTAATTGAAAAACTGTTGTATACTTCCAGACTAAGGTGACTTCGATGAATGGTTCATGTACTGCAAGGATAGCCTTGGCCTCTTTGCTTTTAGTACTGCTACTCCCCTTGATAATCCCTGAGACACGAGCAGATATATTATCAGAAAAGCCTCACTATGTAAGCACGGATGTTATGGTCTTCTTCAAGACGGAGGATACAGCTGAAATAAGAATAAATTTCACATGGTACGGTCTCTGGGCTAATGACCTAGAAAGGGCTCTAAATAAAACTGGTGAGGAGAATTACACTAAGGAGTTCATTAATTACGTGAAAAGAGTAGTTCAGGGCCCCTTCATCGGAGGTGATATGGAGTTTTATCCTAAAAAAATGGATGCAAGGATCGAAAAGAGATTATACTATAACACCACTAGGAGAATAGACCTCGTCTTTACAGCAGAACTGGAAGCCGTAAAAGGAGCCCCAACGGTTTCAGCAGGGAGGAAGGGTATAGTCTACTCAACTAGAGAGGATGTATCCAACTTATCAAAACTTTACGTTAAGGGCTTAGATTTACTTAATCTCACTGTCATATTACCTAAGAATTATGTAGTATCTATTTCAAGGCCAAGGCCATCATCGATATACTTAGCTAATGTCTCAGGAGATCTTAGAGTGATCGTATCTTGGGTGCTAAAGAGTCCAACAGTGGATACTAGAGAATCCTCTGGCTACTCTGGATGGTTCTTCTTGGGAGTAGTCAACCATACAAGGGAAGAAGTTGAGGCCCTTAAGCAGATCAGAAGGAAAGTGTCTGAGATTAGAAAAGCAGGTAGCTTAAGCATCGATGAAAGTACCATTAAGAAGGTTCAGGAACTCTTCGAACTATACTACAAACTATCAACCCTTGCTCCTAGAAGAGTCGATAAGAATATAACCTATGCTCTAAAGTTAGCAAATGAAATATCTATTATCTATCCGGCAAGTCCCGAGCTAATAGTTGCAGGATCCTCCATTGGAGTAATGGTCCTAGAACTAGTTGCCTACCTCCTCTACAGAAGGCGCTACGGGTAATTCGTAATACTTTCACCTACCCCCCCACTAACAAGAGCACCACAATGAAATTATTGCTATACCACCGTACTACATTTAGGTGATGTTTCACGGCCACTCGAATAATAAGAGATGCATATAAGTTCTCCGAGTCCTATACCCCACCCAGGTTGCCCCATAGGGAGAAGGAAGTAGAACTAATAGTAAACTCCTTAGCTTCAAGTGTAGGGATGATGGAGGGCCTTGTTCTTATAAGGGGAGAACCAGGGATAGGAAAGACATCCGTAGCTAAACTTTCCTCTAAAAGGTTAGAGAATAGGATGCCGGGGAATCTTAAGGTAATACATGTGAACTGCAGGACATATAGGACGCCTACATCCGTTATACAGAGGATAGCCTCGTCTATTATGCCTGGCATACCCGATAGGGGCCTATCTTACCAAGAGATGACTCTTATGCTAGAGAAGGCATTATCCAAGGAGAATAAAGATTTACTTGTAATATTAGATGAGATCGACTATCTTCGAGATGGCGATTCCCTTGTATATACACTATTAAGACTACACGAGGGTGAGGCACCCAAATCTCCTACAGTTATCGCTATAGCTAGATGGGATCCACCTTACATAATGGATGAATCGATAAGGTCCTTCATGATAACTAGGATGTCTCTAGAGAAGTATATGCCAGAACAACTTGAAACAATTGTCAGATATAGGGCCGAGGTAGGTCTTGTTGATGGTAGTTATGATGATGAGATAGTAAAGAAGGTGGTTGAGCTATCAGAGCATGCCGGTAATGCTAGGGTATCCCTCAAAATTCTATATCTGGCTGCCAGGCTGTCCGAAGAAGTCGGTCTCTCTAAGATAACTCCCGATATGGTGAGTGAGGCTGCTTCTAGGATTGGGGTTATAGGCATAACTGATGATTATCTGACATCCTTAGATCTTCATGATAAGATCCTCCTCCTTTCTGCTGCCAAACTATTATCGTCAAGCGACAGGTCTTGGATAAAGATGGGTGACTTACTGGAGGAGTATAAGCTCCTTTGCGAGGAGATAGGGGTTATGCCCTACAAGTATACTGCAGTATGGAAAAGAGTGAGAAATCTAAGAAAGATTGGAATTCTAGAAACTAAGAAGTCTGGTGAGGGTATAAAGGGTCAGACTACCTTAATATCCCTTGGATCTATACCAGCAGATAAGTTATCTAAAAAATTGAAAGAAATCCTTAGGGAAGAACTAAGTCCCCTGCCTCCCTTCTAGATCTCTAACCTATAATGTTTCTCTAAGTCACTGAGTATATCTAGCATATCTTCTTCCCTTATACCGAGTTCTCTTTCCAGCCTCTTTAGGATCTTCCTTTCGCCTTTGCTATCTGCTATTAGTATGGGGACTACTTCCAATCTGACCAGTTTAGTAGGTAGATGGAGTTTCCTAGCTAATCTGAAGAGGAATTCCTTCGTCTTCGCCCTTTCCTCCTTAGTGGTAGCGAGTTTCCTTATGATCTCCGGAAACTTGAGTTTTACGCCCTTGGGCTTCCCCTCCTTGGCTGTACAAACAGCAAAAGTCATCAGCTGTGTGTAGTATGAAAGTAACCTCCAGTTATTAGTCCTTATTATCCTACTCCTGACCATGTCAGCAATGGAGAGATAGTCGTACGCTTTCGATAGGATCTTTCCGCTATATACCAAGGGTAAATTTTCCTCCACCCATCTTAAGAGCATATCTGGATCGATATCAACACTCATGGACTCAAGCCAAGCGGCATAGCAGTTACTCCCATAGAATATCGCCATTAATGCCTTGAATACATCGGATTCTATATCTCTCTTTCCCAGTATCTTACCTATTGACTCAGCTAGTGCTTTATCTCCTTTTGCAATACTCTCCAGATCATTAATAGCTGCCCTAAGATCCCCTTGCGAATTTTGTGCTATCCTCTTTAAGATGTCAGTAGATATCATAACCCCCTCCTTTTGGCATATTTCCTTCAAGACTTGGAGCACAGTTGTCCACCTGAGCCTATAGAATTTCACCATTTGGGACATCGACCTTATCTCATAGAGATGCCTCTCGTATGGGTCATTTGCTGTCATTACGATGGGAACGCCCTCCTTCGAGATGAGTTCCTTTACTAATGATACGATGGCCCTCCCCTCACTTGGTAAAGCATCGATTTCGTCCAGTATTATAAGTCTAGGCTTCATAGTAAGTAAAGAGGGAGCTCTAATATTCTCCACGATGTAGTGAAGGTGAGTCTTGTCCCTAAGGTCACTAGCGTTCACCTCAATTGGGTCGTATCCTAGCTCATTTGCTATGGCATGTGCCGCCGAGGTCTTCCCGGAGCCAGGGGGTCCTACCAGTAGTAGTGCTTTAGTTATCTTACCGGCTTTCACCTTCCTTATCCATTCCCTAATCTCTGCTACCGCCTTGTTTTGTCCCTTTATTTCATCTAGTCTCTTTGGCCTGTACTTCTCAGTCCAAGGAAGTTCCTTCATAAAATTCCCCTAGTTCCACAAGTTTTGCTAATAGAGCGGCTAGCTGGATATCTCCATGCGCGCCTTCCGTGATCCTGTAGTCAACATCACTCATGAAAACCATTAGCTCTGCTTTTAGCTTATCAGGTATAGATTTGCTAGCTAGTATTTCCCTATTTAGCTGTTTTACGACATCTTGAGCCGACATTCCATAGTTTATCATGAGATTTCTTAGCATATCTCTAGCGGCGATGAATTTACCCTTTATAGCCGCGTTGATCATACCCTTTATCTCCTCTGGGTGGGCTAGTCCTGCTACCCTGTATACAAGCTTGGCATCTACTAGATCAGCCATCGCTGAAGCTGTCTGGAGTATATTTATAGCTCTTCTTAGGTCTCCCTCCGCTACGTAAACTATCGCTGATATCCCATCCTCGGTGTACCTTACTTTCTCTTTCTCAGCGATCATTAGAATCCTCTCCTTCACCGCTTCCTCAGGTATTGGTCCAAATCTAAAAACAGCCGTTCTAGACTGTATAGGCTCTATTATCTTAGAGGAATAGTTGCATGCTAGTATGAATCTAGTAGTAGCTGAATACATCTCCATTATTCTTCTGAGGGCATGTTGAGCATCGGCAGTCAGGCTGTCAGCCTCATCTAAGTGAATTATCTTGAAAGGGACTTCCCCAAAGGGAGCTGTCTTCGCAAAGTCCTTTATTTTCGTCCTTATAGTATCTATGCCCCTCTCATCGCTAGCATTGAGTTCTAGATAGTTAGCTCTGAGCAGTTCTTCCGACTCGTAGATGTCATGAGCTAGAGCTAATGCCGTAGTGGTCTTTCCAGTACCAGCCGGACCTGCGAATAGTAAGTGAGGCATTGATTTTTTCTTAACGAATCCCTTTAGAGCTCTAATAACATCCTCCTGATCTACTACATCATCTAGCGTTCGCGGTCTATATTTTTCGATCCATAGCTCGAACGTCATCAAGTACACCCCATACTAGTTGAATTCACATTCGTATCCTATACGACATAATTTAATAACCTCAACAGGTAGTACCCAGCCGAGGTAAGGATATGTTTCCGATAAGATGCTTCACATGTGGAAGCATAATAGGGGATAAGTGGGAGGAGTTCTCCCGGCGAGTGGCTGCTGGGGAAGATCCAGGTAAGGTGCTAGACTCCCTAGGGATAAAAAGATATTGTTGCAGGAGAATGTTCATAAGCCATATAGAGCTAGCAGAGCTCGAGCTTTCCTTTACTCCAGTCATGGAGAGGTGATTTTATGGGGTATGATGATATGAGTCTCTCTAATGTGCCTCCGGTAGAGGATAAGGATCTCCTAATACCTAAGCAAAAATATCTCTCAGCGGGAGTGCACGTAGGAACGAGAATAAGGACTAAGGACATGGAAAAATTCGTCTATAAAGTAAGACCGGATGGCCTCTGTATGATCGACATAAAGAAGCTAGATGAGAGGATAAGGGTTGCAGGCAAGTTCTTAGCACGATTTGAACCTAAGAAAATATTAGCTGTCTCTGCGAGGATATATGGATTTAAGCCCGTTAGAAAATTCGCTGAATATGTAGGAGCTACTCATATAACCGGTAGAATCTTACCGGGAACTCTAACTAACCCTCATGCCCCTCTACACTTAGAACCAGATGTCGTGGTCCTCTCGGACCCCAGGGTTGATAGGCAGATACATGTAGAGTCGGTAAAGATGGGAATACCGGTAGTAGCACTAGTCGATGCCGATAATACACTTGAGAACATAGATCTAGCGATTCCGGCGAATAATAAAGGGAGGAGATCCCTAGCTTTAGTTTTCTGGCTTCTTACAAGGGAAGTATTGAGAAACAGAGGGGATCTCCCACCAGATGGTGATTTAGAAGAGAGCTACGATGACTTCGCTACTAGGATAATGGGCTTGAGGTGAAGATCCTTTGGATGTTAGGAGGCCAGCTGTCGCTGGCTCCTTTTATCCCTCTGATAGAGAGGAACTTAAAAGGATGGTGAAGTCCCTTTTCAGGAGTATAGGCTTTGACGATATTCCCAAGCCGAACTTGGATGGAGAGAGAAGGATAGCGGCCCTAATCTCACCCCATGCTGGCTACGTATACTCTGGAAGGACTGCAGCAGCTGGTTATGCGGCCCTTGCCAGCGATGGTGTTCCAGAGACATTCGTGATATTAGGACCCAATCATACCGGCTTGGGCGCTGCCTTCTCGGCATCTAGCGCCAGGTATTGGGAAACACCTTTAGGCTTAGTGGAGTTAGATAGACAGCTTACAGATGCCATTAAATCTGAATTTGAGGAATTGACGTATGATGATCTAGCTCATATGTCTGAACACTCTATAGAGGTTCAGATACCCTTCCTTCAACTGATATATGATGAGGTAAAGGTAATCCCAATAGCGATGAGTGTCCAGAACCTCGAGGAGTCTGTAAGGTTGGGGAGGGCAATTGCATTAGCTGTGGAAAAGACTAAGAGAGACGCTGTGATAATAGCTTCATCTGACATGTCCCACTACCTCCCTGAGGAAGAAGCTAGGAGAAGAGATATGGCTGCATTAGAGGCAATTTTAGATATGGACGTCCATTCGCTCTTTAGAACTTTATTTGAGCTAGACGTGTCAATGTGTGGACCTGGTCCTGCATCCGTAGCAATTACTTTTTCTAAATTGATGGGTGTAGAAAAAGGAGAGCTTATTAGATATTCTACGAGTGCGGAAACTAGTGGAGACAGATCTTTTGTAGTTGGCTATGCGTCGGTGGTGTTTCGGCGTTGAATGAAGGAGATAGTACATCAAAGCGTAAAATTGAGCACGTCATGATAGCTAAGAGGGATAAAATTGATCTAAGCGTCAGAGGTGGTTCTTGGTTCAAGTATGTTATCTTAGAGCATAATGCCCTCCCAGAAGGATCCTTTGATGATGTTGATCTATCATGGAATTTCTTAGGCTATGATCTGAGTGCCCCGATTATAATAGAGGGCATGACCGGTGGGCATGAGGATACACTACCTATAAATAAGGCTCTGGCCGAGGCTGCCCAGAGGATTGGCGTTGCAATAGGTGTTGGAAGCCAAAGAGCAGCATTAACAAATGATTCTGTAATCGACACCTTCCTAGTGGTCAGGAATAGAGCTACCGACATACCAGTAATAGCTAATTTAGGGATCTCGCATATCATTGGAGAGCAAGGTCCAGAAAACGCGAAGAAAGCAGTGGATATGATAAAGGCTGACGCTTTAGCGATTCATCTTAATCCTCTGCAGGAATTGCTCCAACCGGAAGGTTCTACTGATTTTAGTAACTCTCTCATATCGATTAGAGATGTTGTAAGGGAGCTGGATGTCCCTGTTATCGTCAAGGAGGTTGGAGCTGGCATATCAATTACAGTAGCCAAGTATCTCGTCGAGATAGGGGTTCATGCCATAGATGTAGCTGGTGTAGGTGGGACTAGCTGGGCTTTAATAGAGGGAGAGAGATCTCCCTACGGATCTATTAAGAAGGAAGCGGCTAGTCACTTTTTTGATTGGGGGATACCGACACCATGTGCTATCTCGGAGGTCTCTAGCCTCGATACGATCATAATAGGATCGGGAGGGGTCAGATCAGGGTTAGATGCGGCTAAGTGTATTGCCCTTGGGGCCCATGCAGCGGGAGCAGCTCGTCCGTTCTTCGTAAGCGCTCTCAGCGAAGGTGTAGAGGGTATTGTTAAGAGACTAGAAGCATTTATCTATGAGTTAAAGGTTGCTCTATTCCTTACGGGTTCCCTTACACCGTCACAGCTGAGGCTTTCTAAGAAATACGTGTTATTAGAGCCCCTTAAGTCTTGGGTCGAAGGAAGGCATATTTTTATATGACCTGACTTGCCCCCATCTGGGGAATGAAGGATGACAGCTAAGGACAAACCCTTCTACGTGAAGTTTGAGGTCCCGGACGACCTAGTTCCTAAGGTCCTCGAACTTGTTCAGACTGCAAGAGAGACTGGGGGCAGAGTTAGGAAAGGCGTAAATGAAACAACGAAGTCTGTTGAAAGAGGAGAAGCTCTTTTTGTAGTAATAGCCGAAGACGTCAATCCACCTGAGATAGTAGCCCACTTGCCACTTCTGTGTGATGATAAAGGCGTTCCCTATGCATATGTCCCGAGTAAGGAGGAATTAGGAAAGGCCGCAGGTATAGAAGTTCCTGCCTCCTCAGTAGCTGTGATAGATGCTGGACAGGCTAAGAGCCTCCTCGAGGCATTGGTTGAGAAGGTAAACGAGATAAGGGGATCAGGTCAAACCGAGTAGTTTAAAAACCACCATACACTTCCTCTTTTCTGAGGGTGATTGAATGTCGCAGGAGGCCGATAAGGGATACCCAGCAGAGGTAGTTGAGATCATAGGTAGGACTGGTGTGGCTGGTGATGTCATACAGGTCAGGGCTAAGATACTCGTAGGTAAGGATAGAGGAAGAGTCCTCACGAGGAACGTTAAGGGGCCTGTAAGAATAGGAGATATATTGATACTAAGAGAAACCGAGATGGAGGCTAGGAAACTGAAACCAAGATAAGGTGATATGGATGTCGCTATTACTCAAGAAGTGCGTCTTCTGCGGAGAGAATATAGAGCCAGGACATGGATGGATGTATGTAAAGACAGATGGTACAATACTCTATTTCTGCTCATCTAAATGCGCTAAGAATTACCTGAAGCTTGGGAGAAATCCTAAGAAGGTTAAATGGGTCAGAAAGAAGCCCAAGACCTAGCAATAGGCTTTTCTTCCTCTAAGGTGAATATAATTGCAAGAAAGTGAACAAGGAGGGAAGAGATACAGGCAGCCGCTTGTCTCAGTTCTAGGGCATGTTGATTCAGGAAAGACAACCCTCTTAGATTATATAAGAAAGACTAGGGTAGCTGCCAGAGAACCAGGATCCATAACACAGCATGTGGGAGCTTCTGAGATACCCACAGATGTAATCTACAGTATCTGTGAACCGGTCATGAAGGCTCTAAATCTGAAGTTTGAGATAAAGACTGGTGGCCTCTTGTTCATAGATTTACCTGGTCATGAAGTATTTTCAAACCTAAGGAGGAGAGGGGGTTCGGTTGCGGACATATCAATACTCGTAATAGACATAAATGGAGGTGTCCAGCCCCAGACCGTGGAGTCCATAAATATCCTTAGGGAGAGGAGGGTCCCCTTTGTAATAGCCCTCAACAAGATAGATACCATATATGGATGGAAGTCCGAAGATGGTAGACCCTTCATACTCGCTGAGAGGGAGCAGCCGCCTTCCGTAATTGCAGAATTAGAAAAAAGGTTGTATAGGGTAGTAGACCAGCTTGCCGCATTGGAGATCTACGCAGACAGATATGATAGGGTAAAGGACTTCACAAGGACCTTCGCTATAATACCAACGAGCGCCGTGACGGGTGAAGGGATCCCAGATCTCCTGACCATGCTAATAGGTCTTGTACAGAGGTACATGCTTGATAGACTTGAGGTAACTACTAACGAAGGCAGGGGTACCGTTTTAGAGGTGAAGCAGCAACATGGACTGGGAACTGTTATTACAGCCATCATATATGATGGCATATTGAGAAAAGACGATACTATAGTCCTAGCTGGTCTTAATGGTCCTGTTGTCACCAAAGTTAAGGCATTGCTCATTCCAGAACCGTTACAGGAGATGAGAGCTACGAAGAAGTTTAGAAGAGTAGATGAGGTCTCTGCAGCCGCTGGAGTCATGATATCAGCTCCTGGGCTAGATGATGTACTTGCTGGCTCGCCCTTATACGTTGTAAGGGACATGAGTAAGCTAGTAGATGTGAAGAGGGATGTCCAAGAAGAAGTCGACAGAATTATAATAAAGACGGACAGGGTTGGTGTTATCGTTAAGGCTGACACCCTTGGTACGCTTGAAGCTCTAATTGCCCAGCTAGAAAAGGAAGGGATACCAATAAGGAGGGCAGATATAGGGGATGTCTCTAAGACAGATGTATTTGAAGCCTCAGTAATCAAATCCAAAGAGGAGAGGTATGCAGCCATACTGGCGTTTAATGTCAAGATAACAGAGGATGCAAAAAGAGAAGCCCAGTCGAGAAGGATCCCTATATTCACAGAGGTTGTGATTTACAGGCTGATAGAAGATTTTGAAAGATATCTAGAGGAGCTTAAGCGTAAAGAAGAAGAGAAGGTATTGTCCATAGCTGTTTTTCCAGCCGAAATCTTAGTGCTGCCGGATTTCGTATTCAGGAGGAGTGATCCTGCCATAGTTGGCGTTGAAGTACTGAGAGGGAGGATAAGACCTGGATACCCTCTAATCAATGAGAATGGAAAGAGAGTTGGCACAATATTAGACATACAGTATGAAGGTAATAGGATCCTAGAGGCGACAGCCGGTCAGAGGGTGGCGATCTCTATAAAGGGAGGAGTTGTAGGAAGGAACGTAAAAGAAGGTAAAAAACTGTATACAGAGGTCTCCGAATTCGAAGATGAAAAGGCTAGGTCCATATACTTCAGCAAAATGGACGAAGATGAGAAAGAGTTATACAGAAGGATCTTGTGGATTAGGTATTCTAGGGGAGGTTAGTTCAGCTTAAATAACTTTAATGGTTAATCCCGGGAAGGTGATCGCATGTCAGCAAGAAGGAGGAGAAGGGTAGAGGAGGAATTTCTTGTCCTAGACATAGGAGATCCATCTACAGGGAAGACATACCATTTAAAGCTTCCAAAAGAGAGTATCAAGTTCTTCATAGGTAGAAGATTAGGTGAAGAGATTTCTGGGGATGCCTTTGGGCTATCTGGGTATACCTTTAAGATAACGGGGGGGACAGATAAGGATGGCTTCCCCATGCATCCATCACTCCAATCAGCTGGAAAAAAGAAGATTCTCCTTTCCTCACCTCCAGGGTTCCATCCACAGAAGAGAGGAGAGAGGAGGGCAAAGACCGTTAGAGGAGCTATAATCTCGGATGCCATAAAGCAGATCAACCTTAGAGTAATCAAGAGCGGAGAGAAGCCTCTAGAGGAAATTATAAAGAAGGAGGAAGAGGCTAAAGCCTCTTAATAGGTGATATGAGTGAGTAAAGAGCCTTTACAACCAGAGATGAATATAGGGACCGCGGGCCATGTAGATCACGGTAAGTCTACATTAGTACAAGCCCTAACTGGCATATGGCCTGAGAAGCATAGTGAGGAATTGAGAAGAGGCATTACTATAAAACTCGGATATGCTAATGCTGATCTGAGGAAATGCGCCTCCTGCTCAGACGACGACCCTAGGTGCTATACTACCATGAAAAAGTGTCCCATAGATGGTGGAGACACTATACTCCTCAGAAAAGTTTCCTTCGTAGACTGTCCAGGCCATGACACCCTAATGGCCACGATGCTGGCTGGTTCCACTCTTATGGATGCTGCTCTGCTGGTAATAGCTGCCAATGAGCCTGCGCCACAGCCTCAGACTAGGGAACACTTGGTAGCGCTGAAGATAATGAATGTCAAGCAGATAATAGTTGTCCAGACTAAGATTGAACTCGTAAGTGATGAGCAGGCCTTGGAGAACTATGAACAGATAGTTAGGTTCTTGGAGAGCTATCTGAATGAGGTACCCCCCATAATTCCCGTTTCTGCACTTCATGGAGTGAATATTAGCTATCTAATAAGAGAGATGGCCAAGAGATTTATTCCTCCGGAGCGTGACCCAACTAAACCCCCAAGAATGTATGTAGCCAGGTCATTTGACGTCAATAAGCCGGGAACTAGGCCTGAAAAGCTGGTAGGAGGAGTATTGGGTGGTACAATAGTACAGGGCAGGTTCAGGGTAGATGACGAGATCGAAATAAGACCAGGCGCCTATAGGGCAGGTAAGTTCATTCCACTAACCACGAAAATAGTTAGCTTAAGGAGTGAAAACACACCGCTAGAGGAGGCCTACCCCGGAGGATTGATAGGTGTTGGGACTCTACTTGATCCAGCCCTTACAAAAGCCGATAACATGGTAGGAAATGTCGTTGGGCTACCTGGTGATCTACCACCAACTTGGAAGGAATTAGACGTAGAGGCCAAGTTCTTCGAGAGGATAGTAGGTACCAAGGAAGAAATGGAGGTGAAAAAGCCCGGTAGAGGCGAATTTATCCAGCTAAATGTGGGTACTGCCACCGTACCAGCAGTCCTAAAGGAGATGACGCCCGATGATAAAATGTCTCTCCTACTAAGAATACCAGCGACAGCTGAAGTTAATCAGAGGGTGGCAATCTCAACTAGGATAGGGAATAGGTGGAGACTAATAGGTTACGGCCACATTAGGGGCGGGACTGAATACCATCCCCCCATCTGATTAGGATAAGATCGGTAGGGATTCCTAAACATTCTAATTTCGTGGCCCTGTCCCTGTGGTAATCCCTGTCCTTGTTCCCTATCAGAATAGCTGTTCCCTCTTTGATCAGGAAAGCTTCTACTTTCACCCCCTCTATCTCTAGGAACTTCACATTGGGCTCGGGCAAATTCGCTAGGATATGGCTTACATTATTGAGCAGGAGATGAGCTTCCTCAGTTAACCTGTATATCTTTATTCTAGAGGCCTTAAGTGTAGTGCATGAGGATACTACTTCTGGGTAGTTAACAGTTTCATTACAGGCCAAACATCTATAAACGGGGCCTATTTCTACCATCTCGTCCATACTGACTTCTCCGCAATTTGGACAGGTTCTGTAGGTGTAACTTACAGCTCCACATCTCACATGTATCCAAGCTCCTATGGTCTCTAGAGAGCTTTTACCACATTTCGGACACTTTAAGATGAGATAGGTCGGTCTTTCACCACAAACGAAGGTTGTAGCCTCCTCAGCGACTAAGTAGCCCATATCTACAGCTTCTTCTAGTAGCGGATCCTCCTCCACTCTGACAACACTTTCCTTTCCCTCCTTCAAAAATTCCCAAAGCAGTGATGTAAAGGAAGGCCCACTAAGTCCCACAATAGACACCTAAGAATCCCTTCTCACAAGCCTCACTAGTTTTAACTAGCCAAGAGTAATTATCTTCGTTGTTCAGGAAGTCTAGCACTAAGGGTTCTGATCTGCCAATAGGCTTTTCAAACCGTATCCTTGGTATATGGGAATACCTCCTGTTAGGAACAAACCCTTCATCTGTGTAGTAATAGGCAGCCCCCCTTAGCCTCTCAAAGGGACCATAGAATGACCTTACCTCCCTGAAAACTATGTTACTCATTATCAATGTAGTTTCTGATGGGTTCACTGTCACATGCCCATATCCCGGTGGCACTACAACTACATCACCAAGTTCAGCCTCCACAACTATGAAATCTAAGATCTCATGCTCTTTAGCGCTAGGCTTTTGAAGTAGATAAAATGCCTTGCCCTCATGAACTTGATATATTTCTGGGTATGGGGGCATATTCTCTGGAGAGTTATGGTAGTGGCCCTTAGTTTTAGCGAACTCGCCTCCTACCTTCCAAGGTGGAATTACCGTTATATCAAATCTAGCCCAGCTTTCCCTTAGCGGAGGGAGATCTCTGAACATATAGTAAGCTATCCCATCAGACTTCAGCTCATCAGGCTTTTTTAAAACCATCTTGAGCTCCGAGAATCTTCTAATACTGGCTGATAGTTCCTCTCCGTTGGCTAGGATCTTATTATCGCTTTCCCTGTATCTCAGGCCAGGAATTATTTCCATATGTTAGATGACGCTATCAAGATTAATATCTCTAATCATCCCGCTGTTAATTGATGAAGTACAAACTCGTCGTGATAATCACCCTCACGTTATTCCTAATACCCTTAGTAGCTGCGTATGGCCAGATATCCTATAAAATAAATAGAGAGAAAGTCGTTCTGGACATTCAAAGTTCTGGAGTAGTTCTCCTAAGGTATAACCTAACCTTGACGGTGGAGTCAGGTACCATATCAAAGTTCGTAAGGATTGGAATGCCCAATAAGGATTTTGAGGTTTACTTAGCCCAAGAAGTCTTTCCAGATGGAAGAACAATTGATGCTGAATTTGTTGAGGTGAGAGAGGGAGATTACTTTGCAGTCGAACTTAGGCCGAGCTCCCCAATAGTTGCAGGGAGTAGTAGAACTTATATCGTGGAAGCTGAGGTGAAGAATTTCGTATTCGAGGATAAAACAAATCCAGGTAATGTTGGCCTTAAGTTCATCCCCTCTTGGTTTAGCGCTCAGATCGATATCTTAGAAGTATTTGTTGTACTTCCAAAGGGCGTAAGTCCTTCTGAGGTGAAGAATCAGCCGGACTATGATAATATAGGACATACAGATGATGGGAGACTTTACCTCTATTGGGTGAGGAAGGACTTACCTCCTGATTATAAACTGGATATAGGCGTGTCATTTCCCCAGAAATATGTTGAGAAAGTCGTATCTCCACCTGAAGAAGGTGGAGATCTAGATACGATATTTGGTGCTGCCTTTCTAGGCATCATAGGTCTCATACTGACAGTAGCGCTCCTTTTCTCCGTGGTTTCCTTTGTAAGATTTGTTAAGTCTTGGATGGAGAAACTGCCATACATGTCACCCGAAATCCTCGTTGAGAGTCTCGGTCCTAACAAGAAACTTGAGCCGGTTGAAGTAGCATATCTGAAAAAGCTTGAGGGAAAGAAGCTGAGTTACGGTAGGATATTTGCAATTATGATATCTACCCTTAGCAGGAAGGGCGCTCTTAGGGTCGAAAGTCTAGACCCTCTTGTCCTAGAAAGGACGGACATTCCTAAGCATACCCTCTTAAGGGTTTATGAGAAGAGATTCCTTGAATGTATAGAGAAGGGGGGTCTTGATGAGGATTGCCTAGTTAAGGTGATCAAGCTACTCCATAGGAGAGTCGAGAGGGAGATGGCCGGTTATTCTAGGAAGGAGACCTTGAGACACTACGATGGAATCGTAAGGGGGCTATGGAGGCGTATCAGGGAAGCTTCTCCAGAGGAGAAGGAGGTACTGATAAGGGATAACCTAGATTGGTTATTGATAGATGAGAAGTTCGAACATCACTTGAAAGAAGCTTTGGAAGGTGGAATAACTCAGACAGTCGTTGGTATCCCTCAGAGGGATGTATGGATATGGTGGCCCATAGGTACTAGAATACCCCCAGGGAGATATGAGCCAGTACCGACTGAGACGCCGAAAACAGAGGTACCCAGAAGCAGTGGGGACGTACCCATAATAACTAACATAGAGAAGGCAGCTGATTCCATAGTCAGATCCGTTGAAAAGGTATCTTCAAGTGTAGTAAAAAGCATTGAGGAGTTCTCCGATAAGGTTGCTAGAGCCATAATACCAGTGAAACCCAGGAGGGCGTTAGGAGGAAGGAGACGTACTTCTCATATCAGTTGCGCCTGCGTTAGCTGTGCGTGCGCGTGTGCTTGTGTTAGCTGTGCGTGTGCTTGCGCGGGGGGTGGAGTCGGTTGATAGATAGAGCTTTCTTCACTTACAGATATAAGGGTCACAAGGTTCAGCTTAGAGTGGAGCCGGCAGGGATGGGAGCACTAGTAGTAGATGCTCAGAGGGTGGCATATCTCAACTTAACTGCCGCAGTATATGCCAAGATCCTATTAGAAGGAGGTGGATGGGAAGATGCATTCAGGGAGCTTAGGAGATATGTGAGGGGCGTAAAAAAGGATGTTGTCAGGAGGGACTATGAAGAGGTAGCCGACAAGATAGCTAGATTTATAGAGACTGATGAAGATCCTGTAACAGATCTTGGATTTAAAAAGTCTTTTCCTGACCCTGAGGCGCTAGGTGCGCCTTTCAGGGTAGATCTAGCTATTACCTATGCTTGTAATAACCGGTGTATACACTGCTACTCCTCCAGCCCAAAAGACAGAGAAGAGATTAGCACTGAAGATTGGAAAACTATCTTGAGGAAATTTCATGAGTTAGGGGTCCCTCAAGTGACATTTACTGGTGGTGAGCCCACCCTGAGGGAAGATCTGCCCGAGCTCATTGCTGAAGCTCAAGAGTTAGGAATGGTATCCGGAATTGTCACTAATGGTCGCCTCATAGATGAGCAACTTGCTGAGAGACTGGTAAGAGCTGGATTGGATTTTGCTCAGGTTACGCTTGAATCGAGTGATCCGGAGATACATGACTCCATAACCGGGGTTAGTGAGAGCTGGGAAGAAACTATCTCAGGCTTGAAGAACCTCCTAGAATATGATCTATATGTGACAGTAAATGCCACCCTGATGAAAAGGAACATTGACACCATAGAGTCGCTTGTGAGGCTTGTAGCTGACCTAGGAGTAGATGGTTTCTCCCTCAACAGATTAATATATAGTGGGAGGGGGAAGAATCTCCTGGATCTTGAGCCTCCCTTCGAGAGAACGAAGGCCCTACTTGTTGAGATAAAAGAGCTTACAACGGAACTCGATCTAGACTTCACTTGGTATGGTGTCACCAGATATTGCGAACTCGATCCTATGGAGGCAGGATTAGGGCCTAAGTTCTGTTCGGCTTGTAGCATCTCTATAGCCGTAGAGCCTGACGGCTCCGTAATTCCATGCCAGAGCCATTACAAGGTAATTGGAAACATGTTAAAGGATAGTTGGGAGAGCATATGGTACAATCCTGAGTGCTACAACATTAGGAGAGTCGGCTATGCAGGTAGCGCGTGTCTAAACTGTGCCTTTTTCGATCTATGTAGAGGAGGATGTCCCTTAGAAGCTGAAGTAAGGCCCTACCCAAAGAATCCACCGGAGGTGGTGAGAGATATTTAATGCATATAAGGAAGCGATTAATCTCATAAAGAAATATCTGGGCAAAGTTTTGGCTTTTACTGGCGCTGGAGCTTCGGCAGAGGCTGGAATACCCACATTTCGAGGTAAGGGTGGACTTTGGGACAAGTATAAGCCAGAGGAGCTGGCGACCCCCCATGCCTTTTCTAAGGACCCAAAGAAGGTGTGGGAGTGGTATAAGTGGAGAATGTCCATTATCTCCAGAGCTAAACCAACTAGAGCCCACGAAGTGCTAGCTAAATGGGAGGATAAGGATATATTAATGGGGGTCGTAACACAGAATGTCGATGGTCTACATCAAGTGGCTGGATCTAAGAATGTAGTTGAGCTTCATGGGTCAATATGGAGAGTTAGATGTTCATCTTGTGGGATAAAATACGATCTGGAGTTCGGAAAGATACCTGAAGAAGAGCTGCCTACATGTAGGAAATGCCATGGGTTGCTACGACCGGATGTAGTCTGGTTTGGGGAGTCTATCCCACACGATCAGTTTAATAGGGCCAAAGAGATGTTCTCTGAGGCCGAGGTTATCCTTGTTATTGGTACAAGTGGTGCAGTCATGCCGGCAGCCATGCTACCAATTAACGCTGCTATGGAAGGGAAAGTTCTCATAGAAATCAACCCTGAGGAAACCAATTTAAGTAGCTTTAGTAGGATAAAGATTAGAGAGCCGGCAGGGAAGGCATTTGACAAATTAGACAAAATACTTTGGGAGGAAGAGGGTGTTGAAGATCGTTAGCATGTCTCCCGAGTTCATCGAAGATGTGGTATCCATACACTGCCCCAAGTGGAGAGAGCTTACCCTAGAATATAGGTTAAAGGAATGTGGTTATTGGGGAGATCCTAGGATATTCTCTTGGTACCTTGAGGCCCTTTACTCCGCAGGAGGGAAGGTCATTATAGCACTAGATGGGGATGATGTGGTAGGAGAGGCTGAGGTAGTTCCAGAGAGATTTCCAACTCCCATAGGTAAACATGCTTACCTGCAGATGGTCTGGGTAAAGCGGGAGGCCAGAAGGGCTGGCGTTGGCAGGGCCCTCGTAAGGGAGTGTGAGTCTATCTCCAAGAATATGGGTCTTTATAATTTGGATACAATTCCAACGAGAGAAGCTACCCCGTTTTTCTTGGAACTAGGTTTTAGGGAGGTCGAATCACAGATCCTGATGGAAGCACACTCGAGACCTGCGCCCGAGCAACCTAAGGTAGAGGAGGCCACAAGGGAGGAGTTCCCGGCATCAGCTCAGATGATAGCTGGACAGACACGACCATCTTCGTTCCTCTGGGAACTGTTATGGGAAAGGGAGGAAATAGGCTTACCCTCACCAAGGGTGGTAAAGGTTAGGGTAGGTATGTGGCAGTTGATCGTCGCACTATTTCAGCCAACTAAATGGGATGATCACCTTTATACTCTCATATGGGCTCCAATGAAGGTGGGTCTTGGTCAGATATTCAATTCAGCCGAAGTCTCATTAACACTAGCCTATGAGATGGGAATAGAGAAGGTTAGGACCCAGACTTGGTGTAAGTATAGAGCTGCTTTCGAAGGCGCTGGATTCGAGCCCATAACAAGGCTCAGATGGATGAGAAAGGAGTTAAATAAAAAAGGTTAGGGGGCTAGCCTCCTAAAGGAGGCCCTACCACGTTTTCAACCCACCACTGCATTGACCAAAGTTCGTCATGCCCGATCCTCTGTCCAGGTAACACCTTGAGGTTGCCATTGTTATCGTAAATGGGGCCAGTAAATGGATCGAATGTCTCATCATTAGCGTAGATCCACTTACTACCCGTCCAGATTGCCCCCATTTGGATTAATCTAGCCATTACCAGTGTGTAGACATCAGGATTCTCCAATATGGTGCCGTTAGGTAGCTGTACTGTCTCTTGAACCTTCACTGATTTGAGCTCTTCCACGAATTTGGGATTGATCGGTTGATTGAAAGTGCACCCTAGCTCTACAGAGCCCTCTTTCAGCTTCCACCAGTAATCAACATCCTCTAGGTTGTCAGTGGAATAGGAACCAGCGTAGATCTTGCTCAGTATATCATCATATATTTTCTCCCAATGCACCAATTGCCCACTCACACAGACATCTTTCCCGAACTTCTCCATCGGACTGTAGTGACTAAATGCCAATACTCTCTCACCTTTCTGGTAATGTTCTTGAGCGACCTGAACTACAGCGGGGGAGTCTTCTGTAAAGGCAAGTATATCAACTCCTTCTGAAATTAGGGATTCAGCAGCTTGTCTAGCTTTCGTTGGATCATACCAAGCTCCTATCTCTCTTACATAGACTTTACAGTCTGCACAGACCTCCTTAACTCCCAAAGCGAAAGCGTTTATGTGTCTGACCACCTCCGGGATGAGGTGAGCGGCCACGTAACCTATCTTCTTTGTCTTCGATAGTGCACCGGCCATTAGCCCATTAAGGTAGTAAACTTGGTAAAAGTCCGCGAAGTATGTACCCATATTTGGCGCCCTCTTATAGCCTGAGCAGTGCCAGAATATCTTATCGGGATGTTTCTTGGCTTCCTCGAGAGTGGGATCCATAAAGTCGAAGCTCGTAGTGAAGATTACGTCATAGCCCTGTGAGATGAGCTGTTCTATCACTCCTGCAGCATCTGCTGGTGCCACAGATTCTACATGCGTGGTCTCAAGCCAGTCATATTTCTTATCGACCATCTCTTTGGCTTGATGGTGGGCATAGGTCCACCCTATGTCTCCAATAGGTCCTACATAAATGAACGCCGCCTTTATTTTCTTTCCTTCAGGGGAAATGGTCTTAGTCACAGTAACTGTAGTTGTTCCTGCCTGTCCTGCTTGCCCAATGGTCTTAGTCTGAGTGACAGTTACTGTGGTAGTAGGGGCAAAAAGATAGCCCAAGGCCACCCCAACAAGGAGGAGTATAATAGATAGAGCGGCCCACTGGGTAGAGGTCATAACAACTACCTCATGAGGGTATTACTACCGCGCGAAAAGGCATTTCATAAATCTGACTGAGTCATTTCCTCTGCACCGAAAAGTTTTCAAGTATTAAGGATCCAGTTTAGGAGGCTGCCTTGGGAGGCAGCTGGAAGGGCCCACGGGTAGAGGGATCTGGCGCCTCATGGGGGGCGGTGCCCTTCCTTTCTACCTTTCTTCTCTCTCGTAGGGTATCCCTAGGGCTGCAGGGGCACCCATTCTCCTCCTCATGGACTCTGTAGCTCCAACGGTAAGGATGATTATGGTTAGCAGATATGGAAGGCCATTCAACAACCATTGACTGTACCCTATGGCCTGTAAGGTATATCCGCTAGCCTCAACTATGCCAAAGAGATAAGCTCCTAGCAGGGCCCTAATTGGATCCCATAGTGCGAATATTACTAGGGCAAGGGCGATCCATCCTCTACCAGCCGTTATATTTTCTATCCAAGCGGGATTATATGAAACGGAGAGGTATGCCCCTCCGAGACCGGCCAAGGCCCCACCTAGTAATGTAGCACCATATCTTACCTTAGGGACACTTATACCCATAGCATCAACTGCCGCGGGATTCTCACCTGTAGATCTTATCACTATTCCTATTTTTGTTCTGTTGAGGATGAACCATAGCACAACAGCTAAAACGATGCCCACATAGAAGAGTGGGTCTTGCTCGAAGAATACCTTTCCTATAAGGGGTATCGATGATAGCGGTTCAAACGGGACCGGGAGGAACCTTGCATCCACGGGCAGCTGGTTACCTATATAAATTCTGCCTATGACACTGCTCAGCCCAAGTCCGAACATCGTGAGGGCTAATCCTGACACAACCTGGTTACCCTTTAGATGGATACTGATTATACCATGTATCAGTGAAAGGGCAGCGCCCACTAAGAGACCAGCTAGGACACCTATCCACGGGTTACCAGTGAGTAGGGAAGCAACAAACGAAGAAAGGGCTCCCATTGCCATCATTCCTTCTACTCCTAGGTTTAAAATCCCTGACCTCTCTGCATATATCTCACCGAGGGAGGCAAGAAGGAGAGGGGTTGCAGACCTCATTCCGATCCAAAGGATGTTTTCGATCAGCTTTAGTTCCATCATTTCTCCCTCCTGAGTTCGTACCTTATGAAAAATTCCCCTGCTAACACAAAGAACAGAATTATGCCGTTAAACATATCTACAACTCCTATGGGAAGCCTATAAGTTATCATTATATACTCACCTCCCACTAGAAGGCCCCCATAGAGAAAATTAGTTATTATCAGACTTATTGGATTCGTTCCACCAAGCCAAGCCGTTATTATCCCGGAAAATCCATAGCCGGAGAGGAATTCCGGTGTAAACCTCTTCTGAATCCCACATAGCTCCCCTACCCCAGCCAAACCTGCTAGGCCTCCGCTGACTACCATTGCTAAAGTCACTGCTTTGAGATAGCTTATCCCCGCCGCTTTAGCCGCGTCGGGATTGCTTCCTACTACCCTCATCTCGTAGCCCCAAGGTGTCCGTGTAAGCAGAAAGTATACTAGCACTGAAGCTACCACAGCTATTATCAGGGTAGGCCAGTGTATCCTAGTACCAGGCAAGAGAGGTAGCTGGGAATGCTCGGGTATCACTTCAGTATGAGCGAATCCGCCATAAGTGAGCTTGCCGACCTTCTCCCTAGCCTTCCATGGACCATGTATCAAATGCTGAAACACCCAGTAGAGAACGTAGTATAGCATAAGCGTTGAGATGACTTCGTTAACATTGAGTTTAGCCTTTAAAACAGCTGGAGGTATCCCCCATATAGCACCAGCCACGAAACCAACGGCAAATAGAGCAGGTAGTAAGATTAGAGGTGAAAGTTCCGGTAGCTCTACGGCTAATAGGTAGGAGGCCATTGCTCCTGCTAGAAGCTGCCCTTCTGCTCCTATGTTCCAGAATCCAGTCCTGAATACCAAAGCAAGGCCAGAACTTACCAGTAATAGGGGGATCATTCTAACGATGGATTCAGTTAACCCTATCTCAGTAGCGAATGCATTGAGGAATATGGACCTGTATACTTCTAGAGGGTTTAAGCCATATGCCAGGAATACCAGAGAAGCTGTTAATAATGCTACGATTACTGATAATATTCTCACGGTCACTAGGTTCCTCTTACTAACCTCAAGACGCCTTACGGCTCTAATTCTCAAAGTACCACCTCCTTAGGGCTTATTCCTGACATCATCAGACCAATTTCCTCAACCGAGACCTCTTCGGGCCTCACTATACCCATAATTTGCCCATTATACATGACAGCTAACCTGTCACTCATCTGTAATATCTCATCTAGGTCACCAGAGACCAAGAGTATGGCAGCACCTTCATCTCTCTGCTCTAGCAATATTTTCCTAATATATTCCGTGGCACCGACATCTAGGCCGAACGTAGGATTCAATGCAACTATAAGCTTAGGCTTCCTCCACAGCTCCCTCGCTACTATGAGTTTTTGCATGTTACCGCCCGACAAGAGCCTTGCTGGAGTGTTGGGTGTAGGTGCTACTATGCCATATTCCTCTATTAGTTTCTCAGCGATCTTCTCTATTTTCGAGTAGTCTAGGACGAATCCCTTCTTGAGTGGAGGTTTATAGTAGCTCTTTAGTATGAAATTCTCCGCTACACTGAGATTGGGAACTATCCCATATTTCAATCTCTCCTCTGGGATATGCCCCACTCCTAGCTCAGCAATCTCCCTAGGAGATTTATTAGTTACATCTATTCCCATAACTCTTATAGTACCGCTTTTGACCTTCCTAAGGCCAACTATTGCTTGGACTAGCTCTCTCTGGCCGTTTCCAGCTACACCAGCGATTCCTAATATCTCCCCAGCTCTTACTTGGAAGGTAATCCCCCTAACTGCCTCCTGCTTTCTATCCCCCAAAACCCTCAGATTTTCGACCTCAAGGACAGGTCCTCCCATCTTTGCGGGTCTCTTCTTTATCGTGAAGATAACTTCTCTTCCTACCATCATCTTAGCTAGCTCCTCTTTACTCGTCTCTTGAGTCCTTAACGTGCCTATAACTCTTCCTTTCCTCATCACAGTTACCCTGTCGGCTACTTCGAATACCTCAGCTAGTTTGTGAGTTATGAAGGCTATTCCATTGCCATCTTCCTTCATCCTCTTCAGAATACTAAACAGCTCCCTCGACTCCTGGGGGGTTAGAATAGAAGTAGGTTCATCTAATACCAGTATATTAGCTCCCCTGTAAAGGGCCTTTATTATCTCAACCTTCTGCTGCTCGCCGGCAGAGAGCTGCCAGATGTAACTATCTGGATCGACTTTCAGACCATACTTCTCGGCAAACTCCCTAATCTTAGCTTTAATCTCATCAAGAGGATTTATCAGGCTTTTAGAATGACCCAATGCTAAGTTCTCTGCTACCGTATGCCTATCCACTAGCAGAAAATGCTGATGGACCATGCCTATTCCTAGCCTCATGGCGTCCTTCGGGCTCCTTATCTTGACCTTCCTACCTCTTACATATATCTCACCTTCGTCAGGCTTGTAGATCCCATAGAGGATATTCATTAGGGTGGTCTTCCCTGCTCCGTTTTCACCAAGTAAGGCATGTATCTCTCCGGGCATGAGGTCAAAGTTCACGTGGTCATTAGCTACTACACCTGGGAATCTCTTCACGATATTGACCATTGAAACAAGTGGCTCTTGGTTCTGTTTGACTTCGTATTGAGCCAAACTACCCCCTAGCATCTCGTTAGGACAAATATTAAACTAACCATCAGGTCAATCTGACCTTATCTCAAAACTATCTCCCGCATATATCTCCTTATACTGCCCTTTCATCTCACTGTAAATCCTAGACTTAGCCTTGAAGCCAGTACAGTGCATCGGCGCTATTACCTCTATATCCATCTTCTTGAGTTCCCTTATTGTTGCCTCTATTCTCTCCTCATGAGCGTCTATTAGATGTAATCCGCCTATTACTGCTTTTATTTTGCTACTTTTGGTAAGAGACATTACATGGTTGAGCGTATTAACTATGCCGCTGTGGCCACATCCTAGTATTACCACAATACCGTCGTCCATTCCGATTATAAGTGCCTGATCGTCTGGAAGATCATCTTTTATAAAAGAGCCATTCTCTACCCTGTAAAATCCATCAACATATTCAAAGCTATTCTCTCTTGGTATTTCCCCGCTAGTTATAATGTCTTGGGCTACTGGTACTGGCGATTTCGATAGGAGGAGCTTCCCACCGTGGATCCTAACATCCTCTGCTGAAAAGGGAGGTCCAGTGTATGTCAATATCTTAAGGTTTAAGGAAGGCAGTATCGCATACTTCGGGGAGAATATATCGGGATGAGCTACTATAATGGGTTTCTCCTCTAAAACATCTAGAAGTTTGATGAGGCCGCCGGTGTGGTCATAATGATTGTGGGTCAGAAATACCGCTTTTACCTTGGATAAGTCCTTTTTCAGGACCTTAGAATTGTTAATTAGTGTATCTCCGGTGATGCCCGTATCAACTAGGACTGAAAAATTTATCTCTGGCACTTCTACGAGGAGAGATATGCCATTCTCGGAGAGGATAGGTCCCTCAAAGTGCGTCTCATTATCTACTAAAGCAGTTATCCTGATGTGAGATACCATGCAAATCCACCAAATTCCTGAGAGTCCCTTTACCTTAACCTTGTGGTTGATGACTTATCAGATGACTTGAATCTCATATACATATATGAAGCCCATCAAGGCGGATCTAGTTCATTGTCCGCTTTTAAGTGGTTATCAGCAGTATTGGGACGTAATTAGCCGATATCTTCAGTAGATAGATCCATTTATAGGGATTTGACCAATCAAAAGCTCTTTCCATTCAGCTCATTCCTATGGTTTGAAAATCAAACTATAATTTTTTATATGCGAATCTCTATATTAGATTAACCTAAGTATGTGAGCCAATTAGGTGATGTAGATGGAGACTGAAACGACTAGATTTCCCCTAATAGGAGAAAAGTTCCCCGAGATGGAAGTTAAAACCACTCATGGCGTGATTAAACTTCCAGATCATTTCAGGGGTAAGTGGTTTGTACTGTTTTCTCATCCCGCCGATTTCACCCCAGTATGTACCACTGAATTTGTAGCTTTTCAGAAGAGATACGAGAAGTTTAAGGAACTTAATGCTGAACTCATCGGACTCAGCATCGATCAAGTATTCAGTCATATGAAGTGGGCTGAGTGGATAGAGGAGAAGCTCGGTGTCAGGATAGAGTTTCCCATAATTGCAGACGATACTGGAGCGGTAGCGAAGAGGTTAGGTATGATACATCCCGGTAAGGGGATGAATACCGTGAGAGCCGTCTTTATAGTAGATCCCGAGGGCACAATAAGGCTGATACTTTACTATCCGCAGGAAATCGGCAGGAACATGGACGAAATATTGAGGGCTTTAAAGGCTCTGCAGATATCGGACAAGCATGGGGTTGCTATACCAGCGAACTGGCCTGAGAACGAACTGATTGGGGATAGAGTTATTATACCTCCAGCTAGCGATGTGAAAACTGCAAAAGAGAGACTTGAGAAAGCTAAGGCTGGGGAATTTGAGTGTTTCGACTGGTGGCTCTGCCATAAGAAGCTCTAAACCCTCCCTTTTTCTCATACCATTTGGTATCTTAGTAGATTAATGGTGTACCTGTATTGGAAGAGTCTACAGAGGTATTAAGGTATGATACTAGCGGTTAAGTTTTCATAAGTCGAACCGCTTAGCTCGATCCTCAATAAATATAATTGGAATATCCCCTTCTAGACTGGTTATCCAACTAGGTGCTAAAGGGATGACAGAAAACCTTCTAAGGAAGCTAGGGTTAAAGAAGAAGGAGTTAGATATACTGTCTACCTGTCTCTCCGTTTTACTGGAGGTTACTGGGAGTGTAGAGGGGTTACTGAAGCTGGATTTGCCTATGGCTGATAAGCTTAGGGAGATTCAAGGGTATATCAAGCATCTAGCCGAGCAGGCAGATATGTCTCTAGAGGAGTGCCAGATAAAGGTACAGAGAGCGCTGAGTAAGGATGTGAGGAAGAGATATGCTGCCTACTATACCATTGACAAAGGAGTAGATCTCATCTCTTCTCTAGCCTCCCTCTACGTTAAGGATAGTAATCTCATCATAGCAGACCCATTTATCGGATCAGGACGGCTCTTAGCTAAGACTATAGAGTTAATAGGTCCGAATAGAGTGGAGTTGGCTTGGGGGGTAGAGCCCCTTGCCTTGCCTGCCTTGGTGGCTTATACATCACTATTAGATATGTTGAGGGACCCATCAAAAGTGAAAGTGACTGTAGGAGATGCTTTCTCCGTACTACCGAATTCTCTGAGCCGAGAATTCGATTCTCTAAAGGCGAATGTGATAGTTACCAATCCTCCCTTCACTAGGTGGATGCTCCTGCCAAAGGACTACAGGGATGGCCTTCTAAGGATCATAAAGAGATTGGGTTACTCTGAATACATCACTAGGAGGGAAGTGGGCCTTCAGCTCATTTCTATGTTTCTAATTGACTACATATTAGAGAAAGGAGGGTTTCTAGGGGCTGTATTACCTGCGTCAACCTTCTACACGATATACGGAAGAGGCTATAAGGAGTTCCTATTGGAGAACTATGATATCAAGGCTTTAATCGAGAACCTAAGTGGGCCTTTTTCCACTGATAGCGGCTTCAAGGAGCTGATTGTTATAGCCGTAAAGGGAGTTGAATATGGAGGTACATCTCTCTACAGGATAAATGACTCCCTAGAGAGTCTCGGCAGGATAGATCTTAGAAAGGTACCCAGGTTCATTCAGATGAACTGGCTTTCCCTCTTTAACCCTCTAAGAGAGCCAGTGACAGAACTATTTCGAGAAGGCTTGTCAAGCGGAAGTCTCGGTTACTGGAGGGAGATTATGGGGAAGAGTATTGTTAGGGGGCTCGAAATGTATGGACCTGACTTCTTCTTCGTCCCAAACAGGTATTGGAAGGTATTGAGGGACGGGCATGGGTCCTTAGTGATCGAGCACCTAGGAGAGCAACTTGCCATTCCAAAGGAATTCCTAATTAGGACTCTGAGGAAGCCTAGCCTTTATGTAAACAAGATAGAGGTAAATCCTGATACTTACATGCTAGCGGTTCCACCTCTAGATCTAGAAGAGCTGCCAAGAGATGTCAGAAGTTACATAGATTGGGGAGCTAGGTCGAGGACCTCAGCTCCAGCGATGAAGGTATTTGGGAAGAAATGGTACTCCCATGTTTATACTCAAGTCAGATCTAAGAGGCCCCTTGGCAGGGTCTTTATCCCAGATAAAGTCGATCTTATGTTTAAGAATAGGGGGGTCTTCGCCAACTACTCGGAAGAACCTGTATCTGCGTCTAAAAACTTCTATCTACTTAAGGGCCTTGATGAAGATAAGGCTAAGCAGGTAGCCTCTTGGCTAAACTCAACACCTTTTCTAGCAGTACTATGCCTCATGGGGAGACGTATATCTGATACTTGGACGAGGCTCCTCGAAAACGACTATCTAGAACTACCCATGATAAACCCGGCCGCCATAGAGGGAGATAGTATCGTAGCCATATTTGACCGGATTAAATCTAGGGATCTCCCTCCTCTGAGAAAACAGTTAGAAGAGGAGTACAGAAGATCGTTAGACGAGACGTTATTGAGATCCATGGGTATAAGCTCTCAGATATTGGAAAAAATATATGAATACTTGAAAGGCTACATGACATATAATTTGCCCTCCTGAAACCCTAACGATCTTTAAGAAGCTCTGCAAGCAACTGATGATATGCGGAAAGAGATGGATCCTATCCTAACTAGTTGCTGGAAAGAAAGGTGAAATTTGTGAGATCAGAGCAGCTAAAAGTCCTAACAGCTACTTTACTACTAGAACTGTCATGGAGTATGAGTTTCTTCTTCGTGACATTCAAAACATATGAAGAAGAGGGCTTCATCCAGTATGCCCTTATTAGAGGGCTTCCCGCCATAACTTACTTCTTAGGATCTAGATTCTATGGATTCATAAGTGATTCTACTGGGAACAGGAGAATCTTCATGGTTATAGGCGCTATATCAACGACCATATCTCTTCTCGGGATGGCTGCGACCCCAACATCGTTATGGATCCCCATAGTGTGCGTCTGGTACTTCCTGACGGCCTTTGAACCAGTAACTATAGCTTACCTATCTGCTGAGAAGATGGGAGGAGAAGCCTCAGGAGAATATTATGCTGCCTCTGAGTTAGGATTTACACTTGGTTCAGCGATAGGAGGATTTCTAACTGATCTTATAGGTATTAGATACAACCTCCTCTTAGCCACAGTTATATCCGTTCCTTCCATACTCCTATTCTTATCATTAAAGGAGGACGGCTCTACTACCAGTAGGGTGGAGATTAAAAAGGCTCTTTACAAGGTATTTCGCCTGGAATTTCCGAGGGGTACTAGAAAAGTCATACTGCCATTTTTCTTAGCTAGCCTTTCCCTATCTACGTTCTACGCGGCCTTCTCAATAAAAGTCTATGAAGCATCTTCTAGGTCAAATACGCTGCTTGGAGTTCTAGTGTCTTTGGCTGGCTTATTCTCTACGGTATCAGGTCCCATTTACGGGAAGCTCGTCGATAGATTGGGAGGGAAGAGATCTTTTGCTGTGTCATGCATCATCTACTCCCTATATTTCCTCGCAGGAGTAATTGCAAGTGATATACTCATATTAGCTATCTTAACGGTCTTACCCCTCTTTCCCTTACACTACACATCTAGAAATGCACTCGCCATGGAATTGCTACCAGAGGAGAAGGCTTCGGCCATATCCGTTCCCAGCTCTCTTGGATCAATAGCAGAGGCCACAGGTAATTACATAAGTGGGGTTACTATGACGTTTGTTAGTCCCTCAGGGACCATGCTACTGGGTCCCCTACTAAGCATTACAGCCGTACTGATCTTATTGGCGAAGAAGCGGTAGGATAGTATTTATGCTTTACATCGTAGTGTATTTCCATGAATTACCAAGAAAGGTACGTTCCTGAATATTTCTACATCCCTTCCGTAGCTATTGTCAGACACCGTGATTTCTCACGGCACTAGCTACTCATGATCTAAAAGGTGTTTCTATGAAATGATTTCAAAACGGTTCTACAACGAATCAGCAAAAGACGTTATATTCTTAGCATAACTTTAATTCTTAGGGAAGTGGTATGAGGAGAGAGAGCAGGGATGCTGTGTTTGCTGGTGGAATGCTTGCATCCCTAGTAGTGGGCATATTTGCCCCGCCTGTTGGAGCGGCGCTAGCTGCTGCCTGGGGAATTGCGTGCGCTCTTGATGATGAGTTAGCAGATGACAATAATTCTTGATAGAGTGGAATTCATGCAAATCACATTTCCTATATTTTAATTAGAAATCGCCCCCTCAAGGCTAACATAAACGACTACATCCTGCCAGGGTTCCTCTCTTACCACCTCACTATTTCTATTTTTGGGCTACCGACCGAAATCGTTCACTATAAAGCATCAAGTAGGGTGGAATAAATTTATTATGGAGTTTTCGAGAAGATGAATAATGGAGATTTGCTTGATAACCAATACGGGCCGTAACGGACCTCATGGGTAGGAGGCGGGCCTCATGAAGGTTCTACTAGTAAACCCACCTACAGAATCCGATATTAAGAGAGTTTTAGGGATCGCTGGACCTCCATTAGGGTTAGCTTACTTAGCATCTATCGCTAGGAGAAGGGGACATGAAGTAGAGATATTAGATGCATCAGCTGAGGGTCTGACATTTGAGGAGGTGAAAGTCAGAATAAAAAGGTCATATCCGGACGTTATAGGAATAACTGCTACAACTCCCATGATCTATGATGCATATAAAGTAGCGAAAATCTCTAAAGATGTAAACGAGAACTCAATTACACTGATTGGAGGTCCACATGTAACCTTTCTCCCAGAGTTTACCCTCAGAGAATGTCCTTATCTCGACATTATAGTTAGAGGAGAAGGCGAAGAGACCTTCCGAGACCTTATGGATAAGCTCCCACTCGTTCTAAGAGACCGTGATATAAGAACTCTCAAGGAAATCCTCGGAATATCGTATAGGGAGGGAAACAGGATCATTCATAACCCTCCAAGGCCGCTAATAGAGGATTTAGATAGTATTCCAATACCATCCTTTGATCTACTACCTTGGGATCTCTATAAGGCCGGAGAGTATAGGTATGGAGTCATAATGACATCTAGAGGATGTCCCTTCAACTGTATATTCTGCTCTTCCTCCCTTCAGTTTGGAAAGAGGTGGAGAGGCCACAGTGTGGGAAGAGTCCTCGAGGAAATTAGGTTATTGCGTGAGGGGTTCGGTATTAAGGAGATAGAATTCTTGGACGATACTTTTACCCTCAATAGGAAGAGAGCCCAGCAAATAGCTAGAGAACTCGTTAAGGAGGGACTAGATATCTCGTGGACCGCTTCTTCTAGGGTAAATACATTCGATACTGAAACAGCCAAGGCATTAAGGGAATCTGGAGCCCACACTATATATTTTGGCATAGAATCAGGTAGTCAGAGGATCCTCAATTTCATCGGAAAGGGCATCACTATAAATCAAGCTATTAAGGCCGTTAAGACAGCAGTTAGGGTCGGACTCAAGGTCCTCGGCTCGTTCATATTGGGATTTCCTACGGAGAGAAATGAAGACATTAAGAGGACTATAAGACTTGCAAATAAGTTGGATCTCGATTATGCTCAGTTCACAATTGCCACACCATATCCTGGTACAAGATTATGGTATTATACTCTGAGAAATAAATTATTGACAACTCTCAACTGGAGAAAATACACTACAACACAGGTGGTCATGAGGAACCTGTATCTTACAGCTGACCAAATAAAGAAGGCACTTCTCTGGGCCTATCTTTCCTTCTACCTAAGACCGAAATATGTTATAAGGGACTTCTTGGAGAGGAAGGGTTTCTTGATAAGGAAGGCCATACCAGCAGCAGTTAGATCTATTATACGTGGCAGTGGTAAGCCAACTATCTACGAAGAGGAGATGAGGAGGGTAGAGGAGCTTTCACCCATACTGCTAAAGGAAAGCCCCGTTTAGCTTTCAAACTAATAAATAACGTACGATCACTGATCAGAGTTTCAGGGCCAGAGTGTGCCATGGGCTGGAGTATACCCTTAATTTATCTCCAACTTTGACCTCTACGTCAGGATCTAGCTCTATTATGAACTCCTCGCCCCAAGCTACCGCTTGAATCATTTGAGAGTCTCCCAGGAAGGAGATATGGTACACCTGCACATTGAACATGTTATATCCTTCTTTGGGCTCTAGTGTAAATGATTCCGGCCTTATCATAACCAGTACCTCGTCACCCTGGGAGATATCCAAGTTGGGATGTGAAGGTGTGGCCAATATCTCCGTATCATTAGTTTTCAGCCTTACCTTGAGCAGATTTCCCTCTGATCCAATGACTTCTCCCTCTAGGAAAGTTCCCTGCCCTATGAATCTAGCTACGAATTCATTCCTCGGGTTCTTGTATATCTCCTTAGGTGTTCCTACCTGCATTATTTTTCCTCTATTCATGACAGCTATTCTATCAGAAATGCTCATAGCTTCTTCTTGATCGTGTGTGACGTAAATTGCTGTTATTCCAAGATCTCTCTGCAGCTTCTTCAGCTCAGCCCTCATCTCGACTCTTAACTTTGCATCTAAGTTGCTTAGGGGCTCGTCAAATAACAGGACCTTCGGGTTTATTACGAGAGCTCTGGCAAGTGCTACTCTCTGTTGCTGACCTCCTGAAAGTTGGTGGGGTGTTCTGTTTTCAAGCCCCTCTAATTTTACTAGTTTTAGGACCTCCTTTACCCTCTTCTCTATTTCATTTTTAGGAACCTTTCTTATCTTCAACCCATATGCTATATTGTCAAATACGCTCATATGAGGCCATAATGCATAGTTTTGGAACACCATGCCAGTGTTCCTGAGGTGGGGTGGTACCTCAGTTACGTCTTGATCGTCAAAGAATATCCTTCCTTCCTCAGGTAACTCTAAACCAGCTATGCACCTCAAGAAGGTCGTTTTGCCGCAACCAGATGGGCCGAGGAGTGTGAAGAACTCGCCATGCTTTATCTCAAGGTTTACGTGATCTACAGCTACAACTTCTCCAAAGACCTTCGTCAGGTCTTCAGTCCTTATAGATACCATAAAATACCACCTCATAATCCGATCAGAGCTGTTGCCCTCTTCCTTAACAGCAAGTTAGCACCAACTATGAACACGAACTGGAGGGACATGAGCATGAAACCCAAGGCGGCTGGCTGGAATGTCCCTCCCGCGAGTCCGTGGAAGAGCATGTCATACATCTTCCAAGTCATCGGAGCATCCCTATGGTTTGCATCACCAACTACTATTCCCGTGCTTACCTCAGACATGGAATATATGAAGGAGAGCATTCCCCCAGCTATCACATTTATGAGGATCATGGGCATCACAATGCCGAAAAATGTCCTAGTTCTGTCAGCACCAACAGTCCATGCCACCTCATCTAATTCCTTATCCGTTTGCTCTAGGCCTGAATAAACAGCCCTAACCGTAAAGGGTATTTTTCTAATCGTGTAGGACGCTATCAGGAGGGGGGCTCCGCTTATGGTCGGGCTTAAGGGCGTACCTAAATAGGTGAGGAAGAGACCTGTAGCCACTGCTATGCCTGGAACTGCTATAGGTATTGTTACTAGGAGGTCTAATGTCTCTATGCCCGGTAGTCCCTTCTTCCTAGAGACGAGATATGCAGCACTGACTCCTAAAACTATCATGAAAACGGTAGCTATCGATGAATAGACGATGCTATTCATTATAGTCCTGCTGGCTTCCTCGTCCGTGAGTACAGCAATGAAGTTGTCAAGGGTAAAGCTAGAGGGCAAAAGCGTCGGGCCCCATTGTTTAGCGAATGCAAGTAATGCAACTCCTATGTGAGGAAGGGTTGCGAAGAACAGAACACCAAACACGAACATGTAGACTAGGATCGTCATCTTAATGGAGAGTTTCCTCCTTCTAGGTCTCCATATTCCACCTTTTCCAAGCATTGCATATCTCTTCAGACTCACATACCTTCTGACTGCCACGAATACCAGGCCCGAAATCACCAATAGGAACATCGCCAGCGTCGTGGCCTCCTGAGAGATAAGTCCTGCCGGTGTAAATATTCTATTGAAGATCTGGAACGTAAGGACCTTTTCAGCCGTGGTGCCTTTGAACACTATCGGTGTCCCGAGATCCTCTAAAGATAATATGAAGACCAGGAGCGCACCCGCCTCTACCCCGGGGGTAGCTAGTGGTAAGGTCACAGTCCTGAATAACTTGAACCCACTCGCCCCCATATTTATTGCTTGTTCTTCTAGCGATGGGTCTATGCTTATGAGGGCAGTGTAAGCGTTAAGCATCACTATGGGATAGAACAGAAGTGTTTGAACCATTACTACTGCCGGTAAGCCAGTGATCTCTATCTTAAAGGGGATAATTCCAAGTATGTCGTGGAACAGCACATTAAGAACTCCATCGGCGACTATCATTTTCTTCAGGCCTATAGCCCCCACGAATGGTGTAGATAGCAGAGGAACTAGTGTAACTATTCTCAGGATCTCTGAGCCTGGAAACCTGTACTTAGCGAATATAAAGGCTAGTGCGAACCCCAGTAAAGTTGAGAATAGTGTGGTAAATGTGGCAACTAGTAAAGAATTAACGAGAACGCCCATATCCCAGCCCATCAGGTATACTATTGTCTCTTCCCCTCTGGTGGTTTGATATCTTATCACTTCATAGAGGCTCCCTTTAATTCCTTCTAGAGAGATGAAGGGAAACTGCTCTGTCAATCTCAGTCTTAGGGGAAAGTAGAATGGATCGGTGAGTATAGCCTGAATCCAGTATAGAGAGAACCCTCCTGAGGAGTAAAATGATCGGACTATGACTGAAAGCAATGGTATGATTAAGAAGGCCGTGAATGATACCAAGACTATCAATAGTTGGATCCAAGAGAAGGTGTCCATTTCCCACTTAACTCTACGCAGCAACCCCGGCAGTCCGGTGGTAGCCTTTCCCATGACTGCACCAGGTAGCATATGAAGGGATTGTTATAAACAGTAGCTCTCACAGACCTACCTGACAGAATCTTTTGTAGCGAGGGGAATTGAAGTTAAGATGAGCAATGCGCCTAATACCTGTATAGGGGTTAGGATCTCACCTAAGAGGAGCCATGAGAATAGGTAGGCAAACATGGGTTCTCCCATAAGGCCTAAGGCAGCAGACTCGGGAGGTATCCTCTCCTGTGCCCATGCCTGAAGGAAGAAGGCTGCGGTTGTCGCTAGAATGCCCGTATAAAGAGCAGCCGATAAGACAGTGATATTGATGGAGATGTCCCATTCATTCATGATTGGAATGGCCATACCTGAGAGTACAAGAGTAGGAACTGCTTGGTTAATGGTCAGATCAAGGGGATCTAGCCCTTTCACAGCTCTATCCACTATTACTATCTGAAGAGCCCAAGCTAGAGCACATAACAATGTGAGTAGATCGCCTCTACTCAACGGGATACCGTGAATGGCTCCTGTTAGCAGACTAAGCCCGAGGACCCCCACAAGTATAGCTAAGAGGGAGTTATGAGTTGGTTTCCTCCTAAAGATGACAAATTCTAATAATGGAACCATAGGTGCATTTAAACCGGTTATAAAGGCAGATTTAGCAGCAGAGATCCCGGTTAATCCCTCCATCTGGAGCGCATATCCGAAGAAGACCAGAATTCCAGCCAGGATTCCCATTAAAGAGAATCTAGGCCTTCTTCCCATCAGCTTGAGTATTATAGCTAAAGAAACCAGGGAAAAAATGAATCTAACGAATAGGAAGGGCATTGGATCTGCCGATGAAAATGCGGACTTCATTGCCGTGAAAGTACCACCCCACAGAGCTGCCACGCCAAGTATTGCTATTATACCGGCCAAGGATTGTTTGGAGTCCTTCATCTCCCCTACCCAACCCCGGTTATTAAAAAGATCATACCACTGTCCATATATCAGCTCTCCTAGTTTTCAGGGAGAACTTCATTGGTTAAATAGTATTTTGTTAAAAAGGAGGGAACCTAGCCTAAGAAAAGCCTACTAGCTTCTTAGCTACTTCAACACCCTCTATCGCATTCTTTCCCCATCCATCGGCCCCTATTTCGTTGGCAAACTCCTTAGTGGTTGATAGTCCACCTATGAGGACCTTTACCCTATCTCGAAGGTTTTCCTCCTTTAGGCGATCTATCACCACCTTCATATAGTTCCTAGTGGTTGTAAGGAGGGCACTCATGGCCACTATGTCCGCATCATATTCTTTTGCGGCCTCAATAAACTTGTCAGCATCAACATCTACTCCAAGATCAATTACCTTGAAGCCGGCAGCCCTCAGCATGGTAGAAACTAAGCTCTTCCCTATATCGTGTACATCGCCCTTGACGGTACCTATTACTACAACGCCGAGCGAGGAATCTGACTCCATCTCCTCTATTTTCATTTCCTTCAGGGCCTTCTTGAATATATCAGCTGCCACAAGCATTTCTGCTATGAAATACTCACCTTCCTCATAGAGTTTCCCAATCTCCTCCATCGCCTCACTCATAGGCCCCAGAATAATGCTCCATGGTTCTTCTCCTGATGACAGTAATTCCTTCAGTACCTTAGAGAATCTTTCCTCATCCAGATCTATCAATGCCTCTTTTAGCTGGTCCTTAAGTTTGTCTAACATCTCTTCTAACCCCTAGGAACACTATATAGTCTTATCTTTCTCCTCTTGGACATCACCCGTCTGCTCTTAACTAAACCTAACTCTGTAAGTTTAGATAGGGCTTTGTACACGCCCTGTAACGTGACTTCTTCCATATTCCTCCAGATCTGATAGGCAGTCATTTCCCCTCTATCCCTCAATATTCCCAGTATCCTATTTTGAAGATCCGTTAGAGGTTTATCCTCTTCATAGAACCATTTCCTGATGCCGGAACCGGTCAGAACGGCGATATTCTCTCCTCCTAGTTCTTTAACGGCCGAATATGCCATTGCTGCAATAGGTTTCACATACATTCCCCTTCTAGCTAGATCCACGAGAGAGCTAAGGGCCTTATCAGCATCGACTTCTATTAGCTTAGCTCCCTTATCTTCCAGAATCTGAAGAAGTTTAGCTTTAGGCTCCCCGTGATACGCTAAGAAGAGGTTAGGTGGTTTCATTAGACCCATTTCCTCCAACTCGAAGAAGCCCTTTAATATTCCATAGGCGAGAATTCCTGTCTCTGAGGGGACTACTACTCCGTCTACTGTTTCTTTCTGCTCAAAGATTTCATAAGATATTGTTTTGAATCCTTCTATCATGTATGGGCTTTCATACACGGTTTTGTCCCTACTACCAAATCTTATCTCTACGCCTAGCTTAGATAGGTAGAGTAGCTCCGTCAGTTCAGTCCCTTCAGGATTAATGTTTACTCTAACCCTGATACCCTTCTTTAGAAAATACGTGGAAAGAGAGACGGTCACGTCCTGCATGAAATCCATCTCTATGCTCGCAGGTAGCTGAAGACAACTTACTAGTACTGAAGATCCCCTATCCACATATGAACTAGTTGGGTTCTTGGTTTCATCTTTAATGAGGATTCCTTCCAGTCTTCTAAGAGGTGTTAAGCCCTCAGATAGTGAGATCTTTCCTTTAGAGGCAGGTAGAAGGTCTTCGTACCTCCAGATGCTAGGTTCTTCCTCAATTACCGACCATTCCAGATCTCTGGAGATAGTCTCCATTATGAAACCGCACACTGGACATCTAGTCGAGTAATTAGCTGATGTATAGCCGCAACTAATGCACCTGAATATTCGGTCCAAGGGATCACTCCGTTTCCATTTTGAATAAAGATTCTTCTACCCTTTCACCTATGTTTACTCCCATTTCTAGGGCTTTAGATGTAGCACCAGCTACTCTAGAGTTCAAAAGGTCCTCGACACTCCTTACACCACTTGCCATGACAGCAGCGACGCCAACCCTATCAGCGGCCTCTATGTTGAGGAAGCCGCACATAGCGAATCCCTTCTCTCCGATTATCATGACCGCTGGAGGAGAATTCGGTATATCTACTTCAAGTCCTAGAAGCGACTTGCCCCTCACATCCAACTTTCTTACCCTTATCATGGTATCCAACCCAACTTCTCCTATGGAGGAGTCCTTATATTACTAACCATAATAGCCACTCGTCTACGAAGTAAGGAGGGATTTTACTCTACATAATCTTCCCTCTTAGTTAAGCCAGTAACTTGGTCTGGGGGATTTCCATAGAGTCAAAAAATATGAGAGGGGTTACTTCTTGTAGGGCAGGTGCTCCTTTCCGAGAAGGAACCTTCCAACTATAAGTCTCATTATATTCTGGCCGCCTTCCGCTCCGACGTAGTAACTCAGCACTCCTCTCAGGGCCATCTCGAGTGGGGTATCTTTCGTGTAGCCATAGGCACCGGTGGCCTTCATGAACTCCTTGATGGCATCCACCGAGAGTTCAGGAGCTAATAGCTTCGCCATAGCAGCCCATAAGCCAGCTTCTCTTAGAGTGACGTTGCCTTGGTCGAACTGATCTATCATCCAGGCCGCCTTATATATCACAAGCCTAGTGGCCTCCAGCTTGGAGTAATAATCTACTAATGGGAATTGTATACCCTCAAAGGAGGCAAGAGATCTGCCAAAGACGACCCTATTCTTCACGTAGTCTGCTGTGTAGTCGAACATCCCCATAGCTGCCCCAGTGCAGCCAGCCGCTACGAATACCCTTGCCCTATTGAAGCCCTCCATCGCTATACTGAATCCATCATTAACCTCACCTATCAGGTAATCTTCAGGAATCTTGACGTTATTGAGCCTCATCCACCCAGTACTTATACCACACCTGCCCATGTCATCAAATAGACCGGTTTCTATCCCTGGAAGGTTTATTGGCAGCCAAACTATGCTCATTCCCCTAGATCCAGCTTCTGGCTTAGTTTTAACTAGAGTTACATAACCCCCATCCAGTTCTTGGGCTTCAACTATTCCGCTTATGAAGGTCTTCTCCCCATTTAACACCCAATATCCATCCTCCCTCTTTGCGATTGTCTTAAAGCCCGCAACATCGCTCCCACTTTGGGGCTCGGTGGAGTTTATTCCAACGAAACCCTCACCTTTAGCTGCTTTACTTAGGACCTCCTTAGCCAGTTCAGGCTTAGCGTACCTTTCCACTATCTTCCCCCATGAGGCTTCAACTAAGTGGAAGACGGCCGTAGCAACACTCGGATCTGCTCTAGCTAGTTCTTCAGTAGCTATGGTCCCCATAACCCAGCTAGCTCCCTGGCCGCCGTATTCAGGTTTGACCGTCATTAGGAGTATCCCATTCTCAGCAAGTGCCTTTATAACTTCATCAGGAATCCTACATTTTGTATCTATTTCCCTAGCCCTAGGGGCTAAGACTTCCGAGAGTAGCTCCCTAAGGGTTGATCTAAAGACTTCTTCCTCCTCTGTAAAACCGAAATCGACCAAAGGGGTTCACCCCTGTAGAAGGAGACCTAAAACTTAAAAATAGTGACATTATGCTACAATCTTCGACCTAGATTCGTTTGAGGTCACCCGAACCTATAGACCACACCTTTAGCCCCTTTTGGATAACTCCAAAGTATATTATCGTGTGGGCATATCAGCAAGCAGGTACCGCACTCGAGACAGCCCTCATAGTTATACATCATCTCTTGAGCTTCCTCGTTCCACTCATACAGTTTAGCGGGACATGCCTTTTGACATGGTTTCTTCTCACATTTCTGACATAGCTTCTGGTCCTTTATTCGAATATGCGCGGTATCATCGACTTCAAAGTGAGTAGTAGCGAGCTTATCCTCTATCGACAGGTTAAAGAGCTTAGACAAGGCTACACCCTAGCTAGATAGTTCGGTCTATCTAATCAACTTTTTCATATTTCTCGCCACCACATGATGGTGACCCTAATGGACATCGCTGTTCTGATCAAGCAGTCTCTTGATGTTCAGGAGCTTAGAGTCGACCAGGATACTGGGAAAATATATATCGAGGAGGCCCCTACCAAGGCTGGAGACATAGACCTCAATGCGGCTGAGGAGGCCGTCAGAATAAAGGAGAAGGTAGGAGGTAAGGCCACCGCTATAATGCTGTCAACTTGGGGTGCTTCTGGCAAGAGGTTGAAGGAAGCTAAGGAGGCATTGAAGAGGGTCTTGGCTATGGGCCTAGACGATGCTGTCCTCATAATGGGAGAGGAAGGTCAAAAAGCAGATACCTATGTAGTAGCAAAGACTCTCGCTGAGGTAATAAGAGACAATTATCAGCTTGTTCTGGCTGCTGAGGGTAGTGATGATAATTTCTCAGGGCTACTTCCCGCTAGGATCGCAGCAGAGCTGGACTGGCCATTCATAGCTTATGCTACAGCCTTAGAGTTAGAAGGGGAATATGTAAAGGTCACCAGAAGTTTGGAAGATTATGAGGAGATTGTTAGGGTTAAGTTACCAGCAGTTATAGCGGTAACTCAAGAGATAAACAAGCCGAGGGTTCCCAAGCTCATGGACATAGTTAAGGCAGGAAAAAAGCCATTGGACCAGAGGGATTTTACACCTCCAAGCGAACCGAAAATCGCTATCAGGGAGTTGAAAGTCCCGAAAGTCGAGAGGAAGAATGTTATAATAGAAGGAGATGTCGAGGAGGCTGCAGAGAAGCTTTTGCAGGCCCTCAAGGAGGAAGGTGTCTTATAAGGAGGTGATACTATGAAGGTCTTGGCTTATGGTGATGTCCTCGATCTGGCCCTTGAACTTGTAGCTGCGGGTAGAGGGATATCAGATAATGTAGTCCTTTTAGTTGCTGGGGATCAGGAAGAGAAGATACAGGGCTTGAAGGGGCCCAACGAGGTTCTCCTATGTAAGGATGTCAAGAGCTATGATCAGGAGTCTCTAGTAGAGCTCATTACCTCCATAGCCCGGGATTTTGACGCTATACTACTGCCTAATGATAGAAGAGGTAGAGAGCTTGTAGGAGTTATAGCACATAAGATAGGAGGATCTGCTGCTACCGATGTGTCTTCTCTTAGGCTTGAAAATGATGTGATCTTGATTGAGAGGATTACCTTAGGTGGAAAGGCCATAGCAGTTGAGGAGCTCTCTTTACCAGCAGTTATGACAATTCAGAAAGGTAGATTTAAGCCCCTAGAGGACATAGAGCCTGAGATAAGAGAGATAAAAGCTCCAAAAATTGAGAGAAGGATAGAGGTACTGGAGAAGAAGGAGAAGCCTAGAGTAGGTGTTCCTCTAGATAAGGCTGAAATAGTGATCGCTGTAGGGAGGGGTTTCAAGAAGAAAGAAGATCTAAAGCTTGCGTACGAGCTAGCTGAGATCCTAGGTGGGGTAGTGGGAGCCACTAGACCCTTAGCTGCTGACCTCAAGTGGATGGAGGAGGAAGTATGGATAGGCATCAGTGGCGTCAGGGTTGCTCCTAAAGTGCTAGTGGTCGTCGGAGCTTCGGGGCAACAGCAGTTCTCAGCCGGTATTATGGATTCAAAGATAGTAGTAGCTGTTAACAACGATTCAAGTGCCCCTATATTCGAGCATGCGGATTATGGGGTTGTAATGGATCTGTACCAGTTCCTCCCCGCCCTAATTAAGAAGCTCAAGGAGGCCAAAGGTGCCTAAGAATGGTCGATTTCGACATCATAGTTGTAGGAGCCGGTCCTGCCGGTTCAGTTGCTTCATACCTACTGGCTAAAAAAGGCCACACAGTCCTTACAATCGAGAGAGGGAAGAGACCGGGCTCTAAAAACATGTTTGGGGGGAGGCTTTATGCGTGGTCCTTGGAAAAAGTATTCCCTAACTTCTGGGAAGAGGCACCAATAGAGAGGGAAGTAACTAGGGAGGTCCTTGGCCTCCTATATGGAGATGATGGAATAGAGATCTCCCTTAATGGAAAACCTAAGGCTAAGAGCTTCACGATCCTGAGAGCTAAGTTTGACCAGTGGCTGGCAGAGAAGGCTGAGGATGCCGGAGCGGAGATTGTCTCGGGAGTAAAAGTAGAGTCCCCTCTCATTGAAGATGGGAAAGTTAAGGGCGTGATTGTTGAGGGGGAGGAGAAAATAGAGTCCAGCATTGTAGTAGCTGCTGATGGTGCCTTAAGCTTTATAGCTGAAAAGGCAGGTCTTAGGGCAAAGCTATCAGGAGAAGACTTCGCTGTCGGAGCCAAAGAGGTTATTGAGCTATCTAAAGATGCAATTGAGGACAGATTCCGTTTAGAGGAAAATGAGGGCGCTGCTCAACTCTATATCGGCGATATAACGGAGGGAGTTGTGGGTGGTGGGTTCCTCTACACGAATAAGGATACCATATCTCTGGGAGTTGTCATGAGGATCGGCTCGCTATCGGAGAAAGTTAGCAATATAGAAACGACGATGTGGAACGCGACGGAGAGATTCAAGTCCCATCCACTAATAGGAAGGTACTTGAAGGGAGGAAAGCTCCTAGAATATTCTGCACATATAATCCCAGAAACGCAGTTCTTGAGAGGTGTTAAGCTTTGTACCGATGGCATGGTTGTAGTCGGTGATGCAGCCGGCTTCTGCGTTAACTATGGGCTCACGGTTAGAGGGATGGACTTTGCAATTGAAAGCGCTATAGCTGCTGCTGAGGCTATAGACATCGCCTTAGAGAAGGGAGATACCTCTGCTAGCAGCTTAAGGAGGTATGAGGAAGCTCTTTCCACTGGAATGCTGAGGGAGTTCGAGAAAGCTAAAAAGGCCGTTGATCTAATGGAAGACCAGCGCATCTACACATCATTACCGAAGATAGCTGTCAACACAGCAAGGCACCTATTTCATGTGGATGGTAAACCTAAGGAAGGACTCTACCAGTTTTTAAGGAGATCTATGTCAGAGGAAGGGATATCCCTGCTTTCTGCCCTACTACTCTCCTGGAAAGCCCTTAAAAGCCTGTAGGGGTGAGATAAATTGATGATGGGTTTAGAGAATGTTTACATTGTTGGTATGGCTAGGACTCCAATAGGCAAGTTTGGTGGTTCTCTGAAAGACTGGCCCGCTCCTAAGCTTGGGGCTGTAGCTATTGCCTCGGCTATCAGGAGATCTGGTCTTGATCCTGAAGATATAGACGAGGTAATAATGGGGAATGTCCTGCAGGCATTCATAGGGCAGAATCCAGCAAGACAGGCGGGGTTATTGGCTGGTTTACCTGCCAGTGTACCGGGATACACTGTAAATAAGGTGTGTGCTTCCGCTATGAAGGCTGTTGCCCTAGCTGCACAGAGTATTGCGCTAGGAGAGAATAAAGTCATTGTCGCTGGAGGAATGGAAAGCATGAGTATGGCTCCCTATGTTATACCGTCAAGATGGAGATGGGGAGTTAGATTTGCGTTCGCTGGAGAGAAGATTTACGATATAATGGTCCATGATGGGCTGACCGATCCTCACACAGGTCTATTGATGGGAGAGGAAGCAGAGGCCACCGGAGAAAAGTGGGGAATAAAGAGAGAGGAAGCAGATGATTTTGCGGTGTCTAGCCATTTAAAAGCTGCAGAGGCTACCGAGCGAGGCTATTATGCTCGTGAGATAGAGCCCATAAAGAAAGGGGATGAGGTAATACTAGACAGGGATGAGGGCATTAGGCCTGATACTAGCTTAGAGAAGGTAGCCAGGCTAAAGCCTGTTTTTAAGCCTGGTGGGACCATAACCGCCGCTAACGCTTCACAGCTAAGCGATGGAGCTGCAGCTTTAGTTCTCGCCTCAAGAGATGTGGTTGAGGAAAAGGGATTGAAACCTATAGCTAGGATACTGGGATTTGCATCCGCATCTGTTGAACCCAAGGACTTCGTAGAGGCCCCGATCCCCGCAACTGAAAAGCTGCTAAAGATGCTGGAGATGTCGATAGAGGACTTTGATCTGTTTGAGCATAACGAAGCTTTCGCATTAGCTAGCCTAGTCGTCAGTAAGGGCTTAAAGATCCCGTTAGATAAGCTAAATGTGTTTGGAGGAGCTGTTGCCATAGGCCATCCACTAGGTGCGAGTGGTGCTAGGATACTGGTGACCCTCATAAATGCCCTTCAAGTTAAGGGAGGGCGTAGAGGACTAGCTACCATATGTCACGGTGGAGGAGGTGCCCAGAGCATGGCAATAGAGATTGTTTAGCTGGTGCTGTGGACATGGTTACAGTTAGGTATTATGGTTGGATAGCCGAGCGCTTGGGAAGACGTCAGGATGAAATAAAATACACTGGTCCCTTGAGGGATCTACTTAAACTACTAGGTGAGGATATAGAGCTCAATGTTAGGGAGAGGAAAGTATTTGTGGCAATAAACCATAACTCCATAAAGGACTTAGATGTAGATGTGAGTGAAGATGACGTTGTGGCAATCTTTCCAGCATTTTCGGGTGGTTAATGATGGGGAAAGTACATATATCTGAATCCCCGATCAACGCCTGGGATGAAATAACATCATTATTACAGTCATCTAGAAGGATAGGCGCTTTAGTAACCTTCATGGGGGTTATTAGAGAGATCTCAGAGGGTAAGGAGGTGGAGAAGTTATTCTATGACCATTATCCTGAGATGGCTTCTAATGCCATAAACAGGATAAGGGAGGAAGCTATATCAAGATTCGGATTAATAGATGCAACCATCATACATAGAGTAGGGGAGGCGGAGATAGGCGATTTAGTTCTACTAGTTATTGTAGCCTCTGAGCATAGAAGTGAGGCCTTCAAAGCGGTAGAGTGGATCGTTGATGAGGTAAAGAAAGAAGCGGCTATATGGAAGAAAGAGTACTTTAAGGATGGAGAATACAGGTGGGTTGAGCCGGAGAGGAGCTATCTTGATGAAAAGATTGAGTAGGGTGTTAAATCTTGATGGTTGATATAACGAGTAAACAGATGGTCCATAGAGAGGCAACTGCCTATGGCAGGATAAAGTTAAAGGGGGAGACTCTAGAGGCCATAAGATCTGGGAAGATCAAGAAGGGAGATGTCTTTACTGTTGCCAGAATTGCTGCAATTCAAGCTGTTAAGGATACTCCCAAGATAATCCCCCTATGCCATCCAATACAGATAACTGGCATAGATGTCGGCTTCGATCTGAGTGATGATTCAGTAAGCGTTACTGTTACTGTCAGGACTATAGCCCAGACTGGTGTAGAGATGGAGGCATTAAGCGGTGTCATGGCTGCTCTTCTTAATATCTGGGATATGGTGAAGTATCTAGAGAAGGATGAATCAGGAAACTACCCATTAACAAAGATAGAGGAGGTAAGGGTCCTAAAGAAGGTAAAAGGTGATTAGATGTTCATTGACAGGTGGGGAAGGCCCGTAACGGACCTCAGGATTTCCGTAACGAACTCTTGTAACTACAATTGCTTCTTCTGCCACCGTGAAGGCCACATAGTAAGTGGGGATGAGATGACTCCTGAGGAGATAGGAAGGCTCGTCGGGATATTGTCCAGACATGGAATAAAGTTCGTAAAGCTCACCGGCGGGGAGCCTCTCGTGAGAAAGGATATGGAAGAGATAATTTCTCAGATAAGAAGGCATCCTGTAGAGGAGATCTCCATGGTTACTAACGGCTGGTTTTTAGCTGAGAGAGCCTGCGCTTTAAAGGAGGCTGGCCTAGACAGGGTAAATATAAGCCTCCACTCCTTAAGGAGAGACACCTATAAGAGAATAACGGGTGTAGATGGCCTGGATAGAGCGTTAAAGGCTGTCGATAAGGCTATAGAGTGCGATTTAATGCCTGTTAAGCTGAATATGACCGTATTGAAGGGGATCAATGAGGATGAACTCTGGGATATGGTAGAATTCTCGGCTAAGAAGGGTATAGCCATCCAGATGATAGAGCTCCTAAATATGGATCCGAGCCTCGTTAAATTCTACTATAACCTTAGCAGTTTTGAGGAGGAGTTAAAGAATATCTCCCTAAGAAGGGAGATAAGGAGGCTACATGGTAGAGGTAGGTACTACTTGGAAAACGGCGCGGTTATTGAGGTGGTTAGGGGGACTATTAATCCTTCCTTCTGCATGAACTGTACTAGAATGAGAGTAACTGCCGATGGGTTCTTTAAGACCTGTATATGGAGGGAGAACAACTTAGTCAACTTTATTTCCCTCCTAAGGAGTGGAGCTACTGATGATGAGATACTAGAGGCATTTAAAACCGCTGTAAGATTAAGAGAGCCATTTTACAAGCAGAAAGGAGCTACACCGAAGTATGATTATATTATTGAAATAGATGAGCCTTAGATCTCTAGCTCCAGGTCTAGTTCATTAAGAAGTCGCGTTGCTTCTCTTCTAGTGCTTTCCTCTATACTCTCAACATCGAAGCTCTTCTCCTTATAGTAGAGGGCCATTTTCAGCGTAGCCAGTAGGTCTGATAGCCTGGCTACCTTAGCCTCTAGACTCTTGCCCTTCTCATAATCTCTCCATAACTCCGTTATTTCGTTCGGGACGTTCGAGGAAGTAAGTGCCTCCTCCTCAAGTTCATGCTTCTTTATCCTATTTGAGGACCATTTGGGGATATCTCCGGTCACTCCCTCCACTAGATCATGTATTAAGACCATTTTAAGGGTCCTACCTTCATCAATAGTCCCATTTTTGGTCTTCAGCATTCCCATGATGTCAATAGCTATTAGGGAAGCTAGAAATGTATGTTGACCTACGGTCTCAGCGATGGAAGGAGGTACTCCTGATTGCATCCACCCAGTTCTGGCTAACCAAACCACCCTCATTCCCATGCTACTGAGCATATGGAAGTTAGTTTTGTTTGAATATTAATTGAATTCCTGTAAAGGTAGCCATTCAGCGAACCACTTTTATATTGTAGGATGCCCGAATTATCCAGATGAAACTAGGAAAGGGAGAAGAGCTCCTCTTAGAACTCAAACCTCATCCGCTTGCCTTTGCCCACCTCTACTTAATTTATACGTACATATTGGCTGTTGGGATATACCTCTGGCTCTATCCCGTTAACATAGAGGGCATCATGAGGCTACCATTCTTAAGCGGTCCTCAAACTAAGATGCTGTTCCTCTGGTTGATACTGGTCGTACCCCTCGTGGTGGCATCATTGATAAAAATCTCTTGGAGGTGGGCATTTCTATCAGTAGCCCTAGCTGTGATATCGACAGCACTTTATTATAGCGGTCACCTCATGTGGATCCCAGAGGTCGCCGTTGGACTCATAGGAGATCTATTCACGGATATATATAGGAGAAGTCATAACTACTATGTAACTAGTAAGAGAATCGTCATGGAGAAGAGATTTATCACGGTAAATGTAAGGGAGCTACCGATTTCTAAGATAAACGATGTGGTAGTTGATATATCCCTACTGGGAAGGTTATTTAACTTCGGAACTGTGATCCCACTAACCGCCTCCGGCCTAGGCATAGGTCAGGATCTGGCATTAGCTGGTACATCGGTGAAGGTAAGCAGATTCGAGGTGGGAGTGGCCGGTGGAAGAGGGATAAATGTCCCCAGGGCGAGGACCTTCCTAGCTTTATATGGTGTTCCAGACCCGGAAAACGTCTCTGCTACCATTTCTAGCCTCCTATGATACTGACTGCAGCCGCCATAGCTGCTGTTGTGACTAAATCTGCTGAAGAAGTTGTAATTGGGATTGTAAAGTTGTCCGGGTCGAATCTCCTGCTTGAGAGGACTACTACTAAGTTCGTTATGACGAGCATTACTGGAAACGCTATTAGAAATGTAAGAATGCTAACCCAGGGATTCCCCCTAAGAAGCCATAACACACCACCAATAAAGGAGAAAACCCCTAAGTAGACGGTAAATACTCCTAATATCTCAGGAAATATGTCTAGTAATGGTATTTTCCTCCTGGCCATTCCTAGGAAGAGGCGAGTCGTTATAAGAGACCCTACAATTGAGCTAAAGTCACCTAATTCAGTTAACATGACTGGATAGATGAAGAGCACCCTTTTATCAGATATCTCTAGGGCCTCACCCAAGAATAGGCCAGCGACGCTCTCGATCATTATTACTAATGTAGTAGCTGACAGTACTTCCAGTAAGACCTTTATAAATTCCCCAATGGCCCATTTAATCACTACTATAAACGAAATTCCAACGAGAATCGCGGAGAACATTATTAGGGAGTTAAGGGTCATCCTTAAGGATATTAGGTAAAGTAGGGTAACGACGATGTCAGCGATCGTGGACATAGTTGGGTAAACAATGATGTCGGGATCCAAGCCCCTCTTGAAAGCGAAGAAAGATATACCTAAGTTCAGGGGGATGAGTAGAAGGGTTGACCCATTTATAGTAACTAGAGATACTAGGACCACGGTTATTGGACGAATAGATAAGCCTGATATAATAAGAGGGATGGAAGCGATTATTGAGGCCAAAATAGACGCAGATATCCCTGAGGAGAGGATTTCCCACAATTTCTCGTTCTCCTTACTTAAACTTGGTTCAATCAAACCTACATTAAGTGCAGATGTAAGCCTTCCAATTATAGAGCCAGCAATGGCCCCTCTAGCCCCTATTAGGGGAGGATAAAGCGCTGCCGCCCAAGGAATTCCTGTCGGGAGTAGTGATCCTAATATGAAGCCCGCTAGTAGGTCACCAAAGCCCGACAAGGCAGCAATGGAGGCCTGAGGCATTATCTTTATAGTCCTCTTCTTTAGCATCCTGATCCTCCCCCAGTGAGACCTACCGAGTGCTTTGGGCCCGGAATTAAACCAATGTCCCCTATGGAAATCAAGTATAGATAGTGATAACCTTTCTTAATCCTCTTGATAAGTAAAAAGTTGCATTAGAAGCAGTTCGATGAATGCATGTCCTCTTTAACCCGGAGTGAGTCTAAAACAGCTTATAAAGTTTTCTTGGTTCGCTAGCGCACCATTGAGAGGTAACCAAATACTTTTTAAGTAGAAGAGCCATTAGGATCGATGGTCCATATCCTTACCGTAGAAATATCGCAGGAGGAGACCAAATGGCCGCTATAGAGGAGACAATAGGTGGCTTAAGACAGAAGGAGAAAGAGCTGCGGAGAAAGTTTTCAGAGTTAAGGGATCAAAGGAGATCGATCATAGAGGAACTCAAGGAATTGAGGGCCAAGAGATCTGAGCTAATTAGCGAAATCAAGGAAAGAAGAGCTAAATTGAGGGAGGTAATAGAGAGGAAAAGAAAACTACAGGGAGAATTAGCAAAACTCAGGGAGGAAAGGAAAGAAGCCCTTGAAAGATTCAAAGAGGCAAGAGACGAGGCCATGAAGATAAAAGGAGAATATAATGACATAGTGAATTCCATAGGCGTCCCAGAGAGAGTATTAAGGAGAAGGATAGCTAGGCTGGAGAGGAGGATAGAGACTTCACCCCTAAATAGGGATCAAGAGAGGGACATAGTAATGCAGATCAGCCAGTATGAGGCTATGCTCCAAGAATTAAATAGGGCTAAATCCCTCAAGAGGAAATTCATTGAGGTAATGGCTGAAGCCGAGAGGTGGAGGTTCTTTGTAAGAGATTCTGGAGAGAAAATTGGCGAAATTAAGGAGAAATTAAAGGAGATATATGATTATATCACTAAGGAGAAAGAAGAGCTAGACAAAATAAGAGCCCATATAGACGAAATGAGTCAGATTATCTCGGAAAAAAGTAAAAAAGTAGACGACCTTAAAGAGGAAATGGAGAGATTAAGGGAAGAGATGAGGGGAATACAGGAGGAGATTAGAAGTAGGTTTGAGAAGATAGCTAGTAGCAATAAAGAAATAGAGAGGAAATTGAAGGAGAAGCTAGCCGAGGAGGCACTAGAGAAGTATAAGGCCGGTGAAAAGCTTACTATTGAAGAACTTAAGGTCTTAATGGAGTTAGGATTGCTTGAGAAACCAGCTGGAAGTTGAACTTTTTATCTTAATTCAAATAAGACTGAACGATGGATAAAGAGAGATCACTAGAAGAAAGAATTCTCATAGTCTGCATAGACAGAGACGATGATCTAGGCGTCAAAACCGGAATAAGAGGTCCTGTAGTCGGAAAGGAAGCCAATATTGAGGCTGCTTCGAAGCTTGCCTTAGCCGATCCGACTGAAGCCGATGCTAATGCCATATTTGGTGCAGTAAAGGTGTATGATGAGGTAAAGAAGATATTTTCGGACTCTGATGCCGAGATAGAGATAGTTACTATTACAGGAGACCCAAAGAGCGAGCTTAAGGCTGATGAAGAGATCAACAGGCAGCTTAGAGAAGTAACCGAGAAGTTCCATCCTAATAGCATAATACTGGTCTCTGATGGTGCTGATGATGAACTCGTGATTCCTATTCTGATGAAATATGCTCCAATACGTAGTGTGAGACGGGTTATAGTTCAACAGAGTAGGGAGATTGAGCATACTTACATCTTACTGAAGAGGTATTTTGAGAAATTGATGAAGTCCCCTACTTCTAAGGCCCTCTTGTTTGGGCTACCGGGGGCTTTACTGATACTTGTAGGCCTATTTTCTCTTTTAGAGCTTCAAAGATACTTGTACATAGGTGCCAGCTTGGTTGCTGGTATAATATTTCTAGATAAGGGCTTCGATTTGATAAATAAGATCAGAAAGGGTGTCAGCTACTTTGGTAAGCAGATAGGTCTCCTGTCTTTTATAATGGGTATATTTGGGATTGGTATATCTATGTATTTCTCCTATAGTAGAGCGATATCGCTAGCGAGTCAGAACTATCCACTAGAGCTAATAATGGCAAGGCTATTCCAAGAGACTAGCGGCTTCATAGCCCTTTCACTAGTGGTAATGTTCGTCGGGAGTGCCATTGAGAGTTTAGCAGCCAGTAGAACTGATGCCTTTGAGAAGTTCTTTGGTGCCGCCCTTATACTTTCCCTTTGGATGTCATTCTATTTCATTGGACAATATATGGAGGGCTCTATCGGACTGATAAGGTTCCTCTTGTTGCAGCTAGGGGCCTTAACCTTCGCTATATCAATATTCTTCATAACCCTTAGAATCGGAAGGCTGTTCAGGAGTAGAGGATGGAAGTGATACATAGAGATCAGCCGACTTCTTCAGGGCGGTACTGAAGCCTGGTTCAGCCCCTATCACTATAACCTCCTTACCCTCCTCCTTAGCTCTGTGGACTATTGGGAGATAGGCAGCGCTCCTCGCTACTAACACTAGGGAATCCACCTTATCGCTATGGATCGCATCCATTGCGGCGATTGTGAAGTCAACTTCAACCTTTCCTGTGGAGATAATGGCTTTAAACCCAGCATTAACCACGGCCTCAACTAACTTCTCAGGGGCCTTTCTATCTAACACAACTATAGCGATTCTAGCCCTACCTTCTTCCTCAGCCATCCTCCTAATTTCCTCTAAGTCAATACCTAGCTCCTTTCTTAGGATATTAGGGCCATCCACAATTATTGCAAGCTGTTTTACCTTCTTCCTTCTCACACTTCTTAGGACCTTCATGATTATCGAAGGTTCCCGGAGTCATAACTTAAATAAGCTACCTCCCCACTAGCAGAGAGGCCGTATGTTCTGCCCCAACTGCGGTACCCTGATGAGACCTAAGAAGGTTGAAAAGGAGCTAGTTTACATATGTCCTAGCTGTGGTTATGAAATGAAGAGAAACCCCAAAAGTTCTGCAGCAGTAGTAACGAAAGTAGCAGCAGATAATAGCGATGTGGTTATAACAGACTCTCAGAAAAAGTTAGCATTACCAATAGTAGATGCAGAATGCCCAAAATGTGGAAATGGTAAAGCTTATCTAGAAATAGTACAGACCAGAGCTGCTGATGAGCCGCCAACTAGGATCTACACCTGTACAGAGTGTGGTTATACATGGAGAGAGTACTCCTAAACGTTAGTATTTTTACGATGTCTATCCTGTTCACAGTAGGCCTGATAGATAGGGAGAGAGGTCACGAACTCCTGATTTCCAAGCTTCCCAAAGACCTATCTAGGAAGCTCCAAGCTATGTTTATTGAAAAGAGGCTCTGTTCATGCTAAACGCACCTATGTCCAGGCTCTAGAGGCCTGGTAGAAGTTCATTGAATACGGGTTTAAGATGAGGATGACAGGGAAGATGTTAAGAGATCATGACCGAGTGAATCCAGCATCTAGCTTATTACTTCTAAGTGAGCCCTCAGTTTACCTTCTTCCTTTAGGTATTTAGATATGCAACTGAAACATTCTCCTATAGAGAAGATATAGATCCCATCTATGCCCGATCTAGAGACTTGAACGGCTAAAGAGAGATCTTCCTGATCAATCCCCTTTCCCGCTCTGAATCTTTTACATCTCTCATTTGGGCAGTGCTTCTTCTCAACTTCAGACCTCATATTGTCTAGTTCGTCCTTCTTCGGTTTGTCGACATTGATTACCCTTAATTCGGCCCCAAAGATATCACTAACGATCCTCTTGAGACATTCATCGACCTTAGATGGGTTGGTCCAAGGAGCATTCTCCATCAAATAGTCAATCCTCTCTGCAGTTATCTTCGGTTCATTTTTACCCTCTAACAGCTCTCTAACGTTCACACCAGTGGACCAGAGTATAAGAAATAGTGATGTACAAATTTCAGCATCCCTGGAGGGAGGAACCAGCTCGCTCCATTTTTCCCCTATGTGATTCTTCCATCTAACGAGTTCGTCCTCCGAGTTCTGTAGTATATATCGGTTAAGGGTGATCCTCTGGTGAGGAGATATGAGGATGATCTTGGATATCTCGTATCTGTCAGCCAGATCCAAGAGAATTCGAGGTCTGAAGTAGAACCAAGTATCGAATAATGCCTCAGATACACGCTTCTTCTGCGATCTTAAGCACCTCTCTCTTGAACATGCCGATCAGTTCCTCTCTCTCCTCATCATCAGACTCAGCGACAGCCATGGCTAAGGCTACTGAGTAAGTGATTTTCTTCAGAAGCTCCTCATCATCCTCAGCGATGCGATCCAAGACCCTATAGAGGGTCCATAAGTTAACGATGAGCCTGAAGGGGAGCCCTTTCTCAGTGAAGGTTAAGGCCATATCCTTAACTAATATCCTAAGTTTCTCCTTCTGTAGTGGACGGACCTCCTTCGACTTCCTAAGGCCCGAGAGTATTTTGTCCACTTGCTCATTAATCAGTGCTAATGACACGTATCTCCTCCCCCAGCTCTAGGTTGGAATTAAAGGTCTCGTAGACCCTACCGATCAGCTCATCGAAGCTAAGCTCAGCATATTCCTTCAATACATCATCAACAGCCTTCGCAGTATTCGCATCCAGTTCGGCTTGTACGTCAGTATCAAATATCTTTAGGATTGGTGCATCTCTTCCAAGGATTACAAAATCCCTTTTCACCTTCTTTTCCCTCACGAGGGACACTAGTTCTCTCTCTACTTCCTCTGAATAGGGCCCATAGTACCATCTGATCCATTTAGTACCAGAGGTGGAGAGTCCCCTCTTAGCGAGTTCCCTATCCACTAAGTAGAGCAGTTTCATTAATCTAGTGAGAGTTATTTCTCTTCCTATCTTCCTCTTGAATCCCTTAATTAGATAGAGGAGGATTGCCCTCCTTCTCTCAGACATTTTCAACTCCCCTTCGGGGACCTACGCATGTAGGGCCTCTTGTGTATATGTGAATTTTTACTATATAAATAAGATTAGTGAGGAGGAAGGAGAGGAAATATAGAATGGCTCAAGAGGCTGATCTGACCAGCTTAAGGAGGACAATAGAGAAGCTAAAGAGGAGATTGAGTTTGAGGGCAAAGTTGTAGCCCTAGATTACAGTAGTGATGTGAACGGCTTATTCATGAGGTTCAGCCGTAAGCCAATAGATGATAGTGAGTCCAGCAAGAATGGCCTTGTTATATTCCACCATCATGAGGATAAGCTTGTGATTGTGGAGATACTGATTTAGAGGAGTTCATGGAATTACTGGAGAGAGTAAATGAGCTGGAGAGGAACAGTATAAGATTTAGGGTGATAGGTAGGAAAGAGGTCCTAAACCTATGAGGCTTCCTAGGGATTTAGATGGGGAGGAATTGGCTAAACTCTTGGAGAAGTTCGGTTATCGCTTGGTTAGGCAGACTGGAAGCCACATGATGCTGGCTAGGAAGGGGGATTGAATAACCATACCGAGGCATGGGCTTAAAGTAGGGACGCTGAACTCCATCCTAAATGAAGTAGCTCGACAATTAGGTGTGGATAAGAAGGAGCTCGTTAAAGAGCTGTCTAAAAAGAGATAGTCTTTCATTTACCATGTCCTCCAGACTAATCAGGTCATCCTCTGACTCTATGGCCTCTACTTCATCTGGATCACGTGTGAGGAATCTTCTAAAGTCTACCAAACCTCGTCAACCCATCTAGATATGTGATAACGACCTTTGAAACGTTTCCGTCCATCACCGTCAGCAGCTTCTTAAAAATTCCTCCCTCCTTTCAACTCAGGGCTCACGTCCTTGAGTATTTCTATCCACCACTCCCTTCCTTAGCATACCTCTTATCATGAAGGTGATAATAATCATCAGCTAAGTCGCAAGAATGTGGTCCTCTCATTAGAGGGAGTATTCTAGCTACAGATGGATCACGGCCTCCAATGCGATCTTAATGAGATCCTCCTGAGGCGGTCCCTCAAAAGTTAGGCCCTTCCCTATATATGGGGATACGACCAAGAGCAATCCTCCTGCTTTTACATTACCCCCTTCCGCATTTGATTTTAAGGCTAGAGCTAGAAGAACTGATAGCTCCATCTCTGTAGCCAAGACACCCATCTCCGTTAGCATCGACATCCTCCTGCGAGTAGAGCTAGGATCAGAGGAGAGTTCTGGTCTCTCAAATTCGTACAAAGCATCTTTCGTGTGCGTAATACCTATGTATAAGTTCTCTCCGATTGTATAGCCAGCTTTAAAGGCTTCTTCCTTGAGTGAATCTACGACTTCGCGTGATGGTATTAGGGGGATCCCTTCCCCTACTATCTTCTTGCTAACACATTCATCGGCTACTACCCCTTCAGGGATGACGAGGTCCCCCACTTTGACGAAGGGTTGGAGACTACCGCATGTACCTACTCTTATTAGGACACCTTCTCCCTTTAGAGACCAAATGACCTCTCTAATGATGATAGCTGCCGAAGACGGTCCCATCCCTGTATCTACTACCGCTATTTCTTTCCCCTTGTAGCTACCAACTAACACTAGTTGTCGCTCATCTGCCAGTACCTCTCCTCCTATGAGATTCCCTATCGTTAGTACTCTCTTCCTAGAGCCAGGTAGGAGTACTCTCTTAGGAAGATCCCCCTCACATACACCTATATGGTATAATTTCTTGCTGCTACTCAATATCTTACCTCAAGACCTAGGGCTGAGACAACATTTAAGAAGTCAGGATATGAGTCTTTAACACACTCCTCACCAGTTATTCTACATGACTCCTTGGAACCTGCTGCCAGTGCTACCAGTGACATGAAGATCCTATGGTCCTTCTCGGGACCTAGGACCTTCCCTCCCCGTACCTCACCACTTCCATTAATTATAAGGCCATCCTCAAGTTCAATCACATCGACACATACTTTCCTGAGTTCCCTAGCCATTATAGCTACCCTGTCACTCTCCTTGACCCTTGCATGCTTAACTCCTTTTATTTCAGACCTACCCTCAACAAACGAGGCAAGTACGGCTGCTACGGGGAGCAAGTCCGGGGCATCCCTGAGATTCAAGTTCACAGGACGTTCTGGTCTTCCTTTCACGGTAATAGAGGATTTTCCTAGACTGATATTAACTCCAAATGCCTCTAGAACATCAATTATGTAAGAGTCAGCCTGAGGTAAATCTAAGTCCAATCCCTTAACCTCTATTTCTCCGCCAGTTATGGATGCCATTGCCATTATTGGAGCGGCTAGGCCGAAATCTCCTGGTACAACGAAATTTAAGCTCTGTGGTCTGACCGGTCGTACTTTAATGCTCTTTCTGTTATATTGAACTGATGCACCAGCAAGCCCTAGAGTTACTGCAGTCATTTCCACATAAGGCCAGGAAACCATATCTCCAAGCGTCTCGATGTGAACACCCTCGCCCATGAGAGTTCCAGAGATCATTAGAGAGGAGAAGAACTGGGAACTTATATCACCGGGCAGTACCACTTTACCTCCTTGTAAACCACCCCCCCTAACTACCAGGGGAGGGGTGCCATCCATTCGGGTACTGACAGCCCATCCACCTAACTTATTGATTGCATCTAAGAGGGGGCCCATAGGTCTTCTTCTGAGACTATTATTTCCCGTTAAGACTGTATATCCTCGCTCGGTAAGCGATGCTATGGAAGTGAAGAATCTTATAGTAGTCCCTGAACCACCACAGTCCAATACATTTTCAGGCGCTTCAGGTCTAGGAGGTGGACTAACTCTAACATCAGCATCTCCACTTAGTTCTGCTCCCATAGATCTGATTGCTTGTAGAGTTGCATTAACATCCCTTCCTCTAGAGAGATTGCTTATCTTTGAATCTCTCTCTGATATTAGGGAGATTGTAAGGGCCCGATGAGAGTAGCTCTTTGAGGGCGGCGCTGTGATAGATCCGCTGATCACCGAGGGCCTGACGAGGATCATATGCCTCCCGACATTGGTAATAAAAAGGGATTAAGGTTATGTATCATTGCACTCCCTGAACACTCCGACATTCTAATGACAATAATTCCCCTCCAATAACCTAATATTAGTGGTGAAGTTCGAGGAATATCATGAGGATGTGGGGATCATGCAAAGGAAGTTAAAATTCAAGGGAAAGTACAAGGAGGCTCTTATATCTGGGAGGAAGAAGACCACCTTAAGACTGTCGACCGAACTTAAACCTGGGGATGTGGTGATTCTAGAGGCTGGAGAGGAGGAACTTGGAGAGGCAATCATAGAGAGGGTGCTAGATATCAGAATAGAGGAATTAACCGACAAACATGCAGCCGAAGATGGCTTTTCCAGTAAAGCCGAGCTTTTAAGGGAGCTAAAATCCATTTATGGCTCCTCTGTTCTAAGAGAAGGAACAAGGCTAAAGTTGATAAAGTTCGAATTGAGGAAAGTGAGGTAGGTGAAAAATGACTTTCGGGATGTTTTTACCACCAAAGGAGGAGTTATCTCAAGAATGGGATGTAATAATAGTTGGAGGTGGACCGGGCGGACTGTCGGCAGCAATATACGCCTCTAGATACGGCCTTAGAACCCTTGTTATAGAAAAGGAAACGCCGGGCGGTAAGGTATCAGTAAGCCCATCCATAGAGAACTATCCTGGGTTCACTTCTATAAGTGGAGAGGAGCTATCTAGACTGTTCCACGAGCACGCGATTAAGGCAGGAGCGAAAATTCTCTTCCCAGAGGAGGTTATAAGGCTTAGTCTTAGAGGAGACTGGAAGAAGGTCTATACTAAGGGTGGAAAGGAGTTCTCTGCTAGAGCCCTTGTAATAGCGACTGGTTCAGAGGATAAGAGATTAGGAGTGCCTGGAGAAATGGAATTTTATGGGAGGGGAGTCAGCTACTGTGCCGTATGCGATGGACCCCTGTACAAAGGTAAAAAGGTAGTCGTTGTTGGCGGAGGGAACACTGCTGCCATTTCCACCGCTTATTTATCCAGAATTGCGAGAGAGGTTATCTTAGTCCATAGAAGGGATAGAATGAGGGCCGAGCAGGCTCTGGTGGAAAGGGTGTTGGAGAATCCTAACGTCTCCTTCAGGTGGAACAGTGTAGTGACGGAGATAATGGGAGATAGTAGGGTGAATTCCGTTAAGATAAGGAATGTGAAGACAGGGGAGGAAGAGGCTATAGATACCGATGCGGTCTTCATCTTCATAGGGGTGAAACCTCAAAGTGGCCTAGCCAAGCAGGCTGGAGTTAAGGTCGATGAACGAGGGTTTATACTGGTAGATTATTGGCAGAGGACTAACTGCTTTGCCGTCTATGCCGTTGGTGATGTTACTGGAGAGCCCATGCAGATAACTAAGGCAGTAGGTGAGGGCGCTAAGGCTGCCACTGACATACATGATAGGCTATTTGGCGGGGCTTATGGGGAACCTAAGGTTTCATGGCATGTTACTCCCTGCATTCCAGAGTGATCAGCCTAGTCTCATTATAGGGACATTCCCAAACATCTCCAGATTTACCTCATCTCCCTCTTTACCATCAATTAGTAGAATCCTCACCCCTAAGACCCTGTTCTTCACATAGCTAGCTGCCATCACATCGCTAATTAGCTTAGCCACATCCTTCAGGTTCACATCTAGAGGGAGGGCTACCATATCAAGCCCAGCGACGCAGTAAGGTGTCAAATAGGCTAAATCCTTGACAGTTAACTGGCCGGAGAGGGCCATCTCCCTCAGGACATTATCTTCTGCCATCGGGAGCATGACCTCATTGAATCCTATGGCTTTTCTACCGCTTACAGCGGATGAGATCGATTTATTTAGCTCTAATATTGCTGAAGGGGTTCCGGGGGATAAGAAATCTGACCTTGCCATTAAACTAATAGCTAAGGCAGCACTTTCCTCCATCCAAGGACTTAAGGAGAAATCTATGCCTAGATATGGTATACCTTCCTCCCTTAGTAACTCAGTGAGCTTCTTCTCAGCCTCTGAGAAAATCGTCGACATGACATGCCTCACTGCTACATTAGGTTCCTCAGCTTCACGAAGCGTGTCATACAGATCAGATGGGTAAAGAAGGGAGGCGCTTATACCGAAGTTGTTAGTCTTAGTCGCAGGAAAGTAAGGTCCTTCATAGGGCTCTCCAGTCGCTATAGAGAATCTTACGTTGTACTCAGGGCCTAACTCCTTAGCTATCCTGAGTATGAAGGTCGCTGCATATTCTAAGGGAGCTGTAGAAGGATCCTTCCCGATAGATACCGATGTAAAGTAACCTTTTTCTAGGAGTTCCCGTGCCCTTTCAAACCCTTTGATCCCCTCACCTGCATAGACAGACACAAGCTCTAGATCCACATTATCTGAAGGTTTAGTTAAAACTGCCCTAACGGTAAAGGCATTTAGTCTACTAGCTACCCTTTTTAAGGCATCCTCATAGGAGGGATACAGTTCAGGATCATTTAGGTGCATTACAATGGCCCTGAACTTCATCAGAAACTCCTCATTCCGAGATCTTTAAGATGATCTCCTTTACAAGTAATTTATAGACCTTTCTCTTCCCCTCTCGCTTCGAGGTTACTATACCCTTGGACTCCAGAATTTTAAGCATCTCGGAAACTGACCCTACAGGTCTCTTTATGGCCTCAGCTATCTCCGAAACGGAAGCCTCTACTTTGCTAGCCAAGATTCCTAATATGTCTAGCCTGATGGGTGTGAATATCTCGGTAAACTCCTTAGCATCCCTTATATTAAGCTCGAGCCTGCCTAGCTCTGATCTCTTCTTCATTTCATTCATATACTGCTCCCACTCGAATTTATCCACCAACTCCTCAAAGCTAGCTCTGTTTTCCTCCAACTCCGACGAGAAATCATGGAAGTCCTTTCCATATTTCTTCTCGAACCTTCTTATCGTTTCGATCAGATCAGAGTATCCTATCTTGGATAGATTATGCTTCTTAACCAATTTACCCACCTACGGCATACTCTAATCCCTTCATAATTTTGGAGATCAGTTGGATCATAATATCTCTTTCACAATCTAGCCCCTTCATCCTCCTCCTGATTTGGATGTACGCTCCCTCCTCTTCGCTATAGTCTAGTCTAACCCACTCGTCCTTATCCCAACCATCTGCGTTGAATACAACCCTGTATTTGACAGTGCGACCTTCTTTCTTGACGCATAAGATCGCTAATCTGCCATTATCGAGTCTGACCTCCTCTTTCAGTAACTGGGTCATGCAAGTCTAATTGAAGCACACATTTAAAAGATTTTTCTAATGTTAGATTTTTTCTTAGATAAAGAAGTTTATTTCAAGATTCATTTATGAAAAAATCTTTATTACAAAATCTCATGTTAAGAATATGAAGTTATTTTATTCAAGAAAATTTTTAAGTATTGACAGATACTGTATAGGGGGTGAAGAGGTATGGCCTACCCGGAAATACCACTCAAGCCCATAGGTAAGGAGGAGATACATAAGCTGGAGTATAGCCTCCTAATTTCCTCACTAGTGGAGATCCTAACTGATCCTAAATTTCTAGAGCAATTAAAAGATCCTAGAGATAGGTTGACCTGGATAGATAGCATTGCCACAGCTGCTGCGGCGCTAGCTAGAGACAAAGCTGGGATGACCCTTTCAGATATAGCTGATGACATAGGTAGAACTGAAGCAACCATAAAGAAGCATCTTAAGGGTGAAACGGAAGCAGGTAAAATCGTACTTGAAGCTTACAAGAAGCTCGAGAAGGGAGAGCTAGATACCACGCTTTCGGTGCTTCTGGGACTGAAGAGGGCAGATTATCTAGAGGAAGTAAAGGCCAAGATAGATAGAATAATAGACTCTCTAAAAGAAACGATCAGTACGCTAAAAGAGATATCGGAGAAGCTCTAAGCTCCTCATTCTTTATTGAATAGATGATGCAGATCCCCTATCCTCACAGCTTTCACTACCTTAGCTTTCGGCGACACTATCATCTTCTCCCTGTAAAATACCTTCTCGACACGACCTTCAACTACGTAGACCCTATCAGCCACGACGCTCTGCACAGAAGATCTCCCAGAGATCTCAACTTCCTCAGCCTCAATATTATCGACTATTGAGTCCCTTATCCTGACTCTCTTCCCCCTAACCGTCCTCGCTCTGGCCATCGTTACATTAACATCCTCTCCCTTGATTGATAGGGCTTCTCCTACTACTTGCATCTTACCGCCTGCCAGCTCTCCCTTGGCTTTACCTAGCAGCTGAATTTCGTCAGCTAAAACTCGACCTCTAACCTTGGCAACACCCTCAAATACTAACTTCCTGACCCTCAAAGAACCTTCGACATTCAGCACATCTTTAACTCTAAGAACACCTCCTTCTACCTCGTTTTTAATCTCAGCAACGCTTGTTTCCATGTAGGAAAAGTGAATAGCCCCTAATAATCTCAGAGTTCCATCTACCTTCATACTACCAACTTTGGAGTCCTTTAGTCTAGCGGATCCACCGATGATTGCCTCTCTTACGGAAGTTTTCTCAAGATCAATACTTCCTCCCACAACCAATTTTCCGATATTACCTCTCAGCGCTCTTAGGCTCCCTTTCACCTTACACTCATCTACATTTATGAATGTCGCTGTTATCGAGCCGTCTGCAAGACATCTAATAACTTTTAAGGAGCTGCTTATCCTGATAGGCCCGTGTACTTCCAGATTATCAGCCTCTACGAGTCCGGCAGTAAGAAAGCTTCCTACCTTTAGACTGTTAGCCCTTACAGCCCTGGCCTTGAGTCCTCTCTTCACGCAAACCTTAGTGGCAGAGAGATCTCCTTTTATCTCCAAGCTCCCCTTACACTCTATGCTCTCAGCGGTGATAGAATCCTCGATATAGGCATTTCCCTCACAGATTACCCTATTATATTGACCCTCGGGCCTAAATTTCTGTCCTTTGGGAATCATTACATCCATCTAGCTTCCCCTCAGGTTGTATATATCCCTTGTAATGTGATTCCTTAAGTTCTCTATATCCTTATACATAGCTAACTCTAATTCGAAGTTCTTAGCAGCTCTTCTCACATCACCCTTTGATAAATAGTTGATTGCAGACCTATAGGGACATCCTAATGCTTCTTGTCTTATTATCACATACTCTCCTTGATGTAAGGTTGGTTCCTGCTTCAGTTCCTCTAGCCTATCTACATCCGACAACCTCCACCCCTCTTTAAGGAGGCCAGGAGATAGTAGAGTTAAGGACCGAGATGCCCTATGGAGATCAGTCATCCTAGTCTTCTTCAGGGAACAAGCCCTTTTCAAGTATAATACTGGTTCATAGGAGTCGAGGAGGACTATTACAGAGTCCAATACCTTACTGGAGGGCCATATTATCCCATGTATCTCTGAGTCGCTTATTTTATGGGCAAGTTCCATGAACTCGTTTAGTACCTCCGCATCGACCCAAGGTAAATCTCCCGGAAGTATGAGCGTCCTTCCACGCCTAGGAACTGCTGATATGACCGCACCCATAGGGCCACTGCAGGGCTTTAGATCTACAATATAGTTAATGCCCGTCAACTTCGATAGGGTCTTGCCCTGCTTCTCACTCCTTACTGATAGGATAACCCTACTTCCAATTTGGGATGCCGCTTCAACCACCCTCCTTATCATTTCCTTACCATCCACTGTATACAGTAGCTTGTTACTCCCGAACCTTTCGCTTGAGCCGCCTGCCAAGATAACTACGTTGTCCACATACATGCCTGATGTATCTCACCTAAACTATCTTTTAGGTTGGAACCTATATACTAAGCGAGATGAGGAAGTCCTTAATAGGGTTGATACTACTCCTACTGATATCAAGTGCTCCGATTACAGCATCACCAGACTGGTTATCATTTAGGTACGACACAGGTAGAACAGGGAGGATAGCTGGAAGGGGTGACCTACCCGGAAGCCCACTGTTGAGACCTCGTGTTAAGTGGATATACTATCCCATGAGCATTGCTCCTTTAGCTAGCCATCCCCTCATAACTGACTGGGATGGAGATGGACATAGAGATGTAATAATCATCGATGCCTACTCTAGACCCCTAATACTCAGAGGTGAGACGGGAGCGCCAATCCCTACATCGATTCCAATTTCGCTGACGTTTAAAGGGGCGGAACCCTCATACGGGAGTGTCAACGAAGGATTTGGTCTCTATTTGGGAGGAGGTAGTCTGGCTTTAATATATCTGGCTGAAGGGGGCATCTTGAGGAGGGATTTAGATGGATTCACCACCTCCCCTCCACTTGTTATGGATGTGGACAACGATGGTAGGGATGAGATGTTCATAGCCACCGACATGGGCACACTTTACCTACTAAATGAAGATCTCAGTGTGATGTGGAGTATCGATATGGGATCACGAGGTGGGGCTCTAGCTGGCGGAGATATAAACAATGATGGAAATTTTGAGGTTATTGCTGGAACTGAAGAAGGTTATCTCGTAGCTCTAAATAGCAAAGGAGTTGAACTATGGAGATATGAGCTCGGAGGAACTATCAAGTCCATATCTATAGTTGATGAGCTAGTCATTGCATCTTCGCGTGAGGGAGCCTTGGGTGTTCTTGACGGTAATGGTCAGCTCATATGTAAGCTTCAGATATCTCCGATTAGTTCCGATATTGGAATAATAAAGCAGGAAGATATCGCAGTCATTGGTACATCCTCAGGAGAGGCAATCCTCTTATTCCTTAATAACTGTACAATAAGGAAAAGCCCGTTCGACCTCGGAGAGATAGCGGATGGGCCTATCATAGCTGATTTCGATGGCGATGGTAATGAGGAAGCCTTGTTCGGGACATCCCTAGGATACATATTCTCAGTAGCTTTACCGGATCTTAGGCTAGAGTGGAGCTATAAAGCTGGATCTTCTACCCCTCTACTGGCATCAGATGATTTGGATGGGGATGGCCTCCTCGAAGTGGTGGCGTCGCTCGAGGATAAGGTCCTAGTGCTTGAGGGATCGACTACCGCGACTAGGGGCTTACTCCCAGAACACCCACTGATCCAGATATTTTCCCCTCCCTACGGGCTTTACACGAACGAAGATGTACTACAAGTGAAGTACAAGGTGATATACAACGAGACAAAGCCGGTCGACGTAAGGCTTAGGCTGGGAAAGGGTAGCGTGATGAAGCTTCTCGATGTCGAAACTGGGGATACGAACACCTATCACTTCTACGAGCTGAACATGAGCAACATGGACGATGGGATCTACCTAGTGAACGTCGCTGCAAATGTAGATGGTCAAGTAACTGAGGCTTCTTCCATGTTCTTCCTCGATAGAACTCCTCCCTCCATTGAGATAATATCCCCTAAGCCGGGGGAAGTCCTAAAGGGCAGCGAATTGAATGTTAGTTGGAACCTATACGATAATCTAGATCCGCTCCCAGAGGTTAGCATTCTCCTTTCCAAGGATAATGAAACTTGGAGCCTAATAGCGGGACCTATTAGAGAGGGAACAGGAAGTATAAGCCTGAATACATCGAAGTATGAGAAGGGAAGTTACTACATAAAAGTAGCAGCTAGAGATAAAGCTGGAAACTATGCGGAGGCAGTGAGCGGTCCACTCTCAATTATTGAACCTCAAAAAGATGAGGTTGTTACTAAGACTATGGCCTATTCACCGGAACTCAATCCCCCTAAACTTAGAGTATATTCACCAAAAAACGGTTCAGTAGAGGACACAGCCTTCAAGATCAGCTTTTACGTTGAAAACAGTGTGAAGGAAAATGTCAAGGTAAGGGCGGAATATAGGAGGAAGGACGGTAGTAAATGGTTTAGCCTTTGGAACGGAACCTTGCCTTGGGTTGGGAGTAAGAATATCGAATGGTGCGTGGGCTCCCTCTCTCCGGGATACTACGTGCTCAAGATAACTGCTGTTGATGGGAGAGGTAAGGAGACAAGCAGAGAAATAGTGGTAATCGTAAAAGAGGCTGTCTATGACACTAGCCCACCTCAGGTAAGGATAGTAGAGCCCAGAAGTGGTAGCTACTTCAATAAACCCTTTAAAGTAAAATGGGAGGTCTCAGACGATACTGATAGTCTACTAGATCTGAGATGCTCACTAAGAAAAGGTCCAAACGAGACTAGTCTCATCATAAGCGATGACGAGCTTTATCTCAGACCAGAAGAGCTAGGAGAAGGTACTTTTACACTGAAGATTATAGCTATAGATGATTCAGGAAAGATAGGGAGTTCCTCCCTAACATTCACTATTGATGTTACTCCACCGAGAGCTTCCCTTATGGGTCCCAACAAGGTCGATTTAGGAGACATAATCGTTTTAGATGCTTCACAAAGCTTCGATGATACTGGTATAGCGACTTATAGGTGGGATATAGATGGAGATGATACATGTGAGGCTGAGACCAATGATCCTTACTTCAAGTTTTTAGCCGAGAGGCAGGGGATCTATCTACCTATTGTAACGGTCGCGGACCTAGCTGGTAATGAGGCAAACGCCTCGGTGGAGGTTATTGTAAAGGGAGGGATGAAATCTATCAGTATTAATACCTATAATGAGGAGAGGCTGTTAGAAGCAGCCGCTATTATAATAGCTATTGCCCTCCTAATCGAAGGCATATTCCTACTGAAGATGAATAAGAAGTGAGCCGAGAGTTAAAAAAGAGGGGAAATAGGTTGGAGGAAGGCTCATGGTTCGGAGTACACTACCTTCAGCTCGTTTGGCTCAACTAGGCCGTTCCAATTGCTATCGATCCACTCTACCACTACGAGGCGCTTCCCTTCTGCCTGGTCTGGGAAGTTCAGAAGCCATGTGAGTCCGGCCCTAGTGCCATATCTGGTTATGCCTGCTACCCTAGTCATGATAGTATCGCAGTCGATTAGTATCACTGCATAATCCTTAGAGCTATAGTGAGCGAAGAACGTCATATTCCTAACTGTAAGGTTGCTGTCACCGAAGTGCACATCATATTGATCCCAGAAGAACGGCATTACCTTGGGTCCTCCAAGGAATATCACTTCCTCGTCTTCAAAGGCACCAGCAGGTCCTGCTAATCTGTTTAGTAAGTCTCTATTGAAATCGAGGTCCTGCATCATTCCCTTGTACTTCATGGTATAGGGATAGCCCTCCGGCAGCGTGCAGCCAACGATGACTGGAGCTGCTACTGGAGGTGCAGGTGGCATTGTTGTCGTTGTGCGTGATTTGAAGACAGCTTTTACCTCGTGATTCGCTGTCATTGTTACTGATAGCGTGACTCCATAGCTCGGAGTACCATCAAGTTCCCAGTGATCGAATTCATAGCCTGCATAGCTAGATGCGGAGAACGTTAGATGGGTACCATCGTCATATACATAGATGCCCGGTGAGACTGGAGATGTGGTACCTGTCCCAGTTGGTTCTACTATGACTGTCAACGTCCATGTCTTGACGAAGTTCGCTGTTACTGTCTTGTCTGAGTTCATGGTTACGGTGCAGACTCCACTACCTGTGCAGTCACCGCTCCAGTGGTCGAAGCGGTAGCCTGGGTTAGGAGTTGCAGTTACGGTCACTGAGGTACCATCGTCATATACATGCGTGCCTTCGCTCGGAGTGGTGGTACCTCCGCCGGATGGGTTGACATTGACAGTAAGCCTCCATGTCTTGACGAAGTTCGCTGTTACTGTCTTGTCTGAGTTCATGGTTACGGTGCAGACAGTACCGGATACGGAGTCGCAACCTGTCCAGTGGTCGAAGCGGTAACCTGAGCTGGGTGTAGCGTCTATGTGGACTACAGTACCGTCATCGTACGTACCACTAGTGACGTTGGTGGTACCTCCGCCGGATGGGTTGACCTTGACTGTTAGGTCGTATTGGGCTATGAAGACCGCTGTTACAGTTTTGTCGGATGTCATGCTAGTGAAGGAGCAGCTACTACCGGAGCAATCCCCTTCCCAGTGATCGAACTTGTAGCCTGAGCATGCTTTAGGTGTTAGAGTTACTGAAGATCCTGTGTCTATCTCCTGGGAACCACCATTTCCTAGATCTGTTGAACCAGACCCGCCCGAGTACAAGGATGTCCAAGAGGCATGTACTTTGCAAGAGAGTGCAGTACCGTGAATATCCTTGACGTATACACTGAGATCATTCTGCTCCACGTACTTGGCCCTTACAGTTTTGTCTGAGTTCATGGTTACGGTGCAGCTACTACCGGAGCATGCGCCTTCCCATTGATAGAAGCGATAATCCTTACCTCCCGATGTGCATGTGGAAGGAGCTGTAGCAGTGACTGAATCACCATCTTCATATGTCTCTTTATCACCATCACCATACTGGCTATTTGGCGGATTCAGAGTTATCTTGCAGCCGATACTACCCCCACTTTGATCCTTCACCTCAACGGTTAGATCGTGAAGTTCAACAAAATGGGCTGTTACAGTTTTGTCTGAGTTTATCGTGAAGGTGCATGTTGCCCCACTGCAGCTTACCCCGCTCCAGTAGTCGAAGTGGTAATCGGAAGTTGGGTTGGCTTCTAGCTTAATACTATCTCCTTTATCAAATGTAAAGCTAGAAGAGCTGGTAACGCTAGCTATATAGGCACTGTTTCTGTAGATATCCACGTAATTTCCGCTGGACGATGGATCTACATTTACAGTCAGAGTAACTTGTTCAACAAAATGGGCTGTTACAGTTTTGTCTGAGTTCATGGTTACGGAACAAATGCTACCGTCAGCACCACTCGTCGAATCACAACCATCCCAGTGGTCGAATCGATAGCCGGAATTGGGAATTGCCGTTACTGTCTTAGTAACTCCATCTCTGTAGTATTTGACACCAGAAGGGTTGGTCGTGCCTCCGGCTGATGATTGTATGTCCAGCTTCCAAAGGAAGTATGCAGTTACTTCCCTATTCTTACACATATAAACAGTGATGCTCATGCTTGTAGCACTATTACTCCCTATGTCGCCTTCCCACTTATCAAACCTGACATTAGTGCTCATAGCTGTTAGCACTATTTTCCTACCGGGATGGAAATCATGCGACCAAGTTCCCGAATCGGTTGTCCATGTATTTACTTTCTTCCACCCATGGAGGAGTGTCCATTTGTATTCCTCTATCTTAACTTTAAAGTTATGTGGAGAAGAGCCATGCCCTGACGGATTCACGTGTACTGTCAGCGTTTTGTCCGTACATGCTGAGGCGCTCTGTACAGCATATCCCCCAACTAGCACCAAGATAAGGGCTCCTAGGAGGAGTCTACTAAATTTTCTATTCATGGGGATGACCCGAAAAATAGGTTAGGTTAAACATTATAAGTTTTACTGATGATATGGAAAACTAGCTAGCGCTCAACCTAGTAAGGAGTTAAAGGAGGCTAGGTCTTCCCGCGTATAAAAAACATAGGATAAACGCTCTAAGGTTGCATGAAGATGTCTCATGAAACTTCTATAGGAGTAAACGTAGAAATGGTTCATATCATACTCATTCTAGCCACAATTATCTTATTATTCTCATGGACTGAATTACTAATGTTAACTCTATACACTAGAACCGACAACCCTTGGGTTACATCTTGACTACTGTCAGAAAGGAATCTGAACTAGACTTACCTCCCAGAGCTCGACCTCCCGATTACTGTTGATATCCATCCATTCAACAACTAGAAGGGACTTACCCCTCAAATACGGATAGTTATCAAGCAACCAGAGTAGGCCTGCCCTAGTACCATACCTAGTTATGCCTGCTACCCTAATGGCGTCGTTTTCATAGTCAATTAGTATGACGGCATAGTCCTTCTCTCCATACACGGCTGCATATTCTTTACCACCTACGGTCACGCCGCAGGCATTAAAATCAATATCATATTCTTCCCAGCGGAACGGCATTACTTTAGGGCCCCCAATTACAATTAAATGGCCTTTATTTCCTCCCACAAGCATTCCTGAGAATAGAGAAAGCTCACCCTTGTTAAAGGCAACATCTATGTTACCTGCATCATAGTAAAACCCTGTAGGGAAATCATCTAGCATTGAATATGAAATGCTCGAGTCACCCACTGAGGGAGGAAACTTGGGTAACTCCCTGACCGCTTTCTTTAAGGAGGATGTTAGGCTTTCCTTGACGAAAAGTGCCCTTAGATTATGGTCTTCGTTCATCGTGACCGTGATTGTCGGGGAATCTGGCGACCCTATTCTCACACCGTCGAGTTCCCACTGATAGAAGATGTAACCCTCACGTGGTATAGCCTTAACTCTAATCTTACTTCCGTAGGAAAATGTGTAAGTGCCCGGTTTTGGTTCTGTGCTTCCCTCCCCGACAACTAGTATATGGAGCCTATGAGTACTAGAATTGCTCATGTTAGAGGCAAATGCTACATTTAGACTCAGAAAAGCAAGTAGCACCGCAAAGAAAGCAATGAAGAACCATTTTAGACACAATTTTCTTTGCATTGAATATCATGAAAAAAGTGTTTAGGAACATTTTAAAACATTTCGACCTCTACAATCAATATATTATTTGAGTACTTTCGATAAATATTCTCTCCAAAGTAACTGATATAAGATATTAACTTTGCAAAGAGTTTATGATTGCTATTTTTCTTTAAGTAGGAATTTATCGAAAATACTATAAGAGTCTAGATTGTGTTTTCGGAATGTTAGAGGCTCATTTCGGCATTAGAGATAAACATTGCCTATAGAAGGGTATAATAATTCATTAGGTAATTAAGTCAAGAGTTATTCCTAAGATAAGGATTTTTCTAAAATGAACACTGGTACTGTTTACATACAGATTTCAACTAGGTATCATTAGTTGAGGACATCACTGTTACATAAATCCCGGAGAGCACCATGGCACCTCCAATAGCTGTAGAGGGATGAGGGATCTCCCCTAGGAATAGGATAGCTAGTATTGATGCTCCTATTGGCTCTCCTAGTATAGAAACACTAACTATTGACGTTTTAAGATACTTGAGCGCATAGTTGTAGGAGTTATGGCCAAGCCCACTTGGTATGACCGCTAAGGCTAGGAAGAGCAGGTATTCCCTTAGTGGATACCCTATGAGAGGAATCATCATGAAAAATGAGATCGTCAACAGGAAGATACCAGCTATTCCATAGACCGATGCCGTATATGGTGCTAGATCCATTTTCCTTCTCAGATCCCTTCCGGCGACTAAGTAAGTAGCGAGGGTTATTGAGCCCATTAAAGCTAATAGATCACCATAAAGATTCGATTCTAGGTTAGCATGACCCGCAGTTATTATTACAGCCCCCAGAATGGATAATGCTATACCTATGACCTCCCTCTTCGTAATCTCCTCGCCTAAGAGCAAGCGAGATAGTATCACAACGAATATTGGGGATGAGTCTACGATGACTGTACTCGCTGCTACTGATGTATAACTCAAGCTAGCAGTGAACGAGCCGAAGTGTACGGCTAAGCTAGCTCCAGATCCCAGAAGTATTAATAAATCCCTCTTAGAAAGTTTCTTGAATTGACCCAAGGCGCCTAAAGAGAGAAGTAGCATTAGTAAAGAGGCCAACAGCATTCTATAACCTGCAATTATTAGTGGATTGCTCTCACTGAATCTAACAAATATGCTGGCTGTTGATACGGCTGCAATACCTATTACTAGTGCTAGCTTTGGGCTAATTGGTGGTCTATCAGCACTAGACGAGGGCATGCTGGGATCGCTAGCTACCTTAACCTAAAAAGTGTATCGGGGGATCACCATAATCAATTTTTATAGAACCACGTAACCCATCCCTAGGTGAAACTCATTTGCCCGAAGACGAGGGGGAAAGCCTCAGGGGTAAACTATTGGAGATAGTCGTCATAGCAATCAGCTATATCCTAGGAGTAGGCATAAGAATACTGCCGGCTTTAAAGTACGGGGCCTATTTAACCGCTGATGACCCCCTTCTACACTATAGGATAACTGACTATTTACTAAGAACCGGTCATCTGCCGACATACGATCCCCTAGCATGGCATCCTTGGAGCTATAATCCAACAGAGGTACTACCAATCCTCCACTACTATACAGGAGCTGCCATCTACAAAATAGTTTCACTGTTTGGATTCACAGATCTTTACACAGTTGTTGTATACATACCCGCGTTCTTCGCTCCCCTAGCGGTTATCCCACTCTACCTAACAGCGAGAGAGTTGTGGGGAAAATTAGCCGCTGCTGTCTCTTCGATATCGATATCTCTATCATGGGCATACATTAACAGATCGCTTGCCGGGTTCTACAGACATGAGCAGTTCGCGATCCCGCTATTAATGACCTCCCTCTTCTTCACAGTGAAAGCCATGAGGTCGAAGGAGGAGTGGAAGGTACTTGCTTATTCAGGACTGAGCGGTGTCTTCTTAGTTTATGCATCAGGCGTATGGGCGGGTTTCAGGGCGCTCTACGATGGCTATCCCCTAATAATGTTCCTCTTACTCCTCTTTAACAGGTTAGATTGGAGAAAAGCGCTTGCCCTCGGATTACCCTCCCTCTACGTACTACTTGCATCTTTTGGGGCACTGAGCAACCTCGCGTTTAGGAAACTCTATATAAGCATGGAGAGCACCCTCGTATGGGCCGCGCTGCTGGCGGCCTTTATCTATCTGCTACTTCCTAAGCTCGGCTTCATAGAGGAGAAGAGGAGAGTTATATCTATCTTAGCTGGTATAGCGCTTCTGGTAGTATTCTTCGCTTTCGGGATATATGAGCCCCTCACTGGAAGGCTTCTGAGGGTTCTCTTCCCATCTGCCAAGCTATGGAAGGGAAACGTCGTGGAGACAGTAGCTGAGCATGGATCTGGAGCTACCATAGAGACCCTAACTACCCTCCTTATCCCAGGCCTGCTAGGCCTCCTATTCCTCTTCTTCGAGAGATGGCGAAATGATGACGAGTTTACCATAGGGATCTTAACCCTAGTGAGCCTCTACTTCTCCTTCAGCATGATCAGGCTTCCACCACTTACCGCCCCATTCATCGCCCTAGCTGCTGGCTTCTTCGCGTATAGGCTTCAGCTATTCTCAGAGCCTTATATGAAGAGAGTGAGATCTTTAGAAAGGGCAAGACGAAAGAAAGGACAGAAGCTCCCCTTATCAAGGAAAATTAAGATCCTTAAGGTTCCGATAATCCTCTTCCTCGTATTTGTAGTACTTCCCGTCGCCTTCCAGGGACACATAAGGAGGTACGCTATACCGGGAACGTCTTCTTATGTGCTGAGCTTTGAAGAAGCTCTAAACTATGACCTAGGTTTCAGAGAGGGATGGCGTGATGCTCTGAACTGGATGAAGGAGAACACTAAGCCAGATGATGTCATGATCTCCTGGTGGGACTACGGCTATTGGATGCAGACCGGGGCGGGGAAGATAACGATAGCAGACGGTCTAACTATAAACGAGACGCAAATAAGGCTAATAGCAAGGGCATTTATAGGCCCCGAGGAGAGGATGCTAAATCTAACCAGTATGTTCAATGCCTCGTATGTCGTAGTATCCGTACCTGACGAGGTTGGCCAGTTCTCAGGCGGAGGGAAATGGGTAGCCATGGCTTGGATAGCTGGAGAATTTGAACACAGTCCCTATAGGCCAGATGAGAACAGGAAGTGGTTCACCCAAGATCTACCAAAGTTCTTCGTATACGACCAGACTACTGGGAGGTCCGTACCTACTGAATACACGATGAATACGACTTTGTATAAGATGGCCCTCTCCTCTATCGGGGGGACTAATCTCCAATATTTCGATTTGGTCCATGTGAGTAAGAACAGGGGGTATGTGGAGGTAGCCATATTTAAGGTGAAGGGGTGACTTAGATGGGACTAAGAGACCCATTATCCTATTTCGATAGAGAAGATGAGTTGGAGAGGCCGATTTTCTCTAGGCTTAAGGAGGAATTTCTATCAAATGCTGAGGAAGAACATATCTCCTTACTGCCAAAGATGACATTCGCTATGATCAAACCAGATGCATTTGTGAGGGGATTAGCTCCTGAGGTTATAAGGAGGCTGAAGGAAGAAGGTTTAACTCCAGTAGCAATGCAGGTCACTGAGATGGACGAGGAGCTCATAGACGAGCTTTACATGTTCGTTAAGCAAAAGTACTTCGAGTCTTGGTGGATCATGCCCAAGGTCTTCAGCCAAGCCCCTGTAATACCGATGATCTTAATAGGTGAGCCCGAGGATTTCGAGCACCTGAGTGCCAAGCTGAGGGATATAATAGGTCCTACCACACCAGACGCAGGAAAGCCTGGAAACCTTAGATACGATCTTAAGGGCACCAATAGGGTTCTCAATATAATACATGCAGCTGACGATCCAGCAGCAGCTATTAGGGAGGCTAGCGTCTTCTTTGATCTAGATGAAATACTAGATGCAATTTCTTCGGGAGAAGAGGTCATATACGATCCTAGAGAGATAATCCCAGAGGAACCGGTAGGCTTGCTGAGGTGGAGGATATTCAATGAGGTGAAAGTTGAGGCCTTGGATTACATAGATACCAGGAGATCGGAGCTTCAAGAGCTTCTAGATAAGGAAGCCGAGGTAGTAGAGAAGAATCTACCAATAGACGAGGAGAGAATAGCGTTAAAGGAAATAGAGGCACAGCTCTCTGCAATTGCCTCATCTATAATAGAGGACATTGAAAGTGATCTAGTTAAGAATGCCAGACTTCCAGCCGATCCAAAAGGCAAGGGCAGATTAGCAGAGAGGCTAGAGGATTCCCTCATTGCGATCAGCATGATCGAGCTGCTGAGCGATGAGAGAAAGATGGCAGCAGAGGAGAAATTTGATAAAATCTTAATGCTTGGTCTTTCTAGGGAATTAATAGGTTCAGAATGGGTCGAGGTCGTTGTGCACAGTACGTGGGCGGTAACCCCCCAGATGATAAGAGATCTAGAGAGGTTTGGAAAGGTCGTTATTTCAATCCATTAACAATCCAATTGTTTTATTTTTTATATCAATCAAATTATTAATGTATAAATAATGTCCCATGATAACCGAGCATAAACGTTATATATAATCAAAACATATGTTATAGTAGGTGATACCAAAACGATACAGCCGTGTGAACTTGTTGTGAAGACGCTTATACCATCTGTTAGGGCTTTTGTTGCAAAGGAGTTGATTAATAAGTACAGTTTAAGGCAAGTTGACGTAGCTAGGATGTTAGGTGTTACACAAGCTGCTATAAGTCAATACCTAAGAGGCGCAAGAGGAAATATAATAAACCTCCAAGAAGATGAGGATGTAAAGAAAATAGTCAATCGCATTGCCGAAGGGCTAATTAATGGTGATCTCTCTAAGAGGGATATTTCCCTTCTAATATGTGAGATTTGCTATCGGATCCGCAAGAAGGGGATCTATTGTAGTGCTGGGATCAAAATACAGGGTAAGTATGCAGAAGTTGCTGACCTAATGTGCATCGACTACGATCCCTTAAGAAGGAGTGGTGAATTGAAGGAGACTATAGAAAAGCTGCTAAAAGACAGCAGAGAAGATGAATAGTAGTTTTGTCTTGGAGAGTACGGTACCTCCGCTGAACTTAACTTAATTGAAGTCTCCCACGAAATACGTAAAAATCTCATTTTCCACATGCTTAGAGGAAGCTTTTATGATATTGCACCTGATAGTTAACACCTCCTATTAGGAAGTTCCTTTGCGGTGGAGAATTGAGTTCAATAGAAGGAGGATTCTAGATGGAATGTGTTTGGGAGACCTATATGAAATATGAATTTAAGCTATGCTAGGTATTGGTGCAGTTAGCAGGTAAAGGAGGTTACAGCCTATGGATGTGGAATATATAGTTGATCTACTAATGAAGAGAGGTTTTCTAATAAAGAGACTTAAGGGGGGAAGAATAGAGGCCGAACTCGGAGATGAGAAGGTGATTATTGATCCAACAGAGAACTCGTGGATGTATCTCAGGGGAGAGGGGAAATCTGTGTACGGGAGAGCATTCTTCTCATTAGATGGAATTAAAGAGAAGCTAGATGAGGTGAGGAGTTCTAAATTTTGATTTTAATCTCCTCACCCCTTATAAATGCTTCCACCATTTCTCTAGCTACGTAATCTGGATACTGTTTTGGTGGGTGTTTGAAGAAGTAGGCACTCACCCCTTCTAGGGGCCCAGCGATTCCCCTGTCTCTCGCTAACTTTACAGCCCTTATAGCATCTATTGCAACGCCAGCAGCGTTGGGCGAATCCATAACACTTAACTTAACGTCGATGTACACTTTAAAGCCGCCAAATTGCTCCGCCTCCATCCACATGTACATTACTTTCCTATCCCCGAGGAACGGTACATAGTCACTGGGACCTACTCTAGCCCCCACTTTGTAGGGTATGAGGCTTGTAACGGCCTCGGTCTTACTTACTCTCTTGGTTTTAAGCCTCGACTCTTCTATCATATTGAGGAAGTCCATGTTCCCCCCTATATTGAGCTGGTATGTGTTCTCTATCCTCAGACCCCTCTCTACTGCTAATCTAGCTAATGTCCTGTGGACTATGGTTGCCCCTAACTGGCTCTTAAAGTCGTCACCTGCAGCTGGGATGCCCTTCTCCTTAAACCTAGCACCCCACTCTGGATCGCTGACTATGAATTCAGGTATGCCGTTTACGAAACCTACTTCAGCCTTTAGCGCTGCCTCAGCATATGCTCTGCTAGCCTCATAGGAGCCTACGGGGATAAGGTTTACAAGTACATCAGCTCCCGACTCCTTTAATATATCAACAACATCTACACTCGGCCTAGAGTCATCCACTAGGAAGCCCTCGCCGTACCTAAAGTCCTTCATGTGAGGCGCAACTCCGTCAAGGACAGGCCCCTTAACAACCTCTACACCGAGCTTTGGCACCTCAGCAAACTTCTCGAGATTGTTAGGCTTGGAGAATATCGCTTCTGAGAGGTCCTTGCCTATCTTCCTCTCATCTATATCGAAGGCTGCAACGAATTCTATGTCAGATATGTGATATGGACCGAACTTTACGTGCATTAAACCAGGTATATCAGCGTCATCAGGCACATCCCTATACTTAAATACACCTTGGACAATTGCTGAAGCCACATTACCTATACCGGCAAGAGCTACTTTCACTTTTGCCATAATCTCACCCCAATCTCTACATTGAACCATGCCAATATAAAGGTATGATTCAGGGAATTTTTGCTATAGTTAGCACTGAAACTGAATCAAAGGGGAAGAATAACATCATTCTTATCCCCATTTATTATCTTATAATATCACCTTAGTTATTTTCATTGATTGTTTCACCGCTATATAAGAAACAGGTTGTTCGAATATATCCGAGATTCATAAATAAATTTTATAAAATTTATTTATAACGACATGGGTATATCACACAATAGTTTGTTTATGTCCACGGAATACATCACTGTATTTACTCTACATCAAAGTATAAAGAATTAATTTATACAGGTAATGAGCACTTGCTAAAGTACGTTCCAGTATATCTTCCCTGATAAATTTTTTAGTTAACTCATCGATTGCCTAATTATATTGACTTTATTACGAAAAGAGAAAAAATGATATTAGATCATGACCGGTTCTCCCGATCGAGCCAGTAGCTGAGGTGCTTCGGTTATGCCTAGGAAATATGTGAAGGCATCTGCCCCATCTCAGGCATTCCTCCTTGGAGAGCATGCTGTATTGTATGGCTCCCCCGCCTTAGCACTCAGTATAGATAGGAGATCCTCTTCGACAGCATCTGAACTAGACAAAGGACATATTAGGATTAGGTCGAACTTGGGTGTATATGAGGAAGTTGACGGTAAAGTAGTGATCGGCAACGAGGATCTCTCTAAGTTAAGTCTTGGGCTCAAGATACTACTTGAGAGGTATGAGATAAGGCAAGGAGTTCAGTTAGAAATCACCTCAGAGGTACCAATAGGGAGCGGGATGGCCTCGTCAGCCTCAGTAGCAGCGGCAATCTCTAAGTCCGTTGATGGGCTCTTTGACTTAAGCTTGACGAATAGAGAGCTACTTGAGGCTGTTTATGCCTTTGAGAGGATAATACATGGCAAAGCTAGTAAGACAGGCCCAGCTTGTGCGGTCTTCGGTGGGGTAATATGGATCGAGTGGAAGGGTGACTCTATGGAGGCAACTAGCCTAGGTTACAAGGAGGTTCCTCTAGCTATGGCTTGCACCGGTAGTCCCAGCCCAACTAAAGAGATGATAAGTAGGGTGCTCAACTTCAAAGAGTCCTTTCCAGAAATACACTCCTCTATAGTAGATTCGATTAGGAATGTTGTGATCCTAGGAAAGGCTTCCATTGAAAAGGAAGATCTAAACAAATTGGGCAGACTCATGAACATAAATCAAGGCTTCCTTTACTCTCTGGGAGTAAGCAGCGAGGATATTGAGAGAATAGTGTGGACAGCGAGGAGGAAGGGATCCATGGGTTCTAAGCTATCGGGTGCAGGTGGAGGGGGGTGCGTGGTATCGATTCATGAGGATCCAAGTTGGTTGGCGAGGGAGCTATTAACTGTATCTAAGATTGCTTTCCCGGCATCGATTTCAACCGAGGGAGCTAGATTGGAGAGCATCACCTATAGATAGCCTATAGAGTTTCCCCTAAATCTCTTAATTTCTTGAGCAACCCCTTAGTCCTCTCATTGATCTGCTTGATGTCCTCTATTTTGTAATTGAGCTTTCCTGAGTCTACAACCTTTAGATAAGCATATCTCATCTCATTATTGCAGATAGGGCATTTAGGTGGTCTTTCTCCCCTAGGAACATATTTGTATATGAGGTGCTCATCACATAGGTACAGGTCCTTGGCCCCTGATTTTATTCCCCTTTTAGCTATCGGTCTTCCCTCAATTTCGACTATATCCATCCCAAAATCAATCGGCTTCGCACCAACTATATAGCTCCCGACTCCAAAGGCATCAGCTCCGGCCTCTGAATACTCCTTCACCGTGTACTCATTTAGACCACCGGATACGAAGATCTTAACATGACTGTACCCTCTCATATCCAACTCCCACCTAACCTCCTTAATTATCTGCGACATATTTCCCCTCCTAGAGGCAGGGGTGTCCAGTCTAACCCCGTAGAGCCTATCCTTAAGCGCCTCAGCTGCCATCAATGCCTCGGTTTTCTCATCAAAGAATGTATCTACAAGAGCTACCCTAGGAACATCCTCAGGTAGTACTTCATCGAATGCCTTCCAAGCCTTCACTTGATCTCCAAACAGTATTATCATCGCATGAGGCATTGTTCCTACGGGATTCATACCTATTTCCCTCACGAGTATGCCGGAGGATCCATCTAATCCACCTATTAGACTAGCTTTCTCCAATGCTAGGCTTATGGCTGGATGATGGCGCCTAATCCCGAAGTTCACAACGGTCTTATCGCCAGCCGCAAACTTTACTCTGGCTGATACCGTAGCGACACCAGAGAGGCTACAGAGGAATCCAAGAATGGATGTCTCAAGGGCACCGAACTCGGAGTAGGGACCCTCTATCCTCATGACAGGGACCCAAGGTCTTAAGAGGCTCCCATCGGGCAATGAGTAGACATCGACGTTCTTACCTTCAAGTAATTTGGCAACTTCCTCTATACCGGCTAGTATTCCCCAACCTATTTTGTTTGGGAGTGATCTAGCAGCCACCTCCATCACTACCTTTTTATCAGCAAGCCCCTTAGCTTTGAGGACCTCCATAGTCCTCATGAAATAGACGTCCGTTACCTTCCCTTCCTTGATTTCCTTTCCAGAAACTATGTAAAATTCTTCTTCCCTACCCATTCCTTGCACCGATAGAGAACCCACGTAAAAAGTTAAAAAACTAAGATGGCGGCGGGGGTGGGATTCGAACCCACGACCTCCCGGTTAACAGCCGGGCGCTCTACCTGGCTAAGCTACCCCGCCCATCCTACGTTATTCGAGAGAGTATAAAAAAGTTAGCTATCAAGTTTAGTGGGCTGCTACATATGCCGAATGGCGGCTTTTATTTCTCCATATCCTTTAAGAGATTATGAGATTGATTACTTCCTATATTCCGTCACTGAGATGGCAGGTAAGGGTAGAACCTTTAGAGATACTGGAATGGTCCATCCGCATGGATGGAGGATGGTTACTTTTAGGGAAAGGAGGTTACTCCTGTACGTGAGGGAAACCTGTCCCATCTGAAGAGGAGAATTTTATGCTAGGTTTAGGGCTGACCTTGTTTTAGTACATGCAAGGGCTGCATCAGTTGGGAAAGTGAGTTTCGACAATACTCATCCAGTATTGGCCTACAAGTCAGGTAAAATCTGGTTCTTAGCTCATAACGGATCTATTAGAGACATTAAGGGAGAATGCTGGGACAAACTGATATCGAGGCGCTCCTGATCAGGCTTCTCGGACAGTCCCGAGATACCAGTATACAATCCGTATTGAGGGGTGTAGGGGCTACAAGGGAAGATTTGGGGATAGGATTTCCTCTATGACGCTCCTTATGACATCAGGAAACGAGATTTATGCATTTAAGGGTATGAATGAGAAATGGGACTATTTTAACATATACCTGAGGAGGGGCAGGGATTATATACTATCTTCTCAGCCCCTGAGAGATGATGGCTGGATAGAGTTAGCCAACTGGAGGCTCTACAGGTTCTACAGAGAGGAAGATAGAATGGTTGATGGGTATATAGACGTATAACTACTTCTCCCAGACCTCCTCCTTCACTACGATGGCCCCTACCGGACAAGAGACAGCACATGCATGACATATGAAGCAATCTTGTTCGTAGTCTTCCCTGTAGTAGGCCTTTTTGTTCTCATCTAGATTCCAGATGTTAGAGGGGCATACATCAACGCATATTCCGCACCCAATACATTTCTCCTTGTTAACCTCTAGGATGACGTGGAAGTCAACTTGAACCACTGCCAGAGTGATCACCCAGCCATCTCACGTAAAAAATTGATAAAGGTAACCCTCACATGGTCCATGTGGAGATAAGGATCTACGGCGGTATAGGTGAGATTGGGGGAAATAAGATAGTTGTCTCATCAAATGATGGGAAAGCTATTATCTTGGACTTCGGTAAGAGCTTTTCACGAGAAGATGCCTTCTTTCAGCATCCCTACATGTCCCCTTCCCTTCCTGAGGATTATTTCAAGACGGGCCTCCTTCCCCCTACCGGAGGTCCTGAGTGGAGGTTAGCGGACCGTGAGACGTTGGGCCTAATAATAAGCCACGCACATCTGGACCATTGGGGATACCTCCCCCTAGTCCACAGTGATACCAAGATATTGATGGGATCGGCTTCATACGACATAATCAAGGCCTATAGGGACCTAAGAAGTGACTTAAAGAGGTTAGATGAATTCCAAGTAAGGACATTCAGGACAGGCGATCAATTGAGCTTAGGGGAGTTCACCATACTGCCCATTCATGTGGATCACTCCATACCTGGAGCTTATGGTTTCATAGTTGAGTGCTGTGGCAGGAAACTCGTCTACACAGGAGACATAAGAATGCACGGACCTAAAGCTGAAATGACGATAGAGTTCATTGATAAAGCATCGTCCGAGGATATAGATCTCCTAATAATGGAGGCTACTAAGGTAGCTCCGGAGAATGACCCAGAGTCTTCCTTAGTTAGGATCCTAGAAAATAGGATCTGGTATAGATGGGGAAAAGAGCCTCCAAAGAGAGTACATTTTGAAGTTAAAACCGAGGAAGAGGTTAGAGAAAAGATGCTTTATGTCTTAGAGAGATCTTCTTCCTTAGCTCTAGTTGAAATATCAACGGCTGATGTGGACAGGTTGAGAACGGCATTCAATGTGGCTAGAAGTCTGGGTAGGGAACCGATACTCGATGAGAGGACTGCCTTTCTTTCGCATAGGCTCAGTAGATCTGGCATTAAGGGGCTCCCTCAAGTTGGTAACTATAGGATATGGAGAAGGAGAAGGGGTAAGGGTGGAATCGAGGTCAAATATGGGGTAAGAGAGCCCAAGGCCATAAAGGAATTTTTACTAGGCATCGAGGACAAGATGGGCCCTGACTCGGTGGTGTGGGGTGATGCAAGGGCAGAAATACTTAAGGAGCCAGAATCCTATGTTGTTATCACGAATAACGCTACAAGATTCCTCTATGAGATTCCTTTAGGTATTAAGCCGCCTATAACCTTTATAATGAGCAGATCAGAGCCATTTAGTGAGGAGTCGGCCCTCTCGTTGGATAGGCTACTTAACTGGCTAATGATTTATGACGTGAGGAGGTATTACAGGATACATGTTTCCGGTCACCTTTCTCCAGAACAGATAGGTGAGGTTATTGAAGCCATAAACCCGAGAAAGGTTATGCCTATTCACACAGAACACCCGGATCTGTTCGATGTTTACGTCCCCAGCAGGATGTCTAACTTGATTCATTTACCTAGATTAGGGGAACCATTCCGCGTAGGTGATAATTAAAGGATAACATATCAGTGAGGGTTGGGAGTTGATCTCTTGACGCGGCAGACAAATCGGTTTCTCCTGACTACTGTACCAAGGAAAGCCTGTAATGGAGATTCATTAGATGACTTAGATCTTCTGGCATGCCTATCTCCAACTATTGAGGCTAGCTTGTGGGATGGTGGTTACAATGTATCCTAGGGAAGAGCTTGAAGGTAGGATCAAGAGATTGAGGAGATGGATGAGTAGGAGAGATATAGATCTATCCCTCCTGAAATGCCCGTCCAACATGCTCTACCTGTCAGGTAGTGAGGAAGCTCGCCTCCTAGCTGTGCCCCTCGATGATGAACCGTTCTTAGTTGCGAGGTATGCCTTTGGTGATGAGATAGCTAGGGAACAGACACCATTCCACGTTGAAGTGATAAAACCTCACTACGGAGTGAGTAGTAAGGAAGTATACGATCCTAAACCGATAGATCCAGTAGCCGAAAGGCATGGGGACGCCAAGAGAATAGCGGTAGATTTCATATCCGAGGAAGATAATATTAAGTACCTCCGTAAGAAGTTTAGGAGGGGGAAGAAAGGCGCTGCTATCCTAGATGTGACACCCCAGCTAGTTAGAATGAGGTCCGTTAAGAGCGAATATGAGATAAGTCTCATCAGAGAGAGTGCTGAAATTGCAATGGGAGCATTCGAGCAGCTGGAAATAGAAGTGGGGATGACTGAAAAGGAAATAGCAAATAGGCTCGATTTTAATATGAGAGAACTGGGAGCTGAAGGAACGAGTTTCCCAACAATAATCGCTATAGGAAGTCACTCCTTCAACGCTCATCACGTAGTTACCGATAGGAGGTTATCCGAGGATGATATACTCCTCATGGACTTCGGGGCTGTCTATAAGGGATATTGTAGTGATATGACCCGTACCTTCTACATAGGAAAGCCATCGAGTAAATTCATAGAGCGATATGAAGTGGTTCTTAAGGCTCAATCGAGAGCTCTCGGATATATCAAAGATGGTTTAGCTATAGAGAAACCAGATATCGAGGCTAGGAAAGTCATAAAAGAAGCTGGGTTGCTTGATCATTACGTTCATGGCCTAGGACATGGCATAGGATTAGATGTCCATGAGTATCCCAGTCTGAGAGTAGGCAAGCCAGGGCATCTCGAACAAAACATGGTAGTATCGGATGAACCAGGAGTATATATCCGCGGATGGGGCGGAATAAGGATAGAAGATACTGTAGTCGTTGGCAAAAGTGGTGGTATCTCCCTGACAAATAAGATCTCTAAGGATCCCTTAGCATTGAGGAGGTAAACTTGACCTGGACTACGACGGGAGAGGCTATTATCGCTCACGAAGGGGCTAAGAGGGTAAGAGAAGGTCAGTTAAACATATATTTGAAGTGGTTGAAGGGCCTTAGAGGTCCTGTAGATAAAGGAGATCTAGTAGTTATAAAGGACGAGCAGGGGGATGTTTTAGGTCTGGGATTCTATGAGGGAATAGGGGCAATAGCCCTGAGAATTTTATCTAGAGAGTTAGAATATCCGAAAGAGCTGATTATCAGGAGGGTTGAGAGAGCTCTCGCTATGAGGGAGAGATTAAAGCTAGGGAACTTCTTTAGATGGATTCATAGCGAGGCTGATAAGATACCTGGGCTCATAGTCGATGTCTATGATGACATAATAGTTATTTCCTCAACTTCTATAGGATTGGACAGGAGAATCACTGCTATAGCGGAGATCCTGAGAAGAAGCTATAGACCATCCTCTATAGTCCTGAGAAACGACACTAGACCAAGAAAGGAGGTAGGGCTTCCTAGGGAGAGAAAAGTCCTATTGGGAGATAAGGTAAGCACCACCATAAGAGAGGGCGGAGCCCTTTTCAGAGTAGATGTATTAGAAGGACAGAAGACTGGATTTTTCATCGACCAGAGACCTAATAGAATGGAGGTGGGAGACCTAGCCGGTCCAGGAGATTTAGTTCTCGACCTCTTCAGCTATACTGGTGGTTTTTCGATACATGCCTCTTTATCAGGTGCCCATGCGACCGCTGTAGACGAATCGGGCTATGCTATTAAAACCATGGAGGTGAATGCTGCTCTGAACTCCGTGGATGTAGAGGGCATCCAGTCTAGAGTTAAGGAGTTCCTAGAGAGGGAACAGTCCACATATGACATAGTGATAGTAGATCCGCCTGCCCTCGCTCCGTCTAGGGATATGCTAAGGAGAGCCATTAGGACATATACGGCTGTAAATACCGCTGCAATGAGGAAGGTTGCTCATGGTGGGATAATGTTTACCAGCAGCTGCAGTCAGTTCATCTCCAATGAAACCTTCATGAAGATACTTATCAGGGCATCAAAACTGGCTGGAAGAGAGTTAAAGTTCCTAGGTAAGAGAGGGGCTTCTCCCGACCATCCTACCGATCCGAATCATCCATGGACCAGCTATCTCAAGGGATTTCTCATCCAAGTCTTGTAGGCTCCAATCTGGTCTGTTTTCCTCCTTTAGGCGAGTATCTACGTCTATAAACGAGTTCTCCATTTTTTATATATGCATACAGGATATCGCCCTGCCTCCATCCTAGCTCTTCGACTAGTCTCTTGGGTGCCGTCACTTGATAACTAGTATATTCCTTCCCATCTCGCTCCCACCTTTTAACCCTCAGTTTGATATATGGCATAGGCTAATTTAGTTGGCATATTTTATGGGCATTACCCTGTCTGGAATCAACTTTACCTTCCCAGATAGTAGATCCCTCAGGGCATCTTTCACCTCTTTAGATTTTGTTAGGGCTATCTTAACATTATTATTCACTAAGAACTCTGCTAGCTCTGGTTCTATATCTTTACTTAGAACGAGGTCTACATCTAGGCCCATAAGGACATCGAGTAGGTCTTCCTCTTTCAGTCTTCCTAGATTGAGGGAGAAAGCATCCACTACCACGCCCACTTCACTTAGCTCCAACACCATCAGGCCCTTCGCCAATGTGAAGCCCTGGGAGATCTTATTTGATTTCACATGCTTATCATCGCTCTCTATCGGTACAACAAGTCTTGTCATTTAGATCCAACAACTTCAGCTCGCGCAACGATATAAAAGCTCCAAGTTATCTGTTTGATTGTGATATTTACCCCTTAATATGGTGGTCGGAGGATGATTCCTGCGGTTTTCAGGAGCTTATGCCCAAATTTGAATGAGTTAAGGACCCATACAAGAGAGCTCTGCCTAGAAGAGGATATAGTTAGAGTAGATAAGGAATTTAATAGCTATGTAAGGTTCTTTGCATCGTGCCTAGGTTCTCCTCCATGGGAAATTCAGAAGATGTGGGCTAAGAGAGCTTTAGCAAGAAGGAGCTTTGCAGCCATAGCCCCAACTGGCGTTGGGAAGACAGCTTTTGGCCTCGTTACGAGCTACTATTTTGCTTATAGGCAATGGGGGAAATCTTACCTAATATTTCCCACCTCTCTCTTGGTAGACCAAGCTTATGAGACTCTTTCTAAATATACTAAATCTGCTGGCCTCCCTCTAAGCATCCTTTATTATAAGAGTGGGATGAGCAGTATGCAGAAGAACGAGTTCAAGGAAAAGCTGGTCAACGGTAATTTCGACGTTCTAATAACGACCTCCCAGTATTTAGCTAGGAACTATAACTTCTTACTCGATAATATTGAAACTTTCAGCTTTATATTCGTAGATGATGTTGATTCTTTCCTCAAAAACTCGAGGAACATAGATAGGGTCCTGATGCTGATGGGTTTCTCTGAGGGAGATATTAAGAAAGCGCTTTCAGGGGAGGAAGTAGCAAAACGAGCAGATAGTGTTTTAATAGTCTCCACAGCAACAGGAAGACCAGGAGCAAGGACTTCTCTGTTCAGAAGATTATTGGGGTTTGATGTCGGAGTCCTTAGACAAGAGCTGCTCAGAAATATCACTGATGTTTATACCAGAGACCTAAGCAAGGCCAAAGAGTTCATGAAAGAGATGGGGGGCGGATTACTAGTATTTGTACCGAGACTTGAGCTTGCGGAGGATGTCACGAAGCTATTAGACTCTATTGGACTCACTTCGGCTGTTATGTCCGGATATGATGAAAGTGCTATAGAGAGATTCAAAGAAGGCGAGCTAGATGCTCTAATAGGAGCTGCTAAGCCATATGGGGTACTTATAAGGGGGGTTGACCTACCTCAGAGGATAAGATACGTATTCTTCTATGGTATTCCAAGGTTTGAAATGACAATAAAGGATGTAGAGGAGATGAGCGATAACGCGGTGATTGCATTCTTCTCTACAATAGCTAAGGGACTGGACACCAAGGCTAGGAGGATCGCTATCAAGCTGAGGAGAGGTAAATCAACTAAAGAGGATCTGATGAGAGCAAGAGATATGCTTAGAGAAATCTTAATGGATAAAGACTTGCTATCCAAGCTTGCTAAGATGGGAGACCTCACAGTAATCCCTGAAGAGAATAAAATCGTAATACCTGACATTAAGACGTATATACAGGGCTCAGGTAGGTCATCTAGGCTTTATCCTGGGGGGTTAACTAGGGGCGCTAGTCTCGTCTGGGATCTTGACCCTGTGCTTAGCTGCTTCTTGAAGAGGGCTAGTGCTTATGACATAGAGTTCTCAGGCCTCAGCGAGATTGATCTTCATAAACTGAAGGAGGAGATAGATGAAGATAGGAGGAGATACGGTCTTATCAGGGAGAGGCCAGAGAAGACTGCAGGTCTACTAAAGACCGCCTTATTCATCGTTGAGAGCCCTAATAAGGCTAGAACAATAGCGAGATTCTTTGGAAGGCCTGGTAGGAGGATTATTGGTAATGTATTAGCATATGAAGTGACTACCGGTAACTATGTAATTACGATAATGGCTAGTGGTGGCCATGTCGTTGATCTTTCAACTAAGGGCGGATATCATGGCGTTTTAATCGAGGAGAACGAGGGAAGAGAGTATATTCCAATATATTCATCAATAAAGAGATGCATGGATTGCGGTTACCAATTCACAGAGGAGGGAGATAAGTGTCCAAAATGTGGTTCAGTTAAGCTGAGAGATAGTAAATCCAACATTAAGTCCATGAGGTGGCTAGGTTTTGAGGCCTCCAGGGTAATAATAGGGACCGATCCAGATACTGAGGGGGAGAAGATAGCATGGGACATATATCAGCTAATTGCGGATGCTGCAAAAGAAGTTTATAGAGCTGAATTCCATGAGGTAACGAAAAGGGCCATCCTTGAGGCGTTGTCCAATCTTGGAACGATAGATGAACCTAGGGTAAAAGCTCAGATCGTGAGGAGAGTCGAAGATAGGTGGATAGGGTTCGAATTAAGTGAAGAGGTGCAGAAGAGGTTCAATAATAGGACACTCTCGGCTGGAAGGGCTCAAACACCAACACTTGGCTGGATCATTCAGAGGTACGCGGAATATAAGAAGAGGAAGAAGATCACCTTAATAAGAGGAAATGGTATTTATCTAAGGGTAGATAGGGAGCTAGGATCTCCTGGTAAACTTAAGGCCAAGATAACATCTATAAGAGTTGAAGAAGATGTGATAAGACCTCCACCTCCCTTCACTACAGATGAGATGATAAGGGAAGCAAGTAGAGTCCTAAAGATAGGAGCTAGAAGGGTGATGGATCTAGCGCAATCTCTCTTCGAAGCAGGTCTGATAACATACCACAGAACTGATAGCACTAGGGTGAGTGATGCTGGTATAAGGGTAGCATCGGAGGTGCTTGGAGACGAGTTTGTACCAAGAAGATGGGGAGAAGGGGGCGCTCATGAGTGTATTAGGCCAACTAAGCCTTTAAGTGCCTCTGAATTACTCGAATATATCCGAGAAGGTCTAATTATACCTCCTGAGAGTTTCTCTAAGGATCATATTAGGCTGTACGATCTCATATATAGGAGATTCATTGCATCCCAGGCTAAGGAGAGCAGGGTCGTGAGGCAGAGGTATAAAATCGTTGTAGATGGAAACGAGCTCGAAGATAGTAGGATAATCAGTATTGAAGGTGGATGGGCGGTGCTATATCCGTTCTTACATCCTATAAGGCCTCCAATCAGTGAAGGAATAGTAGAGGTTGAAATAAGACATGTAAGTGTACCATCAGCACCTCTATATACGCAAGGCGAGATAGTAGCTCTTATGAAGGAGCGGGGTATTGGGAGGCCCTCTACTTATGCGACTATAATCGATAAGCTTCTAGCTAGGAAGTACGTAATGGAAAGGAAGGGTAAGTTAATACCTACGAGGTTAGGCATCGCTGTCCATAAGTTCCTTACATCAAAGTATCCGGATCTAATAAGTGAGGAGAGGACAAGGGTTCTGGAGCAGAAGATGTTAGCTGTTGAGGAGGGTAAGGTAGATTATCAGGAGGTCATAGATGAGCTTTACGAAGAGATCCAAGAAAAGGTAGTTAGAAGTAGAGTTACTGGCCCTCAATAAGGACTAGCTCATCGCCCCTCAGCTCTAAGTTTTTCTCGGGGTGAAGTCTCCTATATCTCTCCAATGCAGCGATTCTGAATCCAGCGGGGACCATGGTGAGCATGTTCGCTGGAGCCCTTCCCCATACCTTGAGCATTATCTCTATCCTATTATCTATGGCCCCCCAATTCTCCACTAAAGAGTCCTTAGCTTCCTTAATCTCTGTCTCCAATATGTCTAAGGATTCCTCTACATTGGAGAGAAGCCTATCTGATTCGTCGAAATTCCCTTCCTTCATCTTAAGCTCGGCAGTGATCAATGTTGACTCAGCATCTGTCAGTCTGTAGGGTGAGATTTCAAACCCTACTATCTCTTCAAGCTCCCTCATCCTCCTCTTGATCCTATCGAGCCTCTCTCTAGCAGCGCCTAACCTAGTTTCTATTTCTTCCTTCTTTACCGTGGGGATTTTCATGGGTGGTATGATCTCTTCTATCTTCTCTACGGGCTCTTCTCTTACCTCTTCCTTGACTACCTTCGGTATTTCAGGTACCTCCTCTTCGGGTTCAGGTGGCTTCATTGCTTCTGGTTTTGGTTTAATCTCGGGTTTAATTTCCTCGACGGTGGGGATTTCCTCCTTTGGAGGTTTCCTAACGGGCTTCTCAATTTCGGGTAATTCTTTTTCCACCTTAGGGACTGGTCTCTCTTTGAGCTTTTCAGGCCTAGCTCTTTCTACCTCCCGGGGTTTCCTCTTGGCTAGCAGCAGCCCTACACCGATGAGCGCCAATGCTACAGCCAGTACCAATAGGTATTCCATGGGAATTGGTAGTCCTGATGGGATAGTGGTTGTCTGAACAGGGGGAGGGGTAGTCTCTACACCAGTAGTAGTGGTAGGTGGAGTCACTTTTATGGGGATAGCTTTCCTATCGATACTTTGTCCAGTAGTTGTGAAGACCTCGACCCTCACCTCCTCCGCCGGAGATTGCGGCTCTATCTCCAGTTCGGAAGTTCCCTTCTCCCCTGCTTTTAGTGGACCTATAGTTACTTCTTTGGAGCTACCGCCTATAGATACCTTCACTCTAAATGATTCACCATCGCTAAATCTGTTCACAATCCCTACTTTCACCCTTAATGGCTGACCTACTTTAGCTATGGATGGCACCGATACCTCCTCTATGATGCGCCCACTAACTATGCTTAGGGACAGGTCTGTTTTATTGAGGATCTCACCATCCGATCTTATCGTGAGGGTTATGACGTTTGATGGATGTAGAGCAATGCTTTCTAACGTGGCTTCAAAGTGTCCTTCAGGCTGGACCGCTATTCTCTTCTCTACCTCCGAGATACCTTCTCCCTTAAGCCCTATTATGAGCTTGGATACATTCCAGATGTTGGTCCCGGATATCTTTACATTAAACTCCTCACCTACTACGACCTTTTGAGGGACTAGGATCTCCGGGTATCTAATGACGGGATATGTTGTTGTGGATGGAGTTGTTGTGATACCTCCCTTTGAGGAGAGCCACTCCTCTCTTGTAAGACCTATTGGAACGCTTGGCGGTAGTTTTTGGCCCTCAACTATTAGCCCGATAGCCCCCTTCTCTGGAAGAGTCAGGGTGAACCTAGCTCCGCAACTTCCAGCGGAAACAATGGAGAGTTTCTTTTCGAACAACTCCTCACCAGCGAGAGAGACACCGTAGATTAGTGGAGCAACCGGCCCTCCACTTCTATCTGTCCTGCATATAAAACCCTCAACGTAATAGCCATCTGGTTTCTCCTCTATGCTTTGGATCTTTATCCAATAGCTGGGTAATGAGAGTACAACCAGGTCCCCCAGACGATCTATGTAGCATGCATAGGATATGGGGCTATCTGGTACCATTAGCGTGGTGACTTCGCTGTATGGAGTGTGGCTAACGCCAAATTCCCCAAGTTTGAACATTTTGGAGAGATGATATGCTCGTATCGTCTTGTTCTGGGTGAAGTAGAGTAGACCTTCTCCTATAAGAGATGGTTGCTTAACCGGGAGAACCCACGTCTTTATAATCCCCTCGGAGGATAGATCGGATAGATTAACGAAGCTTATTTTCTGGCTGGTGCTCGTCATTACAGCTACCCCGTTGATGACTGGAAATTCCCCCGGTGGGGATGATCCCCCAAGGCCGAGCAAGGAGCCATCAACTATCCCATTGAAGTCGCCATTGAGCTCGAAGGAGACGATCGATTGGTTCTCCAGTAGAACTCCTATATATCTTCCGTCAGCTCCATAGGCAACAATTCTCTCGCTGAATTCCTTGGTCCAGACTACACTCTTACTTGATAAATCTACTAGCGCGATAGCTTTGTATCCTACGGCCAGTACCTTTCCCTCAAGGTATTTAACAAATCTAGGATTAAAGCCGACATCTATCTCCCATTTCACAGACTTAGACCTAAGGTTTAAGGCCAGAATTTTGCCGGAGATAGTGGGAATTAATATAACTCCTTCCGTCCTGAGATAGGATAGATCGGCACCAGAAGGCTTGGACGGTAATTTAACTCTATCTACCTTCAGGTTACCCGTATTGGCATCAAATGCCTTTAGCTCAGATGTGTCGGTAACTACTACAGCCCACGGCTTCCCCCTTTCTCCAGGTACTATAATGGGTGATGAGGATATTTTCGACTTAGCGTTGACAGACCAGAGCTTTTCACCATCAATGGAAAATGAGACTAGCAGGTCTCCCCTACCACCCACTGTTAGGATTTTACCCGCGTGAAAGACAGGTCTAGGCACATAAAACTTGGGCTTTATATCAAATACCTTAATACTCCATTCCTCCTGTGGAATGAGTTCGTTAGATGCAACTGTTGTCAGAGTAAGTAGTAGGAGGAGCAGCAAGAGTGCTTTTGCCTGTGTTTTCATCTATACCTCCCTTCCGGTCTATCAGTTCTGCATCACCTTTTAAATGAGATTATCGTCATTTAATACCGTGGTATAAAGGGATTATCGGTAGCACAATAAGGTGCTAAAGTTAAAGAAATGAAGTGAGTTACGACCTACTTATGGGAGAGTATTAGTGTCAGGGGGGATTTGCTATCGACCCTAGCGAATCCAATCCTTAGTAGCTGTATTAGATCCCCATTCTTAAGGTTGGCAAGCTCGGGTTCTCCGTAACCACCTAGCATCTCATAGGAATAAGGAGTCTTCGGTATGAAAAGTCTCGCGGGGACCCCTCCTTTGAGAGGAGCCCACTGTAGGATCTTCACCCCCTTAATTTTCTGTTCTTCACTGACTTTCAAGGAGATTTCGTCGGGATTTATGCTCCTTACGGTAACGGTCGCTAACCCTCTAAGCCTTATCTCATCGCCCACGTTGAGACCTCTAATGTCTTGCTGAGATATGTAGATAAGTGGTTCTTCTAGGGCTATCTCTCTAATTCCCATATCGATCTCTGGGTGAACTTGTAACTTAGCAAGCGTTGGAGTGTCTAGTCCTTCTATGGTTGCCCTTATAGGATCAGGGACGAACATGTACCGTGGAACCTTTGGATCCAGTATCTTCCTGTTAATGGAGGCAATAGTATCGAAGTTTACCGTGGCATCTACCTTACTCGGACCTAGCTCGTAGAAGAACTTAACTATGGATTCAGGTAGGATGCCCCTCCTAAAAAGTCCTCTTAAAGTTGGGATCCTAGGGTCATTCCAGCCCTCTAGTATCCCGCTCTCTATTAATGGTCTGATATATCGTTTGGAAAGAGGTATACCTTCCACAGTTATCCTCCCAAATTGAATCATCTTGTATTCCCTTAGTCCTAACTTCCTCAGTATAGCAAGTTGGACTTCAACGTGAGGTTCGAATTCCTTACTCCTAAATGCGTGAGTAACACCTGTAAGCGAGTCCATGACGCTGATGGAGAAATCGTACACTGGATAAACCCTATACTTATCACCGTGTATGGGGTGAGGTGCTTCTACGATCCTAAAGATCCCAGGATCCCTCATCGTTAGATTTGGATGTCTCATATTGGTTTTCAACCTTAAATGGGCTTCTCCTTCTCTGAACTCTCCCGAGAGCATTTTCTCCCATAGTTCTAGGTTTATTTCAATGGAATGTCCTCTATGCTCACAGATTTCACCGTTTTTCCTCTTTGCCCTGACTATATGTGCTGGACAGGTACAAACATAGGCGTCTCCCTTTCTTATGAGTTGCTCAGCTAGCTCATACATCTTCGGTATGTGATAAGATTCTATTATCTCATCATCCCATTTCCCGGGCCCTAAGCCAAGTTCCTTCTCTGCAGCCTCAAGCAGGGTTGCGAACTCCTCTCTTATAGCCTCATAGAATTCAAGTCTCTCTACCCTAGGGTTAGTATCCTCAAATCTAAGTAGGAACTTGCCCTTGTAGAGCCTAGCGTAGATAAATGGTACTAGGAGACCTTTAGCATGGCCAAGCGTCGGGTAACCATTGGGCTCAGGGGCAACCCTAGTAACTACCTTTCCCTCTTCAGCATTCTCTAAAGGAGGCCACTTCCTCTCCGACGGTTTCTTCTTTTTCTTTGGTGGGCCAGCTAACTGACTGAGGGCTTCCGGAGGTAACATATTTATCTCAGCAACTACCTCCTCGACCAAGGAAATTATATCCCTTATCTTAGGTTTTAGCTCGGGTTTCGCCGCTATAAGCTTTCCAAGTACTGCCTTTGGACTAGCTTTACCGTACTTGAGGGCATTTTCAGCCGCAAGCTTGGTGATTAGCTCCCTTACATCTTCCAATCTAACACCCTTCGAGGATCCTACTGCCAAAAACATAGATAAAGCTGTGGTCTATGTATCTTGGATGAGTGGAGAAATACCTGAGGGACTGATAAAGCCTGAATTCGAGAAGAGGTATAGAGAGCTACTTGGAGACGAATACGAATTACTACTCTTATTTATGGCCAAGAAGCCAACACCTAGCATCAGAATAAACCCCATGAAGGTAGAAACGGAGTGGTTGGTGGATAAACTGTCTGAGGAAGGGTGGGAGCTTGAGCGAATACCTTGGTATGATTATGGATATAAAGTCATCAGGGGTCCTGAGAGGTTGGGAAATACCCCCTGGCATCAATTAGGACTATATTATGTGCAAGAAGCAGCTTCAATGATTCCGCCTGTGGTTTTGCGTCCTGAACCAGGATTGAGGATATTGGATCTAGCAGCATCGCCAGGATCAAAAGCCACCCAAATAGCCGAGATGATGTCGTTTAAGGGATTATTAATAGCTAATGACGTTAACCCAGCTAGGGTAGATGCTTTAGCTGCCAATGTCCAGAGAATGGGCTCTTTAAATGTAGTAGTAACGATTTCAGATGGGAGAAGGGCTCCACAGAAGTTCGGCTCTAATGTCTTCGATAAGGTCATCTTAGATGCCCCATGCAGTTCCCTAGGTGAGGTTAGGAGGTCTTGGGGTGTCTTAGCTAGATGGAGTCCCAAGTCAGTAAACAAGATCTCTAGGCTCCAAGTCTCCTTAGCTAAGGCAGCCTATCAGACTTTAAAGCCTGGAGGGCTAATGGTATATTCGACCTGTACCCTAGAGCCGAAGGAAAACGAATGGGTCGTTTATAATTTAGTAAAGATGGGTGCTATAATAGAGAAGCCTGAGATAAGAGGGTTAAAATGGAGGCCCGGGCTAGAGGGGTGGATGAATTGGGAGTTCGGAAAGGAGATGAAGAGAACGATGAGGGTATACCCCCAAGACAACGACACGTTAGGATTTTACGTAGCTCTCCTAAGGAAGCCGACGTAGAAGAGTTTATTAGATGGGTTAAGGAATGGTTTGGAGCAGAGATAGAAGTTCCTCTATTTAAGTCTGGGAAGAGGAGAATAAGGGTCTCCTCGTATGAGGCTCAGGAATTTAGCGGCGAAAGCGTGATAAAAGGGGTATATGTAGCTAAGTGGGCCCCCTATGGCTACATTTTGAGTATAGAAGGCTCTTATCTAGTGGGGAGGAAGGCTAGAAGACATATAGTCCAATTAAATAGAGAACAGTTCCTAAGATGGATGAATGGAGAGAACTTAAGAATGGACCTCCAAGAAAAAGGTGTGTATATAGTTAAGTATGGGAAAATATTCGCTGGATCAGGCTACTTTGATGGTAATGAGCTTATTAATCTCATACCCAAGAGTAGAACCCTAGAGACTTGACATCAATTGAGACCCAAATTTGGGGAGTAAAACTTGAAGTCATTATGAGCTCAACGGATACATAGTATTTTTGTATCCTTCTCAAGTAGTAATAGATTACCTCTGAAGTATCATGGTAGCACTAGGAGAGAAAGTTACGTAGAGAATAGGGTATGAGAAAAGTGTGTATGGATCCGCACAGGCTCTGGCTACCTTAACTCCTAACTTTTAGTATCACATATGGAAAAGGGAATCAAGTTAATGGAAAAGTTTATTCACCACCAAAGTCTCTTTAGATATGCTATGGGATAAGCTGTCTAATGCTGAATTAGCTTTCACATTCGGAGATGTTATACTTCTCCCTGGAAAAACGGAAGTAGAACCCTCAGAAGTAGATCTAACTACTCACATAGGAGAGATCTCGCTATCTGTCCCAATACTATCTTCTCCCATGGATACCGTGACTGAGGCAGAGATGGCAATTGCAGTAGCGAGAATGGGTGGTTTAGGTGTTATCCATAGGAACTGTTCGGTAGAGGAGCAGGTAAATATGGCTAAGGCTGTAAAGAGGGCAGAATCATTCATTATAAGGGAAGTAGTTACTGTATCTCCTGAGGATACTGTTGATAAGGCCCAACAGATAATGAAGGAAATGAAGATCTCAGGCCTACCTGTAGTTGAGGGTAGTAGGCTAGTAGGCATAATCACTAGAAGGGATGTGTATTTCGCTGAAGATGGAAACTTGAGGGTAAAGGACGTCATGACTAAAGATGTAATAACCGTGAGCCCGAGCATATCACCAGATGAGGCTAGAAAAATAATGTCCACATATAAGATAGAGAAGCTTCCTGTGGTCGATGATTCAGGATCTCTAGTCGGGTTAATCACAGCAAAAGATGTATTTTACAGGGAATCTCATCCCTTTGCCACTAGAGATGAGGAAGGACGGCTTAGGGTGGCTGCAGCAATCTCTCCATTCGATCTCGAGAGAGCTAAAGCACTTGAGCCATATATTGACCTCTTAGTGACGGATGTAGCTCATTTTCATAATGAGAACGCTATTACGGCAGCTAAGAGAGTGATAAGAGAAGTGAATATTCCTCTAGTGGTCGGAAACATAGGTACCTATGAAGCTGCTGAGGAACTAATAACTAGGCTGGAAATAGTGGGATTGAGGGTGGGAATAGCCAGCGGTAGTATCTGTACTACTGGGGAGGTAACCGGTGTTGCCGCCCCCACCTTATATGCTGTAGCCAAGGTCTCGACGGCCGTAAATAAGTACGGATCTAAGGTCGCTATTATTGCTGATGGAGGTATAAGGGGTCCTGCAGAAGCTGCAAAGGCTTTTGCAGCTGGTGCAGATGCTGTAATGTTGGGATTTGCATTAGCTGGTACTAAGGAGTCACCCGGATCCCCGCTGATAGTTGGAGGTAAAATGTACAAGGTATACAGGGGAATGGGCAGCCCGTCAGCTAGATCGAAACGTTTTGTCCTTGATAGGTATAGTAAGCCGTCCAAGGACATAGCTGAGGGTATAGAGGGTCTCGTGCCGTATAGGGGAGATGTAGCTACTGTGATAGATAAATTCGTGGCCGGTCTTAAGGCAGCCTTCGGCTACGTAGGGGCTTCTAATATAGAAGAAATGAAGAGGAAGGCTAAGCTAGCTATCTTATCTCCAATAGGAACTAGAGAGATATCACCTCATGATGTTAAACCTATGGAGAAGCTTTCTCCATAGGTTTAAGTGCCTTTTACTTCCAATTAGAAATGTTTATAAGGGCGATACATGTCACGGTGCCGCTGAGCTGAGAGGTATGCAGGGGCTGGCTGACATAATATATACGCTGGAATACCTGTGGAGGCAAATCCAGACCACAGTACCTAAGCTAGTATCTGCAGCCATCATACTACTAGTGGGCTATGTAGTAGGTAGATTGGTAGGTATAGTGCTAACCGGTCTACTGAAGAAATTCCTAGGGCTGGATAAATGGGTCAAGAAGAAAGGTCTCCTAGAAGAACTCTATGGAATAAGCCCCTCAGGCCTATTGGCAGGTCTAGTGAAATGGTATATCTACTTACTGTTCATAGGCGTGGCCGCCGAGAACATCGGTTCTGGGATACTCACAGATTCAGCCAAGGCGCTAGTCGAGTACTCACCAAAGCTTTTAGCTGCCGTTTTCTTAGTATTTATAGGTCTAATCGTCGGGTCGATAATGAAGAAGCAGGTTATCGGATCGACGGTAGTTGGTAAAGAAGCTATAGGGTCCTCACTAAAGTTCGGCAGTGTCATGCTGTTTGGGATAGTAGCTTTATCCACTATGGGAATAGATGTAAATCTGCTCGTGCAGACTATCCTAGTAGCTGTAGCTGCGATAACGATATCTGCAGGAGTAGCAATAGGTGTGGCTACTGGCCTCGTATTGAAGGACGAGTTCAGACCATACATAAGAGCTATTTTAAAAGAGCTCCTGAGAAAGGAAGATGAGAAAGGGAATGGAGAGGTGGAAGGCGGCCTCTATCCCTCATAGATTCTTAGCCTCGATAATATATCAGTTAGTACCGCTAGCCGTCTTGGAATACGGAGGAGGAGCAGAAGATCTCTCTCTTTCCTTTTTCTTAATGTACATCGGATTGATGATGGGAAATATAACTTGGACAAGAGCCCTAGCGCCAAAGGATCGACACTCAGCTGGAATCGCCCTAGGCCACCTTTCCCTGATCCTTCCATCGTTAACCATTCTGGCTGGAGATGTCAATGCAGCACTCCTTAGTTCCTTCTTAATATCCTTTTTATCCCCAATTTCATATTTTGCTGGTTTATTCTATGCATATGATGAGCTTAAGGATCCTTCGAAGGCATCTGCAGGCTATGAATCCATCTCAGGATGGTCTTGGTTCATAGGCTTAGTATTTGGAGGGATTTCCCTAAGTCTTCTTACTATAGATCAGCTAGCTATGGCAGCGATTTTCTTAGATATAGCAGCCTTTCCAGTCTTAGCAGCAGTACTTAGTATCCCTGTTAGAAGCGTGCTAAAGAGGGCTTATGAGGAGGAGATTGGAATCTTACCCATAATAGAGGAGGGCCTTAATGCGATTTCTAAGGCAGAGGAGGAGGCGCTGGAGTGGACTATGGCCATGGTCCACAGGGTTACTAGAGGTACGCTGTTTCAGAAACCCGCTTATATATCGATAGGTAAACCCCACCTCCATGTTCCCTTTAACATGAAGGTCTTCCTCGGGTTCATAGGCCTAGGCCTAGCCTATCCGCAACTAGTTGGATTAGAAAAGTCAATGGGATTGACGAATTCTCACATCTACATGTTGTCTGCCTTAAGCTCCTTCACATCTAGCCTATTTTATAGTAGAGCCGGAAGGGGGGATGAGGTAAGAAACTTAGACATCTCGTTAATAGTAAGAGGGGTTCTTCTGCTAAGTGTTCCTGCTTTAACAATCGGGTTGATAGCTCCGTTGGAATATTTCGTGGTGTTCATGGTTCTTGATGGTATGACCTGGTCCTACATACTCGTATCAATATCAAGGAGAGGGCTGAATGAGTCATTAGAGTACCTTGGAGCCATTAATTTCGTGAGGTCCCTTGGATGGTCCATAGGGGCTTTGGTAGGGGGCTTTATAGTTGAGCTGATCGGATTAGAGCTTTTATATCCAATATCAGCAGCGATAATACTGCTAGGAGCCCTAATAGGAGTGAAAGAGGTCAAGACAGGACGTATGGGAGGACTAGTCCCTCCAGATTGATTAAAACTCCCTCTCTACTAGGAAATTAGCAAGTTCCCTCAATTTTTCCTTGTACTCATTGTCTGGAAGTATGTCTTCTATCTCACGCCATGATTCCCTCACTATATCCCTAGCAAACTCTTTCGCATATTCAACTGACCCATACTTCTTCAAGATGGAAATAGCTTCATCTATTAGCTCCCTGTCCCTAGTATGCATGGCAAGTATTTCCTTTAGCCTTCTCTTATCATCCTCGCTTGCTTTAGATAGGGTATGTATTACTATTAGCGTAACCTTTCCCTCAGTAATATCCTCACCGTAATCCTTCCCTAACTTCTCGGCATTGGTCACATTGATAATATCGTCTTGTATTTGGAAGGCCACTCCGATGGATTCGGCGAACTTTCCAAGCTTTTTCTCACTATCTTCGTCGAGACCCGCGATTATGGCAGCATACCTAGCAGCCAACCTTGGGAGGACGCCTGTCTTGTTAGCACACATTTGTAGATACTGATCAGCAGTTATCTCCTCTGGGTCTTTCATCCCCCTATGCCAACCTATATCAGTGGCCTGGCCTAGGTGTATCCTTATCATATCCTCTAAATATGCGTTAACTAGTCTCCTGTAGGTCTTATCATCTATTTCCATCTCCATTAGTATCCTTAAGGGCATGAAGTACATGGCAGAGGATAGGTTAACAGCAACATCCAGACCATATTTTATATGTATTGCTTTATCTCCCCTCCTCATTTCAGCGCTATCCTCTATGTCATCAGCGACCAGCGATCCATTGTGTAAGAGTTCTATTATTACGCTTAACTCTTTATACTTCTCTACATCAACACCTAAGTTCTTAGCAAGTATTAGGAAGAGCCAAGGTCTCCATCTCTTCCCTCCTCTTAGTAGGAGATCCCACATTGGGTCAAAAAGAACCTTCTGCAAGACGTAAGAATCGTAGGAGTTAGACGCTTCCCCTGCCAGCCATCCTAGGTAGGAGAGGTCTATCTCCTTAGGAAATTTCCTCTCTATGATACTGTCGATAAACTTCCTGTTTTCTTTGAGCTCCTTCTCTATGTTCAACCTATTCACCGACCCCGGGTACCAAATCCCTTGGATAAATATATATCGACCTAAAGGGGGAGTGGATCTTTGTAAGTTTTATGCGGGGTTCGCGTAGAGGTAGTTAAGATACACTTTTTATTCCTATCACTGCTAAGTGAGACGAAATGAGGGAAGTTGGGTTCGCAGTAGGGAGAACTTCGACTAAATGGATCACGGCTAGGTTAGAGGATGAAGTACTCCTTAACGATCTAGTAAAGGTTGGAGAGAAGCTGTTAGGTGTTGTTAGGGGTATATCATATGCTAATCCAACAATGTCCCCTTATTCTCCATTCACTCCGACTAACATAGAGTCTGTCAGAGCATATGAGTATCTAAACGCGAATATCGAACTCTATGGGACTATAGAAGGAGGTAGATTCGATCCCAGGGTGTTGACAGCCATACCTACTGGGACACCCGTGTATCTAATAGAGGAGGGAGATCTTGAGGGGCTCTCCTTCATAGAGAATCCAATATTTATAGGGGAGCACCCAACATCAAGATGGCCCTTACCCCTTGATCCAAAGGCTATAGACTATCATCTAGCTGTAGTTGGATCCACAGGTTCCGGAAAGTCGCACTTAGTTAGATTGCTAGTGAAAGAGTTAGTGAGAGTCGGTAGGAAGGTAGTCATATTTGATCATACTGGTGCTGACTATGCTCCATACTTTAAGGACCACGTTATTCCTGATAGCAATGTGTTCCCAGACTTACTTTCCTTGGCTGAGGTATTAGCAAATAAGGTGCTGGGGAAGGAATATCTTGATGACATCGAAGTGGCATTATATGCGTACCTTTTCAGTAACGGAAAGTACGAAACGGCCCGAATGTTCATGGAATCGTTAGGATTTGGCAGTCGAGACCCAGACATGGGCCCTATACTAGAACTTATGAGAATAAGCCCGAAAGACGTAAAATGGGATGATAAATCCTTTGCTTCCATATTAAGGATGGTAATGGGTTATTTAAAGAGGAAGGAGCATACTATAGCGAAATCCCTTTTCAGGCTGGTTAGATCTGGTATCTCTATGAAATCTTTCAATGGGAGGGAGTATGATATAGAGAAATTAGTAGACCATATAATAGACAGCGAACTAACAGTTCTGGACATAAGTTCTGAAACGCTGCCCATAAGATACGGTATAATGAGAGGCGTTATCAGTGGGATAATGGAGAGGGCGGAGAGCAAGGGAAAGAGGATGGACATTGCCATAGTCGTAGACGAGGCCCAGGTTTATGCTAGGGGCCAACCTCCAACTGAATCTCTCTCTGACGTAGCTAGAAGGGGCAGAAAATGGGGTATAGGACTTATATTAGCTAGTCAAAGATGGGTTTCGGACTTAGATATGAACATGAGGGCTAACATAAACAGCGTCTTATTCAGTTCTCTCCAGTCCTCCAGCGATATTGATGACATAGGAAAAGTCGTAAATATAGGAAATATAGATGTAGGGGTTCTGGGAACTGGAGATTTCTACATTACCGGTCTTCTCTCACCATTTAGAAGGCCAATCCTTATTCACACATTTGGTGATCTGGATGAGTGAGGAAGAATGGGAAGAGGTCCTAGATCCCGATGTGTATAGTATAGCACTGGATAAAGCTGTAGGAATTGTAAATGCTATGAAGAAAGCTTGGGAATATGTACAGCCAGTCTATGAGGAGTTAGAAGATAAGATAAGGAGCGAGGTACGTATACTAAGGGAACCATCCAAAAGCTATGACGTTATAGCTGTCGATTCCACATTCACACCTACTATTTCCCTGAGAGGTATAAGGACTGGATTCGTTCTACTAGCTGCTGTGACCTATCCCAAACCCGATAGACCTCTATTCAGATTAAAGACATTTAGAGATAAGTTCGACGAGGAGGAGGAGCCCAGCTCGCTTCCATCTGCAGCGGCAAAGAAGGCCGAAATTTTAGTAATGAGGGACCTCCTAAGGAAGAGGGAAGACTTCGATGTACTAGTTAGGGATGGGGATTTCCCTCCTGCCAATGCCCTCTTCTCTTCAAAAATTTGGGCCGGACTTACAGAATTAGCCCATGAGGTGATGAAGATGGCTGAGGAGAAGAATAAGGGGCTAGTCGGCCTCGTTAAAAGGATAAGCACTTCTATGATAGCCTACAAGTTCTTGGGAGATGATCTCATACGAGTAATTGAGGAGGCTCCTAGAAAAGCTTATAAGTCCGTTGTTTCCGATCTGCTATCAGATCCTGTATTAGGATGGCTCATGCTGGACGCGGGGGAGTATATTGAGATTGGAAGGTACGGTGACGATTTCGGAGGTTTGAAATTCGCTGTTTCCTACTTCTCCACAATGGTCAAGAGAAAGGAATCCTACATTAAGAGAATGACCGAACTCTTAGATCACTATGAGCTTTTTAACGATGTCAAAATAGCATTTTATAGACCACTGTTCAGCGGTGGCCCTGTTATCAAGCTAACTGGGTTTAATATTGACTTAGAGGATTTCGCGTCTTTTTCCGCCAAGGCAACGAGGGGGCCTACCTATCCTGACTTCATAAACTTAGCAGATACGGCATGCATAGAGCATGCTAGAGTTATGAAGCCAGAGATGATAATGCTAGATGCATTAAGGGTTGCATCTGCCAAAGAGGGATTAGATGAGCTGCGCTTTAGAGGAAGGAGAGCGGACCTAGTCGCCCTGCAAAATGTGCAGAAAATATACTTGTTTTTCAAGTCAGTGAGAGGAGAATCTGCTCGGTAAAGGGAGCGAAAAAACCAAGAGAAGGATGGGAGCTACGCTATTTAGATTATTGTACTCCCTTGATAGAATTCATCAAAAGAAGGATATCATAGATGATATAGTTGGAATATCAGGAACAACCACAACTACTTCTTTCTAAAATCGGAGATTGCCTCCGAAATAGCCTCTTCATAGATAAATCTGACTCTTTCCGCATTCTTCGTTCTTATGAACCCCAATAGAGCAGCCTTGATTGCCTCCGATCTACTCCTAAACATACCCTCCGAAACGAGGGCATCGATGGCATCGATGAGTTCCTTGTCCACATTTAGAGACACTTGCTGGCTCATCGTCTCACCTTACCATTACCGAAGATCCCCTCTATAAAACGTTTATTGTCATAATGAAAAACGACATTCAACGAAAAGCTCGGCTTACACCTACAGCCTGGTCCTATGAGCTAGGGAGGTATTATAAAAGTTATCTCCCAACGAGCGAGGGCCGACATCTTGGAGCTGACTCACTTGCTATTATAAATGGGAGGCATATAGTGTCCACCACCTGATAATAGATCCCGACATTAGGACGATAACCCTCATGATAAAGCCTTTATTAGTTAGCTATTATCTGTTAACATACGGGATAGATATGGCATTAGAAGCTTTCATAGCAATTAGCGTTAGGCCCTCTAACACAGCTGAGCTGAAGAAGGTATTCCCTACTAATGAAAAAGTTAAAGAGGTCTTTTATGTAACTGGTGAATTCGACTTCTTGCTAAGAGCAGAGGCTGCAAATACATTTGAGCTAGCTAGGATAATCGAAGATCTCAGGGGTCAAGAAGGTGTTGAGAATACCGTAACATTCATAGTCCTAGAGAAACTAAAATGAAAGTCTATATACTAAGGCTCAGACAAGACGATCCTAAGAAGGCCACTGGCTCAAAGCTCCTGCGGTTAGGTCTGGCTGAGAGATATAGGCTCGGTCTTCGAGGAATATTGGTGTTAAATCCTCTCTCGCACAAGTACGTCTCTCCTGAAGATGCTAGCCACATTAAAGGGATAGTCGCTGTAGATGCATCTTGGAAGAAGATAAAAGAGGTAAGATGGCCCAGTGGCCTGTGGAAAAGACTTCCATTTCTTGTAGCTGCAAATCCCATAAACTACGGCATTCCAGAATACCTTTCAACAGTTGAAGCTCTAGCAGCATCTCTCTATATTCTCGGACATAGAGAATTAGCTATTAGGATGTTAGAACCATTTAAGTGGGGTCCTGAATTCCTTTACCTAAATGAGAATAGACTAGAGGCCTACTCTAGGGCGAAGGATGAGGGAGAAATTAGAGAATTAAGTGAGATGTTTAGAAGAGATTTATCGAGGTAGGGGATGTCCAAAAGGAAATCGTAGTGCTAGGTCTTATATACTCGGGCTTTTGCTCCGTTATCACTGTTATCCTCCAGAGATTAACGATATGATTTCTCTATACCTCTTCTCTGCCGCCTCTCTCCATAAAGAGGCGATCTTTGACGAGAAATTTGGATCATCTCTCACTTTCAAGTTTATCGATGCAGCAAACTCCTCAGTGAATATGTACGTGGTTCCATTCTGCTCCCAGTTTAATGGTCCCCCTAACTTACGAGATATCTCCTCGAACTCCCGTTTATTGAGCTTTCCATCGAGATAAGCCTTAGTCAGGAGGCGCCAGGTTTTTACCAGCGAATCGTGTGGGTCGCAGAATACTGAGTCAAAGTATAATGCTACAGCGAAATACGTCCTCCTAGCTCTTTCTTCATCGAATCTTATACCTACGTTCTCCATGACCTTTCTATACGCTTCTCTTAAATCTTTCCTTGATTTTCCTATGTCTGTATCGAAGACATCAGGTCTGACCGGTAACCTATTTACCCTCTTATCCAAAAGAAGAGACTGTCCCTCTTTCGATAAGACCCAGGTTATGAAGGCCAAGGCTTCCTCCTTGTGTTTTGACGTCTTAAGCAGTGATATCGGATCCCCACCTATTATAGTTTCATTGTAGGGTATTATGTACTCCGTTCCTGGAACCTCAACCTGAGCTGTATAACCGTAGAAATCTATTCCAATAGCTATTGGAACTTCTCCAGATTCAAGCGCGGTTAATGCTTCCACCGACCCACCATAAGGTCTTCCATTAGCAGCCAATCTCGCTAGAATAGCCCAGCCCTCATCCCAGCCGAACTTCTGGAGTATTATCTGATATATCCTAGTGTGCGAGCCTGATTGTGTCGATCTAGAGTACGCAACAGCAGGCTTTGGCAATATTTTAGATAACTCGGGCGAAGCTAGGTCCTCCCACTTCTTAGGGGTAGGTAAATCATACTTTTCTAGCATCGGATGGTTCACTATAATACCAAAGGAAGATATTGCTGTCGTTATCCATAGAGGCCTTCCCGAGCCATCATATCTCACTAGTTCCATACCTCCGATATCTTTGGGTATGCACTGAAGGGTCTGTAGCACGCCTATAGAGGATATGGGAAGAAGTAGCCCTTCATCAGCTAATAGATTATGGATGGTCGGCCCTCCTCCCCAAGCGATATCTATGTTACCGATCCTCTTAATAGTCTCTATCCAGATTGCCGGATGAGGGTTTATAAACCTAATATCTGTTATGTTGTGCTTCTTCGCAATTTCGGAGGACAGAAATGCCTCCTTGTACAGCTGGGTTATCGTAGACGAATGTCTTGTTATTGCTAATAGGGTAATACCCTCATCTTCAACCGGGGGCTGCTCTTTATTCCCAACTATATAGTAAAAGATAATGACCAGCAATACAAGGATTACTGCCACTACTAAGGCTCTTTTGCTCATATCTCTCACTCTCTCCGAGAACTTAAAGCTATATAGACATTCTTTTATAGCTCCCCAGTACTTTAACCCAGATTGTGTGGTCTTCTAATTCTTTAAGTGCCTCATTAACATAATCTTCCCATAAGGAGCCCTCGAATTCTATGAAAAAGGAGTAGTTCCACGGTTCTTTTCTTATAGGTCTTGATTCTAACCAAAGAAGGTTGATATTTCTCTTAGCAAAAACTCCGAGAGCCCTCCATAAAGCACCAGGTACATGTCTAGTAGCAAAGAACGCAGAAGTTGTATCCGCTTCTTTTGGCCAGCTTCCTTCCTTAGCTATTACAAAGAATCTAGTTGTGTTATGGGAGATGTCTTGTATATCCCTAGCCAGTACTTCTAGATTGTAGATGCTAGCAGCCCTCTCCCCTGCAATTGCCGCCTTCTTCATGTCACCCGATTCTGCAACTTCCCTAGCAGCTCCTGCTGTGTCAAAGCTCGGTATTACCTCCCATTCTCTAGACTTGAGAAAGTCTTCACACTGAGAAATAGCCTCTGGGTGGGAGTATACCACCTTTATGTCCTCGATTTTTGATCCTCTAATGCCTAAAAGTGCGTGTCTCACCCTGACTTTCACTTCACCGACTACACTGACATCCCTCTTTAGTAGTAGGTCCAATGACTTTCTTATGCTACCAGTAGTTGAGTTCTCAACAGGTACCACGCCATAGTCGGACTCGGCGCACTCTACTGAGTCGAATACTTCCTCTAAGGATTGTTTCGAGATAGGTTCATAGCTCTTGAAGAATATAAGGGCTGCTTCATCACTATAAGACCCTCTCTCTCCTTGAATAGCTACTCTCATTAGGCCTCGTCATAGAATCTGAACTCATAAATGTTATCATTAAAACTCCTTGCATATCAGTGAATGAGAGGAAAGGCGAGGAAAGAGGTCTTGAAAGAGATTACAAAGCTAGTAGGGAGATTAGGGAAATCTATCACGATTCCACCACATCCCAGCATCGATGCCGGTGCTGAGAGGTTACTAGGACTTACTAGGATCTACGCCTGTGATCCGGCTTTAGGAGTACCCCTTGAAGACCTAGGGTTCTTCTCTTTTCATTTTTCAGCTTCCGATGTTGCTGTCTTAGGTGCAGAACCCAAGATGATGACCAGCACAATACTACTTCCTGAAGGTGCAGATGTCGAGTTGGCATTGAGAATCGCCAGAGATATTGACTACGAGGCATATAGATACGGTGTTAGTATAGTAACAGGCCATATTGGGTGGTATAAAGCTGTCAAGGAGCCAGTAGTAGTTACAACAGTCATAGGTGAGGCTAGAAATCCAATAACACCAACCATGGCTAGATCTGGAGACATATTGCTCCTAGTTGGAATCCCCGGAGCTGAGTTCCTCTATGGAGTTGCCCATTTCAAGCCGGACCTTATTGAGCGAATTTTCGGTCCCCACACGGTGAGAAGATGGAAGAAGACCAGATGGATGCTAACAGCTGTGGACAAGGCTAGGGACTTAGCAATGTTCACAAAGGTCAATGGGATGAAGGACGGTGCAGAAGGAGGTCTCATAAGGATGTTAAACGATTTCGCTGATGCCTCTAGCTTAGGCTTTAAGATATGGAGGGAGAGAATCTTATTTCCACCTGAAATACTGAGGCTATCTGGCTCACTAGGGTTTAATCCCTTGGCTGCCTCCAGTTCGGGGACAGTATTGGCAGCTATACCAAAAAGCGCACCACTTGGCTTCTTAAGAGAGCTTATAGAGTCTCATGGATTTGTAACCAGTATTATAGGAGAGCTTGTATCAGATCCAGAAAGTAGGAAGATTGTGGAAGGAGACTCATTGAGGGAATTCCCTGAAGATGCTGAGGACCCATATGTCCTCCTGCTGGAATGATTACTCTATGCTGCTTATCATTGCTATTATATCTCCCTCCCTTGTAGAGTAGGCTACAGCCATTCTCCTCGATGTATGGGCATATCCCACTCTTCCATGCTTGTCTACGAGGATTAGCCCTCCGGTTTTTCCTCTCATAATGGATAAAGCCCTCTTAGCAGCATCTGCTGGAGAGGCACCCATAGATAAAATATCTACAGTTAGTTTTGATAGTAAGACTCTCATTATGGCTTCTCCTTGCCCGGTAGCACTAGTTCCGCCGATTTCTCTATCTGCAAAGGCCCCACATCCGATCAATGGCGAATCTCCTACTCTACCGGGCCTTTTGAATGGTATACCGCCTGTAGAGGTTGCTGCTGCTATATTCACATTAGAATCGAGCGCTACTGCACTCACCGTACTAAACACATTATTTCTGCTCTTCTTCCTCCAAGTTTCTAGTCTCCTTTTAGTGATGAGTTCTCTGGGGTCAATTAGCTGGAATCCTAACTCGACCGCTATCTTCTCCGCTCCCTCAGCGACATACATATTAATTATTATGAGTCCTCTCCATTATTGCCCTTGCCAACAAAATTGGATTCTTTATCCTCCTAACGGCAGCAACTGAGCCGAAATCCAATGAGCTGCCGTCAACAATTATAACATCTAACTCCACGAACCCCTCCTCATTTAATGCTGAACCAATGCCTACATTGAAGTTAGGATCATCCTCCATAACTATTACTGCTCTTTCTACAGCATCTAAAGCGCTTTCCCCTGAGTCTAAAACACCGGTAGATTCCCTAGCGGCCTTTTTAACCCCTTTATACGCTCTTCGAACAGATCGTTTGGTGTATCCCATGCTCCTCCATGTAATATTACAGCTCGATTCAACTCTCTCACATTAGATCAGTAACCTAGCTCCAGATAATTCTTATACAGTATCGTAACCATCAATATAATCTGGGGGGACCTCATCCGCTAAGAAGGTAAGTTCAGATGGACGGTATATACTGTACCCACGTTTTGCTAGTTCCCTAGCCCTTATCCTAAGGATGAGATGAGGACCTTTTTTCCTCCTAGCTACTTGTAGAGCACGATCGACTGTGAGCGAAAGGTGGACGTACTGCCTCTTCATTGGTCTTAAGCCCTCTTTTAATATGCTACTAAGCGCTTCCCTTGTGGTTCCGTGATATAGCACCTCAGGAACTTCCTCAGGTCGTAAGGACTCTCCAATTTCAATCGGGAAACTATGGCCGTATCTTGCTCTAACTAGGCTATCTTTCAGTTCAAATCTCTCCGTATCCTTGCTAATAATTTCTATAATCTCATTTTCGGTCACATATTCTCCCATTATCATTTTTACAGCTTGAATAAGATCTTTTACTGGAATAAACCCCTTCTCGTCCGGGTGAAGGTTCCCCAGCTCAGGTTTATGCCTCAGCAGTAGTGATATCAGTTTGCTTATTCTTACTTTCCTCTTCATAATAGATAACACCCGAGATTTATTTCCGGTAGTTGATATAATTTCTCTACTCCTCATGATCCGAGTTGTTAAATTAAGTGGACTTCACAGTAATAGAAGATGATACTCGCTTTATAAATGGGTGGTCCTACTACTACTTGCAATCATCGTGAAGGGTAGATTTTTTATTTAACATGAGGTTCTTTATATTATGCCTAAGGCGAGGTATTTACCCCTAGCTCCCATTGGGAGGATAATCAGAGAAGCTGGCGCTGAGAGGGTAAGTGATGCTGCTGTCGAGAGGCTGGAGCACTATATGGAGAAGTTTGCCATGGAAGTGAGCAAGCACGCAGTCAGTTTGGCTAAACACGCCAATAGGAAGACCGTAACTGGAGAAGATATAGAGCTCGCTATTAGGGCCGTTTGGAAGGCCTGAAACCCTCTATTTTTCTTTTATTTCTTCCTCTACCTGTATTAGCGAGATATAGTCATGAGTTCGTCCTTTTAATTGAGTCGCATTGAGGGGAAGGTTTCTTACTGTTGTGAAATTTCTTTATTTAGGTAGGCCTGAAAATCAAGGTGCACAATATGTCCTCTTTGGAGGGTTTTTTCAATCCAAAATCCGTAGTTATAGTGGGTGCCTCTAGAACCCCTGGGAAGATAGGCTACGAACTCCTCAAGATAATGGTTGAAAATTCCCAGAGAGGCATGTATAAAGGAAAACTTTACGCAGTTAATCCGAAATCTGAGGAGAGTATCTTAGGAGTTCCTACATTCAAGTCCATCGCAGAACTACCTGATACTCCAGATTTGGCTGTGCTAGTAACTCCTGCAAAGTACACACCGCTGGCCATGGAGGATTGCGGTAAAAAAGGAATAAAGAACATTATCGTAATCAGTGGTGGATTTGCTGAGGTAGGAGGAGAAGGTGTCAGGCTTCAAGAAATGCTAGAAGAGATTAGGAAGAAGTACGATATGAGGGTTATAGGGCCTAACTGCGTTGGTGTAGTAGTCCCATCCACAGGCATAGATACAATGTTCCTCCCGGTGGAGAAGAACTTCCTCGGAAAAAGCTATATTTCATCACCTAGACCTAAGCCGGGGAATATATCCCTAAGCACCCAATCTGGAGCGTTTGGTGTCGCCTGTTTGGACTACATGCACGGAGAAGGCATAGGATTGGCCAAGTTCGTTAGTTATGGCAATAAATTGGATGTAGATGAGGTAGATGTCCTCTTGTATCTTAAAGACGATGAGGAAACGAAAGTTATCTTGATATACGCTGAATCCATAGATAGGGGAAGAGAGTTCCTTCAATTAGCCAAGGAGGTGACTAAAGTAAAGCCCATAGTTGTCTTTAAGGCTGGGAGGACAAGCGCTGGTGCTAGAGCCGCTAGCTCTCATACAGCTGCCATGGCTGGAAGCGACGCTATCTATGATGCTGCCTTTAGACAAGCAGGTATAATAAGAGTCAGAGATATGGAAGAGCTCTTTGATGTGGCTAAAGCTTTGGTGATGCAACCTCCTGCGAAAGGAGATAGGATAGCTATACTAACAGATGGAGGAGGTGTCGGTGTTATGGCTGCTGATGAAACCGAGGCCATTGGCCTAAAGCTCGCTAGCTTCAGTGAGAAGACTAAGAAAGATTTCGAGAGACTCAAGAAAGAAAGGATAATTCCCCCCATAGCTGCTACTGCTAATCCAGTTGACTTAACTGGTAGCGCTACGGACGATTCTTTCGTGAGATCTATGGAGATTCTCTTGGAGGATGATGGGGTAGATGGTGTGATAGTGCTAGCGCTTCACCATGTCCCAGGAGTTACAGCGGAGCTGCCATCAAAGCTTGCTAGGATTGCCAAGAGATATAGTAAGCCTGTGGTTGCAATGGATGTAGGATCCTCACAATACGCAAGGGAGTTCAGGGGGTTCTTTGAAATAGAGGGCATTCCAGCGTATCCCGAGCCTGAGAGAGCTGTGAGAGCAATGAAAGCTCTAGTTGATTATGGAAGGATCTCTCTACAGTCCTAGGAGGCGTCTAACCTTAGGCGCAAGTATCACTAGAATAAGCACTGCAGCCCCAGATATCAAGACCCAATATGTGTAAGCTGACCACGAACTACTTCCCTTTGCTAATTTAAGTTCCGTACTTATGGTCTGGTACAGGCTCCTCTCTCCTTGCTTCCATGTTACCTTGATATCCACCGGTACTATCTGTGGAGCGTTTTTGTCTATATCCACCTCCATTATGGCAGTCATATTACTATTGCCAGGGATTTCCCCCAGAGCAGACGTAGTTGTACCTACTAGATATGGTGTTATTATCTCAACCACCACATCCTCTGCAGTAGCCCGAGCCTCATTCTGAAGTACTAAAGATAGCTTTACTCCCTTATCCCCGGGTTTTGGACTTCCTGGTATTTCAAATTGTAGTAGTTTAAAGCTTGCCTTCTCTTCTATCTGAACTGGGATTGATGAATTCCCATACTTAGTAGATAAAACTAGTTCATACCTTCCAGGCTTAGCATCTTCAGATATATCCACAATGAATTCAACATTAACTGCTTCGTTCGGAGGGAGTGCAGGTATTAGGAATGTATCTGTTCCTGGGGAGGATGGTTCTATGACTCCAGGAATGCTTGATATATTAGCCCTTACCTCCTTTGCCATGTAGTTGCCCACGTTAGTTAGGGTAACTACTAGCCTTACGTTGAGATCCCCGGGGTATATCGAGGATGGTATGGTAGAGACATGAGCTACCTCTATCTCGGGCTCGCCTACAGCTCTTACTCCTAGGGAAAGGATGTCTTCGTGTGTCCTGCCGGCCTGATCCTCATATTTGACATGTAGGATTAGTTGGACTGCTCCATAAGCTTTGGGGGATAGGTAAACTCCATACGATATCTCGGTTCTTTCGTTTTTGTCTAAGTATTCTATGTAAGCATAATCAGGACCGACTATTGCACCCAATTCTGGCGATGGAAAGGCGATTTTCACTATAATATCGCTAGCAGGTCCACCCTCGTTTCTTAGCTCTACTTTAAGTTCATTGACTTCATCCACCTTTAACTCTTGATTTATCGGAGAAGCGGATATTAACGGATTGGCAGGTTCCTCCGTTATAAGGGATATTGGGATAACTTGATTCCTTGCTTTATCATGTTCGTCCATATAGGTTAGCCTAAGGGTCAAAGTGAGGCTTCCATAAGTTACATTTGGGCATGACACTAAGATATTCATTTTAACTGTCTCTCCAGGCTCTAGCTCATCTATTTGAGCGCCACTAGCTGATAGTATAGCAAGATCCTTTGAGGGGATAAAGTCAACTCTAATTGATCTAGCTGCCTCATCACCCTCATTTCTCAGTGTAATACCTACGAATTCCTGGGAACCTGGGAAGATGACTCTTTTGTCACTATAAGCTACTAAATAGGGCCCTGGCAGCAGCTTTACGTAGAAGCCCAATGTAAGGGATTTCGTGTGATGTTCCTCCCCAGAATCATCATATTCTACAATGACAGGCAGCTGTAGGGGACCACCGAATATAGGGCTAACTGACAGGGTGGTCTGTATATAGCTCTCCTGATCTGGTTTGAGATGGTCTATTTTAAACGTAGATTGACCTTTAACAGAGAGCCCTGGTGGAGGGACGAGGGTTACTGATATGTTATAGGCATAATCATTACCATCGTTCCTTACGACCAAGTAGATCGAATTTTCCCTTCCGGGTTCTAAGGTGGTTTGATTAGGCTCGACTGTGATTTCTGGTAGGGGACCACTGGATACTTTCAAGGCATTCAGGCGAGTATATTGACCGGCTGTCCCAAACTGATCGAGCCACGTAACTGTAGTCGTTAGACTTATCGCCTCATCAGCCAAGTCGCCAACGTACAGATCTACTCTGTAGCTTTTACTCTCATCAGGATCAAGAATTCCGACCTCTATGGGTGAAGAGACCTGTACATTTGCACTAGATGGGGTTATAGTCACCATAACCCTACGAGCGACTCCGTCTCCAGTGTTTTTGACGGTTAGGGTAACAGTTGAAGTACGGCCCGGTCTTACTTGACCACTCAGAGAGCATTTCACATCTGGATTACCCATTATTGTAACGTAAAGATCTATCACCTGTGTGGTGGGAGTTCCATCTACCGAGTAGTCTATATTGAGTTCTGCTTTATAGTGAGAGGCAGTGGAGCCTGATGGTATGAATATATCAAAGCTCATCCTAACCGTTTGACCATAAAAGAGGCTTCCTGCATAGGAAGCTGTTCCAGATTGATCCGTACCTGCGAGATCGTACACAGTCAACGTTGCAGATATACCGCTAATAGTTCCTTGGTAGGAACTCTCTAGTTCCACTATGAATGTATTCGTGGCACCTAGTACTATCGTAGGCGAGGACCAATAAGTATCTTTCAATAATAGGTAACTTGAACCAAGTACTGGAATGTGAGGTAACAAGGAAAGGGCTATCATGATGACTAGAAAGGCTGTTATTACCCTCATTTTAGGTAACCTCCATTCTTAGGAATCTCATAGAGAGAAGTAGGAAAACCGCTGTGAAGATATTCATCTTAACTAGCTGATCTGTAACCATCCAGAGGTCCCAGCCTTTTAGAGCTACATTTCTGAAGGCTGTCATGAAGTAATACATTGGGATCAGTGCTGCTATGATCTGGGCTTCTCTACTAAGTATATCGACTGGGATGAGCATACCGCTGAATAGCATGGCTGGGATGAATATGAAGACACTAGCTTGATAGGCTTGAAGCTGATTCCTTGAGAATACTGATATTAGCAGTCCCATACTGAGTGAGTTTATAAGGAAAACCGTTGATACAATAAACATGTTGAGAAAAGAGCCCCTTAGCTTTATATCAAAGAGTAACATCGCGGTAAATAAGCTAAGTACCGCATCTGAGATTGTCGCTATGAAATAGGCTGCCAATTTGCCGAATATAACATCAATTACTGTTACAGGAGTCATTATGAACTGCTCGAAGGTCCCTCTCTCCCTCTCTCTACAGATAGAAACAGAAATAAGGCTTGTTGGTACCATTTGTAGTATCAGTGCCATTAGGGTAGGTGTGAAATTCTCTACTTTGCTTACATGTGGTCCATAAACTGTGTAGAACATGGGTCTTATGGCGAATGTGCCGAACTTCTCAGCTGCCCATTCTTGATACTTCTGAGTCACAACTCCAACAGCTTGCATGACTAGCTGAGCCGTATTTGGATTGCTAGCATCGTAATAAAGCTCAACTCTAGTTGGCCTTCCTAAAATGAGATCTTCTGTGAAGGATTTAGGAATTACGAGGCTCGCATATACCTTTCCAGAGTAAACAGATGCGAATCCTTCTCCTTTTGATTTATAAATTGCCTTAATCCTAAACATTCTCGAGTTTTTCAGCTCTTGAATGAACTTAAATGATCCATCTCTCCCATCTAGATCAACTACCGTTATTGGAAACTCGCCCGCACCTTTTCCACCGTACCCATAACCAAAGAGAATCGTAACCGTTATTGGCATCAGTAGTACCATTAGTATAGTTTTTGGGTCCCTTAGCAGTTGTCTTACTTCCTTATCTACTATGGGGAGGATTCTCAGTCCCTTTCTTATGCCTTCTCCTATCATTTACTCACCCATGAACTTTATGAATGCCTCTTCTAGGCTTACATGGACAGGTGCTGCCATTCTAACCTTCCCTCCAGAAGATTCTACTGCTTTGACGATATCGGGAAGCCTGAGGCTTGCATCATCTACTACAAGTACAATCCTCTCATCTGAGATCTCATGAACTGATATGACACCAGGGAGATTTTCAGGTACTATCTCCCCGTCTACAGAGAGCTCAATTAGATCACCACCCATTGCTTTTCGCTTTATCTCCTTTGGTGTTCCCATAGCTATTATCTTCCCTCTATTCATTAGGGCGAGCCTATCACAGTTCTCAGCCTCATCCATGTAGTGTGTTGTAACTAAGATTGTCTTTCCCTCCTTGTTAAGCTCCCTGAAGTGCTCCCAAAACATCCTTCTTAGAGGAGGATCGACACCTGCTGTTGGTTCATCGAGAATCAGGAGTTTGGGATTATGCACTAGAGCTACTGCTAGAGCAAGTCTCTGCTTAGTTCCTCCACTGAGCTTACCAGCCAACCTACTCCTGAATTCCCTAAGGTAAAATCTATCTAGCGAATTCGAGATCCTTTCCTCTAGCAAGTTTCCCGATAATCCTTGAAGTCTACCATAGAGCCTTAAGTTCTCCTCAACCGTTAAGTCTTCATAGAGACTGAATCTCTGAGGCATGTAGCCTATCAGGCGGAGTACCCTCTTTCGATGTCTCATTACATCGATCCCAAAGACCCGAACGATGCCTTCGGTTGGTTTAATAACTCCTGTAATCATCCTTATTGTTGTGGTTTTACCCGCCCCATTGGGGCCTAGGAGCCCAAAGTTCTCTCCGGTCTTTATCTCTAGGTCTATATGATCTACTGCAATAAAATTTCCAAACTTCTTCGTCAGGCCCTTCGCTTCTATAGCTAGAGTCTCTTTAAATTCAAGAGATACTGTCTCGGAGGCTATAGTCATCTTTCAACCACCATCAAGGGATGAGGCCTGTAATACCGTAACCGAGAGCCTAAAAATCATTACACAAATTAGAATAGTGTATCGCGCTGAGATATAATCTAGCATGATCACTAATTGATCCCTTTTTCCCGATCAGACTATAGGTCTGAACGAGTTGGACAATTGGAGATGATATCTTGAAAGGTATAAAAGATATGAAGAGGATGAAGAAGAATCCGAAGAATGGAAGAGCGATGCTGAGGAGTTAAGGGAGGTCCTATCAGCCCTCAGAAGGGAGGTTCCAGGGCTACTTAAAGACCTGATGGATCCCATCAATGAGTTCATGAAGGTCACTTATAACCCAGAAAAGGCAAGGGAGAGGGCTAGAGCTATTGCTGGATTCTACAAAGAACTTGTAGATCAAGGAATTCCCCCTGATATAGCCTTAGAATTGACTAGAGGCACTTCATAAATCCAATTAGTCTAATAAAAGCAATTACAAGAGAGGAGGAAGACTAATTGGGAGAGATAAGGCCCCTCATAGACCTTACAGCCCTCTTAATAACTTCAACACTTTATCTCCTAGTGCTTGTAATGCGCTACAAGGTTAAGAGGGCAAGGGCTAGGAGGGCAGCCCTATCTGTATTTAGAGAGCTTGACTTATATGAAGATGCAGCAAGAAAGCTGGTTGAAGTATTAATACCCAATCTAGAGGAGATCTTAGAATGGATAAGTTTAAGGAAATCAAAGAGCTGCTAGTACGTGTACTCAGCAAGCTAGACGAGTTAGAGGGCAGCTATCATCTGTTGAGGATGATGCTAAGACCATAGAGGCATATAGATCCTTGCTAAGGACGTATGCACACGTTTTGGGAATTGTCGTTAGTGTTGGGAGGGTAGCGGAGCTGGTAGTTGGTGAATTGGAGAGGAGTATAGTGAGGATACTAGCTAAGAAGGGGCCTCTTAACATATCCCAAATCGATGAAGAACTTAGAAAAATGAGAGAGAAGCATCTAGGGGAATCATAGCTCAGAAGCTTGAGAAATTGGAGGCTCAAGGTCTTGTTGAAAGGGTCAAGGGAAGGGGCAAGGTTTACAGGATAGCTAGGAAATATTCTCCCAGTCCAGAAGGGGAAACCCTTAATTCCCAGTAAGTCAACCTAGTAGAGGTGCCCACCAAAGTAGATCCATCCCTCTGCATTAGGTGTAAAGGAGCTAGAATGTTATGTGGTTTACCAAGATGCCCCATACTCGAGAGGATTAGATCACAACCACAGATCTCTAGTTCTGAGAGAGTGGAAGGGGAAACCCCACCATCTGTGCTTGTAGGAGATAGGGGATATCCTAAGGTCTGGGTAGGACCTACAATCTCGTTAACCAGTTTAGACTTGCCAGAAGATCCGTCAAAGTGGATAAGTAGACCTCTAAGTTACTTAGTATCTAGATTTTCCTCACAAATATATGCTAGATTCAAGTTAGATGTCAGGAGGGCCGAGAACCCTAAACTAGAGGAAATCAGATGGGCTATTATGAGCGAGATGCCGGTAGAGATGGAAGCCAAGTTGAGGAAGCCCCCACAACCCAAGGTAATATTTGATGGTCTGCTAGCTCCTATTGGTCCATCAGCCCCCGCTGATAGAATTAGATTGATAGGAGAACCCAAGATCCCTACATCCTTAGAGAAGATAACTTATGATAGGGATTTAAGGGCTTCTGAAGCGGTAATTGAGCTTTATAGACGGAGAATAGATGTATATACTATTTCTAAGTCGTTTTCATTAGGTAGTTTTGGGACTAGAGGAAGAAGAAAAGTCGTCCCCACTAGATGGGCAATAACGGCAGTAGATTCTTTAGTTGGCGATTGGTTACATAATAAGATAACTACAATGCCCATATACGGGGATAATTTCCTCTTGTATACTAGTAGTTATGAGGGCAATCGCTACTTCGTTATTATCGCTCCTGGACCATATTTCTTAGAGATCGTCGAGGCTTGGCTCCCACGCGGATTGTGGACGCCTTCAACGTCAAATGTGTATATTTCAGTGAACAGGGAACATGCGAGAAGAGGACTGGAGTACATGGATGGGGGTCATTATGCTATGAGGCTTGCTGTTTTAGAGAAGCTATATGAAATGAAGAGGCAGGCACTAGTACTAGCGATTAGGGAGATTGGTCCGGAGTATTACTCGCCTGTTGGAGTATGGCAGGTTAGGGAGGGGATGAGAAAGGCCCTGAGATCAACACCCCTCAAGTTTGAAGAGATGGGCCAAGCACTTAGATATATATCAAGAGAGCTTAGATTCGACCTAAATCCAATTCTGAAGTCCTTAGAGATCCTGAAATTCCTTAATGGATGGGTATCCTTAGAGAGATACCTCTAGATACCAAGCTTTTCCCTTATTAGAGCTCTAGGTAGCTTTGAGATGGACCATTTCCAGAAATCCCTAAATTCAACTCTGCCAATGGATGTTAGCATATATCTCTCAGCTATCTCTGGATAAGCAACGAATAATTTGAAGAAGAATTTTATCCTAGGCATTATAATCTTAGCAGCCCTTCTTTTCTCTTTCAGCTCTCTTATCACCGGTTCCATTCTCTTCCTATATTCTAACTCGGGCTCCTCATATTCTAGGGATTCAGATACCTCTAACGAGCTCCTTATAGCATAGTATAGACCTTCCCCCGTTAATGGGTCTGCTAAGCCAGCAGCGTCTCCCACTAAGAATATCGACTTACCTGCGATGGACTTATCGTGGCCTCCTATGGGGATGATCCATGAATGGGCTCTCATCACCTCGTATCTGGATGCTAGTTGGTCAAATGACCTTTTTATCTCTTTAGATTTCTCTAGCATCCCTCCAACTCCAACATTTGAATCCTTTTCTCTTGGAAAGATCCACCCATAGCCGTAGGGTGCTGCATCAACCATAAAGGTAAGCTTCTCATATGGTCGGGATACTCCTTCAATTGCTAAAATTATATCCTCTCTTGACCAGTGACTTCTAAGACCTGATGTTACAGCTACAATGGAATTAGCCCCATCTGCTCCCACCACCACTTTAGATGTCTCATTGACTCCTATGAGCTTGATTTTATCCCCTTCCCTCCTAACTCCCAGCACTCTAGCTCTCTTAAATACAGCCCCTTCGCTAATCGCTTCATCCAGCAGCCTCTTGTCAAAGAGATCTCTCCTGACAACGGCTATAGCATATTCTCCCGAGCCAGCTCTAACTTCTATCTCTAGGCCAAAGCCCTTCACCAGCACCTCCTTATGAAAAGCGTCTACAGGCTCAATAGGAAGTCCTATCTCATTAAGCAGTCTTCCTGCTTTCAGCGTTATTCCACCGCCACATGGTTTGTGTCTAGGAAAAGAATTTTTGTCTAAGATCAGTGTCTTGTATCCCTTTTTAGCTAACAAATAAGCAGCTACGGATCCAGATGGGCCTGCCCCTACAATCGCTACGTCCCACATTTTCGCCCGGATTTACCTGGTCACTTATTTAAACTAGGAGAAAACAATATAACATAAGGGAACACGTGTTCAACGGTGTTAATTTATGAGAGGTTCCGAAGAAGTATTAAAAAGAATCCCAAAAAGGTGTCTAGAGGATATAGAGGAGTACATTCCTAGGATAAGTGCCGCACTAGATAATTTAGAAAGGATCAAGGACAAAGATAAGATATCTCTATCCTTAAAGGCTATCTCAAGTCCTACTAGATTGGATATAGTACTATTGTTAGCTGCCTCCGATATGCCGGTTTGTTTGATCTCATACATATTGGAGAAGGATCAATCTCTCATATCTCATCATTTATCGGATCTTAAAGCTGCTGGGCTAGTAAGAGAGACTGTTAGGGGCAAGTATAGGGTTTATAGACTTAAGAAGGATGCACTCATTAATCTTTTAGAGACCTTAGATAGTGTGATAAGGGAGGTTGGATGAGATGAATCTGAAGCTTGAGGTAGTCGATGTCTCCCCTCCCGAGGGTACTAACATAATACTTGCAACTTCCCACTTCATCAAGACAGTTGAAGATGTCTATGAGGCTTTATCGGATTCCTGCGCTGGAATAAAATTTGGACTTGCGTTCTGCGAGTCCTCAGGCCCGAGGTTAATAAGGAAAGCTGGGAATGATCCGGAACTCGTGGAAGCTGCTGTCGAAAGAGCTAGAAGGATAGCTGCCGGTCACTGCTTAGTAATACTGGTTAAGAATGCATGGCCCGTCAACGTACTACCTAGATTAAAGCAGGTACCAGAGATAGTAACCCTCCATGCTGCCACAGCTAACCCATTAAAGGTAATAGTTGCCGATATAGGCGATGGTAGAGGAATTTTAGGAGTTATCGATGGAGGTACTCCTACAGGAGTTGAGGAGGAGAAGGATGTAAAAGAGAGGATAGAGTTTCTCAGGAAGATAGGATACAAGCACCCTCTTCCAAGCTAGTTCCACTTAGCATCACCAATGCTTTCCCTCTCTCTATGGTATCTAGCGAGCACACTAGCTGCAGCAACTGAGGTGTAGGTTAAATCAGCTTTTGGTTTTATTATTAGTTCAGCAATGGACTCCAACTCTTTCAACTCCTCTCTCAATCTCTTGTCATCAAAGGAGTCCACTATTATCCTCTTTGGTCTTACCACCTCTACAGTCCTCTGTATAACCTCGTGATGCCAACTAGCTAGCAATTCGTTCAGATTCCCCCTCCTCCACAGTCTCTTAAGCATTTCTGGGTGGATTATCTTAACATTCCATGCCTTTGCCTTTCTCATGATCATTAGACTAGTTTCCTCTAGTCTACTTAGGGGAAGAGACTTACTCTCAAGTAAACCCCTCGCTCTTAGGTATCTTCTAGCTTCCTGATCTAGGGCTACAGCAGCCACCACAATGGGACCAGTGCCCTCACCTTTCCCAGCCTCATCAGAGCCTATGTCTACTCCCTCTTTCTCGCATAGAGCTAGCTCTATTACCTCAGATAGGGGTTCATGATAGACAACTCTCCCACTGGAATATACTATACCGATATAGCTGCCAATTTCGAATCTGAACAGCTCCCACTCACTCTTAGGAGGGAGTATGTGGCCCTTTGCCTCAACTATCTCCTTCAGCTTGCTTATTTCTAGATCTTCCAAGTTTGTACTTAACTGCCGCGGCAACTAGTATCACCACCAGTAGAGGAAGGACATACCACGAGATTCCAAGACCTTCAGATACTATCTCCACTGTATAATTACCGACATTTAATACACGAAACTCTCTTGGATATTCTTGCTCCCAAATGGCCCAGACACTTAAAGTATAATTCCCCTTATCTTTAAGGTTAATTTTAATGGAAACTCCCTTTAGAGAGCCGGGCTCCATGTCTCCTATTTTCCTGACCTCATGTATATCTCTCACTTTAGCATGTAGCTCTACGTTGTGTGCTGTAAAAGACGAGGGGTTTATGATACTCGCATTTACCCATACAGGATGACCAGCTTCTACTATCTTCGAGACGTTGGCATTTATATCTATTTTCGATGGTTTCAGGACTTTAAATGGGCAGTCGACTGTGCTCTTTAGTATATTACCCCCAACCTTATAGCTTAGAGTGACAGTCAGCTTATGTTCGCCTCCGTTGACATCAGAAGATATCTTTATAGGGATCTTTAGATCTATTGCATGACCATATGGCCAGTACTCTACGCTTTCATTATAAAGAAGGCCTGAAATCGTCGTTTCAACCCTTAAATTCACATCTCTCATAGCAGTTGGATATAGGGGAGGTGCTGTAAGTATTCTCACATATGCTGTTATGATAGCAGGCGGTACTACTTCCTCTTTGCTTAGGTTAACGTAGATGAGGGGTTCCCACTTATGCACGAAAATCTCTTTCTTTCCGGTAACTATGTATCTCCTGATACCATTTCCTTCCTTCACTAGGAGATATCCCTTAGCAAATATGGATCTCCTCACATCGGTTTCATTCAGAGGGACGTTTATCCTGAATGCAACATGAGCGACAGAAGCTCCAGATCCACTATAGACGGCAGTTCCATTTTCTAGCCATTCTATCTTGATCTTTTCACCCTTGGGAGTTATCCCACTGGCATTATAGGGCCTAAAAGTCCACCCTCTGGGGACCAGTAGGGATAGCTTGAAACCCACTATTGGCTTTCCGGGAATTGCTGTCATGTTATAGAAGGCATAGAAGTAGCCTCCCGCAACTACATCATTATCGGAGATTCCTAGTAGTACGTATTGTCCACTACTTGGAAGGAGGTTTATGATGAGAATCATTAATAGTGGCATTAGGTACCTTTTCATCTCGGGGATAGTTGGCTGACGCTTTATAAATAGGAGGGTATTCCATGGCTGCGATAGAGGCAATATCTCTAACTAAAAAGTTTGGAGACTTGGTAGCCGTTAATAATCTCAGTTTTTCCGTTGAGGAGGGCTCCATATTTGGTCTACTAGGCCCCAATGGGGCGGGTAAAACAACTACACTGAGGATGATATATGGTGTGCTCAAGCCCACATCAGGGACTGCTAGAGTTCTTGGGGTAGATGTTGTCCATAATCCTACCAAAGCTAAGTCTCTCATGGGTGTCCTTCCTGAGGAAACCGGACTTTACCCAAGACTAACTGCGGAGGAAAATCTAATATACTTTGGAAAGCTGAGGAGGATGGAGGATTGGAGGCTTAGGAAGAGAGTTGCCGAGTTATTAGAACTCCTTAACCTTACCGATAAAAAGTATGTCATCGCTGATAAGCTGTCACGTGGCCAAAGACAAAAAGTGGCTTTCGCTAGAGCCATATTAGATGAGCCTCCCGTTCTGCTATTGGACGAACCTACTTTAGGAGTCGATGTTATGAGTGCTCGAGAAATTAGGAAGATGATAGAAGACTATGCTGCCACCGGAAAAACTGTGGTACTCTCCACACATAATATGTGGGATGTGGAGAGGCTTTGCGATTATATAGGGATAATCAGCGAGGGTAAACTGAGGTATCTTGGCAAGAAGGAAGATTTAGAGAAGTTAGTAGGCGAGAAGGAATTTGAAGATGTCTTTGTGAGGCTCGTGAAAGGTGATGTAGTTGAGAGTTAGATTATTTAGGGGATCCTCTGGGGTTGTAAAGCTATCTAGGGGTTTAGGTCAATGGGGTTATAGTCTACCAGCAAGAACTTGGATTGTAGTTGCATGGAAAGAGTTGCTGGAAGCTCTTAGAGATAGAAGAACCATGTTAAATGTGGTGCTCCTCCCTATGATAATGATGCCCTTGGTAATCTCCTTACCAACTCTGATGCTAAGTCCTAAGGCTATTCCTCCAAAGATCATGGTTGTAGTGAGTGACGAAGGTGCTATGGATTTAGCACAACAAATAAAATCTTTAGAGTCATCATCTCAGGCCCAAGTATATATAGTTACAGGGGAAGGCGATTTTTCGAACCTTATACTAAACGGAGAAGTTGATTTAGTGGTTGAGATCCCTAAAGGTTTCCTAAGAAATATAACAGATGGGAGAAGCGGGACCATAGTCTATTACTACGATCCCTATGGGGCCAGGTCCTCAGTGGCAATAGGGATTGTCCAAGGAATAGTTGATGGTTATTCTCACACAATACTTAAGGAGAGATTAAGGGCCATTAACCTGAGTGAAGAATACATTAGACCGATTACAACAGTAGCAAAGCAGGTCACAGCGGGTGGTGGTGAAGTTTCCACGGGGGAGGTGCTAACAGCCATAGTAATTCCAATGATGGTCGGCTTAATAGCAATAACTGGGGCCGGTACCTTTGCAATAGATATGATAGCTGGTGAGAGGGAGAGAAAGACCATTGAAGCCTTGTTAACCAATCCGGTTACTCGAGGACAGGTCCTTTGTGGTAAATTTTTGGCTTTAACAGCCTTGGCATTGATAAGTGGTATATCTACCGTACTCTCCTCCATAGTTGGAGTGGGGATAGCCGTATCCTCTGTAGAAGAGAGTATAGCCTATGTTCAAGCGACAAAGCTTATAGACCCAAGTAAGATAGGGTACTTTATAGTTGGAATACTGCTAACCATAGCTTTAGGGGGATTGACAGGAAATGCCATTATGGTAACGGCAGCTTCCTTTGCCAAGAGTTTTAAGGAGGCCCAGCAATATATAGGGTTCCTTACACTGATTTTAGTGGTCCCTATGGTGGCGATTCCCTATGCGCCACAATCTCTCTATCCTTACCTCAGGCTGATGCCCATCTCTAGCTTGGCCATGTTCGCTAGAGATATGATAGTAAATCCGGGAGAATTAGCGGCTGTATTTACATCATTAGCGGTCTCGTTGATATATCTAATGGTTTTTCTATGGTTAAGCTCAAAGATGTTTGTAAGAGAATCTGTGGTGTTCGGATGATGGTTCGTTTAAGTTTTTCAATTATTTGTGTTTAGCTGCGCGGTGAACCATGTGAGGGTTGTTGTCGTCGGAATGGGGATGGGTGGACTCGGATCTGCATGGCATACAGCTAATCTTATTCCTGATGCTAAGATAACACTGATAGGTGATGAGAAGCCTTACGTGAGGCATAAGCTCAGGCTAGTGACACAAGGGATGGATCTTTGGGTTAATACGAGACATATAGAGTCTAAGGGCGTAGAAATGATCTTGGATAAAGTAACAAAAATTAGGAGGGAGCAGAAGGAAGTAGTGCTTTCAAATGGAGAGACAATACCCTACGACTACCTTGTGCTTGCGACAGGGTCTAATCCCACTATACCTTCGAGGTTAAAGGGTGGAGAACATTGTAATGTATTCAGAAGATTAGAAGATGTTCAAAACCTAATTGACAAGTCTCCTTCTAATGTAGTGATAATTGGGGCTAGTTTCGTGGCACTACATGTTGCGGATGCTGCCAGAGCAGTAGGAGCCCAACCATATGTAGTAGTTAGGTCTAGACTTATCAGAAGAAGCTTAGAACCAGAACTATCCGCGAAACTTGAAGAGTTTCTAGCCGAGAAAGGTGTCAAGTTCGTTAAGGGTAGGCCTAGGGAGGTGCAGGAGAACAAGGTGGTAATGGAAGACGGACAGGTAGTTGAATCAGATATGACATTCATGGCTACAGGTGTAAGCCCCGAGATCACTCTAGCTAAGGAGGCAGACCTAGAGCTGTTAGATGGGTGGGTCATAAAGACCGATAATCAGGGAAGAACTTCTGATCCTAATATATTTGCAGTAGGAGATAACGCTACTGTAATAGATGTAATAACTGGAAAGCCCATTTACATGGGAATTGGTACAGCAGCTAGTATCATGGCTCTAAATGCGGCAAAGGCTTTATCTGGGTTCAAAGCATCCTACAGAGTGCCAAGATATCAGAGAGATGTCTTCTTCGGTGGGATACATATGACATCCGTTGGCCTGACCAGCGTAGAGGCCGAGAATGAAGGTTTTAATGTCGATAGGACATATCTCTCCGGAGATGGATGGGGAGATCACGCTTACATAGTCTATGAGAAGGAAACTAAGAGAGTACTGGGATTCAGCTCGATATCCAAAGAGGATGTTGGGTGGAGAAGCATAGAAGTCTTAACGGCGATGTTGAGGAAGTGGCCTGTCTCTAAGTTGGGAGTAGATATATCCTAATAGCCACAAGAATCAAGGAGAGGAAGCCAAAAGAGATCGTGAATGTTGACATTCTAGTCTTCTTCACTATTTTATTTAGTATCAGTAACATTGAGTAACCTACTACTAATGATGCCAAAAGGGAAAATATGCCTATTCTAGCCTCGATTGCCCCAGAGCTAATGAACCCAGCTGATATAGAGGCTATACTTCCTAGCATGAAGGAAAGCTTCAGAGCTCGGTCTAAACGGAACCCCCTGATAAGCAATATGGATATTGTGGATGCGGACCTACTAACGCCGGGGAGGATAGCGAGGCCTTGGGCTAAGCCAGTAACTATGGAATCCAATGTAGTAGGCATCTCTCTACACCCAAACCCCTTTTGCTCTAGGTTCCTAAGCGCGAGACCGATGAGTAATAGAAAAATGCCCACTAGTATGGATAACTCTAGCTCAAAACTAGCTGCTAGTCGCTCAATAAATAGCATTAATGGTAATCCTGTCAGTCCTGTCGCTAAGCTACCTAATACAAGAAAGGAGAAGAGGGGGCCTCCCCTTAGGGCCAACCGGAAATCTTCGTGATAATATAGGAGGGCAGCGAGGCCCGTTCCTAGGTGTAGATATAGGGCTAATGAGAGCGCTTTATTAGCATTAACACCCATTAGGGTGGCGACCAAGAACAGCTGACCCTCACTGCTTACTGGAAGCCACTCTAGAACTCCTTGAACTATACCCATTACTATGCTACTTAGCTGATCCAAAGCCCATTCCCTCTAAAAGCTTTTTAGCCGCAGCAACCATGGTATAAACTCCTTTCATTGTTCTGTCAGTTAACTCCATTTCTCTTACTTGATCTAGAGAGAACCAACCCCAGTCGTCATGTTCATCGGGCCTAATCACGGGATCTTTTCCCTCAATGACAGTAGTGTATAGCGGTATTATGAATTCAACTCTCATCTCAGGATATATGAAGCCAAAGGTATCCACAGGGATGAGCTCCAGTGGGCTGAGCTTAAAGCCCGTTTCCTCTTTGAGTTCCCTTATTGCTCCACTTCTAGGTGACTCTCCATAACGCAGACTGCCCCCAGGAATTTCCCACTTGCCACCATTCCTTTTATTGGAGGCCCTCTTCATTAGCAATACTTTCCTCTCCTTATTGAATATCACTACGCAGGGCACAACATGAATTTTTGTCTTCTTCACCCCACTTCACCGCGATATTGGGAGGACACCCATCCCCCCTTCCTTCTTCTTTGATGGTGTTCTGGCAAAGATCGCTGTTAGAACCATTGACAAGTCACATTGAGGACATCTATCCTCGTCGGAGACCTTACCAACATAATCTCCTTCTCTGAAGGGTCTTAACATCTTTCTACCACAAGAAGTACATTTAAGCTCAGTCAAGAACTCTTGTTTTTCCTCCTCATAGGCCAGTTTCATTTTACTTAGGTCATAGGCTAGCTTTATAGCGATTCCTATACCTGCGACTCCCATTAACATATTGAAGGCTCCGTTAGCTAGATCGTTTTTCGTAAACGAGTCTATTCCCATGTAAATTAGTAGGAGAGAGACCAGTAGCGTAGCAACTAATGCGATTATCCATATTAGGTAGGCGCTAGTAGGGATCTTCGATTTTTCTTCTGGCATTAAGAAGCACCTCCGACCTTGTTTCCAACACCTAGCGTGTTACCTATGCCAGCAATAAGAACAAAGTCTCCAGGCATAGTTTTAGATCTTATAGCCATCCTAACTCTTTCTATGACTTCATCTGCAGATTTAGCTATTTCCTCTCTCATAGCCGTTATTGCATCAAGAGGATCTTCCTTTATAGCTATGGCATGAAGGGGAATATTGTACTTTACAGCTACCTCCTCTATTCTCAACTTTTCGGGACCCGGATCCCCTATAGCTGCCCCAATTCCTTCCACCACTTCTGCTGTAGGCTCACCTTCTAGCTTAGAAGCAGCATCTATCATTATTATGAGGGCAACATTTCCTTCCCTACTCTCAACTATCCTCTCAATAGCGACGCCAGGCCTTCCTATCTCAGAACCGGGGCCTTTAGCCTTTATTATAAACGCTCTCCTCCCCTCAATCTCCACCTCAGCACCAACTATGTTTTCCGCCAATTCTATGGGTTCAGATTCACCTATGAGTCTTAAAGCCACCATGGGGCCTATTCCGTCTCCTATAGGAATACCCTTCCTGAAGGCCTCTCCTGCCTTCCAATAGGCACGTGCTGTCCTCAATATTTCTGGAAGGAGCATTTGTATTTGGGCTATATAGATGAGGTTCTGGGTCCTCTTACCCAATATGAAGTAATGTCTAACTATCCTGTAAATCATATCTAATGCTAAAACGCCGGCAAGCTGATCTCTCAGATTAGATCTCTTCCATTGAGTGGCCTTAGGAGCTATCTCCTCCATGAATTTATTTAGATGAGATCTAGAGTTCTGAATCAAATGTTCAAGACGTTTCACGGCTCCTGCCGGATCAAGCGTGACTGGTTCTATAAGGAAGAATCCCTTTATTCTTTTGAACAGTGATTGGATTTCCTCCTTAGTTCTCCCATAGTTAGATGCCTCCTCCACAAATTTCTGAGTAGCATCGTTTGTATAGCTCTCTAGCTTGTTAAGAGCCTTGCTTATCTCACTGATCCATATCTGAGCTTGGAGCTTGCTCGCGTAAAACTGCATGATAGTGATAAATATTATGAAGAAGATCCATGAGAGCCAGTCGCTCTGATTACCCATCTGCATCAGTTTCATTGGATACAAGACAACCCCTCCTTTTCGAATCAACCATGATGATATACCGTTTTAAAGCTTGTCAATTAGTGTCCTACCCTCCCTCTTAAAGTCACCTAGCCTCTCCAATAAAGCCACATAGATGAAGGGAAGCAGGGCCGTGACCTCTCCCGGGATAAATATCCTCCTAGCATTTTTAGATACCTTTCCCCAACTCACAGCTTCCCTATCCCTTGCACCACTAAGACTTCCATCCCATTCCACTGCGGTGGATATGTAAACGACATAATCTAGCCCACCTTTGAACTGATTCCACCATATAGTATGGTGCTTTGAGATTCCCCCTCCTAGAACGAGGGCCCCGCTTCTCTCCATGGTGAAGCCCAGTTCTGCTAATTTCAGCATATCTTTAATGAAGTCCAAACTGAAGTCCTTCTCTTGGGAGAATAGGGATATTGTAGTACCAAATGATGAGTCTAGGAGTCCAGGTGAGAATATTGGTACTTTAGACTCTCTGGCTGCTCTCAATATAGATCCTTCACACATTTTCCCGCCGATCCAGTGGAGCAGCTCGCTTGGTGAGAACTTAGGACCTAACTCCTCTATAACCTCTGGGATCCATTCCCTTACCTTTGTCTCAATAACTGGTCCGTAGCTCTTGAACGGTATGAATATATTCCCTAACCTATGTATCTCTTTCTTATAGAGTTCTTCGTCAGAAACATCGAAAGAGCCATGATAGTAGTCGGCATAGCATCTAGCTATATCGTGGTCTATCGTCCCTCCTGTAGTTATGATTACATCGAAGAATTCCCTCTTAATCGCATCTACTATAATACCTCTCGCCCCGGTTGAGATTATATCTGCCGGAAATGAGAGAAAGTTAATTGATTTGGGATCTCTTACCATATCCTCTAGTATACTGACAGATTCAGAGAGGAACTTAGATGTAAAACCACCCGATCTTTCCAATGCTTCCATTAGATCGGAGATTTGCATGCCGGCATATGGGATAATATCTTCTACCTTCCTCATCATATTCAGTGACCCCTTCCCCTATATAAGGTGGTCTCCCGTGGTCAACCATATAAGAGTGATTCAAGCCCTAAAGAAGTATCTAAAGGTTCACGGAAGAAGAATATTGTCTAACATCAATGAAGGCCAGAAGGAGATTAAGATAGAGTTGAGGGCACTCTTTAGATACTACGAGAAAGAAAGTAAAGATGATAGACTCCTGGATCATGTTAGTGGATTCAATTGGGAAGGTTGTAGCGTCACCGACAGATATATAGTTGTCCCAGCATCATTGATTAGGAAAATCGTTGATGAGGAGGGTAAAATATAATGAGATATCTTGTCGCCTTTGACTTGGATGGAACGTTACTACCAATAAACAGCTCATGGGAACTCGTTCATAGGCTGTTAGGGACAGTAGATGTTGTAAGAAAGTACCGGAGAATGTATGAGAGAGGTGAGATCAGTTACAGGGAGTGGGCCGAGCTAGATGTGTCGACTTGGAGGGGTAAGGATTTCTCAATAGTCCTAAGGGAGATAGAGAATATAGATCTAATGGACAATGCTAAGGAAGCCATTTCCATGCTCAAAGAGGAGGAATTCCTAGTAGGTATCATTAGTTCCGGTCTCGATATACTCGCTGGTAAAGTCTGTAAGGAACTAGATATGGATTTCTGCTATTCTGCAAGATTAGAAATGGATGGAAATGAGGTTATAGGGATTAAGGAGGAACTGCCACCAGAGAAAAAGGGAAAAATTCTAGCCGATGTAGCGGCTAATTTCGGTGTCAAGATAAAAAATGTAGGTTACGTAGGAGATGGTGATAGCGATCTATCTGTTTTCAAAATGAATATCGGAATCAAAATTGCTTATAGGCCTAGATCTCAAGAGATAAGGAAGTTAGCGGACTTCGTAGTTAATGACCTTATTGAAGCCGCGAGGATTCTGGTCGGATGGAAAGGTTCGAGGTAAGTTGAAGCTTATAGCCTCCTTTTTATAGGGCCTCTATCTAAAGCTATAGGATGGAGTGGAAGGTCTTCGCTATCGATGAAGATGAGTTAGTTGCATTAGGACAGGAGATATCAAATGAAGTAGGGAGGAGAATCATTGCTTCTCTAAGAGATTTCCCAAAGAGCCCGAATGATATCGCAAACGAACTAGGTCTTCCTCTTACTACTGTAATATTCCACATAGAGAAACTATCTAGTGCGGGAATCATAAAGCTTTTAGGGAAAATGCCAGGAAAAAGAGGAAGGAAAACCCTGTACTCTCTGGCATCTCCTGCATTTGTGATACTACCTGTATCAAGAGTAGAGAAGGAAGGTTTCTTCCAAAATCTGATTGAGAAATTCGTCTTGCCTCAGAGGATGTTAGCAAGGAGTATAATAGTGGGTCTGATGATCGCCGTGGTGATGGTAGGACTACCGTGGTACTTCTTAGGTGGTGTAGAGTACGCTGCTGTTAAGAGAGCCCCCTCTTATACAACAGTAACGGTGACGACAGCGGCAACACCGACAGTGGCAACACCAGTACCTCTAAAGGGCTCTTCTGAAAGCTCGGGATCTGTAACAGGACAGCAAAGTCCTGAAAGGGCTATTGCAAACCAAGAACTACTCTCTAAGTATGAGGCCGAACAACGGAGTAAGTTCTATATACTGCTAGCCTTAATTGCCATTGCATCTCTGCTCTCGGCCATAGCTACTACGTGGGTTCTTCGCTCAGGGGCTCGCCCTTACAGTGTACGACGCCCTTAAACCTCCTTACATAATTAGGACAGCTAAGACATACTAGAAAGCTCACTTTCTTTCCAAGTACCGGACAGTCAACTGCATCTTTAGAGAATTTAGAGACCACTTTATTCCCATATAGCTGCTTTAATTTCTCTTTATAATCCTTAGATACTTTAAGAGCTCTTTGAACTTTTTCCACTGGCACCTCGTATCTATGATCGGTACTGCCCATTTGCACACCTATCGTCTCGCTCCCTACCCAAGTTATTATTCTTTCCTAGTGGGAAGTAATATGTACCTCCTCTTCGATTTCTGGAGGACCATCATAGATCCCCCTGAAGATCTAGACCAGTACTATCTTTTTAGAGTAAAGAGGATATTAGAGGTTGAAGGAGTCTCGAATGAGGAGCAATTAAGCAAAGCATTTCACATTTACACAAGTATATTTAAAGTACTAGATACTAGGAGGAGATCTGAGGGGGTAGAGATTCCTGGTCAGCTGGAGGTCGAACTACTACTGAAATGTATAGGTGTTGACGAGATCAGAGAAGAACACATGTTAGCCTATGCTTCACCTATGCTAGAACTCACCAGGGTGAAGCCTTTCGTCAGGGAAACCCTCAATCAGCTCAGGAATGAAGGTTATAAAATGGCTATCGTCTCCAATACCCCCTACCACCCAATGGTAGAAGCCAAGCTAAGAAGAGAGAATCTGTTAGACTACTTTGATGCTATTGTATCCTCACATAAGGTGGGGCTGAGGAAACCCCTCAGCAGAATTTTCATGCATGCTGTTGAATTACTGGGTGGAAATATTAATGAGGCTATTATGATAGGCGACTCGCCCTATGAGGATATAATGGGTGCTAAGAGGTTAGGCATGAAAGCTATATGGGTTTTCAAGGAAAATGAAAAGATACACCCTCCAGCTGATGCTGTTATTAAAAGGTTCAGTGAGTTAATCACGGTACTGAAGGTGATATAATGAGGAGAAGACTCTTAGATTTACTCGCATGCCCTGTTTGTCACCACTTTCCCCTTAAACTGATGGTAGAAGCCGAAGAAGAGGGCCATGGTCTCCCTAAGGAGCCTGATAAACCTCTTTGCGAACGATGGTGCGCTTACATAGAAGATGAGCCAAAAGATCCTAGAAATTGTGCAGAATGTATGAGAGTTGATATAGTATCTGGGAAGCTTATCTGCGAAGGCTGTGGGGCAGAGTATAGAATAGAGGCAGGAGTTCCTAGAATGCTCCCTCCCTCATAATTTAATGAAAAACTATTATTCCCCTCGTAAGTTAGATCTCTGGGATTAAGAATGCCAAGGATAGTGGTAGTACGTGGGGATATAACTGAGATTGAAGCCGATGCCATAGTTAATCCTGCTAATGTCCAGATGATAATGGGGGGCGGTGTAGCCGGAGCTATAAGGAGGAAGGGCGGTGAGAAGATCCAGCAGGAAGCATTGAAGAAAGCTCCTGTCCGTATAGGTAGCGCTATAGTCACTGGAGCCGGGAGGCTTAAAGCACGGTATGTAATACATGCACCCACTGTTGAGACTCCTGGAGGAAAGAGTAGCCTTGAATTCATTAGAAAAGCCGTCAAAGCCGCAATATCCAAGGCTGAGGAAATGGGTCTTAAAAATATAGCTTTCCCGGCAATGGGAGCAGGTATTGGTGGCATTCCAGTTGAGAAATCGGTGGAGATCATCCTAGAGGAGACAATAAAATCGAATCTTGAGGAGATCATCTTAGTAGCCTGGAGTATTGAGGACTTTAAGACCTTTCAGAGGGTTGCCGCTCAAAAGGGTATTGATACCATTACTGAGGATCTCTAATATCGCCGTACGAAGAGAACTCTAAAAATACAGGTTGAAAAATTATTTAAGGATAATTATAAGTGCTAAAATGCTCCAAGCAAACTCTCTGAGTGATGCCTATATCCGACCATGAGAGTGTAAGATTAATATAGATAGTAGGTTCACTACGTATAGGGCGGGGCGTAGCTCAGCTCGGTAGAGCGGCCGGCTGTAGTGAGCGCGGTCCCGCGCTCCGTCAGCGGTCGCCCTCACAGATACCGGCAGGTCGGGGGTTCAAGTCCCCCCGCCCCGACCACTAAAGGTCCTCCTCATTATATATGAGCCAAGTAATGTTCCCTCCAAGTCTTGAGCCAGTATTTTCTTAGCTACCCTCGCAAGCTCCTCCGAGTCCATCAGTTTTACGACACTGTAGGCTAGCTTCCTAAGAGAGTCGTGCTCTTCGCATGCCAAGAATAAATCCTCGTCAGCATACTCTATCCCTCGCTTTAAGAGTGTGTAAACCTCTAGCTTATAATTTTCGTCGGATATTAAACTCATTGCATTATAGAAGTCTCTTCTGAGCTCTGATAGTGCCAGTGAGATATCTCTATCACTTACATGAGAATTCATCCTCAAATCAGCCAAAACTTTCCTGAGTATACCCCTAGTCTGATCTCTAGACATTTCTCCTAACGCCTGCTAAGTAATGAGAGAACTTCTAATGTATATATTTTGTAGTGAGGCCGGGGTGCATGGGGGATGAGGGTCGGCCGGCTTACCTTACCCTTTTGAGTGTCCCCGGAGCGATGATGAAGTGGTCCTCCCCTGACCCCCTCTGATCTTAGATGGGCTTATGATTGCCGGGGCCCGACCAAAAAGGATACTTACTTCTATCTTTTTCCCAACATATATGGCTCGCTTTTTAGAAAACATGCCCACTAATAATTTGATGAGAGACAGGTACCTCACCCTAGTATCGGCTACCCTCTCGAGAAGTATTAAGTCCAATGAACGTGATGCCACACCATTACAGGGGGTTAATGGAACTGTGCAGTGTGGAACTAACTCTGATAATAGCTTTGTACGCTCTCCGTCAAAGGATGGCCTATCATTAGTCGCGGCCATTTCATGAGTTGGGGTGAATAAGGTGATAAACGAGATCCTACGTAAGGCTTTACACATACTGCTCTCACTACTCCTTCTAGCTCCCATACTAATGAAGCCGTGGATTTGCCCAGAGGAGATATACGCCATAGCTCTGATTGTGGGGGGTTGGATTTACTCTATGCAGGTAAGGGGACCCCCCCACTGGTTAAAGGCAAGTATGCATATTCCTCAACCTAAAGGAGTAGAGGTCGCTGTTGAAGCCTTTAACAGACTTGTGAGTCTAGTAGAAAGGGATTACGAGAGGAGAACTGGATGGCTAGGTATGTTATCGGGTTTATTAGGTGTTTCCTCGACGTATTTCCTCTTCGGAGATCTAGTAACGTATGGTATACTAGCCTTAGTGTTGACTGACGGCTTGTCTGCTATAGTCGGTATATCGCTTGGTAGGACTAAGGTTCCCTTCTCAGATGGAAGTTTAGAAGGTACTCTAGCGGGGTTCCTCTCCTATCTCATAGCTCTACTGCTGTTAGGCATTAACCTTACGAATTCAGTCGTTATAGCAGTAGTATCAACGTTATCCGAGCTATATGGGGGAGAGGATAACATCTCAGTACCGCTAGCTTCAACCCTCGCAGCTTTCCTGCTTGGTGTTTCTCCTCTCATAAGCCAGTAATCTTGCTTCTACCCCTCCATAGAGGATCCTCCTATTATACACTAACTTTAACACCCTCATAGCATTCATTAACTTAGGAAGGGCTGGTCCAGCAGATATAGCACTAAACCTGAGTTCTAGCCTCTCCTGCAGGGATTCACTCATTCCTCTAAATACATCAGATAACCTCCGGTTTCTTCCCATCCTTAACTCGAATGGGGGATCCGTCACGACTGCACCTATCCTATTAAAGTACTCACCTAATTTCGATGCATCCCCTAACAGGAATTTCATATTAACACCAGCAGAGTCAGCATTAAGCTTTGCTCCCGCTATACTCTTTGGACTGATGTCCATGCATACGACGCATGGGTTGAGATCTCGTGAGATGAAGTTGTCGGCCCATGACATTACCTCTTCCTGCCTCACTCCAGAGAATAGATGGATATGTTCTACAGGATAATACCTCCTCCATTTTCCAGGTGGTACTTTTTGCGTAGCTAATACGGCTTCTATTGGTATAGTCCCTCCACCACACATAGGATCTATGAGTGGGACTTCAGGGTCCTTTCTAAGAGTATCAAGCCATTTACTCAGCTTTACTAAGGAATATGCAATTATAGGATTAAGAGATGTCCTATGATTGAATACCCTATATCCTCTCCTATGAAGACTTTCTCCAGATGTGTCTAAACCTATTATGAGTAGGTTTCCCGTCACATATGCCCTCACCAATACATCTGGTTTCCTCAAATTAGCCCTTATCCTATTACCGGTGTCAGCTAGGAACCTCTCCACTATTGCCTCCCCTATGGTAGCGGCCACCTCTACACTCGTAAACTCATTATTCCCAGTCCTTTCGGCTCTTACAGCGAATGAAGACTCATGGTGGAATAGAGTGGGCCAGTCTACCTCGAGAGCTGCCTTCTTAATGTTCTCTAGGTTCATAGGATCGATAATCCCCCTAAATAACACTACCAGAAATCTCGTCGCTGTACGGCTCATGTAGTTCATCAGAATTACGTCCTCTGGACTGGCTAGGAACTCTATCTTCCCGGGAGCTACTTTCGCAAGAGTAGTTCCTACAAGCTCCCTTATCTCCTCACAGAGGAAGTCTTCCAAGCCGGGTATTGTCACACCAAGTACCCTTAGCATACCCTTATGTTTTAGTGAGCAAGTCTGTTTTTAAGGTGGTCTGATGATACCAATAGCCAGACCATGCATAGGCGATGAAGAGATCGAAGAAGTCAAGAAAGTCCTCAGATCCGGTATGCTTGCTCAAGGGAAAAAGGTTGAGGAATTTGAACGCTCCTTCGCTGAGTATGTTGGGACGAAATATGCGGTAGCTGTATCTAATGGTACTGCCGCCCTGCATGTTGCTCTCATCTCAATGGGCATAGGCCCTGGAGACGAGGTCATCGTGCCCAGCTATACATTCTATGCAACAGCATCCTCTGTTATATTATCGGGCGCCAAGCCAGTATTTGTAGATGTGGACTTAAGGACAGGTACTATGGATCCAAAAGATTTATCTAGTAAGATAACGGATAGGACTAAAGCCATCATACCCGTACATATACATGGTCACCCTGCAGACATGGATTCTATTAGAGAGGCTATTGGGGACAGAGAAATCTATGTGTTGGAGGATTCTGCCCAAGCTCATGGAGCTATGTATAAAGGAGAGAAGGTGGGGAGCTTAGGAGAAGCTGCCGTGTTCAGCTTTTATCCGACCAAAAACATGACAACCGGAGAAGGGGGTATTATAACTACTGATGATGAGTACATATACAATCGAGCCAGAGCTATAAGAGATCAAGGCCAGACCTCGAAATATGAGCACCATTATGTTGGATTCAATTACAGAATGACAGAAATAAACGCAGTCATAGGCATAGTCCAACTTAGGAAGCTCGATCATTTCAATAAAAGGAGAAAGGAAATAGCTTCGATATACACCGAAGAACTCTCTAGTATTGTTGACACACCATTCATCGCCGAATGGGCTGAGCCCGTCTGGCACCTCTATCCTATAAGGGTGAGGCATAGGGATAAAGCTGTTCAAATGCTTAGGGAGAGAGGAATACTTGCCAGACCAGCCTACCCTATGCCCCTACAGAAGCAGCCAGTGATGTCTAAGCTTGGGGATAAGGAATATAATTTCCTCTATGTCCTATTCAGAGATACCCACTATGATAACGTGGATACGCCTAATGCGGAGGTCCTTACTAGGGAGATCTTATATCTTCCCATCTACCATTGCATGACCGATGAAGAAGTAGAGGAGGTAGTGAAGAATTCTAAGGAGGTATTTAGCTCCCTTTGATCGCTTCTATGAAAGATCCATAGGTAGGGCTAGGCTTCCCGGGTCTAGACTTGAATTCGGGATGGAACTGTACTCCAAGATAGTAGGGGTGGCCCTCGACCTCGAAGGCATTTATTATCCTGCCCGAGGGATCTACGGCAGTTATCTTATATCCCTTCTCGCTCATCTTCTCTGCATACTGAGTTATTATATGATATCTGTGTCTAAACCTCTCCACGATCCTCTCTCTTCCATAAGCTCTCCTTAGTATCCCATCTAATAGTACGACCTCATGTCCCCCTAACCTCATCGTACCACCTATTTCCTCGATCTCCCTTTGCTCGGGTAGTAGGTCGATCACTGGCCATGAGGTTTGTGGATCTATCTCGGTTGAGTTGGCATCTTCCCATCCCATAACCTCCCTAGCAAATGCTACGGTCCCTAGTTGTGCGCCAAAGCATATGCCTAGGAAGGGTTTCCCCTCCTTTAGGGCCCATATCGCGGCTGATATCATACCTTCAGTACCTCTAGATCCAAATCCAGGCGTCAGTATTATACCAGCGGATTCTTCCAATTTATCCCAGCCTTTGCCCCTCTCGAGCCCCTCCGAATCTACTGGCTCTATAACTGGCTTCACCCCGCTATAAGCTCCAGCATGTTTTATCGCCTCCACAATAGAGATGTAGACATCTGACATTTTCCAGTATTTGCCTACCATGGCTATCTTGATGGGTCTCCCCTCCTTAAATGTCTGTACAATATTTTTCCATTCCTCCAAGTCTGGTTCCCCCTTCAAGTTTAGTTTCTCTTCGAGCTTACTCCCTAGTCCCCTCTCCTCGAAATATATTGGTAGCTCATATACTACATCTAAGTCTGGGTCCTCGAACACTGAGTCATAGGGTACGCTAGCATAAAGGGCGAGCTTCCTCTTTACAGAATCTGGTAATGGAGAAGGTGTTCTTGCAATCACAAAGTCTGGAGGTAGACCTGCTGCAAGCACTTCCCTAAAGAATAGTTGGGCTGGTTTCGTCTTGAACTCCCCAACAGTTTCGACGTAGGGTACGTAGGTCACATGTACATGAACTGAATTGTTAGTGCCCACTTCCATTCTTAACTGTCTTAGTGCCTCCACAAAAGCCATTGCCTCATAGTCACCAACGGTCCCACCTAACTCTACAACTAGAACATCAGGCTCTTCCCTATTCGCAACATCGTATATCCTTCTCTTTATCTGGTTAGTAACATGAGGGATAAGTCGTATAGTCTGGCCCAGGTACTCACCCTTTCTTTCACCTAAGATGACGCTCAGCATTATCTGACCGCTAGTTATGTTATTTGAGGGATGCATACAGATATCCAAGAATCTCTCATAATGGCCAAAGTCCTCGTCTATTTCTGCTATGTTAAATTCGGTGCCCTTTCCTGGCTTAAAATTCCATACATCTTCTGTTACGAAGACTTCTCCGTGCTCAACTGGGTTCAAAGTGCCTGGATCTGGGTTTAGGTAAGGATCTATTTTTATCATAGAGACTGTGAAGCCCCTTGACTGCATTAATTTGCCTATTGAGGCTGCTATCACACCTTTACCTAGACCACTTATTACACCACCTGTAACAATGACTAACTTGAAATTCACGCATATAAGACGCGCTCGCATTACATAAAAACTTTAAATCGTGCTTAAGACCTATCCAAGACTAGGACTTTTCGATTATTTCCTCAAAAACAAGTCTTTTTATCTCTTCGAGCTTGTTCAGTCCTCTCTTGTACTGATCTTCTGAAATAGATCCCATATTCCTCCACGTATCCAAATTTCTTCTTAGTTGCTCAAATAAGGCACTTATGCTCTCTTTCGAGAGTAGCTCTAAGATCCTGAGTATTTCATTGACGCGACATTCGCTCCCATTTATATAGCCCCTCAGTTCCGCCATTATGGCATTGTAGGCATGTTCGAAACCAGTCGACATGTGTATCATACTTTGTCACCTCCATGATGTTAGCTTCGTCCTCGTAGTTAAATATTATGTAGAATAAGGTGCATCTGGTTTATGTACTTCGTACTTATTTGTTTAAAAATTATATATCGTAGGGTGTCAGGAGCTTGGCAGCTTCTGAGGCTCTGCTGGTGGGTTGAAGACGGAATCAGGTACCGTTGTAGTTATAGTCTTTGCTATGATATCGTATCTCTCTGTTGTCTTGCCATCTTTAGACTTCCAAAGATTTAGATAGTAGGCAGGAATACCCTCGCTAGTTACACAAATTTCCACTGTGACAGTTCCCTGAACATTCTTTCCACTAATTTTCCTATTCTCACTAGAGGTTACGTAGTAACAGTAGCAGGTTTTACCAGCATACTTCCTTGTGCCGTTATATACTGGTTTCTTGAACCTCTCTTTTCCTTCAGATACAGGATCATTCACAGGTGGAGCTCCCTCATACTCACCCGGTTTCGGTTTAGCTGTCGGTATTTCAAAGCATTGCCACTGTTCTTGCTTTGTGCACAAAATGGTTTTATCAGGGAGGTTTATTATTATAGCCTGATCTTTACCTCGACTTACATCAAACCTCCTCTTATCACCCTTTAAATATAGGCTAACAGATCCCTCTTTCTTTAGATTTTCAAGTAGGTCATACGTCACCCTAAAAGAGGTTGTCTTTAAGAATATCTTGGAGAACTCGAAGGGTGCTTTCTGAGAAGATGTTTTCGTTGTACCTCCCGAGGTCTCTGACGCACTCTTAGTCTTAGAGGAGGCAGACTCACCTAAGAGATCCGGAGCCACTCCCCTTGAGATGGACAGGTATGTCGATCCAAGAATAACTAGGACTATGAGCACTACGCCAATAACTATCAGAGTATCTTTGCTCATTATGGTTTGTTGATGTCTCTCAAATAAAAAGGAATTTACACTGATCGTCGACCTAGCTATTCTAAATCACAATCATAAAAAGATGTGAGAAAACTATGATAGTTACTGGGGAGTAACTGGCTTTGTGATGTACTTAGCATCAAATAGAAGGATTTTCCCTATGAAAAACGCCCATCCAAAGGCTATTATGGTTATGCCGAAGTACAGGGCAGCTAGGTTATACATCTCCTCGATGTGCGCCTGAACTCCCAGAGCTAGAGAGATTGCCTGTATTAACACCATCACCCAGAAGAGATACTTGGCCCATTCTAAGGCCAAGGGTCTGTGCCTCACCCTCTTAATAGGCTGTCTCTTCTTAGGAGGTACGGGTTTCGAGGTATATCTCGCTGCAGGTATTCCTGTTACGAATGCAACGATCAGCTCCACTGCTATCGCGTTAATTAGAGGGATTTGCTCTCCAGGTGTTAGCATACCATATATTGTGAATACTACAAACTCCCCTGTAAGTATAGCCCCATATACGGTCGCGATTCTCCTATTCTTGGGATGTCTGCTATAGACAGGGTCTATCCAAGGCATTAACACTAATGTTAGCAATATGACTCCTGGTACAACAACTCCAGCCAGTATTGGATCTACTCCCGTTTTAATTCCCGCATATAACGCCATGAGGTACCATTCAGGTTGGCCTACTGGCAGTTCCTCAGTTGGTAGGAATTTTAAACCTAGCTCAGCCGGGAACACTGCGGCTACTACAATGAGTGAACCTATTATCACGAAGGCAGCTGCAGCCTCAGTAAGTATATGATTTGGGAAGAAGGGTACGGCCGGCTCAGGATCGGACCCATCGTATGGAGGAGATACATGATGCTGGTGTACGGAGAAGAAATGCAGTAACATTAGTATGAGTATGAGGCCTGCAACTAATATATGATAGGCTAGGTATCTACCAACTATCTCATCGAAGGTTCCGGTACCATAGATTATCTGAGCCAATATCTTGCCGCCTGGCATACTACTTACTAAGGTATTTCCGATCCTTATGGCCTCCCCAGCAATGTGATCCATCCTAAGTGAATATCCAGTGACTCCATCTAATATCGCTAGCAGGCCAGTAAGTATACCTATTATGTAAGTGATCTCATGAGGCCTCTTATAACTCCCCAAGAAATAAACCCTGAGGAAATGTAGTATTGCTAGTAGTATCATCAGATTAGCAGCATAGAAGTGCAGACCTCTAATGATAGAACCATATGCCACCTCTTCACTTATTCTGACCACGCTATCATATGCCAAGTTAGTCTCACCGAAGACAGGGACATAGAATATCAGTAAGATAAGCCCAGTAATGGCTTGTATAATAAACATCAATGTGGTAAGCCCGCCCAAGCTGTAAACCGGATGCAGCGTATGTCTCCATACTATCATAGAAGTAAATTCCTCAGCACCCATTCTATCTATAATCCAATTAACAAGCCAAGAGAGGCAACTCTTTCCCTTCTTCTCACACATCATTTCCACCCTTTAGCGTAAATATCTCCGTTCTCATCTATTTCGATCTCAATTTCAGGTAGCGGCCTGGGCGGGGGCCCAGATATTACCTCTCCCGTCACGGGATCAAAATACCCAGCGTGGCAGGGGCAGTATATATCGTTACCAGGCTCTAAGTGTACTATACAGCCTAAGTGAGTGCATAAGGCACTAAATGCCTTGAACTCCGTCCCTGCCTTCTGGGCTAGCTCTGGCCTCAGCCTTATTAGTATTGCAGGGTGTTGTCCCCTACTTCCATCTGGGTTTATCGGCATTATGAATTGCTTCTGCGAATCCGGCTGCAAGTCATTTTTGTTGGCTATCTTGATGGGGAGCTTCCCCTTCCTCTCTCCACTCACTTTACCAATTACAACTCTTTCGGAGGTTATATATTCGACCAAGGGGACCCCTACTGCAGCTGCCGCTAGCGCTATGGATGCTACGATCCCTCCCTTTATGAACTCTCTCCTGCTAATACCTTCATCCATTACTCCTCACCTTCCGGGATCCCTAAGCTCCTAGCATAGCAGGTATAAATGACTAGGCCTATAACGAACATGGCAATTATCCCAACTAAAACCCAAAGTTGAGTTATATTATTGAAAGTACTTTGCAGAAGAACCTCTGTGTGGCTCCACAGCTTTGAAAACATCATCATCACCATGAGAACACACCCTTCAAGCGACCTCGTTCTAGACAACTACAAAACAAATAAAATTTTTGCAATAAGTCATATGAAGTTCGTTCACTAGACTTGGGTCAATAGTCTAATGTTTTCTTATTTTTTCCCGATAGATAAAGAGTTATGTACAGCAAACTGGGTCGGAATATTTATCTTATTGACCTAATAGCTGTTAGACGGTCCCCTAAGAAGGGAGGTAATTATTTTGGTCGAGGTAGTAACCACTGATATTGTTGTTATTGGGTCAGGCTTAGCCGGTCTCAGAGCTGCTATCGAGGCTGCTAGAAGGGGTAATGGCGAGTTGGACATCTCGGTATTAACAAAAGTTCATGCGATGAGATCTCACTCAGTAGCATACGCCGGAGGGACAGGTGCTGTCCTATATCCGGATGAGGGAGATAGTTACGACCTACACGCCTTTGATACAATAAAGGGTGCTGCATGGCTGGCCGATCAGGATGCCGTAGAACTATTTGTCAGACTTGCACCCCAAGAGATATATCAACTCGATCATTGGGGGATGCCTTGGGGCAGAAGACCAGATGGTAGGATAGCCCAAAGAAGATTCGGAGGCCATAGCTTCCCAAGAGCTTGTTTTGCTGCAGATAAAACTGGGCTCTATGCGATGCAGACTCTCTATGACACTGCTCTCAAGTATGACGGCATAAAGTTCTACCATGAGTTCTTTGTGACCTCACTTATATTAGAGAATAACGAGTTCAGGGGCGTCACAGCTATAGATCTAAAAACCGGAGAATTCTACTTGTTCAAAGCAAAAGCTGGCATACTGGCCACTGGAGGTGCTGGAAGGTTATACCCCTTTACTACATACTCTCATTCTTCCACAGCAGATGGCATGGCTATGGCGTATAGAGCAGGTTTGCCTTTGAAAGACATGGAATTCTTCCAGTTCCACCCAACTGGCCTAGTTCCATCAGGCATATTGATTTCAGAGGCAGCCAGGGGTGAGGGTGGTTACCTGATTAACAATAAGGGAGAGAGGTTCATGAAGAATTATGCCCCCGAAAGGATGGAGCTGGCTCCAAGGGATGTAGTTTCAAGGGCTGAGATGACTGAAATACTTGAAGGCAGGGGATTTAAGGGCCCTGGAGGACTAGACTATGTCCTTTTGGATCTAAGACATCTAGGCGAGGAGAAGATAGATGAGAGGCTTCCACATATAAGAGAGCTCGCTATAAGGTTCGCTGGAGTCGATCCGGTCAAGGAACCCATGCCGGTTAGGCCGGTAGCTCATTACTCCATGGGTGGTGTACACACGGATATATATGGAGCTACACCAGCGAAAGGCCTATGGGCTGCGGGAGAAGTAGCCTGTGTCAGCCTGCATGGAGCTAATAGACTTGGAACTAATTCCTCATCAGACTGCCTTGTCTACGGTATGTTAACTGGTAGACAAGCTGCCGATTATGCGATGAAGAGTAGCCTTAGGGAGGTTCCAATGGACATTGTCGAAGCTGAGGAGAGGAGAATCTTCGATAAGATACTCAAGGGGTCTACTGGAGAGAACCCCTACCATATAAGGAGAGAGATGCAGAGCACTATGGGTAAACATGTCTATATTTTCAGGGATGAGAAGGGTCTCAAAGAGGCTTTAAGGAAGATAAGAGAGTTAAGGGAGAGGTTTGGTCAAGGCCATGTCGCTGATAAGGACCTAGAATACAACATAAATCTAATTCACGTGTTGGAGCTCGACGCAATGCTTGAAATCGCACAGGTCGTCGTAGCTTCGGCCCTGAATAGAACTGAAAGTAGGGGTGCGCATACAAGACTCGACTATCCAAAGAGAGACGATGAAAACTGGTTAAAGCATACATTAATAAGCAGAGGAGCAGAAGGTGAGCCGCTATTCAACTACCTACCAGTAACGATCACAAAGTGGCCTCCCGCTGAGAGAAAGTATTGAGGTGATCTTATGGAGGAGGCTAGGGAGGAGTTTGTTGAATATTATGCTAAAAATATGGGTGGGGTTTTAGGCTGGTTTAAGGCAAGAGTGTATACGATAGAGAGATGGCTCTATGGGGCACATAGGATCACAGGCATCTTGATAGTCCTATTCATGCTTCCTCACTTCTACAGCACAGGCTGGCATCCCGGGCTATGGGGAGATTTCATCTTGGGTATCATAGTCACCTTCCATATAGCGAACGGTATCAGGCTAATACTTGCTGAGTTGGGATTCGCAGTAGGAAAGCCATTACTCGTGAAAAAGCCTTCTCAGAGACCAGTATCTCTTGAAGGATCTCAAAGATACCTTGTGGCATTAGCACTGCTGCTTTTCATAGTGCTTGCAGTTATCTGGGCTTATTACGCCCTAATAGTCCAAGCTGCAACGTGATGGGGGTGTTCGTATGAGGGAGTCAACTGTAATGTTCCTCCACTACATTACAGCCATCTTAATAGCTGTTACTGGATTAATACATCTGCTCGCTAACAATGAGCCGACCATTGGCCCACTAATCAAGGAAAATCCAGTGATATACCTAGGTAATATGGCTATCTTCTTGGCTGCTCTGCTTTATCATGCATTCAATGGTGTCAGGGTCATACTAATAGAGTTGGTGCCAGATCCGTGCTGGACTAAATGGATAAGCTGGGCCGTAGTGATAATAGGAATAGTTACCTATGTCGTAGGGCTTCAGGTGCTTCTAGTGGCTTTAGGATTGGTATAGGGAGGTGCTACCATGTCAACTGAGGTAAAGGAATATGCTCTTCCTCCTGAGGTTCTGGAGGAGACTGTTAAAGCTTCTGAGGAGTTATGGAAGCCGATAAAGAAGGTTAAGTTTAGGATTTACAAGTACAACCCCAAGAGGGACTATGCCCCGCACTGGGAAGAGTATGAGCTAGAGGTATCTAAAGGCATGACTATACTTGACGCTTTACTGGAGATAAAGGGCGAAAAGGATCATACTTTAGGGATGAGATATTCCTGCAGAATGGGACTATGTGGTTCCTGCGCTATGATGATAAATGGAAAGCAGATGTTAGCTTGCCAGACCAGAGTTATAGAGGCCGCAGGAGATGGTGATGTAATTGAACTCAGACCTCTGGAGAACTTCCCAGTAACTAGAGATCTAGCAACCGATTTCTCGGCATTCTTCGAGAAGCATAAGACAGTCAAGCCTTGGATAATAAGGGATGAGGAAGAACTTGATAATCCGACCGGGCCTTACAAGCAGACCATAGAGGAATATGCTAGATACTACCAGTTTACGGATTGTATAAAGTGTGGTGCGTGCCTATCAGCCTGCCCAACAGCAGCAACGGATTATGAATACCTAGGGCCTCAGGCCTTGGCTCAGGCCTATAGATACTTGGTAGATAGTAGGGATGATGGGTTAGATGAGAGAATAGCAGTCGTAGATGTGGCTCATGGATGCTGGCGCTGTCACTTCGCTGGTTCATGTTCAGATGTCTGCCCGAGGGGTGTAGATCCAGCACAGGGTATACAATTACTTAAAGGCCTTATAATCAGGAGGAAGTTCGGTTTTAGGCCACACAAACCCACCGAGGCCCTTCCAGCGAAAATAGCTAAGAAGAAAGAGCAGTAACTCTCTATACCATTATTTTTAATAATTTGGAAGGTAGCGTCTTTTTATTGCTCATACCCGTTAGGGAACGGGGAATGAAGTAGGATCAACCACCTGATTTATGATGATTTTGCCGAGTCCTGACCCCTTCACATATAAAAATCCCTTTATAAAGGACATAAGTTCCCTCTCACTTTTTCAACGAATTTTCAGAAGGGATACTTGGGATCATGGTATCATCAGCGTACCAAAAAACTTCAGTAATGAAGCCCCCTCTATCATATGAAATGATCACGACACCCCTCTCCTTATTAGCCTTAGCCATAGCACCGGGCTTATTCCTAATGATAATTTTCTATACGAGGGATAGGTACGAACCAGAACCCTTAAGGCTTGTCATAAAGGTTTTTGTACTGGGAATCTTTTCCGTAATACCCGCTGTCATGTTAGAACTTATGCTGTCAGTGGAAGCTGATGATATCTTAAGTCTGGGATACAATTCATACATTGGTATAGCTCTCCCTGAGGAGATCATGAAGTTTATACTCGTTTTCTATGGAGCTTACAGGATCAGAGAGTTTGATGAGCCAATGGATGGGGTTGTATATTCTGTATCTTCTTCGCTGGGTTTTGCAACACTAGAGAATGTTTTCTACGTTTTAGAAGGTGGATTTGCTGTTGGAATAATGAGAGGGCTATTCTCAGTGCCAGGCCATGCAATGTATGGTGCTGTTATGGGTTTCTACATGGGAAAAGCGAAGTTTTCCCTAGAGAGGAACCCCTTATTAATGAGGAGTCTCCTCTACCCGGTTCTACTCCATGGGACATATGATTTCCTGCTTTTCCTAGATCCCTTATACTTCATCCTTATTGAGATACCCATTATGATAATTACCCTTATCTTCGTAAGGATGAGTCTACAGAGATTAAGCGCAATATCTCCTTTCAAACACAGTAGTACCTAAGCTTTTCATCTAAGATTCAATCATTTACATAACTTACGTCCTTTCTACCATAGCTAACACTCAAACTTAATAAATCCCTCTTATCCATGGAATTTAGATTCAAAAATGCTGCAGAGAAGCCAGATACTACGATGCGGAATATGTGGGAAGATGATCGAGGTAATTAATCCTGGGAGGGGATTACTGCTCTGCTGCGGTAAGCCCATGGCGCCACTAGTTGAGAAGGTATATGGGGAGTTTGCAGAGGATCATAGGCCGAGTACTTGGAGAAAAGACGAATCTGTGGTCTTAGAAGTCGGTGTAACTCCGCATGAAATGACTGAGCAGCACCATATAATATGGTTAGAAGTGGTAACCCCTAAGAGGATAATAAGAAGGATATTTAACCCAGGTGATAGGCCTGAGGTTGAACTAGAATTACCAAGAGGCGAAATCTATGTAAGGGTTCTCTGTAATAAGCATGGACTATGGAAATTTCGTATAAAATTCCCTGTTGAGAATGAAGACAAATACAGGATCATCTCTAAGGCCGTTGATAGTTTTAATACTTTTAGAGCTCCAGAAGCTAGGGCTAGAGTCTTAGAAGTAAGTGATGACACACTTAAAGTAGAGTTTACAGGAAACCTCTGCCGTACGTGTGGGTTCTATGATTATTTCGAAGATTTCAGACTAATTCTCAAAGATGAGGGGTTAGATTCTCAACTAACAGAGATCAGAGAACTTGAGGATAGCACCATTGTGAAATACAAACTAAAATGCGGGATGTGATACATTGAGTGGCATCGATAGGCTAGTCGATGAATTGAAGAAGATAAAGGAAGGACCCATAGGCGACATCGTGAGACAAAGGATGAATGAGTTCGAGCTTTTAGGGAGAGGGACTGAAGAGAATCTCTTTAAAGAGCTATGCTTTTGCATACTAACCGCTAATTATAGTGCAGAGAGGGGAATTAGGATACAGAAGGAAATAAACCTTGGTTTCTTGTCCTTGCCTCTAGATGAGCTAGCTAGAAAGTTAAGAGAATTGGGTCACAGATATCCTGAAATTAGAGCTAGGTACATAGTTGAGGCTAGGAAATACTTGGGTAAGCTTAAGAAAGTATTGGGGAGCTTCGATGATGAAGCACTGTTAAGGGATTGGTTGGTGAAAAACGTGAAGGGTTTAGGTTATAAGGAAGCCAGTCATTTCCTCCGAAATATAGGATTCAAGAACGTAGCCATAATTGATTTCCATATAATAGACCTATTAGTCAAGTATGGTATAATAGAGAGACCAAGAAGTCTTACTAAGAAGAAATACATGGAGATAGAGGATATTCTGAGGAAGATAGCTGAGATATCTGGCCTAACTCTAGCAGAGCTCGACCTATACTTGTGGTACATGGAAACGGGCAAAATTCTTAAATAGCCTTGGCCAGCGGTTGCCCGGTGATTATATGAATAGCAACAGTTTAACCAAAGATATCTCAATGTTTGCCGTAATCGCTGCAGCCTATGCAGTCTTAACCATTTTGTTATCACCCATATCATTCTATGCGATCCAAGTTAGGGTGTCAGATAGTTTATTAGTTCTCTCCATTGTCTTAGGGCCTCCAGCGGTATTTGGAACAGCACTCGGTTGCTTTATCGCTAATATGATTGGACCTTTTGGGATAGTAGATGCTATTGGAGGCTCACTAGCCAACTTATTAGCTACAGCTATAGCTTGGAAGCTGAGACAGAAGCCTTACTTAGCATTAGCGGAAATGCCTGTGATAGTATCTCTTGTAGTGGCTGCCTATCTTCATCAGCTTCTAAATCTTCCATTCCTAGAGATGTTTGCTTATGTCCTAATTGGATCTATAATCTCAATAGATATAGTTGGATTCGCTTTATTGAAGGCTTATCAGCGGATTATGGGGGCAGAAAGATGAATACTCGACAAATGCTATATTTTTACATCAAAATTTTCGATAGTTAACAAACTTCCGTATACTGATGATGTATCTGAAAGTGATCTGTGTAAGGACTGCTAAATCTTCTTTTTGTTTATTTTCCAGTCATAGCATAATGATTTTTAGTATCCGGCAGGGTGTGCCAAGGTAAAGCTATACCCTCGATTGGCGGCTTCTATCTCCAACTATCCTTTAGGAGAGGTGATCATAATGAGAGCAAATAGGAAGGTAGGAATTGTGGGATGGGGAGTCTACGTACCACAGTGGAGGATAAGATCTGAAGAGCTTGCCAGAGGCTGGGGAAGGGACTGGAAGAGATATGCTGCAGGAATAATGGTTGAAGAGAAGAGCGTACCGGGACTAGACGAAGATACATTTACGATAGCTTACGAGGCTTCCGTTAATGCCTTGAGGCGGGCTAGGATAGACCCCTCTAAACTGCGGGCTGTATATATAGGGACTGAGTCAAAGCCCTATGCCGTGAAGACAACTGCTACAATGCTCATAGAGGCCCTAGGTGCTGGTGGTGAAGATAGGCTCACAACAGGTGCTGATTACGAGTTCGCCTGTAAAGCCGGAACTGAGGCTATGCAGTCCATAATAGGGTTAATCGGCTCTGGAATGATAGATTATGGCTTAGCTGTTGGGGCTGACACCGCTCAAGGAGCGCCAGGTGATGCTTTAGAGTATACTGCCTCAGCGGGAGGTGCAGCCTACATACTAGGTCCATCCGAGGAGTCCATAGCTATTATAGAGGCATCCCTGTCGCATGTAACGGATACCCCTGACTTCTGGAGAAGGCAGCACGAGAGATATCCGGCTCATACGAGAGCATTTACAGGGGAACCTGCCTATTTCAAGCACATAATGACTGCTGCTAAGAAGTTAATGGGGTTGATAGGCACAACTCCAGACGATTACGACTACGCTATCTTTCATCAACCGAATGGTAAGTTCCCACTTAGAGTCGGTACTAGGCTCGGCTTCACCCCGGATAAAATAAAACCTGGACTTATTACACCCTATATAGGTAATACTTATAGTGGCTCCGCCTTAGTTGGGCTTGCAGCAGTTTTAGATCAAGCGAAGCCTGGTCAGAAGATACTAGTCGTTTCCTTTGGTTCAGGAGCGGGTAGTGATGCATTCCACATCGAGGTCAACGATAAGATAGAGGAAGTTAGGGATCTGGCACCCAAAGTAATGGACTACGTGAATAGGAAGAGATACGTAGACTACACGACTTATGCTAGGTATAGAAGGATGATCCGCATGCTACATGACTTTAGTGCTTACTAGGGAGGTGTTCTTAATGGTGTATATAGTTGGTGTAGGGTTAACACCAGTTGGAAATCACTGGAGTAAGTCCTTGAGACATCTCGCGGTTGAGGCCTCCGTAAAGGCGTTAGAGGATTACGGAAAGGATGTCGATTATGTGGTCGTGAGCAACATGCTCTCGGGCGTTATAAATGGACAGGAGAATCTAGGCTCATATGTTGTGTCCCATCTAGGCAAGATAGGAACACCTGCAATTAAGATAGAGGCTGCTGGCGCGTCAGGTGCTGCCGCTTCCGTTGTGGCGCAAGGACTTATCTCTAGTGGGGTGGCTGAGAGGGTCCTAGTAGTTGGGGTTGAGAAGATGACAGATTATACCTCACTAGAGGACACGACATCAGCTCTTTCGACAGCAATAGACTCCGAGTACGAGGGGTTCCCAGGAGGTACTCTTGACGCAATGCATGCACTTGTAATGCGCGAGTATATGAAGAAATATGGAGTCAATAGAGAAGACTTCTCGTACTTCCCACTCTTAATGCATAAGAATGCTGTAGACACACCTCATGCTCAACTTAGATTCAAGTTAAAACCGGAAAGTTATATGAGATCGCCCATGATTGCTGAACCCATAACTCTACTTGATTTAGCACCAGTAAGTGATGGAGCTGCTGCAATAGTCCTTTCTAAGGAGCCTGATGGTCCCAATGGTAATGCTGAGATTCTATCTGTGGGACATGCAACAGATACGATAGCCATTTATAGGAGAGAAAGCTTAACGGAAATGCCGGCCATAAGAGCTGCCTTTTCCGAGGCATTAGAGAGAGCTAATATCGAGAGGGATAGTATCGATCTATATAACATACATGACTACTCCAGCGTTATAGGCTATATAACCACAGAAGAGCTTGGTTTGGCGGAGAGAGGCAAAGCTCCAGAGTTGTTCAAGAACGGTGGAGCTGATAGAGATGGACCAACCCCAGTAAATCCAGAAGGTGGCTTAAAGGCTAGAGGTAATCCAGTAGGGGCTACTGGAGTGTACCAGATCGCAGAAGCTTTCTTACAGGTAACAGGAAGGGCCGAGGGTGCGCAAGTAGAGGGAGCTAAGACCGCTCTTACTCTAAGCGCTGGCGGGTTAGCCAGCAACGTTATTATCCATCTAATAAGGGGGGTGTAAGTATGTGGGCTTATTGGCAGAGTGTACCAGCTCATTGGAGAGAAATACCAGCCAGGTATAGGTTGGAAGGAGGGGAATGTCAAGACTGTGGATATAGAATGATTCCCCGAGAGGACATATGCCCTAAATGTGGATCAAGGAATGTTAAGCCAATTGATCTACCTAGAAAGGGTAAGGTAGTGAACTACACAGTCATTTGGAATGCGCCGAGAGGTTATGAATACTATACGCCTTATGTGATAGCCATAATTGAGCTAGAGGATGGGACTAGACTAACTGCTCAATTAACTGATGTCGAGCCCTCGGACGTTAAAGAAGGTATGGAAGTGGAAATGGTACTCAGGAAGACAAGGGTAAGTGGAGAATCTGGTCTTATAGCATACTCCTACAAATTTAGACCTCTGATAAAGTAGCCCCTTATTTTTTTATCTACTCTATCCTTGGAGAACCGATATGCCGCTTCACTATTATGGAAAGGTAAAGAAGCTGCTGGAATCTTTAGGCATTGAAGATTATGACAGAGTAAGAATAGAGAAGGATGGAAGGTACTATGAAGGTATACTGATGCCGAGACCTGAAATCCTAGATGATGAGCATATCATAGTGAAATTAGATAATGGATACAATATTGGAATTCACATCGATGGCGCTAAGGTTCACCTAGTTCGAAAAGGAGAGTCCATTAAGCATAGAGAGCTTCCTGAGTTAAGGTTCAGATCAGATCTGCCCTACGTTCCGCTCATAGTTACTGGAGGTACAATTACTTCCAGGGTCGATTACTCTACTGGGGCTGTCGTTTCTCACGAGAAGCCAGAGGAACTATTGGATATAGTGCCGGAGCTAGCAGACATAGCTAATATAGACTATGTTCCACTCCTCGCCGAGTTTAGTGAGAATCTAACGCCCGATCACTGGGCGATGATGGCTAGAACTATTCAAAGAGAGCTTGAGAAGGGAGCAGAAGGTGTCCTGATAGCACATGGAACCGATACTATGCATTTTACAGCAGCAGCCCTCGCCTTCATGTTAAGAGACTTAGATAAGCCCGTAGTACTGGCGGGTTCTCAGAGATCCATAGATAGGCCTTCCACAGATGCTGTGCTCAATCTTATAGCTGCAGCTAAAATTGCTGCAGTAGGACCTATAGCTGAATCCGTCATCGTTATGCATGGGAGCCCTCATGACGATTATGCCTACGCTATTAGGGGAGTTAGAGCTAGAAAACTACACACGTCAAGAAGGGATGCTTTTCAGTCAGTAAATGAACCTCCTCTGGCCAAGATCACCAGAGATAAGATAGAGATTCTGAATAATAGGTTCAGGAGGAGAAGGGAAGGTAGAAGCGAGGCCAAGTTAGATGATGCATTTGACTCCAGGGTATCCCTACTATATACATGGCCAGGTATCACTGAGGAGATCCTTGAGTCCATAGCAGAAAAATCGAATGGAATAGTTATAGCTGGAACAGGCCTTGGACACACTCCAAGATGGCTAATTCCGGTAATTAAGAGGATAATCGAGGAAGGAAAGCCTGTGGTAATTACTTCTCAATGTCTCTTTGGTAGAGTTGATTTGAAAGTCTATGAGACCGGTAGGAGGTTATTAATGGCTGGTGTCATACCTGGGGAAGATATGCTTCCTGAAGTAGCCCTTGTCAAGCTTATGTATGCTTTAGGGCATGCTAAGGACTTAAGTGATGTAAGAAAAATCATGAGGACTAATATAGCTGGAGAGCTTGGATCTCACCTAGGTTTAGACGTCTTTCCTCCGTGTTGGGGTGTGAGACATGGAGTATGACTATGATAAACTTGGATTAAAGGTGGGTCTAGAGATACACCAGCGTCTAGATAGCCATAAGCTGTTCTGTAACTGTCCATCTAATCTAAGAGAGGACGAACCACATACATGGATCAAAAGGAGACTAGGTATTTCATATAGTGAACTCGGGGCCCTTGATCCAGCAGCCAGGTTTGAGTCCCTGAGAAAAAGAGATTTCCTCTATGGGATTTATTACGATACTACATGTGAAGTAGAGGCCGATGAATCACCCCCACATCCGTTAAACGAGGATGCCCTAAGAATCACAATTATGATAGCGCTCATGCTGAAAATGAGACCCGTAGATGAGGTCCATGTAATGAGAAAGATCGTAGTTGATGGCAGCAACACTACTGGGTTTCAAAGAACTGCCCTTGTTGCTGTAGGAGACGATAATAGCTATATAGAGACTAAATGGGGACCGGTCAGAATGGCTACGTTATGTCTAGAGGAGGAATCTGCTTATATCGTTGATAGTACCCCCGAGATGGCGAGATATCGATTGGATAGGTTAGGCATCCCATTAGTGGAGTTGGCCACTCAACCAGATATATGGCATCCTGATCAGGCCAGAGAGGCTGCTCTCATGCTAGGAAGGATTTTGAGAGCAACTGGGAGGGTTCAGAGAGGGATTGGGACGATAAGGCAGGATATAAATGTATCAATCGAGGGAGGGGCAAGGCAGGAGATTAAAGGAGTTCAAGAGCTTGACCTAATACCTGAAATTATTAGGAGGGAGGTCCAGAGGCAGCTAAGCTTACTAGAGATAAGGGAAGAGCTTCTATCCAGAGGGGTTGTTGAGAAAGAGATTGATTCTCCTATAGTAGATGTAACTCGCTTATTCGAGAGTAGTAGCTCGAAAGTTGTAAAGAGATCCCTCTATAGGGGGGCTAAGGTCTTTGGGATCAGGGCTAAGGGTTTTAAAGGGATCCTTGGAAGGGAGATCCAGCCTGGAAGGAGGTTTGGTACCGAATTAGCAGATTATGCTAGGGTATTCGGTGGAGTTAAGGGAATACTTCATGGAGATGAGTTACCAGGATATGGAATTAGTGAGGAAGAGGTAACCTCCGTGAGAAAAGCTCTCTCCTGCGAGGAGGGAGATAGCTTCATCTTAGTTATAGGGGATGTGGTATCAGCCGAATTGACCTTGAATTCCGTGAAGGAGAGGATGAAATATGCGCTAATTGGAGTGCCAAATGAGACCAGAAAGGCTTTACCAGACGGTAATACGTCCTTTATGAGGCCTATGCCTGGATCAGCAAGGATGTATCCTGAAACTGACGTATTACCCGTAAATACTAGGGAAATCTTGAGAGAAGTGAGCGGGAAGCTTCCCGCCATGCCTAAAGATATAGTAAGCAGTCTAGTTAGTAAATTTGGATTGACTGAAGAGCTGGCATGGGAGCTATTCGATAGTGGGAGGGTTGAAATATTTAGAAGGTTAGCTGAGAAGTACAAGATTCCAAGCAGGTTCTTTGCCTCAGTTTTAGTTTCCTTATTGAAGTCCCTTAAGAGGGAGGGAATTCCTGTGGAGAACATTACCTCCAATAATTTCGAGGAGGTGGCCAGGTATCTAAGCGAGGGTAAGCTCGCTAAAGAAGCTGTTCCTGAGGCCTTAGCTGGAATTGCAACTGGAAAATATAGTAGCATAGAGGAATTCATAGAGGGACATTCCCTCTCCTTAGATCAGTTAGATAAGATCATAGATGAAGCTCTATCTAAGCTATCTGATAAGATAGCTGACAGAGGCATGGGGGCATACGGTATGGTCATGGGAGAAGTCATGAAAATAGTGAGAGGAAAGATAGATGGCTCTATAGTGAGCAAGAGGGTCAAAGAGAGGCTAGAAGAATTCATCCAACGTAGCTGACTTCTTTCCCCTCATTATTTCATTAAAGTCCATGTCTAGGGAATCAAGAATCTGCTCGAATGTGCTCCTCATTATTTCTATATACTTCTCCCTATCTATGGATCCCTTACTGGCTAGCTCGAGAGGCATTACGCCCTCTCTTCCCCTCACCTTCACGAACCTTATGACTTGGCCGGGGACTATCCTTTTACCCATTCCTTGAAGCATCCTCGCGACTTTAACATGCTGTGGTGTGGTCTTCTTATAGCGATCTAGATCTTTAGAAAGCATTGTTCTAAATGCAAGTTCCTCTAGATCAAAATTTCCTTCTTCTAGCCTCTTGACGTATGATCTTATTGTGTCAGCTATCCTTTCCTTTGCTTGTTCAAAATCACCTGGCCCTTTTACCTCCTTCAGGATCTCGATAATTTCATTGAAGGCTCTCTTTACAAAATCCGGTATGTTCCTTTTCTTTCCCAGTAGCCCCTTGACATCCACGACTCCATCAGTAGTCACGCCTAGGTAGTTCTTTTTGAGTTTTGAGAGAACAACGTACCTATACCACTTATCGAGTTCTAAGTCTATACCTAATTTGGACTCTACAGTCCTCTCTAGTTCCTCTATATCGCTTTTAGAGGCACCTTTTATGAATAAGGAGTCCGTATCTCCATAAATTACTTGGAGTCCCATCTTCCTAGCCTCTTCTATGGACATCATGATTGCCTTCCTTCCTAAGGCCGTTATCATCTCAGCAGCAGGAGGCGAGTATAGAGGGAAGTTTTCGTATCCGAAAACTCCATATGAAGCGTTTAAGAATACTTTCAGGCTTCTCTGTACGGCATCATACCACTCCCTCTTCTCTTTATCTTTTTCCTCCTTCGCCATTCTCTTATATCTCAGGACCCTGACATCCCTTAAGGCCTGTATCAAGTAGGGGACTATCCCTATTCCTCTCTTGCATAGCCAGTGAGGAAGCTCTTCTACAGGCCTATTGACCTTACAGTCGTTATGAGGACAATTAATTGTCTCAAAGCTCACCTTCCATCTACCTATTATGGAGGGATATAGGCTGGCGAAGTCCATCACTGCTACATTAAAGTGAACTCCTGGGACTGGGTTGAGGACTATTGCTCCCATATACTTCTTCCCCTTAATCACAGCTTGCGAGAACGTCCTTTCACCTCTAACTCTTTTTATCTCTTCTTGATCAGGAATGAGCCAGTTTCTCTGCCTATATTCGTAAAATATCATATTTTTTATCCAGCTGGATACGCCTTGTCTTGATACTTCCTCCAATGACATCTTACTTATCCTTGAGAGGAGGAAGAGGAGTCTGATCAATTCTCCAGATCCTATATTCCCGAGCTTATGTGTTAAGATAGCATCTTGAAGACAGTATTCTGCTAAGTCAGTCACATCAACCTCATAGAAGTCCCTTGTTCCGAGTTCTATCTTTCTCTCCCCAAGCAGAGCCTCAGCAACCTCGTCGAGTGTATATCCAAGGTACTTGTTGCTAAAGACATAAACTTGGATTGATTTATTACTAAATAGCTTGTATAGATCAACATGTATTCCAGTATCTAATAATGCCCTATCCCTCTCAAGCCTTATCGGCTTATCCTTTACACCCAGCTCCCTAGCTCTCCTCGCCAAATACGGCATGTCAAAATTGTCCCCGTTATAAGTAAACACTAGAGGATATTCAGATATTTTATCTAAGACGCTTCTGATCAGTCTGCCCTCGTTTTCATAGGATATGAGTTCAGCTCCATTCTGGAGCCTTCTAGGTAGAGATTTCCCCCTGCTAAGCACATGTACCTCCTTATTTCCATCACTGTCGACGAGAGCTACTGCTGCCACAGGCCTTCTTGGATCTGATGGATCTGGTATCTGATCGAGGGAAGAGAGGACCTCTATATCAATAGCAACGTTTCTCAATTGAGGAGCTGGTTCATCAAACAGGGGTATAAGGGAGGAGAGAATTTCACCTAACTTGGGATCTTCTCTTTGAAATTCCTCTGGGACGTGTTTCTCTACTGTTGTTAGAGGGATAACATCTCCGTTCTCACGTACATTATAAGCACACCCCGGTATAAGCTTTCTATCATAAACATAGCAGTCGTAGTATTTTATCTTGGCCTCCCAGACGTTGAAGCCCAATTTTACAAGCTCTTCTCTTATATTTCGAGGAGAACCCCCTATTGCCAGTGGGTCCTTTGCCTCTACCTTGGTGAGAACAACTTTCTCATCCTTCAGCACATCATACTTCTCGACAGTCGATGTGCTATAGATTCTAGCCGTTAGATTAGGAGACAATATGTTCATAATGTCACCAGGAGGTGCATTAGTAAGCAGGTATGGCTTATGGCCTGTATTATCCTTAATAAGGAAGACTTCGCCTTTCTCTGGGTCATAGAATTTTAGGATGGCTGATCTCTCCTCCCCAGAGTAAAAGACAGAGAGTAGTATTCCTCTTCTAGCAGACATCTTCGACTAATCTAGAGGACCATTTAAATAAAGGATATTCACCAAGGTGATTGAATGGTGTAGCCCATGAGAAAGACCCTAATTGTAATCTTAGCAGCAGTAATGCTCTTTATCCAGGTATTTCAAGCACAATCCGTAAGGCCCTTACCGCAGATAACGATAGAGGTGCATGAGGATCTATCTGTTACCCTAAAGGCCAATGTCTTCAGAGTTATCCATGCGCCAGAGACTCTTTACTTCTCAAATACCTTAAGAGCACCTATTCTGAGCTGGATACGTTATAAAGGGAATTTAACAGCTAACTTAACTCAAAATGGCCTAATAGGTGTCTATACAATGTTAGCTATACCAAGACCGGGTGACCCTGCTAGAAGAGCTAGCTTCTTCCCAGTAGCGGCCTCTAAGGGCCAATTTGACAATACTACAGTCCATACAATGATGAGCTTCTTTTATGGTAAGAGCTATCTTCTGTTATTCGGTCTTAGGTGGAAATTTGTAAATGCAACGTATGCAGTAGCGCCCCGCGTGAACTTTACAGGGGTAAGTTCGATAGCCTCCGTGTCCTCAAGGAATCCGAAGATTAAGTACATCCATATGTCCTTCGACACAGAGACTCAAGAGGCCACCAAAGCCCTAATAGTTAATTACAATCTCACCGTGGAAAGTCTGCCTTTAGAGTTAAAGAAGAGCCCTCAGGGATATTACTTTCTCGACTTGACCCCTATAACCATCACCCTTCCGGATGACATAGCTGCTAACCTATGGGTGAACTTCACGGATCCCAAGATAGGTATATTAGGAGGAACACCACCACCAAAGGTAGTTTTGTGGAATAGTGCTCTCTGGGAGTTTGTACCTCAACTTCAAGAGAGAGGAAAATCCCTCCTAGTGATCATTGAGAGGACAGAGCCTAGCTTTCCAGCATCACTAGTCATGATAGCTGTAATCCCTCCAATAGTAGTAGGAGCCTATCTCTTCTGGAGGGTTAAGTTATTAGAAGGAAGGAAAAAGAGAAAAGAGAGTAAATCTACAGGATAAACCTTCTAACAATTTTTAGGGCGATTGCTAGGCTATATCCATAGCCAGGACCGCCAGCAACTATATCAGCACTCCTTCTAACTTCTTCTGGTGCGTTGGGCAGGGATATTGATATCCCTGCTATTGAGAACATGTCTAGATCATTATAGGAATCTCCAATGACAGCGGTTTCCTTGTAATCTATACCCATTCTATCACAGAGCACCTTGAGCCCTTTCCCTTTGTTGATACCCAAAGGCATTATATGAACTGCATAACCACTAGATGTAATGTTAACATTTAATTTTCTCCTTGATAATTCCTCAGCTAGGAATTTCTGCTTATCAGGGCCTATTCTTAACGCAATATCAACTATTCTGAACCTAGAGTCCTCTGAGAGATATCTGTCATATCCAATCTCCTTCAGGAGTTTCATTACTTCCTTCATTACCTCGCTGCTTTCCTCAGTGATGTACACCTCATTGTCCAAGTAAACAACGCCCCCATTCTCCGCGATCCCAGCAATTCTCTTACAAGGCCTCAGATATTTCGAGAGAGCGTAGGCTATAGGGTATGGATTTCCAGTAACTAGAGCAATAGGGACATTCTTTCCTAGCTGACGAAGAGCCTTAACTGCACCTAAGTGTATATATGGCTTCTCATGGGTTAGGGTACCATCTATATCGACAGCTACTAACTTGACGACCTTCAGCATGTTTTATAAACGCCCCCACCTATGCCAATTGAAGGGAGGTAAAGAAGGTTGCCATCATGGGGATACTCATACAGCGCCAAAGGCGAGCGAGAGGCTATGGCTTCTGGAAGAGACTTAAGAGTCTCGTTTAAGGAAACAGTGGAGCTTCTTAGAGAGATTAGGGGCAAGAAGCTGTCCGAAGCCTATCAGATTTTGGATGATGTAATCGCTCTAAAGAGGGCAGTACCTTTTAAGAGATTCAAGAGGGGAATACCTCATAGAAAGGAACTTACGGGATGGAAAGCAGGTAGATATCCAGTTAAAGCCGCAAAACTAGTTAAGAAGGTATTGAAGAGCGCTGAACATAACGCTATGAATAAAGACTTAGATCCTGAGAACCTTTACATCAAGCATGCTGCAGCCCAAGTAGGAAGTAAGCTGAAGAGAATATTCCCAAGAGCTTACGGTAGGGCTACCCCCAAATATGAGCAATTAGTTCATGTTGAGATAGTTCTGGAGGAAAGGGAGGTTGAGGAAGAATGAGTAGTGTGAAAACAGTTCCCACCTATAAGAAATTCATACATGAGGGGATAATTAGGTACTCTCTACATGAGCTTCTAGAAAGGGTCGCTGAAAAGGCTGGGTTTCACGGGGTCGATATATCTTCCACCCCAGTAAGGGATGTCATAACGGTCTATGTAGAGAGACCAGGGATTGTCATAGGTAGAGGCGGTAGAGCTTCCAAGAGGATCGGAGAAATGATAAAGGAAACCCTAGGTATAGCCAATCCCTATATACAGGCAAGAAAAGTTGAAGAACCATTTCTAAGCGCTAGAATTGTGGCGAGTTACATAGCTAGGAGGATAGCAAAGGGTGAGAGGCATAAGAGAGTTGCATTCTCTGCTCTAAGAAGAGTTATGATGGCTGGCGCTAAGGGAGTTGAGATAAGGTTGTCAGGTAAGTTTGGGAGCCAGAGGGCTAGAGAAGAGAGATTCAGGGCTGGAGTTATATATAGATGTGGACAAAGTCAGATAGAAAAAGTTGATTATGCTGTAAAACATGTATTAATGCCTCAAGGAGTGATAGGAGTAAGAGTGAGAATAGTAAGGCCTGATGTCGAAAGCCCGGACTCTATAGTGATTAAAGAGGAGAAGATAGAGGAAATAAGGCAGAGGGTGAAAGAGGAGAAGGAAAAGCTAATAGAATCAGAGATTATGGAGGTTGAAGTCCCTGAAGAAATTTCCGAGGAGGTAGAATTAGTTTCATCAGAGGGCACTTCTCAGGAGAGTGAGGAAGAGCAGGTAATCAAGAGCGAGGAGGTGAGTGAGGATGCCGTCCAAGAAAGTTGAGGAACTAAGAGGCTCCACAGATGAGGAGCTAATAGAGAAACTTAGGGAGATAGAGAGAGAAATATTTCTCTTAGAAGCTAAGAGGCTGATGGGTGCTGCTGAAAAGATACATCTGAGCAAAGCACTGAGGAGGGAAAAAGCGAGGATACTCACTATACTAAGAGAGAGGGGGATAAAGCTATAGCTCCGATAAAACCATCAAACATACTTTACCATGAGTTAATAGGATTGGAGGTATGTCTCTTGTCTACTCCTAATATGGCTGAGTATGGTATCAGGGGGAGAATTATCTATGAGACTAGGAATGCGCTGCTGATTAGGACTTCCAAGGGAGATGTAATGATAATGAAAGGAAAGAGGTTGTTTTTATTTAGGTTACCTAGTGGTAGAGAAGTTGTGGTATTGGGAGATAAACTTATAGGGAGGCCTGAGGAAAGGGTGAAAAGGGCATGAGAAAGTTGTCTGAGAGCTTAGTAGGTGATGTTATCCCGCCTGAGAAGGAATGCGATGATGATAAGTGTCCATGGCATGGTAATATCTCCGTCAGGGAGAGGACTATAGTGGGCAGAGTGGTATCTACTAAGATGACCAGAACTGTAACTGTTCTAGTTGAATATCTACATTACAGGCCGAAGTATAAGAGATATGAGAGGAGAAGGAGTAAGATACATGCTCACTTACCACCCTGTATTGATGTAGAGGAGGGCGATATTGTAAAGATAGTAGAAACAAGGAGGCTTGCTAAGACAGTAAGCCATGTGGTTTTGGGGAAGGTTAAGTAGATCTCCTCCAACCATACTTACTCTCGTCATAGAACGGCATTTTCGTCACCGTAACTGGGAACTCTTTTATACCTTTTAGTACAAGCTTAGTTCCAAGAGGAGAATATTCAGGGGAGACATAAGCCATACCTATACCAGCACCTGTGGTAGGGCTGAAGGTTCCACTAGAGACAATCCCTACCTCTTTATCTCCACTAAACAGTTTATCTCCTCTCCTTGGAGATCTTCTTGTTCCACTTGTTATCCCTACTCTCACCCTGCTGATTTCTGATCCTCTTATATTCTGTAATGCCTCCTTTCCGACGAAATACGGTTTAGACATCTTTACAGCAAAATCAAGTTTAGCTTCGAATGGATTGGTCTCTTCGTCCATATCGTTCCCATATAGAACGAGACCTGCTTCTAGTCTGAGTATATCTCTAGCCACCAGCCCACACGGAGTTACACCTAAATTTACTAGCTCTTTGTAAATAGACTCTGCCCACTCAAAGTCACTTATTACCAACTCGTAGCCATCTTCACCCGTATACCCGGTCGTACTTATGTATAGCTCTCTTTCGTCGTATGATGTTCTGACCACCCTGAACTTCTTCATCTCAAATTCCTTGCCTAATACTTTATGTACAAATCCCCTCGCATGAGGACCTTGTATTGCTAGCATTGTGGTTGATAGTGTTACATCTTCTATCTCTAGATCTAAGCCCCATTCATTTAGTAGTTTGTGGAACCACTTGTAAATTTTCTCCCTATTAGCTGCATTAACTATGAAGAGGACATAGTCGTCACTAATCTTAAACGCGATATTATCATCTTTTATGCCGCCTTTCTCGTTCAAGGTGAGGGTATATCTAGTTCTCCCATCCTTCACCTTCATATCGTTAGATGTTGCCCTCTGAAGGAATTCTAATACATCAGGACCCTTTATCAGGAACCGCCCCATATGGGACACATCAAATATCCCGGCCGAGTTTCTCACGCTTATAGCTTCTTTCAGCGAGTTAGTGTACTTCATCGGCATCTTCCAACCAGCAAATTCGAAGAATTTGCCCCCTAAACTCTCATGAAGTGAATCAAGTGGGAGCTTAAGAACCATCAGAACACCATTATCCTTATCCGAAGGAAAAGTTATTACGTTTTTCGTATCATTTCGAATGAGGGCTAAAGATGGAAAAGGAGGAGTCTGTCATTAAGGCTATAGAGGAAATAGCCTCCCAACTTGGAGAAGAATCTGTCCTCGTTGATGATCTTGATAGGTCAGCCTACTCTTACGATGCATCGGGTATGCAAGCCGTTCCATCAGCTGTCATTAGGCCATCTACTGCAGATGACGTTTCGTTCGTTGTTGAGGTAGCTAACAAGTTCGGGATCCCTATAACCCCAAGGGGTTCTGGTACCTCCCTAGTAGGAGGTCCACTTCCAGTCAGTGGAGGATTCGTAGTTGACATGCAGAAAATGAATGGTATCATAGACAAGGACGAAGAGAATGGCCTAGTTAGGGTAGAAGCTGGTATAAATGTCAGGGAACTCAATGAGATATTCCCAGATAGATTTATGCCAATAAACCCCGATGGTGCCGGCTTCTCAACAGTAGGAGGACTTATAGCAGAGGACTCGGCCTCGCCCCTCTCTATAAGGTATGGGACCATGGGCGACCTGCTTTACGGTGTAGAGGTCGTCCTTCCTAATGGGGAGATAATCCTAGTTGAGTCTCCCGGTCCCCCAAGCCGTCGTAGTATTCTGAATTTGTTGGTTGGATCTGAAGGAACACTTGGTATCTTTACATCAGCTCTGCTTAGGCTACCGAGGAGACCAGAGAATAGGATTGCATATAAGATTGAGCTTACAGATATCTCAGATGCTTTAATACTGCAGGAAGAGATAGAGAAGTCGGGAATAGGTGTCTCTGCCTTTGAAGTATATCATAACTATAAGGAGTTAGTTGAGGGTGCTGGAACTGAGGCCGTAGCATTCATAGAAATATCTGGTACTCAGGAGTGCATAGAGATCTGGGATTCTAGACTTAAGTCAATACTTGGCAATATGGAATTCCCATTCGAGTCAATGACGGAAGAGAAAGCAGATAACATCTGGGAAGGTAGGAAGAATCTTTATGAAGTTGCTAAGGTTAGAGAGGAGGCTCTAAAAGTGGTTAGCCTGAGGGTTTATCCATCATTAGTCAGAGATACCGTCCAAGAGGCGGATAGAACGGGGTCTCGTTTAAAATTGCCTGTTATCAGCGTTCATAATCCTCTACTTGGATGGGTAATCGTAGCATTCCTCTACAATCCAATAGATGAGAAGGAGGTTGAGAGGGCCGAGAGGGCCGTTTCCAATGTTATAAGTAAGTCTATATCCCTCGGTGGGTCCGTAGGCTATGGATTAGGAGCGGGCATAAATAGGATAACTCAAGATATGGATGAGGGATTTGTATCTTTACTGTCGATAATTAAGGAGACCCTAGATCCAAGCTGGATAATGAATCCTGGCAAGCTAATTGAGAGGTGATACCTTTGGGCGTCGACTTTAATGATGATCTAAGGAAAGAGCTAGGGAGGTGCATCGGTTGTGGTGCCTGTAATATTCCATGCCCAATGTTCCATATAGAGGATTTAAGGGAGACTGAAGGAGCGAGAGCCAGGATAAAACTCCTATCTATGCTAGGATCAGGCAATATGGAATTGACTGAAGAGTTCCTTAGCTATATCTTCACATGCATGAACTGCGGTCTCTGCAGTAAGGTCTGCCCGGTTAATATAGACGTATTTGGTGCGATAATAAGTGCTAGATCATCGCTAATAGACATGGGCTACGTTCCATTGGTTACTGTTGATATGAGAGAAGCTAGAAGGAGTACTGGGTCACCAATAGGAGATGGTTTAGTTAAAGGGGTATGGCTTCCTCCGGATTTTCAGCCCAGCCCCAATGCTGAGATCTTATATTTTGCAGGGTGCTGGTCCCATACAGTACCTGAGGTAGCATTAGCTTCTTATAAGTTGCTTCAGCAGATCAGTGAGAGCGTAACAACAATAGGTTTCGATGAACCTTGCTGTGGAGGCCTTATTTACGTGCTAGGTGAGAGAGATAATGCGGAAGATTCCAAGAATACCTTAATTGAGGCCATATCCAAGCTTTCTCCAAAAAGTGTGATATCTGGATGCTCCCTTTGTACTTCAGTCTTCCCTGACTTAGGATTTACTAGCTTTTCGTCATTCATAGAGAAGATGCTTGACGAAGGTAAAATAAGGATAAGGAAGTCCTTAAAGCCGAAAAGGAACAAAATTTTTCTAATACCGTCATGCAAAGATAGTAAACTAGCATCAAGGATACTGAGTAGGATAAAGAATATAGAGCTACTTGAAGTTCCAGAATGGGTCTGCTGCGACTGCGGAGCAACGTTACTTTACTCCACAGATCCTGATAGGTTCTCTAGATGGTTAGAGAAGGTTACAGATATAGCTAGAGATTTGGAGGCTAATCAAATCGTAGTAGAAGAGCCATCATGTTATTCTATGATATTCAAGATGTTGGGCAAGAATAAACATAAGGGAGCTAAGATAGTCTCCTTCCCACACTTCCTCTTGGAGCTTATCACCTAGCGTACCGTAATAAACTCCTTAATGGGTAATTTATGGGTAGACAGTGGCATCCCTACAGATATGTAGATGAAACCAGCCTCTTCCACTTCTTTTGGATTAAATATCATTCTACCATCAAAGAGGATCACTGGGTCTTCAGTTTTTGTTGCTTTTCTCAGCTTTGAGAGGTTAAGGAACCTAAACTCGCTATGGTCAGTGACAAAAGCGATTGCATCTGCACCTCTAACTGCCTCAAATATATTATTCACATATTCTCCTCCGAAAGCTTCGGTTACTAGCGGATCATACACTTTAACTCTATGACCCTTCCTCAACAATTCTCTAACGAATGGCTCGACAGGAGATTCTCTAGAATCTGGTACATCTCCCTTATAAGTAGCACCTAAAACTGTTATAATCCCTGTTTCACCGTTCTTGATATTCCTAACTACTTCATCAAGTATAGATGCATAGTGGTATGGCATATTCGCATTCAGGTCTCTTGCCCTCTTTAAGATAATTGGCTCGTATCCATTATCTAGCGATGCCCAGTACAGAAAGAGTGGGTCCTTCGTTAGGCAGCTACCTCCCACGCCTATGCCGGGGACTAGTAAGTTAACTCTAGGATGCTTATTCGCGAGCTCCCTTACCTTCCTTACATCAATACCAAGGGTCTCACATATCCTAGCTACTTCATTTGCAAAGGCTATATTAACATCTCTGAAAGAGTTCTCAACTAGCTTTACCACCTCAGCGGTTAATGGGTCTACCAGCTCTATTTCCCCTTTAACAAAGGTCTTATAGAGTAATTTAGTTAATTGAGCTGATCTATTATCTATAGCTCCTATTACTCTTACATTATCCACTAACTCATTGATTAGCCTTCCAGGAAGAGCCCTTTCAGGACAATACGCTAGATATATATTATCTCCTATCCTAAAGCCACGTCTCTTAACTGTAGGTACTATAATCCCCTCAAAAGTCCCGGGAGGTAGGGTGCTCTCTATAATAATTAGCCCTCCTTCTCTAATTACCCTTAGAGCTGTTTCTAGTGCCGAGATAACCATCCTAAGGTCAGGGCCATTCGCATTTTTTGGAGTGGGGACAGCTATCAGCACTATATCAGATCCCATCAGATCTCTTTCGTCATTTGTTGGAATGTACTTCTCACCTAGAAGGAATGATATCAGCTCTTGTATGCCCTCTTCTCCATCCAGTCTAGTCCTGCCCTTAGACAACTCTCTTATTAATTCTTCGTTGATATCAAAACCAAGCACTCGAAATCCAGCTTTGGCCATTAATAGAGATGTAGGTAACCCTATGTAACCTTGTCCTATCACAGAGATCCTTGCTGTTCTATTTTTTATGTCACCCTCTATGTCCTTTATTACGAACCTCCTCCTCATTTTTATATCCGAGTTAGTGACCTGTATTGTTTCTAAAATCATAACCCTGAAAATGATGAAATCGAACGAAAAAATGCCCGTTTGGAGCGCTAGAAGTTAGACAAGAGTTCCTTCCCTCTCCCTCACCTTGAGTCTAGTTATATAGCCGGCTATCCTGTTTCTGTAAACTTTAGACTTGATTTCAGCTATCTCAGACAGCACCTTCTTGTTATGCTCGAAGTCCTCAGTCCATAGATCTGGATACTGCTTAACCAGCTTATATGCTATCCTCTTTATCACCTTCTCCCTTACTGTTCCCATAATCCTCCACGGAACTGGTGTATTTGCCTATTATTAACTTTTTATCCCAAGACCTTATCTTACAAATCAAACGGATTTTGTTACTACATATTCTTTTTCTCTACATATATGGGTAAATTATGGTGAAAAATCAGTACCTTAACTAATGGTATGATACTTCACTTCTAAGAAAGCTCATGATATGGACCGAAGAGATTATATTTGCGGCAAGTGTCGTATAAGTACCGCCCGCCACTACATGACCCCATGGATAGAGAGGAAAGCGTGGGCTGATCGATGATCCGTGGGGATTAGTTGGCGGGCGGACATCTATCCTAGGGAGGATGGTTATCTTGGCAGATAGCTCCAAGAGAGATAGTTTCCACCATAAATATGTTGCCAGGTTAGAGGTTATCGTTAATGGGGTTGTTGAAGCCAGTGATGTAATAGGTGCGATCTTTGGACAATTAGAAGGGTTACTAGGTCCTGAACTTGAGCTTAAAGAACTCCAAAGGACGGGGAAGATAGGAAGGATAAACATCAGGATGAGAAGAGAGGAAGAGAGGTCAAGGGGAATAGTAGAACTCTATTCAGGGCTCGATAAGGTAAGGACTGCTCTATTAGCGGCCGCCATGGAAACTGTAGATAAAGTTGGCCCGTACCCGGCTAAGTTTAGACTATTAAGGATATTGGACGATAGAGAGGAAAGGAGAAATGAGATAGCCAGGAGAGCTGCAGAAATCCTGAGAAAATGGTCAGCTGAAAGGGAAGATAGCTACAGAAAGCTCGTAGAGTTTGTCCAAAGGGAAAGTGCCAAGTCTAATTTCATACTTTATGGTGAAGACGATCTTCCGGCAGCCAGGGGTATCGAGGACGCTGAAGAGATAATCGTTGTTGAAGGTAGAGCTGATGTAATGAACTTGTTGAAGTATGGGTACGATAACGTAATAGCCATGGGAGGTGCCGTCGGAAGAGTCCCTAAGTCCTTAGTTAAACTGATCTCGGAGAAAGAGGCCATCGCATTTGTAGATGGAGATAGAGGTGGGGAAATGATCATGAGGACTTTACTTGAGCAGACGGACATCGATTATGTGGCCAGAGCCCCTGAAGGAAAGACTGTTGAGGAATTGACTGCTAAGGAAATTAGAAAGGCCTTGTCTTCTGCCATCCCGGCTGATGAACTCAGGAAAGAGTTAGGGATCCCTGGACCGCCTAAAGTTACAGTTATAGCCCGCCATATAAATGATAGATCGAAGGTTCCCGTATCTGCTGATGTAGATGAGAGGTTACTGAGGATCCCCGATATGTTTAGAGAGCTTTACACCAGAATTAGAGGGACTGATAGGGCGCTCCTATTGGACGAGAACCTCAATGTAATTAAGGAAGTTCACGCTGGTGATCTGTTAAATGAATTATCTAGCACTAGCGGTGTTAAGTACATAGTTTACGACAGAATAGTGACTCAGAGAATAGTTGATAAAGCATTTGAGGTAGGAGTTAGGGCTATTGTCGGCGGTATAGCGAGGGATATCGTTAGGAGACCTGCAGGCATGGCGGTATACACAGCAGGGTGAACTGCTCATTGAGAATTCTAGAGGAAGACCTAAAGAAGGGTTATGTCAAGCTTAGGCTGGATACCTTGGATGATCTGTATTGGCTGATGTCCATATTAGAGCCAGGAGACATGGTCACCATGAGAACTACTAGGAGAATAAAGCAGGATGGTATAAGAGCTAACAGCGGTGAGAGAGTCGTTATGACACTAACCTTGGAAGTAGAGAAGGTAAAGATGGACCAGTATGCCTCAAGGCTTAGAATTACAGGAGTAGTCAGGGAAGGGCCAGAGAAATTTGGAATACAGGGACAGCATCACACATTAAATGTGACAGAAGGCTCTGTTATAAGCATTGTGAAAAATAACTGGAGTAAAGCTCACCTAGATATCCTTAAGAAGGCAGAAGAATCCTCAATGAAGGGAAAAGCCCTCCTAGTAGTCATGGATGACGAAGGTGCAACTGTAGCCAAAGCAAATGCCTATAGGGTAGAAGAGATAACATATCTAGTGTCGAACGTCCCACCAAAGGGAGGAGAGTTAAAGGGACGGCAAGATGCAGAGAGAAAGTATTATGCAGAGTTATCCAATCTATTAGAAGAACTGGATTCCCAGATTGGGCCTTCGGCTATAATAGTCGGTGGCCCGGGTTTTTCTAGAGAGAAATTCATCAGGTATATCAAGGAGAGGAAACCCCACTTAGCCAATAAGGTTAGAGAGGGTGGGGCATCTAGTGCAACTTTCAGTGGGATAATAGAGATGATCAGAAGGGGTGATCTAGACAAAGTTGTCAAAGAACTAACGCTTTCACAGGATATGAAACTCGTCGAGGAGATATTTGAGTACCTAGCTAGAAACTCTAGGCTAGTAACTTATGGGCTCGAGGAGGTAAAGCGTGCTGTTGAATATGGCGCTGCTGAGAGCGTCTTAGTGGCTAGCTCACTCCTTTTTAACATGGAAACTAGGGATGACATCTTATACATATTAGAAAAATGTAAAGAGACGAGGGCTTCATTCCACATAATAGATTCTAGGAGTGAGCCCGGCGAGAAGCTATTATCGCTTGGGGGTATAGCTGCCAAGCTCAGGTTTCAGGTTAGTTAGAGGTACTCCTCGGACAACTTATTTCTGAATCCTTTTTTCGTCATCTTTAATTTCCTTAGGGCTTCCTCAAAGTTCTCGTCTGGTTGAAGTCTGTAATTTACGTAGAGTCCAGTGGTACCCAAGATTCTCCGTTTTGTAAGGACTCTTACTCTTTCATCTACAGTATACCTGCTAACCCCTAGTATCTTAGCGACGATTTCCTCATTACCTACAACCGGATATTCAACATGACCAAAATTAGTCGGATAGATTAGCTTTAGCTCTTTACTGACACCCGGGACCCTTAGATTCGCGGTTATACCTCTAAGGTCCAGCATCCCCCCAAACTTGTAAAATTCCTCTTCTCTCTCCCTTAGCCTTCCTATGGGCATGGAGATTGTAGTGTTATCACTGTAATGGATATAGTATTTCGGTGTACTCTGGGGAGTAGCTTGGACAATCTCCCTACAAAGAGGATCCCCTAGCTCCTTAGATATCATTTCCTCTATCAATGAATGGGGTAATGTTGGTCTAGGGATTACCACGTCTACATCACTGCTTTCCTCTACATCACCCCTTGCAACACTTCCATAAACGAAAGATACCAGATTAGCATCCTTAAGTATAAAGAGGGTTTCTTTTGCTCTCATTCGCTTTCTCTGCAGGAGTTCCCATCTGTCTTCCGTATAGCGTACCTCTGCTTCCGGTTTTATATTCAATGAGTCGCCCATTCCAACCGATACGTTGATGAGGCTCAACACTAAAAACACTGTTAGATGCAGTAGGTGTGGTTCTAAGGAGGTCTTCTTCGAGAGGAGATATTCGGGAGAATTTCTCTGCTTGAAATGCCTTAGGAGGTCTTTGATTAGGAGGATGGAGAGGGCTGTGAGTAAATACAATTTGCTGGAGAGGGACGACAACATTATCTACATACATACGGATTTTCCTTACAATGAAGTGCTATATGGTATGTTCCTCGAGATGGAGTCTAATTTTCCCGTGAAGATTAAGGAGCTCTCATGCAGAGAGATTACCAAAGGATCGATTAAATTTCGATGGGGATGGCTTAGCGACGTAGCTAGGTTCTCAATAGAGCATGATGAAAAAGTGGTTGTTCCTATACTACTGGACGATGTGATAGCCCTCTTCTTGAGATTTATATTCTCAGGATCTCCTGAGATCCTGTTCCTACGTGGTAGGCTCTTCTTAGCAACGAAGTCCATAAGAAAAGTTGTATCTCCATTTATAGAACTCCCTATCGATGAGGTGCTTTCTCTCGCACATACTACAAGCAATTTAACCTCTGAGCAGGTACGGAAAATTTTTTACTTGGATAATCCCTACTTAAAGATGGTCTGGGAGCTCGAGCAAGAAAACCCAGGTATGAGGTTCAGTTTCCTGAGATCCATCCAGAGAACAGATCTCCTAGAGTCCATTGGTATAATTTTTTAGGTAACTCATTTTAAAAATCGGGGTAATACGCTACTAGTGCAAGCTGGGGGATCGCATGTCAGAAAGAGAGGCCTTCGAACTCACCCCAAAGGAAGAAAACTTCTCCCGATGGTTTGATGAGGTATTATTTAAGGCAGAGATCTTAGATGAAAGATATCCAGTAAAAGGAATGTATGTGTGGCTGCCCTTCGGATATGAGCTGATGGAAAATGTCATGAATATAATGGATAGGCTTATGAGAGAGACCGGACATAAGAGAGTATACTTTCCAGCAATAGTCCCAGAGAGTGTCCTTAGCAGGGAGTTCAGGTTCATAAAGGGGTTCGAAGACTCAATTTACTGGATTACTAGACTAGGAAGGAGGGACCTGCAGGAAAAGCTTGCGCTAAGACCAACCAGTGAGGCTATTATGTATGAGGTACTTAATAGGTGGATAAATAGTTACAAAGATCTTCCGCTGAGGATATACCAAGTGGTCTCAGTTTACAGATATGAAACTAAGGCAACTAGACCCATGCTCAGGGTGAGAGAAATAGTCTTTTTCAAGGAAGGACATACTTTCCACGCTAGCTATGAAGATGCCGTAAAACAAGTTGAACTCGGAGTAGACATCTATAAGAGGTTCTATGATGAACTTCTTGTCCCTTACGTTGTAGTTAAGACAACGCCTTGGGATACATTCCCCGGTGCGAGGTATAACTATGATTTACTGACGATCATGCCGGATGGAAAAGCTCTAGAACTAGGAAGCGTAATAAACTTTGGTGATTTATTTGCTAAGACGTACGGTTTGGAATATATGGATGAAAATGGGCAGAAGAAACCAGTTAATACTACATCATTTGGCATATCAGAGAGATCCTTAGCTGCGCTAATAGCAATACATGGTGACGATAGGGGACTCAGACTTCCACCGAAGTTAGCTCCAATACAAGTAGTTATAGTTCCGATACCAACCAAAGGATATGAAGAGGAGATAGATAGATACTGTAAAGAGATATTCAGTAAGGTACGCATCAAATATAGGACTGTACTGGATGATACCGAGGACAGGCCTGGATACAAGTTCTACAAGTGGGAGATGAAAGGGGTTCCTGTAAGAATTGAGATTGGAAGAAAGGAGTTAGAGGAGAGAGAACTAACTATCTCTAGGAGGGATACCTCAGAAAGAATTAGGATTGCGGAAGACAAACTAGAGGAAGAGCTCGATGTCCTCTTCCACGATATAGAGGAGAACATGAGGTCCATGGCCAGGGAGTATTTCCTTGAAAGGACATATAACGCAAAGAGCATAGATGAGATAAAGGGGAATGTGGAAACGAAGTTAGTCTCATTTGCCTGGTGTGGATTAGAGGAGTGTGGGCATGAGATAGAGGAAGAGGTAGGCTATGGAATTCTCGGATATGAGGAGGATGCTCTGATAGGTTCTGGGGAAAAGTGTATTGTATGTGGTAGTGAGGCTAAGCATAGGGCTTGGATAGGTAGATCCTACTGATTCACCCTCTTTCTTGAATTTGTACTCCATTAGCGCTCACCCAACAAGATATTTTTGAGGTAACATTGAGCCGGTTAGATCATAGGAAACCTTTATTTTCTCGGACTTTCACCACTAACTAGGGAAACATATGCCAAAGAAAAGAAAGAACAGAGGTAGAAAGTTGGGTGATTCGGGCCATGAGAAAGTGGTCCAATGTGTACAGTGTGGGAGAGCAGTCCCCGCGGATAAGGCGGTTAAGGTAACGAGGTGGGTCTCTCCCGTTGGTGGGAGTTTAGGCAGGGACTTAGAAAGGCAGGGAACGTATATATCGAAGAGATTGGAGACCAGGTATTATTGCATAAGTTGTGCCGTGTATCTTGGTATAGTTAGACCGAGAGCCGAAGAGGAAAGACATATTGCTGTCCCTCTGAATAGGTCTACCTCTAAGAGAAAGTCTTCCAAGCTTCCTCTTAAGTTCCTCAAAGTTTGAAGGGGCTCAAAGCCACTCCTCGAGCCCCCCAACTTTCCTCTCAGATACACCGACCTCTTTTAGTGCAGAGAGAGTTCTTTCCATCACTTGATCGAATAGCTTAAGATAGTAATTGATATCTACATCCTCTAAATCGAAGAATTCCGCAGGTCTTGCTCTCTCATTAACACTACCTGAGCCCTTTATCACTAGCATGCGAAGCACTTGACCCCTATGGACTTCTATACCTTTCTTCTCGAGGAGCCACTTCGCCACATAGTATCCCTTGGTTCTACGTTCGAATTTATCTAATTCCTTTCCAATAGTCTCCATTATAATTAGATCCTCCTTTTCCACTTCCCTATTCATCAATTTCCGTCTATATTCATTTACAACCTCTTTTATCTCATCTAGATCCTTACCTTGGAGAACCATCTCCACTATCCTTTTCTGGGCTTCCTTTACTATGTCAGGATAATCCCTCCTTATGAATTCGAATCCCTTAGCAATTAATCTCCCATCAACCAGGTGAGCATACTTCTTTTTTGCTAGATAGAGGGCTTTCTCGGCTATATACTCTAGTTCTATTCTGAGAGGGAGTTTCTCATTTATCTCATCTATCAAGGAGATGTAGATCTCCTCAGTGCCTTTTGTGAGCTGTATTCCATCAGTATCTATGTAAACAACCATTAGACCTTTCTTTTCAGCTTGATCTCTTACTACCTTTATGTAATATCTACCAAGCGCAGAAGTTAGCTTCGCTGCACTTACGTTCATAAGAAGGGCATTAGACCATCCCATATAACCATACATAGCATTAGTGATCACCTTAACTGCTTTTTGGAGGGCATCTAGCCTCTTATACTCTGGATCATCCTCTCTCAGTTCCTTCATCCTCGATTTTATTTTAGACCTCTCCTCAACTAGCTTAGCGACCAGTATTGGGATCAGTCCTCTGACATCTTTACAGACCTTTACAGAGATTCCTTCCGCGCTGATCTCTTCTAGCTCGCTACAAAAACCATTTGATGGATCCACGGTCTCAAAACTGATATTGTGATATGCCATTATAGATGGGTACATGCTAGCAAAGTCGAGATAGCCGACGTTCTCGTACAAACCAGGCGACCTTAGCCATACATATCCCCCTATATATCCGCCCTCTCTCCTAGGTTCTTTAGGTAAAAATACCCATTCGGCTTTCTTCGCCTCTCTTATTATATAAGATTCGACTATTTCACCCACAGGGGATCTAATAAGCTTATGAATTGGTCTGAGGGTTAGTTTAGATAACTCCACTTGATGATCCAGCAGCTTCATAGATATTTCTCTTAAGACATTAAGTTTGTCTTTCAGATAGTCGAGAGTTCCATCTCTATCCCTTTTCCAAGCATCAGCGACCCTGAATTTCATGAGCGCCTTTGGTCTCGAGATCCCAAGCTCATCAGCCAGCTCATACCAAGTCCTCTCAGGAAGTTGAGGAAAGTCCCTCCAAGCTATTGGGAATAGGTCTAAGTTAGCTCTACCCTTTATCTTATTTTCTACAAGTATAGTCCCCCTAAAGAATCTTCCGGTTTCCTCGGGTTCGGATCCATCTCTGCCAAGTGAGAGTTTCATTGCGTACATGCCTGCTCTAGCTCTCATATGTCTGATTTCGTCTGCATCATGCCCATAACCTACTATGGCATCTGGATCATATTTCCTGACTACATCTAGGAACTCTTTTATGACCACGGAATCATCACTGTCCTCTGAAGAGATCACTTCTACAGGCCCATCATCTATAGCATAGGCAATTGCGATCACGGGACTTTTCCCTTCTATTGGAAAGCCGTCCTCGCTATATACTAGGCCACAGAAGAATATCTTCGTTAAGTCATCTAGCCCACCTGAAGTATCAAGCACTTTAAGGTCTTTATCTAAGTAAGAGAAAGGAATTATCTCCCTATCGACACAGAATTGTATCCAGGATGGGATATCGATATCAAGTGGCTTTTCCACTTTCTTTGCTGCCTTCTTCCGAGATTTATCGTCTATAAAGTAGAACTTTATGAGTTCTTTTTCCATACCCATTATTTTTACTTTCGCTCTCTCCTTTTCAATATAGCCAGAGACTTTCTTTTCTTCATCTGGGAAAGTGTAGAAGTACGGTCTATGTTTTACCTTTTCATTACCTCCTCCTTTATACCACAGAGTAATACTTCCATCCGATTCCTCTAGATGGAAGTATAAGTGATCGGATGGCATGTCCCTCATCTCAATTTATTTGTTAACTACGCTATAAGGTTGCCGAGGGTATAAGGTTGGAAAAGTTCAATTCTTTGATAATAAGATATTCCGAGATCAGGTTAAAGAGCCCTCTCGTGAGAAGAGAGATGGAGAGGCTGCTTATAAGTAATATTAGAGAGACCTATCTAAATGAGAACGTTCATTTCATTAATATAATCAAGAGAGCTAGTAGAATCATAGCTTATACCTCTGACGTGAGGGCTAAAGAGGTAACTAGATACATCTTTGGGATTAAGTCGTATAGTCCTTCATTGGAGGTGGAAGCGGATATTGATGTTATTAAGAGGGCATCTTTGAAAATAGCCAGGGCAGAGAGTGGAAGCTTTGCTGTGAGGGTTCAGAGGGTCACTAAGAACTACCCTATGACTTCTATTGAGATATCTAGAGAAGTTGGTGCATTCATTAAGGGGACAACTGGTAGGCCAATTAACCTGCGGAGCCCAGATCAGGAGATTATTATCGAAATAGTAGGAAGGTATGCATATATTACCGACGAGAAAATCCGAGGGTACGGGGGTTTACCAGTCGGATCTCAGGGCAAAGTAGTAGCTCTCATATCTGGAGGAATTGATAGCCCAGTAGCTGCATGGCTAATGATGAAGAGAGGCGCCCAAATAATTCCCGTACACTTTCGAAAGACTGAGGAGGAAGAGGAATATTTTCGTATGATAGTTTCGGTCTTAAGGAAGTTCTCCTATGGTGCTGAGGCTGAGCCTATTGTTGTAGAACGTGGCCCTATTCTAGCTAAGTACCAAGAGTATGGGGCAAGAGAGTGGATATGCCTCCTATGCAAGAGGAGAATTCTTGTAATGGCCAATCGAATAGCTAAAGAGGTTGGTGCTAATGCCATAGTGACCGGAGACTCCCTCGGACAAGTTGCTTCTCAAACATTACATAACCTAGAGATAGAGAGCAGATGCTTGGAGAAGCCTATTTTGAGACCACTTATAGGGATGGATAAAGAAGAGATAGTTAAGATAGCTAAGGAAATAGGGACAATATGAGATATCAATATCCCATGGTATTAGGTGTCCCTTCGTCCCTAAGAGGCCTAAGACGAGAGGTAAATGGAATGAATTCATCAAGGTTGCCAAGAAGGTTGGTGAGGATGAACTTTTAGAAGTGTGTTAGGAAGGGCTTAGCGGCTTCCGCGTTTCCCGAGCCCTTGCGGAGCTCAGTACTCCGCGGAACGCAGCCGGGCTTAACTTCCGGGTTCGGGATGGGTCCGGGTGTGTCCCCGGCTGCTATGGCCGCTCGCCCACAACCGGCTAGGGTTAATCTCATTTATAAACTTAAAGGTCACTCATAAGCCTGAGTTAACAGTTAAGAGGTGCCTATGATAATGGCTAGGGTCAGGCGACTTACTCGCTATTTCAACCCGAAGGAATATGAACCTAAAATAATTGAATTCTGGGACAGTCATAAGATATATGAGAAGCTGAGGATGTCTAGGAAAGGGAGAAAGAGGTTTCACTTCCTCGATGGTCCCCCATATCCCTCATCTGACATGCCACACCCCGGGACTGTTTGGAACAAGATAATAAAAGACGTCATAATAAGATTTAAGAGGGGAGAAGGTTACGACGTACTAGATAAGCCCGGCTGGGATACGCACGGCCTACCAATAGAGGTAATGACTGAAAAAGCGCTGGGATTCTCCTCCAAGAAGGAAATTGAAGTCTTTGGTATAGACAAGTTCGTGTTGAAGTGTAAGGAGCTAGCCACAAAGAATCTAAGATCTATGACGAGATATTTCAAGGAATTCGCTGTTTCCATGGACTGGGAGAACCCATATCTTACGTATGAGAATAGATACATAGAGAGTGCGTGGTGGGGGGTAAAGGAGATATGGAAGCAGGGAAGGCTCTATGAAGGAGAGAGACCTGTACACTGGTGTCCTAGATGTGAGACCGTTCTCTCCGACTATGAAGTTAGTGAAAATTACAAAGATATGATGGATCCCTCGATCTTCGTCAAGTTTAAGGTCTTAGGATCCGAGAACGAATATCTGTTAATATGGACAACTACACCTTGGACCCTTCCAGCTAATGTCGCAGTGATGGTCCATCCCGATGAGGATTATGTTAAAGTGAGGTTAGGAGATGATATCCTCATACTAGCCAAGAAGAGACTAGAAAATGTCATGAATGAGGCCTCTATAGAGGATTATGAAGTCATAGAGGAATTTAAGGGGAGAGAGATAGGTGGTCTTAGGTATGAGCACCCACTAGAGGATATAGTAAGAGTTCAAAGAGAGCTCAGAGAGGTGCATAGAGTTGTCCTTAGCGATAAGTATGTAACGATGGAAGAAGGTAGTGGGTGTGTACACACAGCCCCTGGACATGGAAAGGAGGACTTCGAAATAGGTGAGCTTTATAACCTCCCCGTTATCAGTCCAGTGGACGAAAGGGGGCGATTCACAGAAGAGGCGGGGAAATATTCTGGCCTTCAGGTAAGAGAGGCTAACTCTGTGATAATAGAGGACCTAAGAGAGAAAGGCGCGCTGTTATATGAGGGAACGATCATACACAAGTATCCGGTCTGTTGGAGGTGTGATACACCCCTAATAATAAGGACCACCAACCAATGGTTCGTAAAACTGACAGATCTTAGGGAGAAAATGCTAGAAGAGAGTGGGAAAGTGAAGTGGGTACCCAGATGGGGGGGAGAGAGGAGGTTCAGGGACTGGTTATTGGGACTTGAGGACTGGATAATATCTAGACAGAGGTACTGGGGGATCCCACTCCCGGTATGGAAATGTGAAGAATGCGGTAGAGAGGAAGTGATAGGTTCATCAAAGGAGATTGAAGAGAAGTCTGGTGTCAAGTTAGAGGACTTACATAGGCCGTGGGTCGATGAGGTGACTTGGAAGTGTGAAAAATGTGGCGGCATTATGAGAAGAGTTCCCGATATAATGGATGTTTGGTATGATTCTGGTTCCTCTTTCTTCGCTAGCCTTGGGTATCCTCACGATAACTCTGATGCGTTTAATGAGCTATTCCCAGTTAACTTCATAACCGAAGGCCATGATCAAGTTAGGGGATGGTTCTTTTCTCTACTTAGGATGGGAACCCTCCTATTTAGGAGGGCCCCATATGAGTCCGTACTCATGCATGGGTTTATGCTCGATGAAAAGGGTAAAGAGATGCATAAGAGACTTGGTAACTATGTTCCACCACCGGAGATAGTAGAGAAGTCAGGGAGGGATACTTATAGGGTCTTCGTGCTAACGAAAGTTCCATGGCAAGATCTTAGATTTTCATGGAGAGGATTAGAGGAAACTAGTAGAAAGCTTTCAGTAATATGGAACGTATACGTCTTCGCTACAACGTATTTAAGGGATAGAGAAATAGGTCCTCTGCCTCCCTTGGAGGAGCTTGATCCTGTGAATAAGTGGATATTATCTAGGCTCAACTCGATGATGAGGGATGTTAGGGCTGCTCTTAATGAGTATCAACTTCATACAGCTACCACTGAAGTGCTTAAGTTCTTTATAGAGGACTTAAGTCACCTTTACCTGAGGGTGGCTCGAAAGAAGCTCAGATCAAGGGACAGTAAGGTGTCTGATCAGTGGTCTAGGGTCTTGTATCACGTCCTCAGAGAGGCTTTACCCTACCTCTCGATATTCGCACCCCTAATGTCTGAGAAGATCTATCTAGACTCGTTTAAGCAAGAAGATGATCCAGAGAGTGTAAACTTCCTGTTATTGGGACAAGTTAGGCAAGAATATATATCTAGCTATTTAGAGGAGATGATGAACATCATTAGAGAGATAGTTAGTGCTTCTGGTTTCGCTAGATCATCCGTAGGCATGAGAAAGAGGCAACCACTCAGAGAAATATTGATAGTTACACAGGATGAAGATGTGATAAAAGCCGTAAATACATTAACCGATGTTCTACTCACTGAAGCCAATGTTAGATGTGTGAGGATTGGAGAGGAACCCATTAGGGGTAAATGGGCTGAGGCTGAGTTCAGTAGAGGGAAGTTATATCTCAGTCTGGAGATGGGAGATAAAGAGTTGCTTGGTGGTATGGCTAGAGAGTTAACTAGGAGAATTCAGCAAATGAGGAAGGAATTGGGTCTCACTATAGGTGTCGAGAGGATAAACATCTACTTACAGGGAGATGAGTTCGTTAGGAGAGCTGTAGAGATGTTTTACGACGATATTGCTTGGGACTCGGATGCTGATGTCATCAAGTTTGTGGTAAGTGAAGAAGAGGTCCCTGAGAACTCCTTTGGTAAGGAATGGAAGATAGATGATAGGAGGGTATCGATATGGATAAAGAAGGTAGTGTGAAGGTCCACGGCTGGGTTAGTGAGATTAGGGATCTTGGAAAAATAAGATTCATTGTTATTAGGAATTGGAGAGAGAAAGTACAACTAACTCTAAAGAGAGGTATATCTCCCAGTAATCTATTTGAAATTACAGAGAAGCTCACCCAAGAGTCTGTAGTAGAAGCAGAGGGGATGGAGGTCAAAGAAAAAAAAGCTAAGGCTGTTGATAGAGAGGTACTACCCGAATCTATAAAGATTCTCTCGATTTCAAGCTCTAAGCTCCCCCTAGACCCTAATTGGAAGGTACCTGCACTACTTCCAACAAGATTAGATAACAGGCCATTAGACCTCAGAAGACCAGAGATACAAGCTATTTTCAAGATAGAGGCTTCGCTAATAAGTGGAATGGAGGAGTGGCTAAGAGATCGCGGTTTCCTAAGGGTGTTCACCCCTGCAATAATCGGCGCTGCTAGTGAAAGTGGAGCGGAAGTATTTAAAGTCCAATATTTCGATAGAGAAGCTTACTTAAGACAAGACCCCCAGCTTCACAGGCAACTAACGATAATAGGAGGCCTTGAGAGGATATACGACCTAGGGGTTAATTGGAGGGCTGAATTAAGTCACACACCAAGACATCTAAGTGAGTTTAGATCCATGGCCGTAGAGATTGGGTTCATTAGTAGCGAACTCGATACGATGAGAATAGAAGAGGAGCTCATCAAAGCTGGCATAAAGAGGGTAGTAGAGGAGAGGGAAAGGGAGTTAGAACTGCTTAACGTAGAGCTAGAGGTGCCTAAAACCCCCTTTCCAGAGCTTAGATTCCCAAAGATTTACGATATACTCGAGGAAATGGGAAAAGAAGTCGAGTATGGGGAGGAGTATGACACGGAATCGGAGAGGTTGCTCTGGAACTACGTCAAGGAGGAATATAACAATGACTTTTTCTTCGTAAACAGGTTCCCCTTTAAGGTAAAGCCCTTTTACGTTATGAAAGAAGATGATACTTGGGCAAGAAGCGTTGACCTCCTTTATAAGGGGCTAGAACTGAGTTCTGGTGGGCAAAGGGAGCATAGATACGAGGTCCTGATCTCGCAGATTCTTGAGAAAGGAATGGACCCCAAGAACCTAGAATGGTTTACGAAGTTCTTTGCATATGGAGCTCCTCCACATGGTGGTTTCGCTATAGGGATCGAAAGGCTGGTCATGAAGATGCTCAACCTGAGCAATATTAAAGAAGCCGCTCTATTCCCGAGAGATCCAGAAAGGGTATTGCCTTAAATATATGTGTGATTAATTCGTCAATAGTCGTTCAAACATAAAATAAGGCCTGAGAGGATGACGCTAGGAGAAATGAATAGAAGAATAGCGCTATACACCCTCATATTGCTGCCTTTGCTAGCTGGCATCATTGTCGTCTCTGCACAGCCGGTAAATTTCGTGAGATATAATGGACCTATAACGTTGCTAGAGGCGGAGTTAGACAACCTAACAATCCTCAGAGGAGACCTATATAGGGTGGAAGTATTAGCTCTCGTTAGTGGAGAAGGAGATTTCCCGCTGTCGAGGCCCAATAGGACATATAACACAGTTTTAGTAGAAGGAGATAATGTAACTTTTCTCTTAAAAGGATCGGTGGAAGTATTTGACAATGTAGGGCTTATAGGACCTTTTCTAGTTGTAACAAAGGGAGATGTAATTTCGTCCATATCATTGGAGACCGAGCACACTCCCTACGTAGAGCTAGTAGAGGCGAAAGTCGGCGAAAGTGCTACTGCCAATATAATGGGGAAAGAGCGTACGGGAATTTGGAATGAACAATTAGGATGCTGGACTTTCCTCCTAAACTGGACTGATCCCGGGGAGCTAGCTGCCATATTGATATATAGGAACAACACTGTAAAGTCCTATTCCGGCCTCCTAAAGGTCAATAGTCAGAATACGACTTTCGATATGAATGAAGGTCCTTACAGCAGGGTAGAGGTAGTATATTCTGATGGGGAGATATCCCTTAGGGCATATGACAAGCCACTAACTGGAATAAAGGAGCAGGATTTCATAGAAATCAGAGAGTATTTGGCTTTCTACAGGTACGGTCAAGACTCAAAGGCCCTTGTAAAGGTCGATCATATAGGTGAGACCGATTACTCTGTGATCGAACCCAGTACATGCGAGACGTGTCAAGTGAGGGGTATATCTGAGTACTCTTTGGTCCCTGATGAAAATTTAACATTAGACATTGAGCTAGAGGTTCCTCAAGAGATAATTGGTGGTTCTAATCTCTCAGTGAGTGTTTCTCTTGGTAATGGAATTGAGAACGCGACGATCCTGCTTCCAGGAGATGTATTGGTCCAATTAGAGACGGATGCTCTCTCGACGTATAGACTGCTCCTTCCATTAACCCCATCTGAAATTGATAGGTTTGAGAATATCTATCTCACTGCCTATTCTAGTGAGGGGATATTCGGGATCAAGAAGTCACTGAAAATCCTCAAGTCCTATGAGATATCCCTCCTTAATAAGAGCTCTATCTTCTTACTAGGTGGGAAGGGAGATCTATACATATCAGTCTATAACATTGGCACGAGCCGATTGCTTCTCTCCCAAGCCTTCCTAAATGTTACGTCACCTAGAGGGGATACTATATCAATGAAGTTTCCACTCGAAGTGGAGCTGGATTCTAATAGATCCCAGTTAATTCTACTCCCTGTTAATCTACCACCTGGGACGTATCAAGCAACATTACAAGTCATAGTTGTAGATAGTTTTGGGGAGACTCATGTAGTAACTCTAAAGGGTATAACCCTGAGATCGATCGCAGAGAGCCCACTAAATGCCCTCCTAACTATCTCACCCGACTTACCAAACATAGGAGATAAAGTTACACTGAAAGTAACCTTATCTACATTCGTCCCCCTAGACAGCCTACTAGTAAGCGTTAATGTAAGTAAGGGCCTAGTCCCATTATCGGATACATCTAAGTTCCTCGAGGATATCTCGGGTAATTTCACGCATGATCTAAAATTCGAGTTTGAGGCGAGGAAAGCAGGGTCAGCTCGAGTACTTGTAACTATAACATATTCGATAAAGGGAGAAAATATGAAACGATCCTATACCAAGGAGATCAAGGTCCCGGTTGGAGGAGTATCTGGAAGGGCCTCGATCGAATTAAATAAGAGAAAGGTTGAAGTTGGGGAGAAGTTCGTCCTAGTTATAGATGTTCAAGATGTCAAGGGTAATGTTTCAGTGGAATTTCCACATGAAATGACGATAGTAGAGAGCAAAGGGAGGATAAAAGGGAACAGAGTGGAATTTTCCTCCCCAGGGAGAATAGAGATAGTTGCTTTGTTCACCGAAAAAGGCAATTACACGTTGCCTACGTACATATCAGTTAACAATAGTATCTTGATACCGGTAGATGCAGTTAGTTTGGCTGTAGTTGAGAAGGGAAGTAAGGTCTTTCTGGAGAAATCGCTAAGATCAAAACTTGCTGATCTCAGGAGGAGGTATAAAACTCTTAAAGAGGCTTCTAGCGAGGAAAGCATTTCTAAGAAGAAGATCCTTGCACTAATTGGGGGAGAGTTAAAGGAAGTAGAAGATCTTATAAACAGAGGAAATTACGAAGAAGCAGGTAGACTATTGACAGACATTGAGAGTAAGCTGTCTGATCTGGAGGAGGTTGCTTTTTCATCAATAGATCGGTTAATGAATAGCCTTATTTATTTCTTAATAGGGATCGGAGTTTCGCTGACTCTGATCCTCTTGATGAAGCTCAGGAAAGGAGGTCGCTGATGGAAAACCTCTCTGAGTGGTCTAAGAGAGCTTACCAGACATTGGATAGTCGACTTTCTAGTATAAGTAATCTGGGGATAATATTTCCTCCCTCACCTGATGGAATAGCATCTTCGGTTATCTTGTCTGAGATAGCATCCCAGAAGGGAATTTATGCTGATATGGTCGTTGCAGTCCCTGAAAACTTTATGGAAGTTGTTGAGTATTACGCGGGAAGATGTGACTCTCTAGCCTTCATTGACATTCCTCCGCACGGAAGTGGACTCATCCAAGCAGTTGGAGAATTATTTAGAGAGGTTATCATAATAGATCATGGATCTACCTACATTCGTAACCAGGGAAATATTGCTAGGTTAGGTATAGATGAAGCGGGTATCTCTACAAGCCTGCTAGTCTATCACTTAGCAATAGGATTTAATGAAGAGAACGACATGCTCTCTTGGATAGCAGCTTCTGGGTTTTACGGAAAATGCCACTCTAAACCCTGCTTAGAGACCTATGAGAAAGCGAAATTATCATGGCCCGAGCTTTCAGAAGATCTATCCCTGAGGAAAATACAGGAAATTCTAGTTACTGCTTCGTTCCTAGGTGAAGACTGGATCTATTTAGCAGCATCGGCCTTACAGGAGTCTTTTGACGATCCAAGTTGGTTCTTAAGTGGTAACTCGGCAACAGCCAGCCTGCTGAGGAGTAAAGTGAATGATGTTAAGGAGGAAATAAGGAATGTTCTCGATGAGCCCTTCCTGATGAGAGATTCGTTCGGGGCATGGGAATCCCCTGAACCCTATCAAAGGATTGTGCTAGCTCTCATATCAAAGAAGGAGATTGTCAAATGTGCCTTAAGCTTCTTTTATGATCCTCCTCTCGGGCTTATCTATATAGCCACTAGGGAAGATATAGATCTAGGCCATGTCGTCAGAAGGGAACTCGAAGGCCTGGAGTTCTCGTTATTTGGAGGGAAGGATTTTGCCTCTATCATAATCGACTCCGATTATTTGGAAAGGACCATACACTCATTGAGTAAGGTACTTAGCCGATAAATACTCGATGAGATTGTCAGCGGCATAATTATATCTTGTGAGATCCTGAGATCAGTGGCTATGGGAGGATGAGATGGTTTGCCGATCCGTGTCGCTGTAGCTACAGATGATGGTAAATCGCTAAAGGATGGCTCCTTCCATGAAGCTAAGTTCTTTGTGATATATGATGTGCTTGGAAGGAGCCCAACTAAGGTGGAAATGAGAGTTAACACAAGGAGGGATAGTAAAAGAGGTCCGGCTTCCGTGTTAGAGATACTAAGAGATTGTGAGGTACTCATAGCCAAAGAATTCGATGCCGAGCTGAGAGAAATAGTGGAGGCTAGAGGTATAATCACTCTTGAAACTGATAATGAAGATGTAGAATCTGCCGTACTTGAGGTCGCTGAAAAGATATCTAGATTGAGCGGGTAGTATGATAGATTGGAAAAGTAGGGAGATTTTCTCTGGCTTAAAAGTCCCTCAAGATATCCCTATAGTTGTAAGAGTAGATGGATGGAGATTCAGGAAATTTTCTATGGAGTTAGAGCTTGAGAAGCCTTTCGATAGGAGGCTCATAGAGGCTCTAGCGAATATTCCGTTAAAGCTAATAGAAGGAGGTTTCCCTATATTACTTGCGTACACGTTTTCTGATGAAATCTCTTTCGTTTTACATCCACCAATACCTTGGGAGGGGAGAGTAGAGAAATTGGTCTCTATATTAGCATCCTACTCCTCAGGACATTTATCAAGTACTTTTGGTAGGCCTCTTAGCTTTGATGGAAGAATAATCTTGGTTAGAAGTAAGGAGGAGATAATAGACTACTTAACTTGGAGGCAGTCAGAAGCTTGGAGAAATACTATAAACTCTTATGCACTTAAGGCCCTTGAAGAGGACGGTTACACATTAAAAGAAGCTTCAGAGATCCTAAAAGGCGCTAAATCCAAGGAATTACATGAGATAGTCTTCAACAAGCTTGGGATAAACGTGGCAAAAGTACCAGCATGGCAGAGAAGGGGAGTTATTGTCAAAAGAGTCGAAGTAATAAAAGAATCTAGGGCTGGTCCTGTAATTAGGAGAAGAACTAGGATAGATTGGGAACCACCTCTATTTTCTACGCCAGAGGGGAGAGAATACCTGCTGGATCTATTGTCCACTTAAGTTTAGTTTTTAGTGGAGCCCACCTTAGACCGAGGAAGGTGATGTGGTCTGTTAGTAGGAGTAATTTCAGATACGCATGACGATATAGATTCCCTAGAAAGGGCTATAGAATTATTCCAGAGATTTGGCGTCGATGAGATCATTCACCTTGGTGATCTTGTCTCTCCTTTTACCTTAAAGCCGATAATAAGCTCGGGTATTCCCTTTAGGATTTTAAGAGGTAACAACGATGCAGAAGCGCTACTAGTTACCACAGTCCTCGAGAATGGAGGCATTTACTATACGGCACCTGTGGAGTTAGAGCTGGGGGGCCTTAAATCTCTTATATTCCATGGCTTCGGATCTAAAGAGTTAACGAAGAAGGCCGCCCTGAAAATGGCCGGATCTAGTGAATATGAGCTGATTCTTTATGGTCACACGCATGAGATTCATCTAGAGAACATTAATGGGTCTCTTATACTCAACCCCGGCGAATCTTCGGGGAAGTTAACCGGCAGAAGAACTGTAGCTATATTGGACACTATAGAAAAAGAGGTTGAGATTATTGACTTATAGACGACATAAACTCCCTTATTCTCTTCATACCCTCTACTATATCTTCCCTTGGTCCAGCGAATGATATCCTGAGGTACCCCTCTCCAGCGTCCCCAAACGCTGTTCCTGGGAGTAGGGCGACGCCTGCTTCCTCGAGCAGCTTAGTAGCCATTTCTTCTGAGGACATCCCTGTTTTCTTTATGTTGGGGAATGCATAGAAAGTTCCTGCAGGTTTTATCATTGTGAAGCCATTTATCTTGTTGATTTCATCATAAATTAGATCTCTCTTATGCTGATAGTCCTCTATCATGGCCTTCACTTCATCCCATGGGCCTTTTAATGCCTCTATAGCAGCTATTTGAGCGAAGTGTGTAGGACATGAAGCTGTATTTATTTGAATCTTGGTTATTTTTTCAGAGAATTCCTTCTTAGCTACAACATAGCCTAATCTATATCCCGTCATAGCCCATGTTTTACTAAATCCACTTATCATGATAGAGACATCTTCAGCCCCTGGTATCGAAAGAATGCTTTCATGTTTTTTCCCATCGAAGATTATATCTTCGTATATCTCGTCAGATATGACAACTATATCCTTCTCTATAGCTAACTTCACGATCTCTTCCAGATCTTTCCTTCTGTAGATGCCTCCTGTTGGATTACCTGGTGTGTTTATTACGATAGCTTTGGTCTTCTCCGAAACTACACTTAAAATATCCTCAACATTCGGCGAAAAGCCTTTTTCCTCCCTTAATAGGACAGGTTTCACTATCCCACCAGCAAACCTAGCTACACTCTCATAAGCAGGATAGGCAGGCATAGGTATTACTACTTCATCTCCCGGATCAACAAACATCATTAAAGAGGCAAAAATAGCCATCTTGGCTCCAACAGTTACAACTATATTTTCTGCTGAAACATCCACACCCCTTGTACTAGATACCCTATCTGCAATAGCTTCCCTAAGCTCGTATATGCCTGCAGGGGAAGTATACTTTGTCATTCCCTGATCAACTGCTTTTTTAGTTGCTTCTAAGACATGACGTGGGGGAAGATATCCGGGCTCTCCTATCTCAAGGTGTATAACGTCTTTTCCTTTCCTCTCTAATTCTCTGGCCTTTGCTAGCACTATGAATGCGCTCTCAACCCCTAAAGAAGACATCCTATTAGCGAGCTTGGGCATAAAAATCCACCACTTCATGTATACAAGGAATACTGAAAAAGTTTTACAAATAGCAACTAGGTCTATCTTCAGCCTTATTTAGATAAATTCCTTATTAGGATGATGTATGCTAAGAGTCCAAACATTAACTCATTCAGGAAGACAGTCACTGTGGAGGAAACAAGTGTTAGAGCTAGGGCCTCTCCCTTAGTTAATCCTATAGCTGATAATAGACCAGTCATAGTCCATTCTCTTATACCAGTGTTTCCAGGTATTCCTATGGGGATTAGGACCAAGATTATTGAGACTGAATATATTAAAGCGCCCATCAGCGGATCTATCCAGTATCCCATAGAAATGAAATAGATGAATATGGGGAGCATATCAAATAGCCAATTGAGAAAGGAACATGTCAGAGAGAGGAGGAGCATCCTTCTATTATTCATTAGGTTTCTAAAAGCTTGCGAATATTCCCTGATCGTACTCTTTATATTCTCATAGTTTTTGTTCAACTTTCTCTCAATAAAGGATACTATCTTTATCAGTTTACTATCATCCATGCTAAGTTTATATATTAGATAAAAGAAGGCGCTCATCAAGACTATTGATGACATAATGGCAATTAAGCTCCTTTCACTAGGCCCTATCATTGATAATAGGTACGAAGTGCCTAAGATTATGCTTACTATGAAGGGTACTATCATAACAACTCTATGAGCTACTATTGTTGAGAGAGCTTCGCCTGTAGGAAGGTCTGCTTTCTTCCTGATGAAGTAGACTCTAGCGACTTCGCCTGAGGCTGAACCAGCTGGGATAAGGAGGTTGACAAAGAGACTTGTCCACCCTATGAGGAATACATCTTTGAAACGGGCTCTCCTATCTAGAAGTATGTACCAGCCAAGGTTATAGAAGAGAACACCGATATGTATTGATAGGAAAGATAAGAATACGGGTACGGGACCTATTTTTCTCAGATTCTCCATGGCCTCGCCTAGATCAAATGTGGCCAGTAGTGGTACCATGAGTACAAGGCCCATGAGTAGTAATAGCAAGCTCTTCTTCCCAATTTTAGGTACTTCCTCGTAGGAGGGCATCGGGATAACCCTTGAGGAGGAAATTAAAAAGTTGAACTATATGGACACGCTAATCATCTGTGTGAAGCTTGATTATGTCTGTTATTAACTCTTTCCGTATGATATAAATTCCATGGCTGCGATCTCATCCCATACAGGTAGTCCAAAGGCCGTTCCAGGTCTTGATATAGTGAGAGCAGCTGCGGCATTTGCGAGGCGTATAGATTTCTCTGGTGAGAAACCCATATTCCTAGAGACAAGATATGTTGCGGCAAATACATCGCCGGCTCCCGTTGTATCCACTACCTTGATTGGAACTGCTTCTACGAAACATAGCTCGCCATCTGCCCATGCTAGAGAACCCCTCGGACCTAGCTTTATTATAACTTCATCTGGCCCTTCTTTAGCTATCTTCTTAGCCGCAATTTCAGGATCACTCTCCTTAGAGAGTAATCTAGACTCCTTCTCATTCAAAAATATCTTCCCGATCCCTGGGAGAAGTTTCCAGGCTTCATACGAGTTCTTTGCTAGTATCCTGGCTCCTGGATCCCAAGATGCATCGCGTCTCAGCTCAGACACTGCCCTTGCGATTGGTATCTCAACACTAGCCATATGAACCTCTCTAGATCCCTTGATCAGATCTTCTCTTTCTAAAATATCCTTGGGTGTCAGCTCTAGGTTAGCCCCAGGACTCTCAATCATTCTTCTGCTCTCCCCTAATACATTAATTATTACAACGAGGCCGGTTCTTCTCCCCTCTACTATCTTCACATGATCTACATCTACTCCTCCTTCTTTCATGGACCGCATATATATTTGTCCTAGTGAATCGTCTCCTACTGAGACTATAATAGAGACATCCACACCCAGTCTCGATGCAGCTAAAGCAAAATTTGAAGCCGATCCACCTGAAGTCATCATTGCAGCTAACGCGTCTACAGCTTCATCCTGCTCCGGTATCCTATCTAAGAATACAGTTACGTCAATATTAGCGTTACCGATCGAAACAAACCTCAATTTCTTCCCTCCCCCAGCATATCGTCTATAATCTTAATTATTTCCGTGGAGACGGAATCTATACTGGCCTCTGCATTTACTCTGTGGGAGATTTCCCTCCACGGGCTTTCTTGCAGTAGTCTAATGTAATTCTCCCTGACCATGCGGAGGGTTTCCAAGGAATGGAATTTAGCTCCCTCTTTCAACCTCCTAATAGCTACTTCGGGGCCTACATCCAAGTAAATAACCACATCTGGAACTCTAGCCCATCTATTTATCTGAGAAACCCAATTCAAGGGCAACTTTAGGCCCTGATAGGCCAATGATGATAACAAATATCTGTCCGTGATTACTATGTGTCCCTCATCAATCTTTGGACATATTTCCTTTAAGTTGTGCTCAACTCTGTCAGCAGCGAAGAGGAGTGCCAGACCCTTGTCACTAATTGATAGTTCGCCCGAGAGGACTCTCCTAACAAGTTTGCCTATTGGTCCTTGAGTGGGCTCTGCTGTCAAGTGAACCTTTAATCCCCTTCTTAGGAGCCTGTCATATAGTATTTTACTGTGAGTAGTCTTCCCAGAGCCATCTATACCCTCAAATGCTATGAGCATCTAGTATCGGCCTCAGGTTTACTTTTTAATCTCGTGGTGGATTACTGAATATGCTACTAGTAGGCCCCGAAGACGACTTTAACATTAAGATAGCACAAGGGCTGGGCCTTAAACTTGTACCCCTAGAAAGGAGGATCTTTCCAGATGGAGAAATTTGCCCACGGGTCCGGGAGGAAGTAAGAGGCAGTGATGTGGTTTTATCGCTTAGAATGAAATCCGGCGTAGGAAGACCCAATGATTACCTCTTAGAGGTTTTATTCACACTAAGAAATCTTAAAAGGCATATGGGTGCGGGTGATGTCATTCTGATAATGCCCTATTTCCCGTATGCCAGACAAGATGCAATATTTCGCATTGGTGAGCCTCTTAGCCCAAGCTATCTAGCAGAAATGTTGGAGGGCGCTGGTGCAAGCTCGATAGTAAGCGTTACGGTACATCTTCATAGATTAGGCAGCTTCTCTGAGATATTTAAGAGAATAAAAGCTACTAACATAAGCGGCTTTAAAGCCTTATCAGAGAGCATTAAGCGACTTCCATTGAAGGATCCCTTTATCATAGGCCCTGACACTGAGAGCATACATTGGGCTAGGGAACTCGCTCAATTTTGTGGGATTGGAGAGTATGATGCATTTAAAAAGGAGAGGGACGTAGAAACTGGCAATATAAGGACCTATATTAAGGAGATCGATCTTAAGAATAGAGATGTCATCGTGGTAGATGATATGGTCTCTACAGGAGGTACGATGGCGAATGCTGTGGCAGCTGCTAAGGAAATGGGAGCGAGATTAGTTATATCTGCATTTGTACACCCTATATTAGTCCCTGGGTCCGTAGAAAAGATCCTCGGGGCTGGAGCCGATATAATTATAGCTACAGACACGATTGAGTGGAGAGGTTCAAAGGCCTCCGTCACTAGAGATATCATCGATATCCTGAGGGGTGGTTAAGATCAGCAGCATCAGGCTAGGAATAGTAACTACTTTACTGATCACAATGACATTAGCTTCCCTATCTGCCTATTTATCGCTGAACATACTGTCTGATGAGCCATTATACTCTATGTTAGGGGTACTCACTTCTCTCGCCCTAGTGTTTCTGTCAGTAAGTATGTATAGAGAGAAGGAATGGGCTCTAACGTCATTAACATTGTTCTACATTATACTAGCTATAATAGGGCTGTTAATCTCAACCAGCCTGCCGTCAGAAGGCTTGTTGACATTAGTAGGCGGAACACTAATGAGTTCTTACCTATGGAAGTATAGGAGCAGAAAAGGGGGATCTCAGGAAGTGCTAGAGATAGAAGAAGGCGAAGAGCCTGAAACTTCGGAGGAATCTGTGGACCAATATTTCTTATCCTAGCTTCTCCGCGTCTTCAGGCCTATTTATAAAGTCATGACCGATAGGATCAAGTTAAATACCCTTTAAATTATACTCCTAATTGGGAAGGTGATCAGGTATCCCTAAGAGGAAAGCTTCTAAAGGAGAGACTGGGGAAGAAGAGGAGGCTTCTACAGAGGAGAGTGTTGAGGAATATGCTTATGATACCACAGAGGTCGTTGAGGAGGTAGATCTAACTAGTTTAGAGGGGGTAGGCCCTGCTACAGCTAAAAGGTTGTTAGATGCTGGTTTTACGACTTTAGAAGCCATAGCAATGTCTACACCTTCTGAGCTAGCAGTTTATGCCGGAATAGGCGAATCTATAGCTCAGAAAATAATTCAGGCCGCTAGGAAGAAACTAAACATAGATGTCATGTCTGCGTATGACTATTATCAACAGAGGAAGAGCGTACAAAGAATTACGACTGGCTCAAGAAACCTAGATGAGTTATTAGGAGGTGGTGTAGAGACTCAGTCCATAACTGAGATATATGGCCCCTATGGCTCAGGAAAGACGCAATTCGCTCATCAAATGGCAGTAACAGTTCAGTTACCTGAGGAAAAAGGAGGGCTAGGAAGAGCTGCACTGTTTATAGATACTGAGGGGACATTTAGACCTGAGAGGATAATACAAATAGCTGAAAGATTTGGGCTTGATCCTGAGAAGGCTCTAAAGAATATACTGTATGCTAGGGCCTTTACAAGTGATCATCAGATGATAGTGACGGAGAGATCCGAACCCTATATAAAAGAGAAGAATATAGGCCTCATAATCGTAGACTCCCTAATCAGTCATTTTAGAGGGGAATATGTGGGGAGGGAGACTTTAGCTGAGAGACAGCAGAAGCTCAATAAGTACCTGCATAAACTGTTGAGATTGGCTCTAGGCTATAATCTAGCCGTGATAGTAACTAATCAGGTAGTTGCTGACCCTTCCACATTCTTTGGTGATCCAAATAGGCCAGCTGGGGGACACGTTTTGGGACATGGAGTAACAGCCAGACTCTATATAAAGAGAGGTAAGAAGGACAGGAGAGTTGTTAAGTTGGTGAAGAGCCCATATCTGCCGGAAGGCGTAGTTGAGATAGCAATCACAGAAGGCGGAATAGAAGACGTTTAGCTCTTTAACTCATATTCCCTTTTCTTTCTCTCGTACTCCTCCCTAGACATGACCACACGTGCAGGAGCTCCAAGAACTACCTTATTTGGAGGGACATCTCTTGTTACAATTGCTCCAGAAGCTACTACTGCCCCTCTGCCTATCTTAACACCGGAGATTAGTACAGAATTCGCCCCTATAATCGCATCATCTTCTATCATGACCCCTAAGAGCCTTTTACTGGCCGGATACTTGTCGTTAGTTATAACCACGAATGGTGCTAAGAAGACATTGTTCCCCACTATACTCTTTGGAGGTATATAGCTCCCGCTTTGTATGCTCACCTCCTTCCCTATCTTGACATCACCGTCTATTATTGAATGGGTTCCCACTACGCTTCTGTCTCCTATTTCCGTATTTTCCCGTATTAATACACCATGTCCCGTCTGAACCATATTTCCTATCTTTACCCTCTCATATATTACCGTATGACTCCTGATCACGCAGTTTTTCCCTATAGTTGTCCCTTCGCTTATCTCATCATATGATTCAAGTATATTACCAGCCGTATCGATTTCCCTTATCTTTCTGTACATAGGATAGCCTATTATCGCGTATGCACCAATTAGGGTCCCTTGACCCAGTGTTGTGGGGCCCAGTACTATGACATCCCCTTCTATACTAACTTCATTCATAGTGGCCTTTTTAGAGAGATACATCTATATCACGCATGAGGAAATTATGAATAAAACCATAAAAGTGTTCATTCTAGGAGAAGAGAGGGAACTACCTTGGAATACGATGTTAGGAGATTTATATGGAATGTTAGGTTTCAGTAGGTGGAGTACGCTTCTATTAGTTAATGGAGAGCCGAGAGCGGATGATAGCTACTTAGATGACGGTGATATGATTTCGTGGTTAAGGATTACATATCACGAGAGTCCGGTGAAGGAAAATGGGAAGAAGATGCGATATTTGCCAAGAGAATGAAGCCATATACACTGATTATAGTAAGGGCGTCTCTCTATGTACTAACTGCCTAAAATCCTCTATTAGGAGAAGAGCTTGGGCCGTACTAAAGAACGAATTACAGGAGGGTGACAAGATCGTTGTAGCCCACTCAGGTGGGAAGGATAGCTCGCTAGCCCTGTACATCACGAAGGAATTTATTGATACCCACCCAGATATGAAACTTAGTCTGGTCTCCTTAACTATCGATGAAGGTACTTTTTATCGCAAAGCATCTATAGGGCTAGCTAAAAAATTGGCTGAGAAACTCGGGATTAGATACATCGTGTTTACTATGGAGGATATACATGGAATTTCCATAGAGGATATAAAGGCCAACATACCAAGGAACTGGAGGAGAAGTGTCTGCACATATTGCGGTGTTTTAAGGAGGCAGGCAATCAACGCGGTTGCTAGAGAACTTGGGGCAAGTGTCGTTATAACAGGCCATAACCTTGATGACATGGTTCAGACATCTGTAATGAATATAGCCAGGGGAGACATAAATGCCCTAGTAAAAACGTTAAGACATGAGAGGAGGGTTGAGGAGGGGCTTATACCACGAATTCGACCTCTTAAATATGTTTACGAGAGAGAGATCGCAGCATTGGTGATTGCCCTAGACATCCCAGCACATTTAGGGAAGTGTCCTTTCACACAAGGTATGAGGATAGGAATAAGGAGGGTAATAGATGAGTTAGAGGATGAAGCTTCGGGATCAAAAATTAGGGCCTTGAGGTCTTTCTACCTTATAACTAGATCTATAAGACCTAGGGTTGAGATAAAGAGGTGTAAGGTGTGTGGAGAACCTACAACTGCTGATCTATGTAAGGCATGTCAGTTCAAGCGTGAATTATCTGATTTCTTTGGTAAAGATCTCCTAAAACCTCCAAATTTTGAGAAGGCTTCGTCAGAAAAGGAGTGGGTTTGGTCAAATAGGTAACGGTGTAAGGTCGCTTTTTCTAGGGATATACATTATTTTCTTCGTAACTGGTCTTAATCCATATTCTAGTGCTCTGTCCGAATAATTCAGGATAAGCCTCATTAAGTCATTCCCTTGGATCCATCCGAGCCCCCCTATCTGCGCGTCTAGTTCTTGGAAGTTAGATGCGTCATCCTTCGGAAGTCCTTTCCCATAGAACAGTATGGGGACCGGGTCTCCCGTGTGTTTTTTAATAGTACATGGAGTAGCATGATCTCCTGTGATAACTATCAGCACATCTTCTGATGCGTCAGTCAGGGGTTCTAGAGCCAGATCTACCCTCTCTAAGATTTCCCTCTTAAGTAAGGCATCTCCCTTGTGAGATGCAACATCTGTGGCCTTTATGTGTAAGTAGACAAAGTCAAATTCTGAAAGTAGATCCAGTGCTTTACTGACTTTAGCTGAGAAATCTGAGTCAGGTAGTCCCGTCGCACCCTTAGGCTGATAAACTTCAAATCCTATGGCCTTAGCTATGCCCTTATACATCGGACCTGCTGCCACTGCTGCTGGTCTGAATCCCCATCTAACTGAGAAGGGTTCCAAATCTACTGTTTTTGCCGCTCCTCGGGGCAATATGAAATTAGCCGGTGGTTTTCCCTCTTCTATCCTCCTCCTATTGATCTCATGGTCTTTTAGGATGTTATAGGACTTAATGAGGAACTCCTTCAGTGCTTTAGCAGTTTTCTCTGCTCTCTTATTTATTGGAAGAGGTTCTAGTACAGGATAGCCTATTTCATGAGGATCTACATCTGTTACATCACTTGAAAGATCTTCTCCCCGTAGTATCAGAAAGCCCCTATGTTCTAGGGTATGCTTAAACTCAGCCCTCACTTCCCCACCTAGTAGTCGCATCTCACTTATTTCCACGGCTAAGCTTTCTGCTTCCTCACCCGAGATCCTTCCTGCCCTCCTATCCTTCACTATAAGTTTTCCATACTTTTCCTCTACCGTAGAGAAGTTGGCCCTGAAAGCCACTCCATCTCCTATGTCTATACCTTCGCCTAGAGCCTCAAAGACTCCTCTACCGGGATACTCTTCAGTAATATCGTATCCAAAGAGGGATAGATGGCCGGTATCGCTACCCGGAGGTACTCCAGGAGCTATTGGATACTGCATCCCTATGAGGCCTTTTGATGCCATTAGGTCCAAATTGGGTATCTCAGCACTCTGTAAAGGGGTAAGCCACTTTAACAACGGATTAGGCCTGTCGCCTAGTCCATCTAGGATGACGAGTATTACCTTCCTCATATAAGCTCTAAATACCCTCTTATTTAATACGCGCTTCGTATGTAGTGAAAGGGTAATGATTATGGGTTGGGTGAAAATAAAGGAGATAACGGCTCCGAGCAAGGCGGAAATAGCGATATTGGGGTTTCCGGGCATGGCTAATGTGGGAGAGCAGGTTCTAACGTACCTAATCAAGGAGAAGGAACCTGTCCCAGTAGCAAAGATATACTCTGAACATCTCATGTTCCCTAATAATATGGTTGGTATTTCCGTCTTAGAGGATGGAAAATTTGTTATACCTTCCGTTTCAATATTCAATCTGGAGGAAGAGGGGATTGCCCTAGCAACGAGCGATGTGCAGCCCCTACCTTGGGGCGGGATGGAGGTAGCCAGTGAGATAATGAAGTTCCTTATAAAAATGGGTACAAAGAAAATAGTTGTAGTCACTGGATTCGTAGACGAAAGCCTAGCCAGGAAAGCACTTGTGTTCGGAAGCGATGAAGACCTGCTAAGAAAGTTCTTAGAAGCAGGTGCTATTAAGCAGGATGTAATAAAGTCCGTAATAGGTTTAGCTGGCTCTGTATTAGCTATATCTAAGATAAGAGGACTTAATAGTGTAGTTGTGAGTGGAGTTGCCCCTGATTACTCACCTGATCCTAAGGCTGCTAAGACAGTGTTAGAAGTACTAAACAAGACATTCTCCCTAGGAATAGATTTTGAGATCATAGATAGACAAATAGAGGAGATTGAGAGAATAAAGAGTGAGTTAATAAAGGAAATTGAGAAAAAGATAAGAGAGGAAATGCAGCGTGGTGGTGTAGATGAGTCCACGGAGTACGTCGGCTAAGCTCCCACCTCCTCTCCAGAGATTGGTTGATAAGCTAACTAAGGAGAATCTGTGGCTATACGTTTTGTCTATATTAAAGGAGAGACCTGCTTATCCCTATGAGATCTCCGATCTAATAGAAGAGAGATTTGGTTGGAGGCCAGCAAGAGTTACTGCCTATATGGTAATGAGATCTTTAAAGTCTAAAGGATACGTTAGGATGTCTAAGAAGAAAGGTGAGGAGACGGGTAAAATGAGAAACTACTATGAGATAACTGAGTCTGGTAGAAAATTATTGGAAGAGGGGCTTAAATTCCTCAATGAGACTATAACATCTCTTCAGGAGAAGAAAATCAGTCAGAAAGGTCCTAATGATGAGGATATGGTTTGATGTCATTACTCCTAAACAAGCTAGGCTGATGACATCGATTGCGAACTACCTGAAAACAGATTACTTAATGACGTGTAAGGGTCTCTCGGAAACTGTTAGGCTACTGGGCAGGTTAGGAGCGAGTTACTTAGTAATCGGGAGGTATAGCAGCAGGGATCTCAGGGATAAGCTATTAGCTTATGCAGAAAGGGTCAGCTTGCTAGCTGAACTAGCTAATCAATATGATCCAGACTTTCTCATTTCTTTTTCATCCCCAGAGGCCGTTAGAGTTGCATTTGGGCTATCGATTAAGTCAATCACTCTGAATGACACGCCGCATGCCTATCATGTAGCGAGGTTAACATTCCCATTATCTTGGAGGATAGTGTACCCTAGGGCTGTGCCTAGCCAAGAGATCTTAAGGCTAGGAGCATCTAGATGTAGTTTAGTTCCCTACGATGGCGTTGATGAGGTTGCTTGGGTAAAGGATTTCATAGCTAGACATTCTCCCAAGAAAAGAGAATTCATAGTCTTCATAAGACCTGAGGAAACAGGAGCCTCCTATTTACTTGGTAGTAGGGATCCCATCTCCTTAAGGTTAATAGACAGCATCCTTAATGCCGGAGCGAAGGTACTAGTTAAGCCTAGGTACGAGAGTCAGGTAGAGTATCTCCGTAGATCTTATGGAAATAGGATAATTATACTCCGTGAGCCTGTAGATACCCTAGCGTTATTCAGCAGGGTTTCCTTGGTCGTAACTGGAGGTGGGACTATGGCAAGGGAGTCTGCTTTGCTAGGTACCCCTTCCATTTCTACGTTCCCTTTGAAAGTTAAATTGCATGTGAATGAGTACCTAGCTAAGAGAGGTTTTCCTATATGGAGGGTCCATGATATAGATGAGGGGAGAAAATTAGTAAGCAGGATCCTTAAAGATCCAGATAAGTTTGTTGTAGATACGAGAGGAATGGTAGAAGATCTAGAAGATCCTAGGAGTGTTATCAGGCGATTAGTAGATCTTGTGGGGGAGTATTCATGAGGAAGTCTGGAGTTCTAATTGGGTGTGGCCCAAGTGATGTTTCTGTAGTTATAGATACTGATAAGGAGGGCATCAAAGAGATCATAGCAAAGATCCTCTCAATAGACTATTTCGTCGTAGACGGGGAATGCCGGCACCCAGATATATCTCTGCTGGCTTTTTTAGTAAGAATCTTAGGTAAAGAAGTATATTGGGTAAATAAGGAACCTAAGGGTCTCTTAGGCAAGCTATCTTCTGGTAGATTAAAGGAGTAACCTGTACTTCCTAGACATTCCTTCAGCTGCAACCGCTACCGGATCTAATACATCACAGAGCTCAGGTTGATATGCAAATTCCATTACTCTGATATCCTGCACTTTAAAGCCGGCGTATATAGCTGCTGTTATGAATAGGATCCTCCCCCTAACATCCCTTCTACCGAAAACTTGGGCACCTAGTATTCGTCCTTCGGTATCGGTTATCAACCAAATCACAGACCTATCCCTGCCCGGCATATACTTAGGTAAATCCGAACCGGCAAACCTAAATGAGAGATATTCTATCCCCAAAGAGCCTGCTTTACTAGCCGATACACCAACTCCTCCAAACCAGTAATCTCCTACGGGTACTATGTATGGTGATAGTGCACCTCTATATCTTACCCTCATACCTGCAGCATTTTCAGCAGCTATCCTTCCCTGTACCAATGCTGTTGATGCTAAGCCTGTAGCTACACGCTCTCCTGTTACGAAGTCCCTTACTTCTGCCACATCCCCTGCAGCAAGTACATTTGGATCGGAAGTGAACATGTAATCATCTACCCATACAGCACCAGTTTCTCCGATCTTAAGGCCTGATTTCAAGGCTAGATCCGAGTTTGGCTTCGCTCCAGTTACTATTATCGCTGTATCTGCCTCTATTGTCCCTGAGTTCGTCTTTACACGTCTTAGTTTTCCTCCCTCTCCTTCAAGCCCCTCCAGCCTAGTTTTGAGCATTACCTTTACTCCCATTTCAGTCAATTCCCTAGCTACTAATGAAGAGACAGGTAGATCCAACTTGCCGGGCATGAGTTGTTCCAATGCCTCTATGAGAACAACCTCTCTGCCTGTTTTAGATAGCTCAGAAGCAATCTCTATACCAGTTGCACTCCCTCCCACAACGACAACTTTATTCCCTAAGATCTCTAATAGTTTAGCTACGCTCTCTATGTCCCATACTGTCCCGACTCCTTCCAGATCTAAGCCTTCTACTCGGGGGAATGTCGGTTTGAGCCCAGTAGCAAGAATTAGTTTGTCGTATGGAAGCTCATCCATAGATCCATCTTTCTCGTATCTGACCACCTTACGTTCAAGATCAATATAATCTGCTCTAGCTCCTAAGATCAGGTTCACTCTGCCCTTGAGAGTGGATTCTTCGAGTGATTTTAGCTCTAATCTACCTCCCAGTACCATAGGGAGAGAGCAGGGATGATTTGAGACATATCTACCCTTCTCTATGACGTAAACCCTTGAGTCGGGATCTACTTTCTTTAAAACAGCTGAAGCTGTTTGACCAGCAGTTCCATGGCCTATAACAATATACTCCATACTAACCCCATCTTCGAGGCCTATGGTTTAATATTGAGTTGAGCTTCTAAGGACCGGGGTACTCGTTGGGGTACGTTGAGCTAGTTAAAATCAAGGAGATTAAGCCAAAGAACCCGATACTAATACAAGGGGTTCCTGGGCTCGGATTAGTCGGTAAGATAGCAGCAAGTTACCTCATTAGGAAGTTTAATGCCGAGAAAGTGGCAGTCATATACAGTGATTATCTGCCATTACCTGACGGATCATCTGGTGTTAGAGTAGAGGAGAACGAAGTTCAGCCTCCCTCCTATGAGATCTATTTCATTAAAGGAGGAAAGAATGACATACTAGTCCTAACATCTGAGGTCCAACCCATTGCCTTTGGCCAGTACAGGATCGGTGAGTTGGTCCTTGACTATGCCCAAGAGTTAGGTGTAGAAACAGTAATAACTATGGGCGGCTATGTTCCGGGATCCCCGGAGGTCAAAGGCGTATTTGCATGTACAAATGACGATGAATTCATGGAGATCCTAAGGAAGGAGGCTGACGTTAAGCCTTTAACTGGAGGTTATGTGACGGGAGCTGCTGGTTTACTTGTTGGGCTAGCTGATCTCAGAGGGATTAGAAGTGCATGCCTCTTAGGTACAACTAGCGGGGCTTTTCCAGATCCCAAGGCCTCTAAAATGGTATTAGAGGTTCTAAACAAGGTGTACGAGCTTAACATAGACTTAGAAGAATTAGAGAAGGAGGCTGAGGTTGCTGAGGAGATGATTAAAGAGGAGATACGCTTAGGAGAAGAAAGTAGAGAATATAGGCCTGAGGAAGAGGAGAGGGGACTCCCATACCATGTATGAAGTCCTGAGTCACTAGCTACTCTGATTAGCAGTATTATAAAGCCTAGCAATGGGTCATTAATGAGGGATGAAAAGTGCCTAGACGAGATGATGAAATACCGGTATACACTCCAGAATTGCCTTATCAGCCTAAAGTGAGTGGTAGAGCCATACTCTTCGCGGGAGTCGTTGTACTGATAATTATAGTGCTATTTCTCAGCATATTCACCGTGGAATTGGGATATGCTGCTGTTACAGTTGATCCTTTCACAGGAAGGATATCAGAGCCATTCATAGGACCGAGGGTGGCCTTTAAGCTCCCCTGGCAGTCTGTTAAGAGGGTCTACGTCGCCACGGATGCCGTACACATGTGGACTGACGTAACTGCCATACGGCATGGTTATGGAAGTGCAATAGGAGATTATCCTGCCATAGAATCCCTAACTAAGGATGGACTTCAAGCATGGATAGACTTAACAGTTAGATGGCATATAATCCCTAGCGCGGTACCTAAGATTGTGGAATCCTATCCTGCCTTAGATTATGAGGAAAAGCTCATAATTCCGGAGATAAGAAAGATTGCTAGGGACGTACTTTCTAGGTATGAGGCTGCTGAGGTTCCAGTTGCCAGAGATAAGATCAGCGGTGAAATATTCAATGAGTTACAGAATATCTTAGGCCAAGATGAGACTACAGCCGGTGGTATAGTGATAGATGAGGTATATGTGAGGAACATAAAGCTACCCGAAGAATTCCTGAAAGCCATCCAAGAGAAACTAACCTCTCAACAGAGGATGATAGCTGCTTATTATGATAGAAACAGGACAATAATACTAGCAAATGCCTCAGCTACAGCGAAAGTATTAGAAGCGAAAGGCGAGGCTCAGTCTAGGATAATTATAGCAAATGGTACTGCCGAATCTATAAGGATCCTCGTTAACTCCGGAGCTCGACCGGAGGATATAGCCCCTCTAGTTATCTATTTGGAGGGGCTTAAGGACATAGCCAAGGCAAATACAACTATGATCGTAAGTACGGGAGGTTCAACGCCTATAATGTATCCCATTCAAGTTAAGGGAGGTGGTTAGGTTGAAGTCTTTCGACATAAAGAGAGTTATTTTGTTGAGGATAGATAGAGGAGAAGAGGTTATCTCATCGATAGTAAATACATGCGAACAGGAGGAAATAAAAGCTGCCCTAATTAATGGTATAGGCCTTCTAAGTAAGGCAAAGCTCGCTGTCTTTGTACCAGAAAAACAGGCTTATGATTCATTTGAAGTAGATAAGCCCATGGAACTTGCTTCTTTGATGGGTAATGTAAGCATAAAAGATGGAAAGCCCTTCGTTCATTTACATGTAGTGCTTGGAGATAGGAAGGGTTCAGTAGCTGGTCATCTAATGGAGGGTTATATAGGGGGAACGGGGGAGATAGCAATACTGGAATTAAAAGGGGAACTGAGAAGAGATCTAGAAAAAGATGGCTTAACTCTCCTTAATGTCTAACCCCCTTATTATTTTTGTCAGATTATCTTCTAGATACCTAGCAAGTGAGTTAATCTCCTCTAAGGCAGTTCTAACTCTCCTGTTAAACTCATCACAGTTAACTTCTTGGATGCTCATATTCAATGAAATAGGCGTTATTGATACAGCTCTCTCTACGGTAAGTGCGTAAAGATCAGTCCCCCTGTCCATCTCGGTTACCGGAACGGGATTCCCACCAAGCCAATAGTAGGGATTGCCTCTGGGATCTATCCTCTCTAAAACATAGTTCTCAAACTTCACCTTTGCTAGCCTAGTAACCCTGACAGGCGTGTCTTCCGAGATTCTATATGGGAAGTTGACGTTCAGTAGATCAACTCCACTAGGTAGGCCCCTCTCTAATAGCCACTTTACGATTCTCGCGGCTAGTCTAGCATGGGGCAAGAACCTATCGACAGGCCTAGTTGGCTCGCCAATAGGTATTTCAACGCTGAAAGCAGTAGAAGTTATCCCTAAAATCGTACCTTGTAGAGCTGCAGCGATAGTTCCGCTGGTGAAGATGTTATCTAAAGTTATATTATCTCCCACATTTATCCCAGATACGACTATGTCGGGTCTGACGTCCATTATGAACCTAACGGCCATTGTTACGGCATCGCCAGGAGTTCCGCTTACTGTATATGCGTCCTTGTAACCAAACCCTCTCACTTTCACTGGGAGCTTTCTTATCCTGAGAGGTTTATGTAGCGTTATTCCTTTCCCAGCCGCACTCATTTCATGCTCTGGGACAACAACTGTGATGTTTCCGAGTTTAACCTCCAAGAGCCCTATCCAAAATGCTCTGAAGGGAGCTGAATGCAAACCATCATCATTAGTAAGCAAAACGTTGAAATTCATCCTTTAGCCTCTCAGAGCCTTAATTAGATCAGATGCATATTTCTCTTCGGGTTGTAATCCAACGGATACATCTTTAGGGATTTCTTTTCCTCCTTCTCTAACTGCAATAACGTTATGAGGAACAGCTGAGACGCCAAATGTATCAGCTATATCGGGATTCTCGTAGGCTTCGACGCAGTCCGATTCTACAAGTCCTGCAAGCTCTATTGCGAATTTATTTGCGAGTAGCACCTGATGTGGACAGTAAGGACATGTTGGTGTGACAAATATCATTATATGGGCCTCCTTGTTTATTCTCTTGGCTTCTTCGAGTATCTCTCTGGTCCTAGCGCTTAGTCCACTATCTCCTCTACTGATTAGAATAATCGTCTCTACAAATGCCCATGCTTCATAACCTGCTGGCGCGCCAGTATACCTAATTTTATAGCCCGAGCGAGGGTCTATTAGTATGGTTGGAGTCCTAGTTATGTTAAATTCTTCTATCAACGATGGCTCTAGTGTTATATCATATATCTCAATTCTCAGTTTATCGGAGAGTTCTTGTAGCTCTCTCAATAGCTGCTCCGTCCAACCGGAATACTCCTCATTACCCGTGCCCTTAAACATGAGTATTTCGACGGGTCTAGGCATTTCTGAATCGAATCTAGCTCTTAGCTGAGCGGCTGTTTGCTCGTCCATTATCCGGCCGTGAGAATGATTATGGTGACCCATAACGTTCACCATGGGATAGGAGACCTCACCTATTTAAATTCCATCATATTAACTTAGTTGGGGCAGCTCATGGCTCCAAAAAACCGTGTTATTTTTAATAATTATGATGTATATGCAGAGTCAAACTTAAAAAATAATCGTGATCAGGATAAATCTATGTCAAATGTAACTGCTCAAATAGGAATTTGGACGGCATTGGCTGTCTCTGCTAGACTGGGAAAGCATGCCTTACTGGGCACGTTTCAATTCGTGAATTTACCATTACTATTCACTATGATTTCTGGCTCGATATATGGGATGAATATTGGTATTGGCGTAGGATTTCTCTCCTTCCTAGTATCCGATACATTATTGGGGCTAGGTCCTTGGACCATAGTAGATGGTTCCCTTTCAGCATTAATTGGAGGGGTGTGGTCTGGTATATCCACTAGAGATAGGATCTCTCTATTCATTCTTGCATATATATCTACGTTCTTCTATGATGTGATGACCTCTTGGATTTTATACATGCTCTTAGGTTTTAGCCCCTTAAATGCCCTCATATTAGGAGTAATCGGTCTATTTTTGCCGGTAGCGGGAGGAGGTGTTGTAGCTATAGGTCCTATGACTGAGGCTTCCACAGCATTGCTCCTATCTTTGATACTCGCTAGAATAGAAGGGAAATTTTCTTAATAGAACTAGTAATACTCATAAGATGTAATGTCAAGATGTATTAGTTACATTATTTTTACAAAAAGAAGATACAATAAATCCCAAGCTTCGTTTACTTACTAATTCTATACTCCTAATTTGCCTCAAGTTATTCAATAAATTTCCACAATAAAATCAACGATGAATTAGATATCTTTTTACCTTTTTCAGAAGCACAGACATAGGGTGATTGCCCCTGATAGAGATAAGATGGCATGGTAGAGGAGGCCAAGGTGTATGGAGCGGTTCAGCCGTCCTCGCTTATTCGGCAATTAAAGCAGGAAAATATGCACAGTCTTTCCCACAATTCGGTCCAGAGAGACTGGGAGGCCCAGTTACTGCATACAATAGGATAGATGACAAGCCTATAGTCGATAGGGGCCCTATCTATGAACCTGATATCGTCATAGTAATAGATCCAAGCCTACTAAAACCCAGATATGCTTCTTCCATCCTAAGCGGGCTAAAAAGTGGAGGATATCTCCTAGTAAACTCTGATAAGGATCCAGCAGAAGTCAGGAGAGATCTTAATGCTCCCGAGAATATATCAGTATGGTCTGTTGATGCCACATCGATAGCTCTAGAAGAGATAGGTAGAGCTTCTCCAAATACGACTATGCTAGGTGTTCTATTAGCCGCTACTAATTTGCTCCCAACAGAATATCTAGAGCAAGGTATCCTATGGAGATGGCCCGGAAGCGTAGGTGAGAAGAACATTAATGCTCTTAAGAGAGCTATGAAAGAGGCTAGAGTTGATCCGGCTAAGGAGGTGGTTAAGGTATGAGTACCCCAATGTTGGGCTGGAAGGAGCTGCCCATGGGGGCAGTAGCCTTCATTAGTTCTAAGGAATATCCGACAGGAGAATGGGCTGTGTTCCAGCCGAAGATAGACGAGTCTAAGTGCATAAAGTGCGGCTTATGCTGGATGTACTGTCCAGATAGCGCATACAGATGGGATGGGGAGAATGTCCCTGTTCCAAGCCTAGAGCACTGTAAGGGCTGCGGTATTTGCGCTACGGAGTGTCCAACAAAAGCAATAGAGATGGTTAGGGTGTGAGGTGGTTATATGGCTGTTCAAAAGTATGGTGAGCAGACTGTTATGGCTCTAAATGGCGATGAAGCTGTAGCTTGGGCTGTAAAACAGAGTAATGTTGATGTAGTGGCGGCTTACCCAATAACACCCCAGACAATAATAGTTGAGAGGATTTCCGAATTCGTCCATAATGGAGAGGTTGATATGGAGTTCATTCGTGTTGAGAGCGAGCATAGTGCCCTCAGCGCATCTTGGGGTGCCTCCCTCGCCGGAGCTAGAGCCTTCACTGCTACTGCAGCCAATGGCTTAGCTCTGATGTGGGAAATCTTGTATATAGTCTCATCCACTAGGGTCCCCTTGGTTATGGCCGTAGTCAACAGGGCCCTGAGCGCGCCTATAAACATACATAATGATCATAGCGACACTATGGGAGCTAGGGACTCTGGATGGATACAGCTTTACAGCGAAGATGCCCAAGAGGCCTATGATAATACGATAATGGCATTTAAAATAGCTGAGGAAGCTATGCTTCCTGTCATGGTAACTCTGGATGGTTTTACCATATCTCATACCTTGCAGAATGTGTCTGTACTGCCTGATGAGGTTGTATCGAACTTCGTCGGTGAGAGAAAAATCCCAAGGATTAAGATTCCAACAATATACGGAGAGAAGGAAGTTCCATTCATGCTAAATCCAAAGTATCCCATAACTTTTGGTCCATTAGATCTCTACGACTACTACTTTGAGCATAAGGTTCAGCAAAATGAAGCTATGAAGGCTACACCACCTATAATCGAGAAAGTGCACAAAGAATATGGCGAAATTAGTGGTAGATCCTACGAGCCTGTCCACATGATCCCGTACAAGACAGAAGATGCTGACGTCGTCATCATAGGTCTCTCCTCAACTATGAGTGTGGTGAGGAAGGTAGTAGATCAGCTTAGAGAGGAAGGAAAGAAAGTTGGAGCCATTAGACTTAGGGTATTCAGGCCTTTCCCTGCCGAAATGCTAAGAAAGGAGCTATCTAACTTCTCCACAGTTGGTGTATTAGATAGATGCATTAGCTTTGGTGCTGAAGGAGGTCCCCTATTCTTAGAGATTAGATCTGCTCTATATAGCTCTCCATCGAAGCCGGCCACTGTAAATTATATATATGGTCTAGGCGGAAGAGAGCTTCCGCCTAAACTAATTGCAAAGGCCTTCAATGAGATCCTCGAGGTGAGAGCAGAGCCCGGAACTCCGATAGTGAAGTATTTGGGAGTGAGGGAGTGATTATTATGGAGACCGTATGGAGGCCCAATATTAAGGAGCTAGCTAGAAGGGAAATGGAGACCCGCCCTGTAGAATCTGGTCATAGGTTATGTGCAGGATGTGGTGCTGGTATCGTGATAAGGCAAATAGCCATGGCTGCGAGGAAACCATTGGTTTGGCTTAATGCTACCGGCTGCGTAGAAGTGGCAACAACGATATTCCCATACTCCTCTTGGAATATCCCATGGGCACATAATGCCTTCGAAAACGCCGCTGCTGTTGGATCTGGTGTTGAAGCAGCGAGGAACAAGCTAGCTAGGGTAAATAGGTTCAGTAACGATCCTGATATAGATCTAGATTATGATGTGGTAGTAGTTGGAGGAGATGGTGGCACCTACGATATAGGCCTCCAAGCGATTTCAGGAGCTTTTGAGAGAGGACATAAGCTTATGTACGTTCTCTACGATAATGAAGCTTACATGAACACCGGAATTCAGAGATCGGGTGGAACTCCATTCGGTGCTAGAACTACAACTACTCCGGTGGGCAAAGTGATTAAAGGAAAGCCCCTATTCAAGAAACCAATAGTCGATATAATAGTGGCTCACCAGATACCTTATGCTGCAACAGTATCTCCAGCCTACTGGAATGACGCCCTCATTAAGTTCAGAAAGGGTTTGGAAGCTGATGGGCCCTCATTCATCCATGCGTTCTCTACATGTCCATTAGGTTGGGGTAGTAATCCTGAGGACACGATCAAGATAATGAAGTTAGCAGTTGAGACCTGCGTCTTCCCACTATACGAGGTAGTCGAGGGAGAATACAAGCTTACTGGACCTAGCATAGCTATAGCGAAGAATCCCGCCAAGAAGAGGCCTGTAGAGGAGTATCTTAAGTTACAGGGAAGATTCAGGCACATGTTTAAACCAGGGAATGAATGGATGATAGAAAAGTTCCAAGAGTGGGTAGACAAACAATGGGAGATGTTACTGAAGAAGGCTGGTTATTGAACTCCCCATCTCCTTTCTTTTTAGGGCATTCTCAAAATTGACAGAAAGCGTATGAGTTCCCTATGACTAGAATTCTTCTTCCTCTTCCCATAGATCTTCGTCCCATTCTAAGCCTTCTTCCTCCTCCTCTTCCCAGAAATCCTCGTCTTCAAGCCATTCCTCTTCCTCTATACCCTCTTCAAGTAAGGATATCTCCTTCAAATCTCCCCTCTCAATATTAACCTCTAGTAATGCACCACACTTGGGACACTGGATTTCGCCTTCATAATCATTCTCATCCAAGTAAAATTCATAGCCACATGATGGGCATGTTATCTCGGGCAATACTCACACCGCGTTTGCTTGTATCCTTCCAATATATATGTATTTTGGAAGAACTATGGGTAGCCGAGGATTTTATTTCGTTCTATTTAGGTGGCATTCACGTCGATGTGCACGAAGTAGTGTTTGTAGGATTTCCTTTAATTTATAAACGCTCGCCTATCCCCTGTTCTCTGGGGGTATGGTTATAAAGCTGTCCCGGGGTTAAATCTCATTAATGGTCCCTTATGTGCTCAACGTTATTTGAATAAAGGGTGTCCCTAGTTAACCCTGCTAATACTGCCTGTGATTTTATGAATATTCAGTATATCGGCTACTTCTGGATTTTATAAATGCCCCTATTGAGAGCAGAAGTGCTATCACCCCTCCTATCAGTGAAAGAGTGAACAGCCTAAACCCTACCTCAAGACTTTCACCTAGGGGGCAAGCCTCTATGCATGGATTCTCTACATATCCTAGGTAGCCTGTGAAGCCCCACAAGGAGATAGCTATTATGAAGATGGATATCAGTACATTCAGCAGTAGGAGATTTCTAAGCTTGAGAGAGAGCGCGAACAAGACAAGTAGAGCTATGTAGGAATACCTTAGGAGGTAACATGAGAAGCAAGGAGGAATTCCCTGCCCATATTCTGTATAAAAGCTTATGATTATCCCAATGATTGTGAGGAGGATTCCTCCATACACATATTGCTTACAACTGAACACGTGGGGCACCTAGGTATAGCAGGGGCTAAATTCAAAAGTTTTTCACTACTATTTTGCGTAATATAGCTAAGGGCTCTCGTCTCTGTTTGTATTGAGGACGTAATAACGGGTACTAGAGTCATAGCCAGACATTGGGGGTTACATTAGCTTGGACAGAGATCTTAATGGGATTTTTCCTACCCTTATGGCATTCTAGGACTTAGTAGTTTAATTCTCTGAGATATATTAGCATATTTCCCTTCCATATTGCTACGATTCTATGATGAGGAATCTCCCTACCATCTGAGAGCTTTATCCTGTCTTTTTTAACCTCTATCTGGTCTCCTCTAACTTCCTCTAAGTTATTGGGAGACTCTCCCCTAGAGATGAATACTATTCTATAGTCAATAGGTCTGTTTCTGCTATCCCAGATCATTGCTTCCAGTATTTCTCTAACCTTTCCCTTCCTCATTCTCATGAAATTACTCAACTACTTCATAATAGCAATAGTGTCCCCGGCCTTTGCAGTGGGACCTTGAGGTCCTCTTTATCTCCAAGTACCTTACTAGTGTTATATTAGCTTGACTACATCCTTTAATTAGCAATTAGTAGAGATATCTTTAGGATGGGAAATGAGAATATTAAGCATTTCCGATGTACACGCACCTCTCTGGCTTAAGGACCTTGAAAAGGTTGTCCATGATATCGAGGAGAAGCCGGATATTATGCTAATAGCTGGGGACATGATAGACAGGGGAAATGCAAAATTCTACAGGAAAGTCGTTGACATACTATCGAAGCTAGACGGGGAAATGATTGCTGTGTTTGGAAATGATGAGTATGATACAGTGAAAGATCAAATACTAGATGAAAACCCGGAGGTCATATTCCTACAGGATGAGAGCACAATACTTGAAATAGACGGTACTAAGATTGGTATTGTGGGATCTAAGGGTAGTCTAGAGATTCCCACTTCATGGCAGAGGAAGAATATTCCTGGCATAGATAAAATCTACAAGAAAAGAGTTTCTCTAATTGGTGATCTCCTTAGAGAAATCTCCCCTAAGGTAGACGTAAGGATATTACTAACACATTATGCTACAACTACAAAGACCATGAGGGGTGAGAATCCCAGAGCATGGAGATATCTAGGGCATAGGGGGTTCGAGAAGTACATGAATGAAGGTCTTGTAGACATTTCCATTCATGGCCATGTGCACAATGGGAGAAAGATGGCCCAAGTAGGTAGGACCAAGGTATATAATGTGGCATTTCCCTTATGGTGGGGACTTGTTAGCATAGATGTAAGTAGGGAGAAACAACCCTCTATAGAGGAATTCCTCTCTAGATAGGGTGCTATGGTATGAGGATCATCTTAACTACTGTAGGAGATGATTCCCAGGCCGATAAACTAGCTAACGAAATATTAAAGAGGAAAATGGCAGCATGCGTATCTAAAATACCTATAAGGAGTAAGTATTGGTGGAAAGGTGTATTAGAGGAGTCTTCTGAGATCCTGCTCATAATAAAGACGGTAGATGAACTAGTTAGGAAGCTGATTTCGTTCTTGGAAGAAAATCACCCCTATGAAGTTCCTGAGATTATTGCTCTACCAGTAGAAGAGGTATCTAAGGCTTATGAAGAGTGGTTGTATGATGTCACTGAGGTATAAGAGGCAGCTCCCTCTGATAGGCGAGGATGGGCAAGAGAAGCTAAGATCTTCATTAGTAGCCATAGTAGGTCTCGGAGGTATAGGCTCTCCATTAGCTCTTTACCTGTGCGGAGCAGGAGTGAATCTAAGGCTTATAGATGGGGATAAGGTTAGTCTAGATAATTTACACAGACAGATACTATACGGAGAAGATGATATTGGTTTGCCTAAGGCTTTAGTAGCCGAACGAGAACTTAAGAGGAGGAATAACGAGATAAGCATTGAGGGCATTCCAGAGAGGCTTGGTAAGGAGAATGTAGAGGAACTATTTAGTGATGTCGATCTGGTACTAGATGCTACCGATAATTTTACCACTAGATATGTAATAAATGAGTTCTGCGTGAGAAAGGGGCTCCCTTTCATCTACTCAGCAATATCAGGATATTACTTCGCGGTAAGTTTCATAATGCCAAGAAAGACGCCCTGTCTCAGGTGTATATTTCCAAGTGTAGAGGATTCAGGACCTGTTCCCGTCATAGGATCAGTACCGGCCCTTGTAGCTTCGATATCGGCCACTGAGGCTATAAAGTATCTAACAAAGGGTAAGCCTTCTCTTATGGGTAAGCTGCTGGTGGGAGATCTAGATACGATGGAGATATCTGAAATAAGAATAGAAAGAAACCCAAGGTGTCCAGTGTGTAGTGCGATCAATCAATAAGCTCCTCTATAGGCACATTGCTGTTAAGAAATCTACTTATTTTTTCAGGAAGCCTGGTTATCGGAACTCTTATTTGCTTCATGGTGTCTCTATCTCTCATAGTTACTGTGTTATCCTCTAGAGTTTGGTGATCGACTGTGACGCATACTGGTGTTCCTATCTCATCCATCCTTCTGTACCTCCTCCCTATGCTACCAGATTCATCGTAGAAAGCAATGAATCCTTTCTCTATGAGTTCATTATAGATCTCCCTGGCCCTTTCTGGCAAACCATCCCTCCTTAACAGGGGGAAGACCCCTACTTCCACTGGCGCTAGATACCTAGGAAGTTGCAGCCAAGTTCTCTCCCCATCTTCCCTATAAGCTACCATTAATTCATGGAAAATGACCCTATCTAGCCCTATTGATGGCTCATAGAGATGAGGCAGTACCTTCCTCGTCCCATCGTTGCTTTGGACGCTTAAGTCATTTCCAGAAACTTTCATATGGCCTGATAGGTCATAATCTGTCCTGTACGCATTATTTACGAGTTCAACCCATCCTAGATCATCGGTATATATCTCTAGATCCCAGTGAGCTAGCGCATAGTGGGCTTTCTCGCCCTCAATTAGCTCCCTATACCTTAGCCTCTCGAGAGGGAATCCTAGGGCCTCGTTAAAGAATTTTTGATAGATAACTAACCAATATGTTATGAGTTTATTTATCGTGTAGCCCGTCTCCAGACCCTCTCTAGCTGTCATCTCTACTATCTTGCCAGTCTCTCTATCTTCTCTCCTGAGGAATCTGAGCTTATAGTCTAGTAAAGGTTCCAATCTATCCTCATATACTTCGTCTGGATCTTCTGGGTCAAAGAATATATGAACCTCCAGTTGTTGGAACTCTCTCATCCTTATCAGCGCCCTTCTAGGTGAGATCTCATTCCTAAACACTCTCCCAATCTGAGCGAGAGCGAAGGGAAGTTTACCCCTCATAACCATGAACGATTTCCTAAACTCTACTACGCTACCCTGCGTTGTCTCAGGTCTTAGTGCAGCATTAGGTTCATCCGTTTCCGCTCCTACTGATATGGTGAACATCAGATTGAACTTCTTGATATCGGTCCAGTTTAGTGCACCACACTTGGGGCACTTTATCTCGTTATCATAGATTAGCTTAAGGAGACTATCGTCAGACAATCCCTCTAGGTTCTCAGTAATTCCTAATTCCTCTTCTATTAGCTTATCTACCCTAAATCTAGAGTGACACCTCCTGCATTCCACTAGCTTATCAAAGAAGTGTTCTAGGTGTCCTGAAGCTTCAAATACCTTTAATGGTAGTACATTAGGTGTTTCTATCTCATGGACTCCCTCTGGGATTATTATCTTCCTTCTCCATAAGGATACTATTTTCTCCTTCATTCTAAGGCCCAGTGGTCCATATACATAGAAACCTGCGGGAGCTCCCGCGTATATGTCTCTAGATGAGGGCCAGAAGAACCCCCTCCTCGTTGCTAAGTCTACTACTTTATCATATATACCCTTCATTTTCGATAACCCACCTTATAACTTCCTCAGGAACCCCTACTTCCTTAAGCATATCAACTATATCTTCATGCGTCTTACCTTCCTCTGGGAACTTTTTGAAGAAGTACCTTACAGTTTCGGCATATTCCCAGAAGTATATGACCCATGCATCTGTTTTCTCATGGTAGAAATCCGGTTCTATTTTACTCCAAGGTTTGTAGTGCATGGTCGCTACTTTCACTTCAGAAGCTCCTCTTTCAAGTATATGTTCTTTAGCGACTATTAGGCTCTCACCAGTATCAGCTACATCGTCCACTAACAGAACTCTTTTTCCGTCTACCCTAGTGGGAAGTGGCTCGACGACTAAAGCGCGCTCCTTTACCTCAAGTGCATCATAGTGGATAACCCTTATGCTCCTTATATCTCTCACATCCAAAAAATCGCTAAGCAACCTAGCTATTACCACTCCTCCTCGAAGAATGGCTACTATAGTGTCCGGTTGAAAACCCGAAGCTCTTATCTTATCTGCAAGGTCCTTTGCTGATACCAGGGCTTCTTCAGGGCTTACATGAAGGAATTCCATGCTCACACCTCTGGACATTTACAAGGAATTGACCTACACTTAGGACAGCCTTCACCATATCTATTAATGAAAGCATCCTCCAAATCAACTGAAATAAGATCCGATAAGCTTAAGAGCCAGGCCAGCACATCAGCAAGTTCTTCTCTTAGGTTATCTACATTATTAGTCCTGAGTGCGTGGAACAGCTCTCCTAGTTCTTCCCCTAAATGTAAAGCTGTCTTGACAACACCTCTTTTCCTATCTCTCTCCCCGTATATCTCCCTAATCAGTTTTTGTGCCTCAGAGATCCTCATTGGCATTACCTTACAAGAGGTGTAGGGCTATTACCGCGATTCCAGTTATCACTGAGAGGAATACGGGGAACCATTTAGGGACTTTAAGCCCACCAGCCTCCTCTGTACTGAATGTTAGTATACCAGCAACGGACATGGGCATGAAGCTCTTGTCCCTCTTCTTTGGCATAATGCTCCCCTGATGATATGACCTATACTAATAAATTTGTAGTGGTCTGTGAAGTGGATGAGAGTAAGGCTTGGAAATGGGATAGAACTAAATTGCGGAGAAAAAATCTTACTTGACCCCATTAAAACTCAAGCAGATATACCTTCTTTAATCTCTCATGCCCATTCTGACCACGTGCCAAGAGATATAAGAAACCCTAAGGGGAAAATTTATGCTACGGAGGGAACTGCCTCTATTTTAAGGTCTAGATATGGTGCTGATAATGTAGAAGTAGTGCATTACGGTGAGAGAATAGGTTTTGGCGCAGTTGATGTATATCCTTATCCTGCCGGGCACATATTTGGATCCTCCGGCTTCCTAATAATTTGTGATGGTACCTCCCTATTCTATACTGGAGATACCAACCCCTATGGAGGACTTACTGTGGAAAGCCCAGCTAGGATTCCTGAGGTGGATGTCCTGATATTAGAGTCTACATATGGGAACCCTAGATACCGTTTCCCCGATCCTCAGAGAATCAGAATTCATATAGCTAAGTGGGCCGTGGAGGAGGTTTCCTGTGGGAGATCTCCAGTCATAGAAGCATATCTAGTGGGTAAATCCCAAGAGGTAATTGCTCTTCTCAATAGATATACCAATCTAGAGGTAGTGGTCTCTGAACCGGTAGCCAGGGTCAGCGAGGCGTTCAGGAAGAAGTTCAACTTAAAATTCACTAGGCATAGTAATGGGCCTCATGTCTTAGTCACACATAGAGCTGCAGGAGAGAACAAGGCAAGAGTGACTGGTTGGGCTCTGTTTTCTAGGAGGAGAGGGGACTTCCCCCTTAGTGCCCACGCTGATTTTGATGGTCTGGTGAATATAGTAGTGAGTTCTAGTCCTAATAAGATACTTACAGTCTATGGCTTCAAGAGAGAACTGGCTAATTGGTTAAAAAAATGGGGATTGGACGCGCAACCTCTAGGAGGAAACTGGGTAGAATTATGACTTCTTCTTAGTAGTGATTCCGGGGATCTCGTCAGGTACGACTGACGGTCTCTCCTTAACGGTATCAAGTACGAGAGATGTGTTTGTGTCCCTTAGTCCTGGTATACTCTGTATTTTCCTCAGTATGTTATTAAGTTCAGATTGGTTCCCAGCTATCACCTTGAGCACAACATCATACTGTCCTGTGATTTCATGTACCTCTAGTACAGAGTTACCTAGGAGTTCTACTACTTTTCTTGAAACTTCTGAATGCTTGCCGGGCTCGGTCTCGAGGAGAATTATATATTTGTTTCCCTTGCCGAGTTTAGCGTGCTCAACGAGTGCTGTGTATCCCTTTATTATGCCAAGCTCTTCCAGCTTTCGCACTTTCTTCATCACACCAGCAGGACTCATACCCAGCTCTCTGGCTATTTGGGTATAGGTTACTCTCCCATTCTCCACAAGTTTCCTCAGTATCTCGATCTCTTTCGCAGTAATTCCTTTTACTCTAGGCATAGGATAACACCCCACAGTGCCGTCCCATCATGGAGTCATATTACTGACTCCTTGTTTCGATTTGGTAGGTCAAGAAATAAAAAGTTTGCATTTTATGGTGAGAGGTGTTATAGAAGTGCGGTATAATAATGCATTATGTGTTGCTACCGAGAGTACTAAAGAACTCTTCACACTTCCTGGGATCTACACCGCTCTATCTTCCATAATATTAGCTATCTTATTGCCTATAATCTGGATGGAATCATGGAAAATGGGATATAAGGTTTTGAGTTATCTAGAGATTACCGCCTTTCTTACAGTAGCGAACTTCCTCCTCCTTTGGAGGAGTGCCCCTTATCTTACGATAAGAAGGACCTTGTGGGCATGCTTCTTTATACTACTCCCATTAGCCCTTGGATCTTTTTTAGAGCCACTAGAAGTACCATACATATCATTTTCCTATACATCCGTTCTCCTGAACTCCCTGATATCTTGGTCTCTTGGAGATGATTTGAGGTCTGAGATTAACCCTCTAGTATCAACATCATTAATAGTTCTTTTTAGTGGTAAATTCATGATGTTCTCGTTAGTTTCCTCACTAACAGGAATTCTTTCGGCTTATCTAGTGAGTAAAGTCATAGAAAAGCTCTCATACCCAATTATAGGGCTGAAGGGTTTTGATAGTGTGAGAGCCCTGGCTGAGCTAGTTCTTGAAAGTAAGGAAAGCCGCTTAGAGGAGTCTGTAGAAGAGAGGGGTATAGAAGGTGTGATATCATATGACATCTTACAGCTAGGAAGATATATACTCATAACAGCAGATCTTCATCCCGGGCCTTTCAAGATAGGAAGTTTTAATGCCCCTGCAGAGATCCTACATAATTTAGAGTCTAGGGGGTTATACCCCTTATTCTTGAAAAGGGGATGCTCTCACGAGAGGAATTTAGCATCAAGACGTTATTTGAGGGAATTTATAGATCACATCTCCAGAGAAATCACGGGAACGAAACCTTGTTGCATTGGAGAACCCATCCACAGAAGCACAGGAAGCTTTGAGATAACTGCACAGAGAATTGGCGATACCATCCTCTTTGCTGTATCTGGAAGACCTTTAGGAAGCTTTGAGGATATCCCCCATGAAATAGAAGAGCTGGTCGAGGATAAGTTAGGTTTTCCGGTATCTGTGATCGATAGACATGATTCCATAGAGAAGGATCACTACCAGATAGCACTCCCTAGTACGGAAATAGGTAAGGAGCTTGTGAATTCGTTAGTGGAATTGGGAAAGGAAGCCTTGGCCGGAAAATGCCAGAATCTAGTAAGGGTAGGATATTCCTATGGACATACCAACTGGCCAAGTCTAGGAGCCGGGGGGGTAAGGGTCCTAAGCATCTCTACTGACAATTGGTCCATTTCCTATGTCTCTATAGACGGTAACAATATGTTACCTTTACTGAGAGATGAGATCGTTAGACTGGCTCCCAAGGAAACAACCGTCGTGATCGCAACAACTGATACACACGAGGTCCTCTCTACGAAGATTACCTTCAATCCAGTTGGGGTTGAATGTGACGATAATGAGGAATGTATAAGGCAATATGCTAGCTACATCTCCGAATTGATTAGAAGCTCTTTAGAGAATCAGATCGATGTCAAAGAACCTAGGTACCTAAGGGGGAGGAAGGAGGTTAAGTTCATGGGTGAGGAGCTAATGATGGGATTAACTCTGCTAATGAAGTTCGGTGCGATGTCTAGATATCTACTATCCTTAGCCTTGCTACCACAGGTCGTGTTTCTCCTACTCTCCATAATTTAGGGGTTAGTTAGTGCAGCACAGATACCTTCGAAAATGTTTATCTATTGAACCATGCCTCCATACATCGGGCCCGTAGCTCAGCATGGAAGAGCACCCGGCTTTTAACCGGGGGGTCGCGGGTTCAAATCCCGCCGGGCCCGCTATTAAGAGGTGTGCTGGTATGAAGAAAGAGAATCTAACGATAGAGATGGCAAATAGCCTCATACACATGGCTGAGCAGGTACTCAGAGAGGGAAATGTAGAAAAATACCTCCATACAATTAGAGAATCCATGATAACATCGCTGAAGGTGGGCCTATATAAGTTGGGCCTCAGGCCTCTTTATGAGAATACTCACCGCTTATACCTCCAGATACCGTACATATATAGACCTTCCGTAGGAGAGCCGGAGCTAGAGGAATTTGAGTTTAAATATGGGATAATTACCTCGGATCTGACTAAATCGATTCCAGTAGATGAGAGATTCCTCAATGCTAGCAGGGAGTTAGCTGAAAGGATCTACCTTTGGGCCGAATCCATAGTAAAAGCATGTGGCAGGAAATGGAAAAAGTGAGGGAAATTAACTTACCTCGCCTGGTCATTCAAATCTAAGTGCCTTAGCAGGTTCTAGCTTTGCTGCCTGCATTGACGGAGGTAATGCTCCTATTGCAGTGATTATCAGGGTCGCCGCTGCTATAGCAAAGGCGTGTTCAGGTAGAAGCACCGGATTTATGGACATGGAAAGGGCAGCAGCATGACCGGGGCCTGACACCTGACCTCCCCCAAACAGCATAGCTAGGAGCACAGATGCTCCGTATCCCAGTACCATACCAGATATCGTTGCTATACTGCTCATTAGCAAGCCTTCAAATAAGAATGAGAGGGCTATATCCCTCCTAGAGGCTCCCATAGCCCTCATAACTCCAATTATTCTAGTTCTCTCCGTGACAGCAGTATACATTGCATTCATTATCCCAATGGAGGCTACTACAACCGTCATTGCCGCTATAGCCCCCAAGACAAGTAGTGACATATTTATCACGGTATCCAGCTGCTTTTGCATGTCCTTCATCGCAATAGCTAGGGCAGTATCCCCATATTCATCATTAAGTTGGTCTAGGACATAATCCACGCTCTTCACATCTTCAGCTATGATAGCTAGCATCGTATACCTCCTCTCTCCAGTTAATCTAGTATATAGCTTGATCATGTAATCCAAGGGGGCTAGTACTGATCTATCAACGTCGGCTGCTATAGAAGTTCCGTAGGGGGCAAGAATGCCTGATATTCGTGGTCTAGTAGTTAGGGTATTGGAGAAGGTGACCTTTACGTTAAGACCAACTAAGGATTCTAGTTCCTCCGGTGATAGATCACTTAATAGCTTATATCCCAGAACTACTGCCTCTTCGTCAGAACTAGCAGGCCAGTCTCCATATTTGATTTCTATATCTGGGAATACGTCCTCTATATAGTTCATGTCTACTCCCATTATTAGGTAAGTCTTTGATTTCCCAAATACCGTGATATTCACCGCTAACCTTATCAGAGGCATTACAGTTTCTACTCCCTCCATATTCCTTATCTTATTGACATCTACGTCGTCAAACGTGACCTCCCTTGGTATGAGGTATATTAGCCTCATACTACTACCCTTGAAGATGTCCTTTATGGCTAGTCCGTAGCCTGTGGCAAACGATATTACTGCTGTTAAGGTCAAGACCCCTAAGAATATCCCAAGTAGGGTAAGAGTAGCCCTCCTTTTCCTACTCATCATAGCCTTGAAAGAGAAGAGGGCTATGTCACGGAACCTCAACTTCTGACCTCCTACCGAATATTACCTTCCCAAGCACTAAACCGACTATTATACCAGCTATAGCCCAGACGATAGCTTGTTGTATCCCTATCTCAATACTTTCCTGCTTAGGCTGTGTTTTGGCTGCTGAAATTCCTTCCACAGATACCTCTCTCCTCGATTCTTTCCAGTTTTCTGGAGATGCCAGGTATTTCACCACTACCCTCAGCTTAGCAGGTAGATTACTGCCGTCAGCTTTACATGAAATCGAGAAGCCGGTACTCTCACCATCATCCAGTTCTCCCAAGTAGGTAGAAGATCCTGCACAAGGTCCAAGTTCTACGGTCACATTTATGTTATCAGCCGCTCTGTTCCCGACATTAGCTAGAGTACCCTTGATCCTCACTCTTTCATTACTATAGACGGCCTCCAGCGAAGTTATCACCACCCTAGCCTCTTCTATCCTCCCAAAACCTACCTCCGTATTTAGCTGCTTTGTAACATCTTCACTATCTTCTTTCTCCATATAAGTGAACTGCAGATTTAGTAGGTATGACTTCGCATCCTCCGAGGGTAGGAGCCTGATTTTTAGCGTTCGAGAATCTCCGATGCCTAAGTCCCCGAGATCAAAAAGACTCGGACCTAGTACGGTAATATCCTTAGACGAAAGTTGTAGCTTTACTTTCCGCGCTATCTCGTCTCCGACGTTCTTGATAGTCAGTGTCACCTCGTTAGATATGCCTGCATTGAGCATGTATTTGTCTGAAAGAACCACGATGCTGGGTGAGGCTTCCTCTTCCTCATTCTTCTCTAGCAAGGGTACTGTGAAGACCTTAGATATACTCAATTCCCTTCCTCCTGACATGTAATAAACTACAATAGCCACTTTGTCAGAGTCTTGATCGACATTCTCATCCACATAAGCACCAATGTCATATCTTAGGATACCTCTAGTCGGTAACAGGGTGCCCTGTTGTATTGATGGATTGAGTATCCGGATTATGGATGAGCTTAGCTGTATAGACGATATTTTGATATCTTCCACCCCGTTATTCCTTATAGAGAGGTGTAAAACCGTTGATTCTCCCTTAATGCACTTCCCATAGAAATTAATCTCTAAGGAAGACTTGCCCTTTACCTCTAAGCTGAAGCTAAATGTGTTATGCCCTTTTCCTACTACATCCCCATCTTCATCAAGTATCTCATAGCTGAGGTTCATAGAGAAGAGGTATCGATCCGGGGGAGTCTGTGTAGGTACCTCTACATTGAATAGAAGATAGAAGCCTTCTCCATCCTCAAATCGATCCTTGCCAAACTGGAGTCCTGGAATTATTCTCTCCTCTTGACCGCCATTTGGGTTTTTTAGAGGCGAAGGGATCTCCAGAACTGCTTCTATTGGCCTTAAAGTATGGTTCTCCTCCACACTCACTTTAAAGAAGACAATGAGAGGAACTATACCATCTCCGGAGTGTACTGTAATAGCTTCGGTCTGAGTACCCCACCTATAATCCACCAAAGAAACCCCTCTCCGCGCCATGGCCAGTTGAGATGGGGTTAGCAGTAAAAGACATAGAAGGCTTAAGATTAGAACATCACGCCTTGACACTTGGTATCACCTCCCCCAAAATCTGACCATCCCTTATCTTCACAATCCTATCAGCCATTTCGGCCATTTTCTGATCATGAGTAACCATAACCACAGTCCTACCCTCTTCAGTTACTGATCTCAATATCCCAACTACCTGTAAACCGGAAGTCGTATCCAAGTTTCCAGTAGGTTCGTCAGCTAGTATAACTATAGGATTGTTGGCAAGGGCCCTAGCTATTGCTACTCTTTGCTGCTCTCCGCCTGATAGCTCTGTTGGCTTATGATCGGCCCTATCCTCCAGTCCAACGGCTTCTAGGAGCTCCATTATTCTCCTCCTTCGGTTTCCTCTATAACCTCCAATTGCTAAAGCTATTTCAATATTTTCAGCTGCTGTAAGCCAAGGAACTAGGTTAAACGTCTGAAATACAAAACCTATCGCTTTCCTCCTAAGCAGAGTTGCTTCCTTATCAGTTAGCCTCGATACATCTTTCCCGAATATCTTAACTGTACCTGATGTCGGCTTCGTGAGCAAGCCCAAGATGCTTAGTAAAGTAGTTTTACCACTACCTGAAGGGCCCATAACCGCCACAAATTCTCCTCTCCGTACTGTCAAGTTTATCCCTCTAAGGGCTTCAACGTACCTTCTTCTCCCTCCATATCTTTTTTTGACATTGAATAGCTCGTAGACTAACTCAGTTCCATGCATAAAGACACCTTGTCAAGGATTAGCCCTCGGAATTGGTTAATAAACATTACTCGTCCTCCCCTTGTAAACTCTTATTTACAAGGGATCTGATCCATTTTTCTGTAGAGAAGACGTTAGGAAGTTTTTTCTTATTGTTAGCCTAATGCTCTGGGGGATTGGTACGATAGAGGGAAGGGTGAAAGATCTATATAATCTCATTAAAGACCCAGAAAATGCTATTTTAAGCGTTCTTAAGGATAAGAAGGATGTAGTAATTGGGATAAGTGGATTTGGGTCTGCTGGATATCCCAAGTTAATACCAGATGTTATAGCGGAGCTAGCTGACAAGGGCAGGATAGCTCCCAAGATTACCCTACTCACTGGAGCATCAGCATATCAAGTAGATCAGGTATTAGGAGAAAGGGGCCTTATAGTCAGAAGATATCCTTACCAATTCAGCCCTACGATGAGGAGATTAATAAATTCGGGAAAAGTGGAATTCCATGATATTCACTTAGGAGAGTGGCCCCAGTACGTTAGATCCGGTTTCTTGAGCAGCGTAGTCGGGAGCTTAGATCTCGCTATCGTAGAGGCAGTTAAGGTCGATAGTGAAGGGATAGTACCATCTATGAGCGTGGGGACCATAGATGCTTTCGTCTCCGAGGCTAGCAAGGTGATTATCGAGGTTAATCCAGATATTCCAGAGGAATTAGCGGGCATTCATGATATATACATACCGGGAATACCACCTAATCGAGAGCCGATACCCATAAGGAATGTTAATGATAGAATAGGTGAAAGTAGGCTGAGAATTCGAAGGGATAAAATAGCTGCAATTGTTGAATCCCATGGACATGATAGAGGGGGGGATGTTGGAGAACCCGGGCCTGTTGAGAGAAGAATAGCTGACAATTTACTATCATTTCTCCAGAATGAGATGGAGGCAGGCAGGATCCCAAGAGAGATGCTGCCAATTGAGTCAGGGGTTGGCGTTGTTCAGGACGCTGTGATGTCGGCTATTGCTGAGGCCGGCATAAGTGGACTTAAAGCATGGACAGAAGTGGCTCAGGACTCGTTCTATAAGATGGTAGCAGAAGGGGAGATGGAGTACATCTCTGCCACTTCGCTGATGCTTTCACCAAGTGGTAGGGAGTTTTTCTTCAATAGTATTGGTGAGTTTAGGGAGGTCACCGTGTTAAGACCTCAGTCCGTTACTAACGACTGGGAAGTTATCAGAAGATTAGGTGTAATAGCGATGAATACTGCTGTAGAAGTTGACCTTTACGGGTTCGTAAATAGCACTCACGTCATGGGTACTGACATAATAAATGGAATAGGGGGGTCGGGAGATTTCGCTAGAGCTTCATATCTGAGCATATTCATAACACCATCAACTAGGAAGGGTGGGAGAATAAGCTGTGTAGTTCCCATGGTCAGTCATGTGGATCATGTAGACCATGATGTCGATGTAGTAGTTACCGAGTACGGTGTCTGCGATCTTAGAGGGAAATCCCCAAGGGAGAGAGCCCTCGAAATAATCGAGAACTGCGCCCATCCGGATTATAGGGACGGACTACTGTCGTATTTCGAGAAGGCTGTTAGAGAGACAGGTGGACATATGCCTACCCTGTATGATCTCGCGCTCTCCTGGCATAAGACTTACAGAGAGAAAGGTGATATGAGGGAGGCGATATCTTGATAGTGCCCTTTCAAGGGAGGAGGCCTTGGATCCACGAAAGCGCTTTCGTGGATCCTGGAGCTAGAGTGGCTGGAAATGTATCAATCTTGGAGAATAGCGCTATATACTTCGGATCCGTTGTCAGAGGCGATGATGATTTCATTGTAATAGGACCTCAATCGGCTGTGCTAGAACTTTGCTTAATAGAGGCTCCCTCTGGCCACCCCGTCGAGATAGATAAGGCCTTAGTCTCCCATTCTGCCGTGGTACATGGAGCTAGAGTTAAGGAGGATGCTGTTGTCGGCATTGGAGCTATAGTGCTAGAGGATGCTGTGGTTGAGGAGGGTGCTGTAGTTGGAGCAGGCTCCGTAGTTCCGCCAGGAAAGGAAATCCCCTCTGCCACGCTAGTTCTAGGGATACCCGCAAAGGTTGTAAGAGATCTTAGTGAGGAGGAAATCAGAAGGTTCAGAAGGGAGAGGGAATTAGTATTAGAGAAGGCCCAAATATACAAAAAAGAGATCTCTAGAATTACAACCAACGCCAATCTTCGACTGAACGAATAGAACGCTCAAACATAATGACGAGAGAGGCAAGTTCTTCTCCAAGACTTTCCTCTATTTTGCCGATAAATATATTCCTAAGACCTTCTGTGTCTAGGTGAAGTTTTTCTTCTATCTGCCTTAGATTATAAGTCGCCAACCTAACTACCTCCTCATCCTCGTCAGTTGGAGGTTTAGATGTCATAGCTTCCTTAATTACCTCGAAGCTCTCTAGGAAAGAACCTTTATCACTGACCGGAAGAGATTCTGTGTAGACTTTTGCCATGAGATCTATTATAGGGATCAGCCTATCCTCAGGTAAGAATTCCCCAGTTAAGGAGAGAGTCTTTACCATCTCAAATAGAGCTTCTATCACCGTACTCATCATCTCTTGGATGTCTTACTCCATTAAAAAGGTCCTCCTGAGCTACTCCTTACTACTATTAAAAATAGCAGTAAGCTTTTATCAATTTCCGATTGGGTAGCTCACTATGGGTCTAGCTTTCTTCGGCTCTATAAGAGATGAGTACAGCACGGTGATGTCAAAATTACGTGTGAGAGAGGAGTTACCAATTGACGTTGCCCTCCGTATCATAGAGAGAATTAGAGAAAGAGGATTGGAGGAAATTCTGAGGCTTACTGAGAAATATGATAACATTAGGCTCTCTAAAGACGAGCTACTACAAAAACCGTCTCGAGGCCAAGTACCTGAATGTATCGTAGAATCCTACCGGCGATTAGAATTGTGCGCTCGTTCTTTCCTGAGAAATTGTGCATGTAGAGTTGGAGGATTCATCACACGCCTTGATTGGATAAAAGGGGAGCCAAAATCCCTTGAACCAGTTAATAGAGTTGGCATCTATGTCCCAGGTGGGAAGTATCCGTTGCCTTCATCGCTCTTGATGGCAGTGGCTCCAGCTAGGGTGGCAGGTGTAGAGGAATTTGTGGTGGCCACTCCACCCCGTAACTCGGATCTAATAGAGTGGGTAGCTGGCTATTTAGAGGTAGACGGGTTTCTTAGGCTAGGTGGGGTACAAGCCATAGCAGCTATGGCTTACGGAATTCCTGAGATAGGGTTAGAGCCTGTAGATATGATAGTTGGTCCAGGTAACGCCTATGTGACAGCTGCAAAGAAGGTGATCTCCAAGGATATTCCAATTGACTTAATAGCTGGTCCGTCGGAAATCCTGATACTAGCTGAAGATGGCGTTCCTAGAGAAGTGGTTGTATATGATATGCTTGCCCAAGCAGAGCATGGTCCTGACTCAATGTCTCTGGCTCTTGTCACTAGCGAGAAGTTTGCTAGGGTCCTTAGGGAGGAGTTACTAAAATACTCGAATGAGAGCATATTCTCCTCCTTGACCAAGAGAGGAGGCATATTATATGGTAAAAAGGAGGAAATAATTAAGTTAAGTGAGATCTTAATGCCAGAACACCTAGAGATATTTGGGGAGTTTAATGTGAGTAAGGCTGGGGCTATATTTGAGGGTATAGGGGTTGTCTATGGGGACTATGGATTTACTGGGGCAAATCACATCCTACCAACAGGTGGTACTCTCATGGATAGACCTGGCTTAAGCCCCTTCACCTTCTACAGGAAATTCAATGGGGTCTATGCTTACAGACAGGGGGGTGATCTGAAGGCCCAGGCTGCAGCATCTAAGCTAGCTGCTCAATTTGCTAGATTAGAGGGACTGGAGTATCATGCTAGATCAGCGGAGGTTAGGGAAAAAATTTATAAGAACGGGCTGCCATAGGTAGCCATCCGGGGGTGTTGTTATGGGGGATTTAGTTCACCTCTAGGAGAGATTTCCTCAAGTTAGCTATTGTTGGGGCCGCTGGCCTCCTCGCCGGCAGTGTAGGTGGCTATTTTTATGGATCTTCTGTCTCTAGTGAGAAGGTATCTGCCGAGACCAAAGAGGCCGCCAGAATGCTTAAGGGCAAGGTAGCTATGTATGATTGGAGTAACAATAACAACCCCTTTGTGTTTGATCTGTTCAAGGATAGGACTGGTGTGGATGTCATTTACGATCTCTTTAATAGTGATGACGAGGCATTTGCAAAGCTTGAGGCCGGAGGTAGCGGATATGACATAGTTGTCCTTACAGACAAATATGTTAGAAATGCTATAGAGAGGGAATACGTAAGGAAACTCGATAAGTCATTGATACCCAACCTGAAGTACCTCGATCCTAAGTTCAGGGAGCTCGAATATGACCCCGGCAACAATTATTCGGTACCATATGGATTTGGCAGTACTGCTATAGGATATAACAGAAATAAGATAAAAGATTTGACGAACTGGAAGCAATACTTCGATCCTAATTATTTAGAGAAATACAAAAAGAAGGTGTCCATGCTAGAGGACCCACCAGAGGTCATATTTGCAACTAAGATATATCTGGGGAAAGACCTTGATGACTGGAGCGATTCCACAATGGAGGAGGTTAAGGATGCCCTCCTTAAGCAGAAGCCCTACCTAGCTGGGTACTTTGGTACAGATAACTACTTACCCGGTTTAGAAAGTGAAACTATATACGCTGCCCATGCATATAATGGAGATGTCTTGACAGCTAAGTATGGAGATGGGTTCAAGAACATAGAGTATCTAATACCTGAAGAGGGCGCAATAGCTTGGATAGATAACATGCTTATACCTAAGGATGCTCCGAATCCGGATGCGGCTCATGCCCTGATCAACTTCTTAATAGATCCCCTTGTGGCAGCCTATAAGACGATATCTGTCTACATTGCCATGCCAATCCCGGCCACTAAGAAGCTCTTACCTGAGGAGCTAGCTAGCGAACCAGCACTTATCCCCCCAGAAGACATGATGAAGAGGTTGAAGTTATCACCAGTGTTGACCGATGAGAAGAGGGCTAAGATTAATGATGTATGGGAGCAAGTAATATCTGCCTAGGGTGAGGATAACTGGTATCTATACCAAGGGGGTTTAGGGATTTCCCACCCCCATTTATGATTTTGAGAAAGGAAGTAATGGCTAAAATAGAGGAGATATTCAAGAGATATGGTTTTGATCCTTTTGAGACCCCTGTCTTAGAATATTGGGAGACAGTAAGAGGTAAGCTAGGAGAGGAAGCGGAAACTAAGCTAATGTTCATATTTCCTGATTTCATGAGCAAGGAGTGGTATACCCTCAGGTATGAGCTTACGTTCCCTCTTGCTAGATATATGGCTATGCACCCGGAGACTCCGCTCCCATTCAAGAGGTACCATATAGGTCGTGTCTGGAGACATGAGGAGCCTCAAAAAAGCAGATATAGAGAGTTTTGGCAGTGCGATGCTGATACAGTTGGAAGCCCTTATCCCGAGGCTGATGCTGAGATAATTAAGCTTAATATAGAGGTCATGAGGGACTTTGGCTTCCAAGAGTTCACCGTTAAGGTAAACGATAGACGATTGTTGACAGGGATCTTTGAGGAGGAACTAGGGATAGATAACCCATTACCTATCTACAGGTCAATTGATAAATTAGATAAGATAGGCGAGGATGGTGTAAGAGCTGATCTTCTGTATAAGGGCATGCATGAAGATCTTGTAGATGAAATAATGGGTTTAATCTCAGTTAGAGGAGAATTCGAGGAGGTATCAGAGAACCTCGGAAGAATCAAGAACGAGAAAGTTCTTCAAGCGTTAAGTCATCTGGAGGAGGTATTCTCTATCTTAGAGGAGAAAAACCTCCTATTTGATCTCTCCTTAGTAAGAGGGTTAGAGTACTACACAGGCCCTGTGTTTGAAACTGTTGTAAAGGAACCAAGGATAGGGTCTCTAGCAGGCGGTGGTAGGTATGACAGGCTAATAGGCCTCTATTCAGGGAGAGATGTTCCCGCTACCGGGGTAAGTATTGGTGTAGAGAGGTTAATAGATGCTGGGTTAGAGCTGGGAGTGTTTAACCTTAACAAGAAGAGCTATACTCAAGCCTTTGTAGTTAGTGTAAGACGTGAGAGTTGGAGATATGCCTGGAAAGTTGCTGAGATCCTCAGAAGTGGAGGGTTCTATGTATCTCTAGACATAATGAGGAGAAATCAGTCCAACCAGAGGGATTATGCTAGAAAACTTGGAACTGAGGTTATGATATTTGTCGGTCCTAAGGAAGAGGAAAATGAAACGGTAACCCTATATAGAGATGGAAAGAGGAAGTCCGTTTCTCTTAGATCCATTATCTCTGAGCTAAGTGATTTTCTCTCGTAGTTTTATTCCATAACTAATTGTAACATGAGCTAGCTCATCTAATAGATGGGGAATTTCCCCTAGAAATCTGGGAAGCATATAAATTGGGACTATAGCAACCCTCTTCTTAGATATTCTCTGGCCTATATCAAGCCAGGTTATTAGTAATGGCACAACGGTGCTACTTCCTTTAACCTTATCTAAGATACTAACCTCATTAAGTTGAATGGCGTGTACGAATGCTTTGACCCTATTCAGCTGGGCATCTGCTGCCTCTATTATCTTGTATACCTTGGGATATCTCCCTCTAGACCACATCTTGCAATCAGCAATTACTATGAGGTTGCCACAGACCCCAAGTACATCTATTTCGTATCTTTTGCCCTGAAGGGAAAATCTAACTCGAGGAACAGCTTGCATACCTGCCATCTGAAAGCCCCTGACACATAACTCCTCAAATTTTCTCCAGTCTAAGAGGGCTATGGCCTTTTCAGGGGGAATACCTAGTTTTATGAGAGCGAATACAACGGATACCAGATCTTCCCGAGGGCTAGACCCAACTTCGTTCTCTAAGTATAAAAGGAGTTCTTTAGGTAGGAGATCCCACCTATCCGCGATCATTAGATGAAGGTTTATCTCAGCGAGTTTTCTTAGATCCACTGTAAATAGCATACTAGGGGAAAGTAATAACATCATTGTCGCATTAGCTAGAGCTAGCTAAGATCAGTGTTGAAGTATTAAGTTTGACGCTAGTAGAGATAATCTTGAGCATAGAGTTTGGTCCTAGGTACTGAAAGTCTTGCTATCCAGCAATTGCTAAGTGCAGTAAATGGCTAGATAGATGATCAAGGAGGTTTCTACTCGTCATTTTTAAGGTTAAAGCTGTTACAGATCAAGAGGGTAGAGGCAATGTACGTAGGGAGCTTAACTGGAATGTTCTTTGGGAATACGCTTAATCTGAGACTTCTTAGCATTATAGCTGATATAGACCAAATAAGTGGGGAAGATATGCTTGGAGCGAACTTAGATAAAGGAACCGTAAGTGGCGTAATTAGGAGAGCGGAGTTTGGATCTAAACCGCTCCCAGATGTCATACCTAAGATACTAGGAGATAAAATCCTAATAATGCACGCTAGAAGGCATAATAAATACGCTCTCTGGACTGGGTGGTCCGCTTGAAGTTCTTCTCCTCCTCTTTCAATTTCAAGACTGATGGAGAGGTTCAGTTCATAGATATTACTGACCAGATACAGGAAGTTGTTGAGAAGAGCAAAATACACCAAGGCATGGTCTTTGTATTCTCTCCGCATGCAACTGGGGCCATAATATTGAACGAGAATGACCAGTCCCTTTTAGATGATTTCAAAGATCTTTTAGAACGCTTAATACCTAAAAGTGGATCTTATAGGCATCCGATAAATGCACACTCTCATCTTAGATCTATATTTATGGAACCCTCCAAAGCCATACCAGTTAGGGATGGTAGATTGGCACTAGGTACCTGGCAGAGTATAATATGGGTCGAGGTAGATACTAGACCCCGGACTAGGACTGTGATGGTTACCGTTCTTGGTGATTAGGGTCTCTTCAGTAAGGCACGCCATAAATGCACGAGAATCCTATCAGTAGACCAATGAGATAATGTTGCTAGGTATCTTCACTACCCCTAGCTATTTCTGAGCGAAGACTATGGGGCCCATAAAAGGGTTGCTAGCAAATTAAGGGGAATAGTGATGAGAAGTAGGACGAGTACTGGTAGTGGGTGTGTACCCATTCGCATAGTAATATTTTTAAACTTCAGAGGGCTAGCTCCGTTAACCCGATCAGGGGGTGTGTCTATGGGGGATCTAGTTTGGCTCTAGGAGTTCCATGAATCCCTATACTGAATCCTACTTCCTGTACTGCGGACATAGGGACGGAAGATACAGAGTTTCTCCTTCCGGAGGTGATACTACATGACCAGAATAGACCTTCCTCAGGAGGAACTACCCTCCTATTGGTACAATATAGTTGCCGACCTTCCCAACCTACCTCCACCCATACATCCAGCAACTAAGGAGCCCCTTGGACCTGAGGCCTTCTATAACCTCTTCCCAAGGGAATGCGTTGATCAAGAATTCTCGAGGGAAAAGTACCTAAGGATTCCAGAAGAGTTGAGAGAGTTCTACATTAGGATTGGAAGGCCAACCCCTCTGTACAGAGCAAAGAGACTCGAGGAATATCTGAAGACGCCAGCCAAAATATACTATAAGAGAGAAGATGTATCGCCTACAGGTAGTCACAAACTAAATACAGCTTTAGCTCAAGCATTTTACGCTTCTAAGGAAGGACTAGAGCTTCTCACGACAGAAACTGGAGCTGGACAATGGGGGAGTGCTCTCTCTTATGCAACTGCCATGAATGGACTTAGATCTCTCGTATTCATGGTTAGGATCTCTTACTATCAAAAACCCTATAGAAAGTTCGTCATGAAGCTTTATGGGGCTGATGTAGTCCCATCTCCGAGTGATAGAACGGAGATAGGTAAGAGATACTTAGAACAAGATCCTGAGCATCCCGGATCTCTAGGTATAGCTATAAGTGAAGCAATAGAAGCAGCCATGAAAGATGAGAAAGCTAAGTACTCTCTTGGCAGTGTTCTCAATCATGTACTCCTCCATCAGACAATCATTGGCCTTGAAACCAAAAAACAGTTTGAGATAATAGACGAAAAGCCGGACATTCTCATAGGATGCGTAGGAGGAGGGAGCAATTTCGCCGGATTTACGTTTCCGTTTGTAAAGGAGATACTAGAAGGTAATGAAAACTATGACATAATAGCTGTTGAGCCGACAGCTTGTCCCTCGCTAACAAGAGGAGAGTATAGGTATGACTTCGGTGATAGCGCTAAAATAACACCACTAATGAAAATGTACACATTAGGACATGAATTCGTACCTCCACCCATACATGCAGGTGGCCTGAGGTACCATGGAGCCGCCCCGTCTGTTAGCCTCCTGAAGTCGAAGGGGGTGATAAGATCCGTAACTTATAGACAAGAAGAAGTATTTGAGGCCGGCAAAATATTTGCCATGACGGAGGGATTGATACCAGCACCTGAGACAACTCATGCGGTTAAAGCAGCCATAGATGAGGCCTTAAAGGCAAAGAAAAATGGTGAAAGAAAAATCATTGCCTTTAACTTCTCAGGTCACGGGCTATTAGACTTGAAAGGTTACGAGGATGTGTTAGGTCTTGAATGACCTCACCTTTTCTTTTTATGGAACTATCTTAGTACCCGTTTTTCCATTCAAGGCATCTATTACTTTATCCAAGCTAGTTATGATTGCTTCCTTTCCTGTGTGCTCGACAAACCTCATTGCAGCCATGACTTTAGGCCCCATGTTGCCTGGTGGGAAGTGGCCCTCCTCATAGTATTTTTTAGCCTCTGCAAGTGTTATGACATCCAAGAACTTTTGATCTGGTTTCTTGAAGTTTATAGCTACCTTTTCGACATCTGTAAGTATCATGAATAAGTCAGAGCCAAGTGAAGTTGCAAGCCTCTCTCCAGCCAAGTCCTTGTCTATGACAGCATCGACACCCTCTAGCTCGTGCTCATCCACAACAGGAATACCTCCTCCCCCAGAAGCTATCACTATTATTCCAGACTCTACCATCTTCCTTATTGCTTCAATCTCGACCTGAGCTATTGGGTCTGGGGATGGAACAACCCTCCTCCATCCCTTACCCACATCATACTTCATTGTCCATCCTAATTTATCCATTTTCTCTTTAGCTACATCTTCTGGATACCACGGGCCGATGAATTTAGTAGGATTGTTAAAGGCGGGATCGTCTCTACTAACAAGTACTTGTGTCACAACAGTAGCTACAGGTATGTTGAGATTTGAGGATCTCAGCTCATTGATTAATGATTGCTGGATCATGTAGCCAATTAACCCTTGGCTCATCGCACCGCAGGCATGTAAAGGCATTGGAGGTACTTGGGAAGAGCCTGCTTCCTGCTGGAGAAGAATTGCTCCTACCTGGGGACCATTTCCGTGAGTTACAACGAGCTTATATCCCATCTTAATTAGTTCTACTAGTTGCCGGCTTGTCCTTCTTGCGTTATTCAACTGCTCCTCAAATCTACCTTCCTGCCCAAACTGTAGAAGGGCATTGCCACCTAGGGCTACGGTAATAAGTTTGTTTGGCAATAATATCACCTCATCCCAGGATTTAACTTACCCAGCTACTGTAATTGGAGATTTGACCTCCCATATCAAGATAAAAATTTGGGTGGGCAGTTTTACTCATTTTCGTCCTCTCTACCTAACTAGTGCTGTCAGTATTGCAGCTTCGGTCCATAATCTGTTTTCTGCTTCATCGAATACTACTGACCACTTACCCTCTATGACCTCCTCTGTCATCTCATTACCTCTGTATGCTGGGAGGCAGTGCATAAAGATTGCATGCTCCTTAGCTAAGTTCATAACCTCAGGGGTTACTGTAAATGGCGCAAAATCCCTCTTTCTTTTCTCCTTCGTTTCCTCAGGTTTGCCCATGCTCCACCATGTGTTCGCATAAACTATGTCCGCTCCTTTTACAGCCTCCTTGAGGTCATGTATAATCTCTAGTTTTGTCCCTCTTCTGGCAGCTTCCTGTTCGCCAAACTTCCATATTTCCTCAAGAGGTTCGTATCCGGGAGGGACGGCCAGTACTAAATCCATACCGAAGACAGGAGCTGTCGCAATTAGTGAGTGAGCTACATTCCATACATCTCCCGTGTAGACCATTTTTAGGCCTTCCCAATATCCGAACTTCTCTTTTATAGTCATAAGGTCAGCCATTGCTTGGCATGGGTGTTCTTCATCTGATAGAGCGTTTACTACAGGGTTCTTCATGTATTTAGCGTATTCAACAATCTCCTCCTGTCCGAATGTCCTAATTACCAGCGCATCATAGTACCTATCTAACACCCTAGCTGTATCCTTTAATGGCTCTCCCCTCTTCAGTTGCAGTTCATCGGGTCTCATATAGACTGAGAATCCACCAAGCCTGTAAATTGCAGACTGGAAAGAGTTCCTAGTTCGGGTAGAGGGTTTCTTGAATAGAAGACCTATGGCTTTACCCTCTAAGGGCTTAACCCTTATTCCGGAATACCAAGCCTTCTTAAGATCCATGGATATCTGTATGAGGTATTCTAACTCCTCTCTAGTGAAGTCTCTGGTGGTTATAAAGTCCCTTCCTCTGAGATCGAATAATGCCATCAAACCACCTCCTAGTTAGGTCGTAGGTAGTAAGAGAAGTAACTTACCTAAGAACCTTTCCAAGGTGCCAGGGGTGCCCAGTAAGGGGAAATTTAGTACAAAAATCTCGATAATCGTATTGATTTTTTCTATCCCACTGGGCACACACTGTTATAGTTGTGGAGCTATGTATAATATCGTTATGCTGAATTCACATGTAGTGCAGTAGGAATTTACACGATAAAGGTTAGTAGATGTTACGAATCTGAAGAAGGAGATCCTCCTTCTGACCAATGAACATTTAAAAGGAAGCTATAATCCTAAGATGGGGGGAACCTCATGGCCCTCGGTAAAGGAACTCTCATCGGAGTAGTCGTCCTGATAGTAGTTGTTATAGCTGCTGCCTATCTTGTCTTGGCCCCAACTGGCCCAGCAGCTGGAGGAACGGTCAAGGTTGGTCTCATAGCCCCTCTCACTGGAGGTTTAGCTGAACACGGCTTAGACATGAAGCAAGCAGCCATTCTAGCAGTCGATGAGATAAATGAGCAGGGAGGGATCTTAGGCAAGAAAATCGAGCTAGTAATAGAAGATACCGAGTGTAACCCAACTAAAGCAACTGCTGCAGTTCAGAAGCTCTTGACTCAGGAGAATGTCTACGCAGTATTTGGTGAGTACTGTTCTACTGTCACTCTGGCAGTCCAGCCATCAATAATGGAGGCAAAGAGGCTGCTCTTCGTCCCCGTCTCAGTAGCTACAAAGATCACTGAGCAAGGATACAAGTACACTTTCAGGACCTGTGCAAACCAGTGGATGCAGACCACTCAGAATGCTGATTGGGTCGTCGAGCATTTGAAGCCCAAGACCGCTGCTATGCTTGGAATAAATGATGACTATGGCAGGGAAGGCCTAAAGATTTGGGGAGAGAGAGTCAAGTCCAAGGGAGTGAAGATAGTTGCTGAGGAGTATTTCGACAAGGGAACAACAGACTTCACATCCCAGCTGTCGAAGATAAAGGCGGCCAATCCAGATGTCATATTCGTAGTGGCTAATATCAGGGATGCAGCTAACATACTCAAGCAGGCCCATGAGATAGGGCTCTATAAGCAGTTCGTTATGCTTGGAGGAGTTACCAGCGACGAGTTCCTCAAGCTGGCTGGTGATGATGCACTGGGCCTCGTACATGTCAGCTACTTCGAGCCAACTACCAAGAGAAAGGTAGCCAGGGAATTCGTAGAGAAGTTTAAGAAGCGGTGGGGAAGATTCCCGGCCATGTACGCAGCTGGAGTATACGACGCTTTCTTAGCCTTCAAGTTGGGAGTTGAGAAGGCTGGAACATGGGATGTTGATAAGGTTGCAGATGCCATAAGGTCCCTCAAGTTTGAGGGAGCCCAAGGACTAAACATATACTTTGACGAGAATGGACAAGCCCAGACTAAGGTATTACTAGTACAGGTCCAGAAAGTGGATGGTGAGCTAAAGAGGGTAATTCTCTATCCTCCTGAGGACAAACAGGGAGAATATATACCGCCAGAGAAGTTTAAGGGAGGTTAACCTCTCCTTCTTCCTATACCATTCCTTTTTTATTTAGGTAAATACGGAGGTGCTCTTAATGATAGTACAGCCCATAGAGGTAATAGAGCAAGTAATCCTTGGGCTAATGATAGGAGGTATCTATGGGATCATTGGTGTAGGTCTCACCATGATCTTCGGTGTAATGAGACTCAGCAACTTCGCACATGGAGAGTTTTACATGATAGGAGCTTACATAGCATTCACTCTAGTGTCTGTCACGGGAGGCGACCCGTACATAGTTGCTCCACTAGCAGCAATAGCTGTCGGATTGATAGGCATTCTCATAAATAAGTTGCTATTTAAACCTCTTTACGAGGAAATGAAGGAAATAAAAGGAGGAGCTGCCTTCTATTTCCAAGATTTAAGGTTCATAATGCTGACAATAGGCCTCTCCATTCTGTTCGTAGACTTAGCTCTTGTACTATGGGGCCCAATCCCATTATCAATACCAAGTCCCTTAACAGAAGTTAGAGTCATCATCCCAGGAGGTCTCTCCTTTAGTCTAGCCAGGATCATCACATTCATAGTTGCTGTTGCTACTTTGGCAGCTCTCTATACATTCCTTAAAGTAACTAAGACGGGTAAAGCTATAAGAGCAACTTCCCAGAATCCCTCCGCTGCCATGCTCGTAGGCATAAACACCTATAAGATATACGACATCACCATGTTCCTATCAACTGCTCTAGCTGCGCTAGCTGGGTGCATTTTAGCCCCTATATACAATGTGTATCCAACTATGGGATTGGACGTAGTCGCTAAGGCCTTCGTAGTAGTGATAACCGGAGGGATGGGAAATGTCATTGGAAGCATCCTAGCTGGCTTTCTAATAGGATTAGCAGAGAACCTGGGTGGGCTTTTCCTAGGAACTGAGTATAAGCAGGTCGTGGCCTTCATAATAATGATAATCGTGCTGTGGCTGAAGCCTGAGGGGATACTGGGAGGTAAGAAGTGATGTTAGGAATAAGTCGGAAGGTAGTACTAGAAACCGCTAAGTACTATATTGTAGCTGCCCTTCTATTAATCCCCCTACCATTAGCTGGAGACTATGTAACGCATGTAGCTATACTCGTTATGCTATATACGATAACAGCAGCTAGCTTAGACATTCTGGTTGGATATACTGGAAGGCTTTCGCTCGGACATGCTGCATTTTTCGCAGTCGGTGCTTATACCTCGACACTCCTGGCTATGAATCTAGGTGTTAGCCCTTGGATAGGCATCTTTGCTGGAGGAATAATGGCATCTATCTTTGGCTTAATATTAGGCATACCATCCTTGAAGCTAAGAGGTCCATACCTAGCGATTGCTACACTTGGGTTCGGAGTTGTCGTATGGCTCATGCTGATCAACCTAGATTGGTTAACGAGAGGCCCTCTGGGAATACCCGGAATCCCGCCTCTGCCCAGTATAGGCCCGATAGATTTCAGAAATAAAGTATCCTTCTACTACGTAGCCCTACTATTCACCGTTATTAGCATCTTCCTGCTTCACTTACTAACCAAGTCAAGGGCAGGTAGGATCTTCGTAGCTATAAGAGAAGATGAGGATGCTGCGCTTTCTATTGGGGTCGATGTGCCTTTATTCAAGGTATATGCCTTTCTCGTAGCCACATTCTTCGCGGGTATATCGGGTGGACTATATGCCCACTACCTGAGGTATATAAGTCCAGAGATCTCTACTCTATCAGAGTCGATATACATGCTCTCCATGACAATAATAGGTGGTTTTGGCACACTAATAGGGCCGGTTATGGGTGCTATCGTCTTATCACTGCTACAAGAACTCCTGAGATCATACTTAGAGTACAGGTATCTGATTTACGGTCTCCTAATAGTACTAGTGATGAGATTCTTTCCAAAGGGGATATATGGCATTATAGAACTGTTCCTTGAGAAAGCAGGAGGTGGTAAGTGATGAATATACTCGAGGTAAAGGGAGTTACAAAGACGTTCGGAGGCTTAGTGGCTGTAAATAATGTAAGCTTTGAGGTCTCAAAGGGGGAGATCTTTGGTATCATAGGGCCTAATGGAGCAGGAAAAACTACGCTGTTCAATGTAATAAGTGGTTTCTACAGGCCCGATAAAGGAAGGATATTCTTTGATGGTAAAGAGATCACAGGACAGAAGCCGCATAAGTTAGCTAAGCTAGGTTTAACGAGGACTTGGCAGATAGTTAAACCCTTCCTAGGCATGAAGGTACTGGACAATGTTTTGGTTTCCATATATGCCACAAAGGGCATAGTAACGGGCATGAGTGAAGAGGAAGCCATAAGAAGGGCTGAGGAGATCTTAGATTTCGTTGGTCTTCTTCACAGGAAGGACCTCCTCGCCGAGGCACTACCTCATGGTGAGAGGAAGAGGCTAGAAATAGCAAGGGCTCTAGCTACGGATCCTAAACTACTGATGTTGGACGAACCTGCAGGAGGACTTACCCCTACTGAGATGGACGAGGTAATGGATGTAGCTAGGAGGGTTAGGGAGTCAGGGATAACTGTTATCGTAATAGAACATAATATGAGAGTCATTATGAACATCTGCGAGAGAATTATGGTCTTAAACTTTGGGAGAAAAATAGCTGAAGGGACTCCCGAGGAAATATCCACAAATGAGGAAGTTATAAAGGCTTATCTGGGTGAGAGGTTCTATGTTAAAGGTCGATAATGTTTCAGCTGCTTATGGTAAGGCTCTCGCTCTTAAAGAGGTTTCTCTCAGGGTGGAGAAGGGAGAAATAGTATCTCTCATAGGAGCGAATGGAGCGGGGAAAACCACCACCCTAAGAGTGATTTCAGGGATGATACGGCCGCTAAAGGGCGAAGTTACATTCGAAGGTAGGTCTATAGTCGGTTTAGAACCTTACCAGATCACCTCTATTGGGATAATACATGTACCAGAGGGGAGAGGGCTGTTCCCTGAGATGACTGTCAGAGAGAACTTAGAAATGGGCGCGTTCCTCAGGACTGATAAGGACTCTATAAATGAGGACTTAGAATTCGTTTATTCGCTATTCCCAGTTTTAAAGGAGAGGGAAAAGCAGTTGGCGGGTACATTAAGCGGAGGAGAACAGCAGATGTTAGCTATAGGTAAAGGGCTGATGGGGAATCCGAAGCTCCTAATGCTCGATGAACCGTCTCTAGGACTTGCTCCTATGCTAGTAGATAAGATATTTGAGACTATAGTACAGATAAATAAGGAGAAGGGGACGACAATACTAGTAGCTGAACAAAATGCTTACATGGCATTAACAAGCTCCCATAGGGCATATGTCATAGAAAATGGAGTCACGGTTATGGAGGGTACAGGAGAAGAGCTTCTCGGAAATGAGCATGTAAGGAAAGCCTACCTGGGCATATAACCTCCAAAATACTTTACTTATTTTCTCTTTTATTGTTTATTCTCTCCTGCTGTATCTTTCTATGATCTCCCTTAAGCTAAGTAGCTCTACATCGAGTCCTCTTAAAGATCTGAGGTATTTTGCAGCTTTTGTGGAGTTAGTAGTAACTTTCTTTATTCCCATCTCTTCTAGGGGAGACACTACCATGCAGGTATCCGCCCATACTTTCGCTCCAAAGTTCCTTATTGTAGCCCATATTGAGGTTCCCTCTACCAGTGATAAGATTGTCCTAGAGGTATATAACCAGAATGTTTTAAGCGCTTTCCTCCCCTTCACGAGGATAGCTAACTCCTTGAATTCTTGGAGGGACATGTGTGGGCACCCTAGGACTACTAGATCGGTGCCTCCATCAAATGTACTTAGTTCCTCTCTGACACCAGCTAAATCCTTCTTATTAACCGAAATAGACTTTGATGCACGAGTTTTGGCCTCGGGAGTCACTTTTGGAATATGGTACATTTCAATCGAGCCTGATGATGCTCCAGCTGCTGCTAGAGCTTTCAGTTTAGGTAAATTAGGCTCCTTTAACCCTGTATAAATGGGAATGGAGTTAGGGTGCTCATGTCCAACAAGATAGGCCAGTTCGTAGTATTCGATAGTATCCCTTATTTCAGGAGCTACTACTTCTAAGCTAGGGTTTCTATTCTCGTTCAAGTGCATCCCATAGAGTGGAGTATACCCTACAGCAGCAACGACTATGGTCTTTGTACCTCCTTCCCTATTAGTCCTGGCGCCTATAGCACTGTTTACATATGAAACAGCGCTAGACTCCCCCCAAGATATATGTTCTGCATATCTTGGGAGATTTCCGGAGAGATATGGTGTACAGGTAAAGGAAGGCAGTGCTCCCATGCTCAAAAGTGACTCTACTATGTCTAACTGCCCTCTCGCGAATTTATCTGGTATTCCCATCTCTCTCCATCTAACTAGATCCATTCCTAGGGGATTCGTCGTTGCAATTACCCTGAAATTCACCTTGTTCTTGAGGCTTGCCAGCCATTCTCTTCCATATTCACCTATTGTAGCGTATGATACGCCTGATATATGAACGGAGCCTACCTTTATGAATCCCCTTGCATCTGAGATAGAAGCTTCCTTCTCTAGATATCTCTTGAATTCCTCGTAGACTTCCTCGGTGATCTCAAGCTTTACTTCTCTAGCTCCTTTTATTTCGACAGGTATTCCTGCTAACTCGGCGCTTATCGTGATGCTGTCAGGTTCCTCAAGTACAATCTTAGCTGGAGCCATACCATATTTCCTTAGAGCAAAGAATGTGTAGGCGCCCACTGTCGAGCCTATTGAATGTGGTATGTATACCACTTTTCCAGCAAGACTCTCCCCATATTGCGGGTGATCCTTCTGAACTATCTTTCCAGTCCTGTGATCTATGCCATCTAGCCAAGAAATTGGTGCTGTAAGTCTCAACTCAGTCAAATCTCTGTGAACCCCCTGACAGTCCAATAATCCAACCTCTTAATTAAGGCCATCATAAGCCTAAGTGCCGCCTCTACGTCATCCGGAGACATTATTGAGCTATGAGAATGGATATGCCTAGTTGGAATGCCTAAAACTATCGAGGGCACACCATACCTGTGAAGATGAACTTTTCCGGCATCTGTTCCACCCTTAACAGCTGACAGCTGGTAAGGTATGTTTTCTTCCTCGGCTACCTCTATTACGAACTCCTTTAACCTAGCGTTGGGCACCATGCTCTTGTCCCATGTAAGTATAGATACCCCTTCTCCCATTTTGCTAGGTGCCTCATAGGAGCTTACTCCTGGAGAATCGCCAGCAATGTCAACGTCTACTGCGATAAATAGATCCGGATCCACCACATCGGCCGCGGTCTCAGCGCCCCTTAGCCCCACCTCCTCCTGAACAGTAGCGACCGCATAATAGCTGTTGGGATGCTCTACTCTTTCCTCTTTTAGCCTCTTGAGCGTCTCCATTACTATAAATGCCCCTACTCTGTCGTCAAAAGCCTTACCAAGCCACACCTTTCCCCCTCTTAGGACTTCAAAGGGTGCTAGAGGGGCTGCTGGATCTCCTATCCTTATACCCATCTCCTTTATCTGATCCTTGTTTTTGGCCCCAACATCTATATATAGGTCTTTAAACTCTATCGGCTTCTTTCTTTCCTCTGGAGTCATGAGGTGAGGGGGTTTACTCGTTATTACTCCAACATAGTCACCTTTCTTAGACCTTATAATCACTCGCTGAGCTGGTAATGTTGTCGGAACCCACCCACCGAGCGGTTCAAATTTTAAGAAGCCATTATCCTCTATCGAGACTATTATGAAGCCTATCTCATCTGAGTGCCCGCTGGCCATTATCCTAGGTCTTTCACTGGATCCTCTCTTGACCAATATCAGAGATCCGAGTTTATCGGATAGCATCTCATCAGCATAGGGAGAGTATCTCTCCTTCAGCATCTTTAATGGTTCTATCTCAAATCCTGACGGACCAAAAGCCTCAGTAAATCTGGAGAAAAAGGATATTGTGTCCTCGTTCATATGCCTTCTCCTCCAGTAATAGATAAATAAAGTTCTCTTAGGGGTAGGTTGGTAGAGATTGGTGGGTAAACGGTTTGGAGAATATATGATATCTGAAATCAGAGAGCAGCCAAAAGCAGTAGAGAGAACCATAGAGTCAGCTGTAGATGAGATCCGGTCTGCAGCGTCTCTCCTAGATGATAGATTTGTGTATACTACAGGTAGTGGGTCCAGCTACCATGCCTCACTTGTACTACATAGACTACTACTGAAGGTCTCGAACTTGAAGTCAACCTCGATTCCTTCCTCTGAGCTACCTGAGTGGCTCCCTCCAGAAATTAAGAACTCAGCTTTAGTAGCTTTTTCCCAAAGCGGTGAAAGCAAGGACGTTCTAGTAGCTGTAGACTATTTCAGAAGGGTATCTAGGGATGGAGTGGTTATCTCGATAACTAATACCCCAAGAAGTACCCTAGCTAGGGTTTCGGATGGTGTGATACTAACCAGAGCTGAAGAGGAGAGAGCAGTGGCAGCAACAAAGAGTTATACCACGCAACTAGTTGTTTCGTTTATGCTTGCACTTAAAATAGCTGAACAGAAAGGCATAGTCTTGGATGAACTAGTCTCTGAGCTGTCTATGATCTCTAAGAAGATGGAAAAGACCATAGATCTGAGCTTTGATCTTATGGAGGATATAGCTAAGGAGATTAGGGAGGTACCATTCGGCTTTATCCTTGGTAAAGGTCCTAACTATCCAACAGCCTTAGAGGGCGCTCTAAAGCTAAGAGAGACCGCTAATCTCCATTATGTGGGATACGCTGCTAGAGAATTCCTCCACGGCCCAATCCAGCTTATAGATAGGGGAACTCCGGTGATCTCATTGAACTGGGTTGAGATGAAGGAAGTGGTTAGGAGAGTTAGATCCTTTGGAGGGAGAGTAATAAGAATTGGAGTAGAGGGAGAGATACCGATACCTGAAACGAGGTATGAGTTTTCCCCCCTGTTAATGGTCATACCTCTTCAAGTCCTTGCATATAACGTATCCCTTTTAAGGGGGCTCGATCCTGATAAGCCTGAAAAGCTGGGTAAGGTGGTTACAGAATGAAGTTACTCCTTCTGGAAATAGATAATGTGTTATATGATTCCGATTTACTCAAAGGGACTGCAAGAGAATGGGCTATCACAGCAATGAAGGAGGTTGGTCTACCAGTCGATTTCGATACAGCATTAGAGACATTAATGGAGGTCATTAGGGAGAAAGGGGAGGATTATCCTTTCCATTTTAATGAGATGATGAGAAGATTGGGACTTAGGGAGGACTTTAGGGTAATATCTGCTGGAGTAATCGCCTATCATGATGTTAAGAGGGCATTTTTGAAGCCCTTACCTGGAATAATAGAGACGATTCTAGCGGCAAGGGAAGAAGGAGCCAAGGTTGGCGTAATCTCGGAAGGAGATCCTGTCAAGGAGTGGGAGAAAATCATAAGACTTGGAGTTCATCATTTGATCCACTTCTCTTGGATAGGTAGAGATGTTTCACTAGTAAATGTCTTCTCCTTAGCCGAGGTATCGCCTCAGAAGACTGTTTTCTTGACAAGTAATGAGGAGAGGTCTAGAGAGGCCATGTCTATGGGAGTGAGGTCACTAATTCTTATAACTAGGAATAGAGCTCAAGTCATGGAGAATGGAGAGATAAAGGGGGTTTACGAGACTTGGCAGATGGAAGATGCTGTAAGAAACCTTTTAAGAAGGCTATAGTTGGAGGAGCTTTTGATAGGTTTCACAAGGGACATAGGACTTTAGTGGATGTGGCTGCTAGTTTGGCAGAGAGCTTGCTAATAGGACTAGCCGATGGTCCTCTCCTCACTGGCAAGTCCCTAAAGGAGAAAATACAGCCTTATGAGGAGAGGGAAAGGTTACTTAGGGAGTATTTGGAGGAGAAAGGTATTCACTTCAGTATAGTTAAAATAGTTGAACCAATAGGGCCTGCTGGTACAGATGATGTTGCCGATGTGATAGTGGTTTCTCCAGAAACATATGAGAGGGCCCTCTTGATAAACGAGGAGAGAGTGAGAAATGGCTTAAAGGAGCTGTTTATAGTAGTTATACCAACTGTTATGGCAGAAGATGGGAGACCTTTGAAATCTCATAGGATAAGGAGTGGCGAAATTGATTCAGAAGGACGTATAGTGAAGAGTTGAATTGCGCTAAATTTTTCTTCTAATTATGAGGCCTAATCGAGGTGTCGGGGCTTGTATGTAGAGCCTGGAATTCATCTAATGCAAGGCGACGAGGCGATTGTTGAGGGTTCATTAATAGCAGGTTGCCGCTTTTTTGCCGGGTACCCAATTACTCCAGCGACAGAGATAGCAGAAAGGATGTCGAGACGAATGCCTCAGGTTGGTGGAGTGTTCATGCAGATGGAAGATGAGTTGGCTTCTATCCTCGCAATAATAGGTGCCTCTTGGGCTGGGAAGAAGGCTATGACAGCTACAAGTGGGCCAGGTTACTCCCTAATGCAGGAGGGGCTTGGTTACGCTGTATTAACGGAGACACCAATCGTTATTACTGATGTCCAGAGGGGTGGCCCCTCTACCGGACTGGTTACCTTACCTTCTCAAGGAGATGTCATGCAAGCTAGATGGGGCAGTCATGGGGATTATGGTATAATAGCTTTGGCTCCATCTAGCGCACAGGACATGTTTGATCTTGTGATAAGAGCATTCAATTTATCTGAAGAGTACAGAAATCCCGTAGTAATCCTAGCTGATGAGGTTATAGCTCATGTTAGGGAACCTGTTAAGGTCCCCCCCCTTGAAGAGATAAAAATTGTGGAGAGGAGGAAACCTTCGGTTCCTCCAGAGGAATACATCCCATACTTGCCTGATCCCGGTGAGTGGGTCGCTCCAATGCCAGCTTTTGGTGAGGGCTATAACATGCTAGTGGAGAGCGTCATGCATGATGAATTTGGGCATAGGATAGGTACCGATCATGCAGCAGCTGAAAGAACTATTAAGAGAGTTTACTACAAGATAGAGAAGAATGTTGAAAAGATCGCTATGTATGAGACCGAACTAATGGAAGATGCGGAGATAGCTGTTGTTTCATATGGATCTACGGCTAGAACATCATTAAGGGCTGTAAGAGAGGCCCGAAAGCTAGGTATAAAAGCGGGTATATTAAGATTGATAACCTTATGGCCTTTTTATGATAAGATAATTGAGGACATAGCCTCCCAGGTGAAAGCTATTGTGGTACCTGAAATGAACATGGGGAAGATAGTGAGAGAGGTCGAGAGGGCAGCTAAAGGTAATGCCGAGGTAATGTCGTTACCTAAAGTTGGTGGGGTGCTCCATCACCCTGATGAGGTTTTGTCGGTGATAAAGAAGGCGGCAAGGTGATTGTATGATACCAGAATCTGAGTTTGAAAATGTATTAGCTAAGAAATATATGAGAACTGAGATAATGCCCCACGCCTTTTGTCCGGGTTGTGGGTTAGGGATTATAGAGAGAATAATCCTAATGGCTTTCGAAGAGCTAGGATGGGATGAGTGGGAGAAAACTGTATTTGTTTCTGGAATAGGATGCTCTGGTTGGGTTCCACTGTATTTCAGAAGGGACGCTGCTCATACACTGCATGGAAGGGCTTTGGCCTTTGCAACAGCCCTAAAAGCATCTAGACCGGAGCTAAACGTAATTGTGGTTATGGGAGATGGAGATAGCATGGGGATAGGTGGAAACCACTTAATCCATGCAGCTAGGAGGAACATAGGAATCACTGCAATAATAGCAACTAACATGCTCTACTCACTTACTGGAGGACAGATGGCTCCAACTACTCCTGAGGGTGCTAGGACTCAGACAACCCCCTATGGGAGCATAGAACCTAATTTCGATCTCATGGAACTCCTAAAAGCTGCTGGTGCAACTTATTTAGCAAGATGGACCACCTATCACTTTATGCAAGCTAAAAACAGTTTGAAGAAAGCGGTTAAGCATAAAGGATTCGCCGCAATAGAGATACTCTTCCAATGCCCAACTTATGCGGGTAGGTACATACTAAACAAGCCGGATCCGAGAGACATGCTACAGTGGTTTAAGGAGAACTCAGTGCCACTAACTGTAGCGAAGAAAAAAGACCCAGAAGAATTGAAAGGTAAAATATTAGTGGGAGAATTCTTGCATAGAACTGACAGAGTAGAATACACTGAAAAGTTAAAGGAGCTAGAGAAGAGGGCTAAGGGGGGATAGAAAGTGGCTACTGTGAGGGTTAGTCAGATAGCTGTAAGTGATAAGCTCTGTAAGGGTTGTTATCTGTGCATATGGGCCTGCCCATGGAATGTACTTGAGATAAGCGAGGAAAGGAACTGGAGAGGCGTGAAGAAACCAATTGCCACTAAGATAGAGAACTGTAGGGCCTGTAGATTATGTGAGTATTATTGTCCAGATTTCGCTATCCAAGTTATTGTGGATGAGGAAGAGGAAAAGAAGCTCCTTGAAGTTGAGGAAAGGTATGAAAAGCCATGGTTGAGGAGGATAGAGAAGAGAAATGAGATAGTCAGTAGAGGGGTGTGGTGGCTTGAGAGTTGAGGTAATGATATCGGGATTTGGAGGGCAGGGTGTCGTCCTTTCTGGTGCTGTACTTTCCCAAGCATCTGTATTGAGTGACTATTACGCAGCCGCGACGTATACATATGGTCCTGAAGCTAGACTAGGTTCTACTAGATCAGAGGTTGTAATTTCAGATGAAGAGATCGATTATCCAAAGATAATAAGCCCAGATTATTGGATAGCGCTCAACCAGATGTCTCTAAATACGTTTTCTAAAAGATATCCGCTGGATAGAGCAATCATACTAGCTGATTCCTCCATGATAAAATACCTCGATCCTGTAGAGGGAAAAGCAAAGCAAATATTCAAGATACCAGCAACAGATGAGGCTGAAAGGCTTGGTAATAGGTTGGTAGCTAATATGCTAATGCTAGGGGTGTTCGTAACAGTATCCGGTATAATACCATTGGAAAATCTCAAAGAGGCTATAAGGAGGCTCGTAAAGCCTAAGTTCATAGAATTAAATATCAGAGCTGTAGATAAAGGGAAGGAGATAGGTGAATCCCTCCTGAAGGGAGTTAAGGTTTAAACTCACCAACACTTAATTTTTCCCAGTAGGGCTATGATGAGTATTCGGCAAGAGGGTAATTAGTGACCCTAAAGAGGGTCAGCTGAGCCCTTCAGGGGGAGGTAAAGGCTTTGTTCCCGTATAAAGATGAGAATCCCAGTCCAATAACGCCATGGGTTACATACTTACTAATAGCGGTTAACACACTGGTGTTTCTCGGAGAAGTAATAGCCGGTCCCACAGGATTTGAGAGAATAATTTGGGAGTATGGCTTCATACCATCCTTGTTCTTACAGGATCCATCAGCAAATGTATATAGGGTATTTACCTCTATGTTCCTACATGGAGGATGGCTCCACCTTCTAGGAAACATGCTTTATCTCTACATATTCGGAGATAACGTTGAAGCCGCATTTGGTCATGTGAAGTACCTCTTCTTCTATATAATCTCAGGAGTGGCTGCGGATCTACTTCATATGGCCGTTCTTCCTTATTCAAGTATACCAGCCGTCGGAGCATCTGGGGCTATAAGTGGCGTATTAGGAGCCTATTTCGTATTCTATCCTGATGCTAGGATACTGACTGTTGTCGTGATATGGTACATTATGACTGTAGAGCCCATTCCTGCTAAGTACTATCTAGCATTTTGGTTTATATGGCAGCTAATACCTGCCCTGCTTGTGAGCGAGATGGGCGCTGGCGTCGCTTATTGGGCGCACATAGGGGGATTCATCGCGGGCGTTATAATGGCTTATCCATACAAGGATCGAGTACGGTACATGAGGAGGCTGTGGCTCATGAGGGATCGGTTCTATGGGCCCCCATATTGGTAAAGCTGCAGAAGAGTTAGCTGAGGTAATGAAGATAGCTTATCAGAGAGGATTAACGACGGGAGGGGGAGGTAATGCTAGTATCAGATTAGACCAGGATCTATTAGCTATAACACCATCTGGAAAGTTTAAGGGAAGGCTGTCCATGGAAGATATCCTCCTCATAAATATGAATGGGGAAGTAATAGCAGGGAATGGTAGGCCAAGTTCAGAGTGGAGGATGCATGTGAGTATATATAAGGTCAGGGAGGATGTGAGTGCCATATTACATTGCCACCCATCATTGGTCACTGGGCTAGCTACATCAGGAATAAATCCACCTAATCCCAACGATCCTACATACTCAGACATCTGGACGGAGGAGAGCAGTATTCTTCTAGGTAAGCAGATCCGAGTGATAGATAGAAAACCTTATGGTACGGAAGAACTAGCTAAGGCCGTAGCTGAGTCTTTATCTAATTACGACTCAAACGCTGTAGTAATAAAATCTCACGGCGCCGTGGTCGTAGCAAAGGATATCTGGCTCGCTCTCTCAGCGATGGATTCTCTAGTAGAAATTTATATGATTAATTTTGTTAGATGGTTATCAGGGAGGTTAGCCTAAGAGCCAAGGCCTTCCAATTCCTACGTACCCCTTTCCTAGAGGTATCATGTCCGCATCTAGAACATGCCTCCCATCAATCACAAGTAGTATATTTCGGTATCTTCCAAATAGCTCGCTCAGTTTTAGTCTATAGACAGAGTGATCTGTAGAGATTAAAGCGATATTAGGTAGTGAGAGAGCTTCATCTAGATTTTTAGTTAGGAGAATACCCAATTCGTCTAATCTGGGATCTTCCTCTATGAATGGATCATGAACTGCTACTATATCTATTCCTCTCCTCCGGAGTTCTTCCAGAAGATCGTAGGTGGGCGACATTCTAGGATCGGGTACATCACCCCGGAATGCCAGCCCGAGCACAGATACCTTAGGTGATCCTATCCCTAACTTCCTTATCCCTTCTACTAACAGCTCTACAATTTTCCTCGGCATATCTTCATTTATCTTACGAGCTTCTTCGGTCAGAGTGAGCCTAAGTCCTCTTTCTTTGGCAGTCCAAGATAGAAAATGAGGATAAATAGGGATACATAGGCCACCAACTCCTGTACCAGGTCTGTGGAGGTGGGAATAAGGCTGACTATTAGCAGCAGCCCTCACTTCGTCGTAATCTATACCTAACACCCTTGCAAGTTCAGCTAGTTCATTAGCTAATGCTATATTGACATCCCTATAAATTCCCTCTGCTAGTTTCTCAAATTCTGCTACTATATCGTTGGATACCTCCATGACTCCTTTCTTGGCTATCTGTGAGTAAAGAATAGATGCGACTCTCGTGCTCCTCTCATCTATTCCACCTACTATTTTAGGGTAGGATTCCACTATGTCCCTCAAAGCCCTTCCTTCAGCAATTCTCTCCGGGCTATAGGCTAATCCAAAGTCCTTACCGGCCTTAAGACCACTTTCCTCCAGAATAGGCTTGACGAGATTCCTTGTAGTACCTGGTGGGACGCTGCTTTCTACTATAACCAGATCCCCCTTTTTTAGGCCTAAAGAGATGTCTTTGGCTGCTGATTTTATAGCACTGAGATCTGGATTTTTCGGCCATTCTGTCCCCTTCAATAACGTAGGGACGGCAATTATCTTAACATCAGATTCTCTCGATGCTTCTACTCCATTAGTCGTCGCCCATAGCTTACCCTCCTCTCTAGCTCTCTTGAAAATTTCTTCTAGGCATGGTTCCTTTATTGGAGACATACCTTTATTCAGTAACTCGACCTTCCGTTCATCTATGTCTACACCTATACCTCTTGCCCCTGAAAGGAGCCAGGCGGCCAGTATAGGAGAGCCAATATGTCCTAAGCCATAGACAGCAACTGTTATTTTTCCATTAACTAGTTTGTCCCTTAGTTCAATTTCATTAAGCACAAAGACGCCCATCTTTCCATCTACATTAGGGTAGTGTTATTATTACTTTAAAGTGCGCCATGTAGTAAGGGTATGGAAATGAGAAGGGTGAAAACTGGCATCCCAGGTATGGATGATCTCCTTAATGGAGGTATCCCGGAGAGGAATGTTGTCTTGCTTTCGGGAGGACCGGGAACTGGTAAGACTATCTTTGGGATGCAGTATATCTATAATGGGCTTAAGGAAGGAGAGCCAGCAGTTTACGTTGCTTTAGAGGAGCACCCTGTACAGTTGAGGATAAATATGTCTACATTCGGATGGGACCCCAGACCATTTGAGGAGAAGGGAGTATTCGCAATAGTTGATGCCTATACTGGGGGAATCGGAGGGGCGGCCAAGAGGGAGAAGTACGTAGTAACTGATCCGGAAGATGTTCACAGCCTCATAGATGAACTAAAAACTGCAATCAACGATGTAGGTGCACAGAGAGTTGTTGTAGATTCCGTAACTGCTTTGTATCTCACGAAACCTGTATTAGCTAGGAAGACCGTGCTCCTACTGAAGAAAGTATTGTCCGGGACAGGGACTACCTCTATCCTAATAAGCCAAGTTGGGGTTACTGAAAGAGGATTTGGCGGGCCGGGAGTGGAACATGCTGCTGACGGCATAATAAGGCTTGATCTAGATGAGTGGGATGGCGAGTTAGTGAGGAGTCTGATAATTTGGAAAATGCGTGGCACAGCCCATTCCATGAGAAGGCATCCATTTGAAATTACAGATAATGGAATAGTAGTACATACAGACAGAGTGATTAAGAGGAGAAGCATTATTTTAGAAGGTTGAACCCTCTGGCTACCAAGATAGAGGTGAGCTAGCATAGACGTACTGGAGAATCGCATAAGATCATTACTTGAACCATATGTTAACAAAGCTAGATATGCTATTAACTCGGTTTTGGAGGAGGAACTATCATCTCCTTTCTACCATCCTCTAAAAGAATTTTTAGAAGGAGGGAAGAAAGTTAGGCCGTCCCTCGTTTTGATCGTTCATGATGCTTGCAAGGGAAAGGGAGATCCTCTACCTGCGTCAGCAGCCATTGAGCTAATCCACGCAGCCTCGCTCATCCATGACGATTTGATAGATAGGGATATATTGAGGAGAGGGGAGGGATCCTTCCATGTGAAGAATGGTTTTGAGATGGCGCTACTCGTCGTCGACTTCATACTCTCGATAGTCTTAAACATAGCTAGTAAATATGAGAGTAAAAAGATTGGAGAGGCCCTCGCCAGGGCCTCTAAAAGAATGTCAATAGGGGAGATGCTTGAGATTCAGGCATTAAAGAGAGCCGAAAAGATAAGTCTAGATGAGTATTTAGAGATACTGAGACTAAAAACAGCTGTTCTATTTGAGACTGCGACATCGCTAGGGGCCTTAATCGCTGGAAGAGAAGATATATCAAATGAGCTTGGGCAGTATGGCCTTTATCTGGGAATGGCCTACCAAATAAAGGATGATCTCATTGACTGGGGGAAAGAGGGGGAGTTAACATCACTCCTTGAAGGAGAAGATCTAAGAGATCTCTTAGAAGGTCTAGCAGAAAATCTCGCACTGGAAGCTGTCAGCAAGCTAGATGTATTAGAGGATAGCCCCCAGAAAGATTTACTGAGGGATATAGCTTTTTTTTCGGTACGGAGAAACTTTTAGTCATTCATAGAATCATCAGGAGAGAATATATGCTTGGGAGTAGCATTATCAGCCATGTAATCACTGAATATAATACCGCTCTTCCTTTAGATAGATCGAACCCACTTCTACAGGCCGAATACAATATTACCAGTGACCAGACAGACAGTATCATCCCTATGACTATATTGTCCATAGATGTACCCATGTTTCCCACGCTAGGTCCTCCAAGCAGACCCTTTTGCTCCGATAGATTCAAAATAACGGTTACTTCCGGCATATTTAGGGCTAAATAACTCTGTAGTACTCCACTCACTATTGTTGGAATATTTGTGAGGCCTATTATTAATAAGGAGGGTAAGAATCCCGCTTTCTTTCCAGATGCCCTTATTAGTAGGTAGTATATTAGGGAGACAATTATTTGGATTACTAGGCTAGAGACGAACACTCCTAAGAAGATAATGGCAGGGTTCTTCGCTATCGATTCTATTAACTCTCCTGCAGCTTGCACAGCCTCTTCCGGTAGCTGAGGACCTGCTACTACTTGGAAGTTTATTTTCTGAACTGCTAAATAGGAGGATAGCGTAACGAAAGCTGAAGAGAGCAGCAGAACAATAAACCAGTGAGTAAGCTTGGGCTTAAAAGCTATCCTTTTAAAGGTAATTCCGCTAAGTCTGATTGGCTGGGATAGATACTCCCTGAGTGAACACGGTTCTTCAAAGACCTCTTCCTCTCCTATATCAAAGCCCATCTATCTCACCCCGTTAGTTATACAGTTCGTTCATCAAAAGGTTCTCGGTAAATTTAATTTTACAATACTTGATTATTAAGTGGGGCCCACGCTATGAGGAAAGCGAACATCAACGAATCCTAAGGAGATGTAGTTCCCAGCTCACACCGAGCGTGGGCCCTTTATATACTCCTTTATAAGAGGGCAAGGGTTCGATGAGATTTATTAATACTGTGCAGATCAATTTTTATTAGTCGGCCCAACATTGATAGCTAGGAGCCGGGGTAGCTCAGCCTGGTTAGAGCACCGGACTCATAAGTGGGTGTGGGCCCACGGTGCTCCTGCTGGGAAATCCGGGGGTCCCGGGTTCAAATCCCGGCCCCGGCACCATACTCTTTATGGTATAACTGGAACTCCCCTAGATATAGACCTCCTCCTGAGATCATCATCAAACGTAGCTACTGGAACCCCTTCTCGCTCTGCCATTAGAAGTATAAGTTCGTCTTCCCATCTAAGTGGATCTTCAATTAGCAAGGAATCAATGATGTCCTCTATAGGATGTGCTACTACCTCGGCCTTGTCATCCAACACAAAGGTCAATATTAGATCCCTAGCATCCTTTACTCTAAGACCAGCGCCCCTTGAAAACCAGAAGAGTTCTACCACAACGATGTGTGGTATTATCCATGTGCCTAATTCACTCAGCAAGTTAGCGGCTTTCGTGTGATTCTCCTGATCCCTAAAAAATGCAAATATGAAGACATTGGTATCTATTACTGCCCTCTGAACCTTCAAAGGGTCGCCCCCCTGGTGATGAAGTAGCTTATTTCTTCCGTATTTAGAGTGAACCCTAGTTCTACCTCTTTTCTCGGGACGAGAGGGATGAGTAATAACTTACCATCCGAGAACTCCTTTAGCAGGTAGGCTTTGGCTTTGAGAAACCTAGAGGGTATCTGTAAATGCCCTCTCTTAGCTAGAAGGATTATATTAGACACCTCCAGATATGGGGCCGCCGGGATTTGAACCCGGGACCTCCGGCTCCCAAGGCCGGCATCCTACCAAGCTAGACCACGGCCCCCAGAGGAAGTCCTAGTTTGAAATAAAAATTCTACCTAGGGGACTCATCTATGGGGGATTGCACCTTAGTCCAGATATCACCTGGCTATCAGAGGTCAGAGATACCTTTATATTCCCATTATTGGATCCAGGGACCGTAATGGGGATATCTAGCCTCTGACCGCTACCTATCGTTGTACCTATCCATTTAAGCAGAATTATCTCGTCACCCTTAGCTATACTAATAGAGAATATCCTAGTAGGATTACCATAGTTCTCTATTCTAACGATGAGACCACTCTGCTCGCAATATAAAGTAACCGCTAAGTCACTATCTAAATTTATTATTGCTAGGTAGGTTAAGCTTACGGCTAGTACGCCTAGGATTCCAAGGATAACTATGTAGGCGTGTTTATATACCCTAGTGTTCTTCATGTTCAACGTTAGACACTCTCTTGGAGAACCAATGAGGCTCTTCGGCTAGCTTAACGATAGGAAAGGTTATACTTCCGGCTGCTGATGGTACCTTAGCAAAATCGTACTGCTCCCCTCCTTCATCTGCCTTGTAGATAAGGAATCCTCCTTCCTCTTCTGCCTCATATACAACATAGGAGAAGATATCTGGCTTCATGGCACCGTAGTTATTAGCGAAGGTCCCTAGCACCCTCTTGTTTAGGGTAGAGCTCCAAAAATCCACAAGTACCGTAATTGAATTTGATGCTGCAGCTAGTCTGAGCAGGTCGGTCAATGAACTTAGTCTAATTAATTCTAATTCCCACTCACACTCTTCTTTCTCCTCAGATCCCAATACTTCCCCCTCCTCTCTAGTTTGAGATGGAGTTTTTAACTTTATCTGGGGATCGGAACAGCGAACTCGAAGAGCATCTCCATGATGGACCTCATAAATGAGAGTAGTTCTTCTCTAGACACATATAGTCCCACAGACAGCTCTTCATTGGAGATAACGGCTGACTGCTCTGAGACTACGGCAAATATATCATATCTGCTCAATCTGATCTCTGATATTCTGAGAGATCTCACCTCCCTGAGTAGTTCGTAAGAGTCCACTAAGACTCTAATTTTAACATCTCTATTGGGAAATTCAATATTAAGAGCATCAAAGGATTTCCTTGTAGTCATTAGTATTAAGGACTCCCTAGCCCCTGCTATGACGAAATTAGCCATATGTGCTATGATTGAGGTGCCATATAGGGGGATTATAGTTTTCTCCAGTGGCCAGAATCCTTCCTCTAATTCTAATCTTGATATCTTATTCATTAAAGAAACCTTTCGCTTGAACTCCTCTAATAACTCCTTTATGAGTAAACTCGGGAGTTCATTAAGAGGAGGAGACCTGAACATTAAGGGCTTGCTGCTCACAAGTTCAATAAAGCCCCTTTCCACCAAAGAATCCGCTACCTCATATACCTTAGTCCTTGGAATATTAGTTCCTGAACTTATTTCCTTTACCTTCAATGGTTTTCTCATGGTACTTAAATATGAAAGCATCTTCGCTTCGTATACAGTGAACCCTAGCTCCTTAAGCAATTTTTCAAGCCTTTCAAGTGTTTTACGATCTCCCATTAGTCACTTTCCACCATTTCTGCGATGATCCTACCTCCGGACACCTTTCTTACCTTAGCAGTGACTGTGATCCCTGGGTCTGCTGCACCCACTATAACCACAGGTCTTCCCATGTAGATACCTTCTCCTTCTCCTCTCCTGTTAACTGATTGTACTAGGACTTTTATCAAATCTCCCGACTTTATTTCTCCCTTTCTTTCCTCTGGTTTATCAAATCTAGTGATATATAAGGTTCCTTTGGCTTTCCTGCCTAGTCTACCCTTCCACCCACGGGAAGAGTCATTTCCCTTTGGATTTCTCCTAGGCATGTTATTCCCCACTAACTCCCTTACTTCTTAAATGTATTCTCTATTTAAAATGATTATCCAAGCAATCTATTCCTGAATTACAATTCCCATAATATCCATGACGTTCGTCAGAGTAGGCCCAGTTATAAGGAGGTCTCCTAACCATGAGAAGAATGTATGAGAGTCATTGTTCTTTAGGAAAGTTTCTGGCCTCAAACCTTCTTTAAGGGCTCTATCTAACGTATGTCCATCGCATATAGCCCCGGCAGCTTCTGAGACTCCATCTATACCATCAGTCCCTATGGAAGCTAGAGATACCCCGTCCATCCCTGAGAGATCCCTAACAGCACCTAATACTAGTTCCTGGTTCCTTCCCCCTATTCCCTGTCCTGTAACGGTGACTGTTGTCTCTCCACCAGCTATCACAGCAGCTGGTGGCGATATAGGGACAGCTTCGTGATAGATTGAAGCTGCCAATCCTGCTAAAAATCTACCTATGTATTTAGCTTCTCCCTGGACTCTAGATCCAAGTAGTAGCGTATTATAACCCATTTCTGTGAGGAATCTCTCGGCAGCATGTACGGATCTCGTGTTATTGGCGACTATTATATTGAACACATTTTCGAAAACCTCATCGTCCGGTTTTGGGGTTTCAGGTATGTTGCCATTCAGACCATCTTTCAATACCATTATCACAGATTCGGGCATCTTATCCACTAAATCATAATTCTCCAGTACCTCCCAAGCATCTTGGAATGTCGTCTCGTCTGGAGCTGTCGGGCCTGAAGCAATGGTATCAAGGGGATCTCCAATCACATCCGAGATAATTAGTGAGACAATGGTAGCAGGATACGCTGCTTTTGCTAATCTGCCCCCTTTTATCTGAGAGACATGCTTTCTTACAGCATTGATCTCTTTGATATTAGCACCACTGAGGACGAGAAGTCTGTTCATTCTTCTTAGATCTTCTAAGGAGATACCTCTCATTGGATACTCCATTAAAGCAGATCCGCCACCGGAAATCAATGTTAAGACGAGATCGCCCTCTTTTGCCTTCCTAGCCATCTCTAAGATTTTTTTAGCACCTTCTACGCTCCCCTCATTAGGAGTTGGGTGGCCTGCTGGATTGAGTTGTATCTTATTGAGTTTAGTAGATTTCTCAGTCCCTGAGGGAACATTAACTAGACCCTCTACTATTCTATCACCTATTTTCTCCTCTACTGCTTTGGCCATCATACTACCGGCTTTACCAGCCCCCACAACGAATAGATTATTGAATTCCCCCAAATCGACTGAAGAGGTGCCAAATATTATTTCATTGTTTGAAATTTTAGTAGAAACAGCCCTATAAGAGTCGGCAGCTGAAATAGCTCTATCTAATGCCAATAAAAGGGATCTTCTGGCATTTCTATCGTTCTGTGTCTTAGCGTTGGAGACTAATTCGTCTAGGTTCTTAATATATCGGAAACTCATGGTATATTCATCCCCCTCGTACCTATCTCCTCACCATTAGCATTAAATCTGATGTAGCCAAAAGCTAAACCATCTATATTTCTCTCATGAACAGGTGTTGTTATCCTGGCCCTCTTCTCATTTAGATCTATGGACTCCAGTATCCCAATTCCCAAACACCTTCCTTTACCAAGTAATCCCACGTAAAGTCCGTTGTAGTGTTGTACAGTACCGACCTTAACTTCCTTGTAGAGTAGATCCGCGATGTTCTTTATCTTTCTCCTGCCAGGAAGGTCCTCCGCTAGTACTATTAACATATCTGGGGATTCCTCTAGCCACAATATCTTAGTACCTAAAACCGTTTCTAGGAAGGGGATATAATCAGGCTTGCTCTCACCAGTAAAGAGATAGGTATTCCTGAGTTCTAGACTACTTAGATCTAGTTCCAGTGTTTTAGATCCTTCTAGAAATTTCCTTAGTAGAGACCTCCTGACTGCTATCCTATAAGATCTCTCCTTAGCGCTCTTACCAACTGGAGATTTCACTTTATACACCTTTATATCCTTCGGAAGAGATCTAGCGATATGGTCTAGATCCCCTTCTTTCCTCTCGATAGCTATTACTATGTCAGGCTCTAGGAACTCAGCCTTAAACCTCTTCAGAGCTCTAGCAGCCCCACCATCAACGAAGCCAGTTGTATTTATCAGTACTGTCGAACTTCTGACGGCCTTCATTGCTTCTATGGATCCCTTTATCATGGGGAGGAAATGTCCACTGGGCGTCTTATCTCCTATGAAATACATGAAGTCTGGTTTTAGAATTTTAGTGTGTAAAATGGGCTCCTCTATTGTTTTGGAGGAGATCACACCGGGCGGACCTAGGTCTGATTGGCCAATATCGGAGTCCACTATACCAACGTTAGTTCCCATTGAAACAATTTTATTTATGAAGTATAGCATTGTAGAGCTCTTACCTGAGTCTACTCGACCTATTAGCATGACCTTCTCTTCAACTATTTTCTCTGGGAGGTTTAACCACCATTCAGGGATTGGGTTATTTATCCTTCCGAAGCTCCCATCTACCTTCAATTTAGAAACATCACTCCTACTAACAATCAACAGTTCGATGCCCTCTAGATCTACTGATGTTTCGTCGATAGTAACTCCCCAAGATTCAACCTCCCCGGAGAGAACTTCAAATCTGAGGGGGCTTCTCAGCAATATCCCTTCTCCTCTTCTTAGTTCAATTTCCTTCTCCATCTAGGTAGCAACTCACCTAAACGATTTAAGGAACTCCAAGGTCTGGCTATCAATAGAAGGTGAAAGTATTGATAATCAGCATGAAGTGTAGGCAAGGGGTATCTCTTAGTGACCCATCGGACGTATTAAGTGGAGATATACAAAGGTTCCTCCATATAAGCGAAGAAGACCATACTTATACCATAGACGTATCAGATGCCTTTTATGAATCTGAGGGGCCATTAGCTCTGCTTTTTGATGTTGCAGAATTGATATCAAGGATATTTCCTGAGAAACTGTGTACTATAAAGAAAGTAGAGTTACCAAGAAAATTCAGTATTGGACCTAAGATGGGTAAATCTGAATTCAGGAAGTATATGGGGGTTAGGGGACCATCTATCGCCTCATCTGTTGGTTTAGGATCCATATTACATCCTTCGGATCACGCCAAGCTTTTTCAGATCATGAGTTCGGCTGGCCTAGATGTAGGATTTGATCCCCCATATCTGAGGGATAACGAAGTATCCCCTTACTACGATCGTGCTCATCAGATTGTTGATTCAATAGACCACATTCGAGATGATTATGGGAAGAAAGTGCTATATTTCATGACATTACCGAGCGATTTAGAGCTTCTAGACAAGGTTGTTTCTATAGGATTGAAGGGTGTTTATGTTAACCTATGCCGAGACCTAGCTAGAATTAACGATGTCCTAGAGTTCAGGGGAAGATTGTTCCTCGCAGTGAGAAATGTGGGATGTATGAGTTCGTGTGGTATTCCCCTAGAGATATTACTTAGTGTACTTAGAGAGTTGGGATTCGATCTTGTTGAAAGGCCAGCTATAAACAGGCAGGAAGAGGTGGAATGGGTTAAGAAACTAGATACAATCATAGGAGATGGTAGATCTCCATCTATGCCCATAACTTCACCACGCATCCATCCTGGCAATATCATAGCGAACATTCCTGATGACCTAGGGGTGATACTCATGGGAGATCTGGGTGTATATGGCCATCCTTCGGGATTAATCAAGGGCATTTCTTCCCTTAGGGAGATTCTTGATTCCTTTATGAGAGGTGAAAGTCTATTATCAGTAATCCGTAGGAATAAGGACGTGGGGGTAGCAGTAGAGAAATGGGGGTACCTGGTCCCGTAATAAAGATTGGTTGTTGCGGTTTTCAAGTCTCTAAGAGAAAGTACTATGAGGAATTAGATCTTGTAGAAGTGCAGAAAACTTTCTACAAGCTTCCTAGATTGGAAACAGCCTCTAAATGGAGGAGAGAGGCTCCTGAGAGTTTTGAATTCACATTAAAGGTTTGGATGGCTATTACACACGACCCAAGAAGCAGAATCTGGAATAAGACCGGCCTCCCACCAGAAGGAGATAGGGGGCTATTCAGGCCCTCCAAGAGTAATTTCGAGGCATGGGAGTCATTTAGAGCTGTAGCAAAGGAGCTAAGAGCTAAAGTGGCGATATTCCAGAGTCCCCCATCATTCGACTCGTCAGAGGAGAATATAAGTAATGTAAGGGAGTTTTTATCTTCAATAACTAATGATATGAGCCTGGGATGGGAGATAAGAAATGATAGTTGGTATTCTAACCCAGCGTTTATTGAAATATTGAGAGAATTTCATATAACGCATGTCGTCGATTTACTCTATGAGAAGCCTGTCTATGGGGATTTCAGATATTATAGGTTACATGGAGCCCGAAAAGGAAAGAAGATAGTCTACTCATACAAGTATACTGAAAGTGACCTCAGGAAGCTAGGCAAACTAGTAAATGAGTATCTGGCAGAAAGGAATTACATACTTTTTAACAACTCTTACTATAGCTTCGGAAATGCCACAGAATTCAAAAGAATGATGTATATTGGTATCTAGCTTAGGTATAACCACCCCTCCATTTTCCGCCAGTCCCACCTGATTCCTTCGCCAATTGCCATCCCATAGACGATAGCTCCCCTCCAAACACTAAATTGTGGGTCAGAGACCATTTTAGGTTGGGTATCTAGTCCTAGTTCTCTCATCATGAATTTCATCTTAGTCGGAGAATCAGCTGTTATACCCTCCAGCCCCTTTGGGATGCTCCAATTAAATCCTCCTCCTGAGAGAATGATGTTCTTGGCTATTGATGATTGAAGCTCGACCGGGGTCTTTGATATTGCTCTTTTAACGGCCTCTGCTAGACTTACATCACCGGGTATGACTTCCCCGCCGACGAGGGTATCCTTAGGTGGTGTGAACCCTCTAACATAATAGCTTTCGAATATTTCGTGGCCTGGGTTGAAGAAATATTCTCCTATTAGGAATCTCTGCCATACTTTATCTCCCATGTCTACCTCTACAGTCGTGCCAGGAATCTTGAAAACAGATTGAAGGGCACTTGGGTGGTCTTTTACCCACTCAATCGACTTTTCTATATTTAAGGGAAGAAGCCCGACGGATTCCTTAAACATTCTAACGAATTTCTCCTCTCTAGCAAGATCAGAATATCCTAGATCTTTGAGTATCTGGGCCGATATCCTGTCAGAGTCACTGCCACCCCTGTTTAAAGGGATTAAAGCTGCTTTTATAACATCTCTGCTAATCGGGGTTACCTGGGTATTCCCATGGCCAGCCTCTATTACCACACAAGTGACTGCCCTTTCTGCTATGGCCACTGCCAGGGGCTGAGGAATTATCGTTACGGCCCTTACTAGGTTGCCCTCCTCCTCGTTAATCTCCCTATGAATCTCAAAGAGCCTTTCATACATGTAAGTTGGTGCCTGAGCAGCGAGTGAAGCTACAACGAAGAATCCATGAAATGGTACTCCTGTCGTATCCGTACTTCCAGGGTGATATTTAAGGAGCCCATACCTAACAAGTTCCTTTACGACCTTCCAGCCCTTGTCATCACCTCTTTCTATGATACCATTTCTCATTGGATAATAAAGCCTTGAGAGATCTGCCCTAGACTCGAGGAATTCGGATACTTCTGGTCCTACCACTACTTCTCTTACCTTGACTCCCCTTATCTCAGCAGAGACCTTGGAAATCTTTGGAAAATAGCCCCTATTCTCTATCATATCTGGCCCAGTCTTCATTATCCACCAAGGACCGTATTTGTAGTAAGAAGTACCAAAATCAGATGCGAAAACAGGCTTACTCATAACCGACAATTTTCAACACCTTCCTCAGTTTTATGAGCTCCTCGGCCCTGATAAGTTTTGATGGATCTACCTTTCCGGTATCTAGGTTTACAGTTACCCCTTCATTCATTAGGAGGGATGCCTTTATTATGGGACCATAGCTGTATCCTCCTAGCCTCATGTCGCTCCTAACCACCCTATGACAGGGGATTATTAGGGGATAGGGATTCCTAGCCGCATAGTTACCAGTTGCTCTAGGTGAGGTATTTATAGCTCTAGCCAGCTCGCCATATGTGGTGAACCTGCCACGTGGTATGGAACTTATTGTGAGAAGGGCGTTCCAGAACTTGGTCTTGTAATGTGGTAGTACATCAAACCACCTGGGGCTTGGGTTCCTACCAACAAATAGGTTATAGATATACCTAGCTATCTTATACGCCTCCGGCGTATAAAACTCCCAATAGAGATCTAGGGAATCGCCCCATGCAGAAATGCAAGTTGCCTTCAAGTCCGCCTCGGCCTCAGCCTTGGTGGGAAGAGGAATAGTATTACAGACAAGAATCTTTCCTAACATTCCTATTCCTATGAATTTGCCCTCAATTTCCTCTATCGTGAGCAATACCTTTATTCTAGCACCCCCCCACTAGTAGGGAATCATGGGAATGCTATTTAAAGAAGGATGTATCCCATCTGAACGTATGGATATAATCAAAATAGACGGGAGTCACGGCGAAGGTGGTGGATCTATCCTCAGATACGCATTATCGATGTCTGTTATTACCATGAAGCCCGTTGAGGTGTTTAATATCAGGGTCAAGAGGAAAAAACCTGGTCTAAGACCTCAGCACCTCAATGCCGTGAGGGCGCTGGCCAGATTATCTAACGCAAAGGTAGAGGGAGATTATGTCGGTTCCAAGAGATTGTTGTTCATCCCTCAGTCTAGAGAGGGAGGTTCGTTCGAGATAGATATAGGTACCGCAGGGAGCATCAGTCTTATTATACAAGCAATACTTCCAGCAGCAATCTTCTCCGATAAGAAAACGAGGATAAGGATAAGGGGTGGTACCGATGTACCGATGTCTCCCCCTATAGACTACATGAAAGAGGTATTTTTACCTAATATAGCAATGATGGGAGTTAAAGCAGAAATAGAGCTTATTAGGAGAGGACACTACCCTAAAGGTGGTGGACTGGTCGAGTTACGGGTATGGCCCTCAAATCTCGAATCCATAATATATACGGAAAGAGAAGAGATAGAGGAAGTGAAGGGGCGAGCTCATGCTGTGAAGTTACCATTACATGTTGTTAAGAGGATAGCGAACTCAGCCAAAGACATATTGATGAAGAAGGGGCTCTCAGTACATATAGAGGAAGAGTGGTCTAAGGATAGCCATCTTGGTCCAGGAGCCGGAATTACCCTTTGGACAACGAGTTCTCCCACTATAGGATCAGATGACCTCGGAGAAAGGGGCAAGCCAAGCGAGAGAGTTGGAGAAAATGCTGCTGTTAAGCTTCTCAGCGAGTTAGATACAGGTATGGCCTTCGACAGCCATTCAGGAGATATGATAATACCTTATCTAGCTCTTGCGGACGGGAAGTCAAAGGTTGGTATCTCTAAGCTAACCCTTCACGCAAAAAGTAATATCTGGTTAGTGGAAAAATTTCTGCCAGTAAAGTATAAGGTTGAGGGTAATTTAAACGGACCTGTAGTCGTTGAGGTAACCGGAACAGGTGTCTGACTTGGAGTATAATGACGAGTTCATGAGGATGGTGCGGTTCGTAGCATCCAAGGCTGGTATAACAGAGGAAGAAGTACTCAGAAGAATAGATATGTATGTTGAAGAAATGTCTGGCCTCATAAAGGCGGATGGAGCACTTTACTTAGTGGCAACAGACCTCAACATAGATCTACCTAGCCCAAGCCCCGAGATGCAACACCAATCTATAGATATAGGAAAGCTCGTTCCAGGGATGAGGAAAGCTACTGTTGAGGGTAGAATTATCAAGATGTACGGAATTCTCAGCTATACGAATAGAAGCGGAGAAAGATCAGAGAGGGCTGAATTTAAAATAGCTGATTCAAGTGGTGAGATAGATGTAGTTATCTGGTCTGAATCATTAGTAGAGCTGGTAAAGCGGGGAGACATAAAAGAGGGCGATTATGTGAGGATCTCCGGTGCAAGAGTATCTCAGAGATATAACAAGCCAGTTCTTAACTTAGACTCGTCATCTAGTATAGAGGTAATTGAGGGCACAGGGGAGGTACCTCTTCCAGAGAAAAAGGTACTAGAAGTAGGTGAGGTTTACGATTTTATTGGGCAAGAAGTGGATGTGAAAGGCCTTGTAACTAGAATATACCCTGTCACGGAGTTCAAGAGGAGCGACGGGAGTGAGAGCAGGAGATCATCTGTTATCCTAAGAGACGATGATGGAAACACCACTAGAGTTGTATTCTGGGGGGATAAAGCATATTTAGTAGACGACCTCGTAGAGGGATCATTGATACTACTGGAAAATGTGAGAGTAGTTATGAGGAATGATATAGTAGAATTGCATAGCTCACCAAGAACTAAGATCAAGGTAATCGAAGAGGGTGAGGGTGGTCCGAGGGAGATAAAAGCTATTATCCTATACAAATTTCCGAAGGAGAATGTAGGGATAGTATCCAAGAAACCTTTCATAGACCTCTTGATAGAATCTAATGATGAATATGGAATCCTTAGGCTTTGGGGTGACTGGGCAGATTTAATTGAGTCTGTGAGGATTCCGGCTGAAATCTCCGTAAGCTCGGTATATATAAGCGAGGACGGTGTCCTCACGCTGAGTAAAAATGGGGAGATTAGGGTTCTTTCGGAGGGTATAGGTCCCATCCCAGAAGGTATTGAGGCAATCGCTAGGAGGATCAAGTACAGAAGGAGTTGGATAGGTGAATCGTCTGATGGGCTCAGGGAGTTCAGAGGAACTGTAACTTGGATGTCTGACAGGGCCAGGGTTACTTGGTATTGCCCAAAGTGCAGCTCTAGGACGAAGATGGAGTACGGCCAGTTTATGTGTCCAAATTGTGGTCCTGTAGAGGAAGCAGTCCCTCTTCTATCAATAGCGTTCACAATAGATGATGGAACCGGGGTCTCTAGGGTAGTCGCATTTAGGGATAAAGCTGAGTCTATTTTAGAGATGTCCATTGAAGAAGTCTTGAGAAAGGCTGATGAACTAGGCGAGACGGACTACTCAGTACCAACGGATGATCTCGTGAGAAAGTACTTAGGTAAGGAAATCATAGTTAGAGGTAGAGCTAGTTACCTTGAAAGTGGCATAGTAAAGCTTGTTCTAGACGAGATAGATGACGTAGAACTGAAAGAAGAAATTAAGGGGATGATCAGGGAGATCAAAAGGCTCTGGCTGAGATGATGATATATGAGAATAATTATGGATGATAGAGAACCAGAACTCATAGAGAGACTGTTAAGGAGGGAAGGTATTCTTGTTGAGAGAAGAAGGATAGAGGTTGCTGACTATCTCGTAGGTATGAAAGCTTGCATCGAGAGAAAATCTCTTAACGATTTTGTGAAGTCTATTTACGACGGTAGGCTCTTCGATCAAGTTGATCAAATGAAAGATAGTTGTGAAGTAGTCATAATACTAGTAGAGGAGCCGTCCTTTAGTATAAATCAGCGAGCAAGACCGCACTACTTGGGAGCTCTGTCTTCCCTAGCTCTGGGAGGAGTATCTATAATTCATGTATCTTCTATGGAAGATACAGCGAGATTCTTAGTGTATTTGGCTAGGAAAATAGAGGGGAATAGACCTTCTATAATACCAGTCAGGAAGAGGAGAAGACTTAGATCTTGGGAGGAGGCGTACTCTGTACTAGTAAGCTTCCCCAGCATAGGCCCTAAGTCCGCAGAAAGGCTGTTGAATGAATTTGGTACCCTTAGAGAGGTGTTTAATGCCGACTTCTCTAGATTAAAAAGGGTTGTTGGTGAAGCTAGGGCTAGGAAGATATTAGAGGTATTAAACACGCCCTTCAAACCTATTAGGGAAAATAGGTTGATAGAAGAAGATTAGGGATAGAGCCTTGTTGGGGTCCTCGGGAAGGGGATGGCATCCCGTATATGGGGAAGAGATGTTATCCATCTTATAGTTCTCTCGATTCCTAAGCCAAATCCCGAGTGAGGGACACTACCATACCTCCTAAGGTCTAGATACCACTCGTAATCTCTTGGATTCAGTCCCTCTTCGTTGATCCTTGATAGTAGCTCCTCTAGGCTCTCTATCCTCTGCCCACCTCCAACAATTTCCCCTATACCCTCTGGCGCAAGTAAGTCAGCACATAGGACTACATCCGGTCTCTCCGGGTCTGGTTTATGATAGAAAGCCTTCGCTTTCTTTGGATACCTTGTAACGAAAACCGGTAGGTCAAATTCTAGTGAAATAGCCCTCTCAGCCTCAGTACCAAAGTCCTCGCCCCATTCTATGAGAACGCCCTTTCGTTTAGCTATTTCTAATGCTTCGTCGTAAGTTATCCTAGGAAATCTCCCTTCCGGAAGTTCAAATCTCCTTCCCAAACTCTCTAATATGTGACCGGCTCTCTCAACAACTTTCTCGGCGATGTACCTGATAAGAGATTCCACGACGTCCATCATACCGTTCAAATCAGCCCAAGCCATTTCGGCCTCTGCATGCCAGAATTCAGTCAGATGTCTCCTCGTTCTAGATTTCTCTGCCCTGAAGCTAGGTTGTATCGTATATACGTTTTCAAAGGAGAAAATTGCTGCTTCTAAATAGAACTGAGAGCTTTGAGTTAGGTAGGCTTTTCTGTTGAAATAAGGCACCTCAAATAATGTGGCTCCTCCCTCGACGGCTGCGCCAACGAAAGTAGGACCTTCTACTCTAACAAATCCGTTCTTTATGAACCATTCCTCAGTAGCCCTGAGCACTTCCCTCCTGATCATTAAGGCATTTCTCATCCTCGTTGTCCTGATATGAAGATGTCTGTTGTCTAGTAAGAACTCTTCGCCCGAATCCGGTTTTATTGGAAAGTCAGGAGATTCTCCAACCACTGTAACTCTTGATGCCACAAGTTCGATCCCTGTGGGCGATCTTGGGTCCCTCTTCACTCTCCCCTCCACAACCATTGATGCTTCTATACCAGCGCTTCTCGCCCTCTCTACATCTTCCTTGGGAGCTTCCCCTTCCTTAACCACAACTTGAACTACCCCTGTGGAGTCCCTAAGTCTAATGAAAACGATCCCTCCTAGTTCGCTCTTTCGATAGACCCATCCGGCGATTTTTACTCTTTCTCCATCACTTAAAGATTGAAGTTCAGCTATAAAGTGGGTCTTAACTCCAAATTTCCACATCGAGGAGACCACCTTAGGATATAATGATGTAGGAATAAAAAGATGTTAAATGAGGTATAGAGGAGATTGCCATGGTATGTGTTAGAAAAGCAATCGGGAGGTTGGGGGATAAGGGCCTTCTAGAGGTCGTTGAAAAGGCTGCTTCGACAGAATACGAAATTGCCGCTTATCTAATGAGATTTGATGGGAGGAAATCTGTTCTCTTCAGGAACCCTCTCATAGAAGGTAGGACTCCCAGCAGATTTCCAGTGATTGGTGGGATAGCAACCTCTAGAAAGACTTTGACAGCTGTATTAGGGTTATCGGATCCTAAGGAGATTAGAGCTAAAATAAGATATGCCCTAAAGAATATAATAAGGCCTAAGGAGGCTGAACCTTCTTGGAGAAAGGTGAAAGTAGGCCTTAAGGATCTACCTATCCTCAAACATTATGTTGGTGAACTTGGGCCTTATATGACAGCATCTATCGTCATTTTTAGGGATAAAGATGGTCTGTTTTCATCCTCATACCATCGCATGACGCCAATTTCAGAGAATAAGCTGGTACTTAGGGCAGTAGAGGGAAGAAAACTGGCCAGAACGATAGAATACTTTGAGAGAGAGGGAAGACCGTTGCCTGTAGCAGTATCAATAGGTAGTCCTATGGAGGTTATGATAGCTTCGGCTGTCCCAGCAGAAAGTATAGACAAACTTGGTATAGCTGGTGGGATCGCTAACTCCCCCGTATATATCTCGAAGTGTGAGCAGGTAGACTCATGGGCACCTTCTGATTCTGAGATAGTATTATGTGGGGAGATAATTCCGGGGGAGAGGGCTCCAGAGGGTCCCTTCTATGAAATCCTTGGCAAGGATATACAGAGAATGCAGCCTATCCTTAAGGTTCATGAAGTGTATGTAAGAGAGGGAGCCTATTATCAAGCTATATTACCTGCAAGTAGAGAGCATGAAATTCTCATGGGGCTTCCTGTAGAACCCCTAATAGAGGACAGGGTATCTGAGGTAGCGGACGTTGTAGATGTCGCTATGACCCCAGGAGGTGGAGGTTGGATAGAGGCTGCTATATCTATAAGGAAAAACAGCGATGATCAGCCCGTACTAGCAGGACTCATGGCGATATCGGCTCACAAGAGTCTGAAGAGGGTGATAATAGTCGATGAGGATGTCAACGTCTCCAACTATATTGAGGTCATGAAGGCTGTCCTACAGAGAGCTCACATACCAGACGATTACAAAATGATCTCCGGAGTTAAAGGTTCCTCCTTAGATCATAGCAATTTGAGGGAAGTCTTAGTAGATGGGAAGAAGAGAATTGTTAGACTTCCTCAAGGTAAGATGATAATAGATGCCACTGGTAAAGGAAAGAGAGAGTTATTTGAAAGGCCCAAGAATCCCCTTTTCAGTGAATAGTAATCTAACCCGAATCGAACAGTTTATTTATCCGACTCACTAGGTCCTTAATGGGGGGTAAAAGAAGGGTTTGGCTGGCTACCGAGTAATAACTGGTATGGTAAAGACGAACGTCCATGATCATTATATGTTCAAGGTGAGAATGGCTGAGCTAGAATCCCTACTTAGGGCTCTCGGTTACAGGATAATTGAGAGAATAATTCAAGTAAGGCCTAAGGAGGCTGTTGATTTCGTTTTTGGTAAGGGCAAGGTAGAGGAGATAAGAGAGAAGGTTAAGAGGCTAGATCCTGATGCCTTCGTGATATACAACACCTTATCGAGTAAGCAGAAGTGGAATCTCGAGAGGAAGTTAGGTATAGAGGTACTAGATAGGTACGATGTTACATTAATGATCTTTAGAGAAGCTGCGAGCGATGTCCTCTCTAAGTTGCAGATCGAGTTAGCCACGTTAGAGAAAGCTTTTCCCTACGTTAAGCTATCTGCTTCCATAAAATATAGGAAGATGAGAGCAGGGTTCAGAGGCGGAGGAGAATATGCTTACCACAGGCAAATAAGGGCCATTCAAAAGAGAATGAAGATCCTGAGAAGGAAAATTGAAAAGTTAAGTAGACAGAAGGAGCTTGAGATCCTGAGAAGACTGGATAGCGGGGCTAGAATAGCTGTCCTCACCGGATACTATAATGCCGGCAAAACCAGTCTCTTCAATGCTTTAACTGGATTTGAAAAGCCGGTAAGCGATATGCCCTTTACTACGCTCTCTAGTAAGTATGGGGGGCTAAATGGTGGAGAGCTATATCTAGTTGACACGATAGGTTTCGTGTTAGACCTAGATCCTCGGCTAATAGCGTCATTCCAGCTTAACCTCTTAGACATAAACTACTCCAATAAGCAAGTTCTAGTCGTCGATGTATCAGACAAACCAGATCTAATGAGGGTCAAGGTGCAAGAGAGCTTGAAGATATTATCTCAGCTCGGTAAGAAGAGGGAAAGCATGGTTGTAGCTGCCAATAAGATAGATCTCGTAACTGATTATGAATACCGTGAGAAGGAGCAAGTCCTTAGGGAGATCTTAGGGGAGGTTCCGATAATCCCTGTATCTGCAAGTCTAGGTATCGGAATAAAAGATTTGGTAAATGTACTGATAAAAGAGGATTTAGAGCTAAAAGCCGTTGAATAGTCTATTTTTCATAATCGTAATATTTTTATTTTTGAAATTAAGGGGGCTTTGGGTAGTGCAAATGGCTCAGAGAAGTCCGAAATCTCTAGCTGTAGCTGCAGTACTAGGTGCACTTGGGAACGTATTGGCTATCTTCTCTATGGTTCTAGGGAACATACACCCTCAGGTAGCAGTCGATCTATCGCATGTAGCTACAATATCGGCTGCCTACATACTAGATCCTATCTGGGCTATGTTAGTGGGAGCACTAATATCAATAGTTCCTTTCGTGAGATTTGGGTTATTAGGATCGCTCGGTCCCATTGCAGGATCACTAATTTTCCCGGGTAAAGCACTGACAGGACTATTCAGTGGATTGTTAGCTGGTAAAGTAAAACACCCATTTATAGCTCTAACTATAGGATACGTTCCAGAAAGTATATTCACTTGGGCTAGCTTTAAGTTGTGGATACCTTTCATCGCACCAGAGGTCAGTAGTTGGCTCACAGACGCCATCATATTTAGCATCTTGATCAAAGCATGGATTGAAATACTATTCATCGGAGTTATATCCGAGGTTGCCATTCCTAGGATTAGTAGCATGATACCCAATAGCCTTATAGACAAGCCTAGCAATAGAGTATGAATCAGATCTCATTCCATGGCATGGTGAGAACTCAACGAAGTCCATAGCAATGACTTCGGAGGAGTGTATGATTTCCCTCAATATATGGGTCAGTTCTCTCCAAGATAGGCCATCAGGTTCAGGGGTACTTACACATGGCACATAGCAAGGGTCTAGTATATCCACATCGACGCTTAGATATATTTTCCTTCCCTTAACCTCCTTTTTGATCTCCGAAATAGCCTGATCCCCGAGGCTCTCTCTGTATAAGACCCTTACATCTTCTCTATCGCTAAGTAGCCTCTTTTCCTCCCATCCAATAGTTCTGACTCCCATTACTAAAGTTCTTGGTACAATTTCACTTGCTCTCATAGTAACAGTCGCATGAGAAAATCTCTCGCCCTCGTATTCATCATAAAAGTCTGCATGAGCATCCAATACCACTAGATAATCAACCCCGAATTCTCTAGCTGCTTTTATCGCACCCAGCGATACAGTATGCTCACCTCCAAGAATTACTGGTACCTTACCATCCGAGAGGACACATACAACTTTACTGTAAACGGCATCTATCATCCTAGTAGGAGCTATCCCCATAACTGATAGTTCGGGCATTGTATGTATCCCTGATTCTAAAGGAATACAGTCTAGCTCTATATCATATGGGTCCATGTACCTTGACGCCTCTATGATAGCAGATGGTCCGAATCTGGATCCGACTCCCCAGGAAGAGGTAGAATCATAAGGTACTCCTATTATTACGTATCTGGCCTCATTATAGTTAAAAGGAGCTTCTAAAAAGCAGCCATGGGCTGGACTATTCTCGCGACAGTTCAGAGACATCACCCATTGCTCCAACCGCACTATTGTAGTTATATTTTTAAATAGAAGATGCCTAAGGGATTAGGCTAGCCCCATTACGGGCATTGCTGGGGTGATCGATATGGCCACCAGAAGAGTTGGGGTTCCTATGACTGATCGGATACTTGAATTCCTTGAGGACAAGAGGCCTGGTCTCAAGGCCAATGTCTGGAAGATCTTTTATCCTATGAGAGATGAGCAGCCTATTGAAGTAAGCGTCAAGCCTGGATCCCTAGCTGGTGAAACCCTCGAACTTGAGTTCGAAGGAAAGAGGCTCATAGTAAAGGAAGAGGCTGTAGAAAGGAGACCTGCTAGGACCGGGGCTGGGGCTTACTGAGCCCCCTATATCTCTTATTTTAAGAGATCGGGACCTTATTTTGACAATATTTATAGAGAGTTTCCGAGATTTATAATTGGTGCCTGTTGGATGGGCCTAGACGACCACGCAATTATAATTCCAGTCTCTAAACCCTCCAAAGGTTCAGCAGGAAGGACAGGACTATGGAGAGTAGAGAGACCTGTTATCCTTGAGGATCGTTGCATAAAATGCTGGCTTTGCTGGTTGTATTGCCCTGAAGATGTGATTACCGAGGGGGCTAATGGATTCCCTGAGGTCGATTACACCTTTTGTAAGGGATGCGGAGTCTGCGCAGATGTATGCCCTAAGGATGCAATAGAGATGGTAGAAGAAAAGCTCTGAGAGGTGATCATTATGGGTAAGGAGGGCAAATGGGAGATAATTACCGGCAACCATGCTGCTGCTATAGCGGCTAAGTTATCAAGAGTTAAGGTTGTTCCCGCCTATCCTATTACTCCTCAGACGACTATAGTAGAATATATTGCCTCTTTCATAGATTCAGGCCAGATGGATGCTGAATATATTAGAGTAGAAAGCGAGCATAGTGCGATGGCAGCTGCTATTGGCGCGTCAGCAGCAGGCGTTAGGACATTCACGGCCACAGCAAGTCAAGGGCTCCTACTAATGTCTGAGGTGTTACACTGGGCAGCTGGGTCAAGACTGCCCATAGGCATGGCAGTAGTTAACAGAGCCGTTGGACCCCCATGGAATATTCATGTAGATCATCAAGATACAATGTCCCAAAGGGATACCGGATGGATTCAGATATATGTGTCGTCTAACCAGGAGGTCCTAGATACGATCTTGATGATGTATAAAGTTGCTGAGAATCCTGATGTCCTGCTTCCCTTTATGGTATGTCTTGACGGATTTGTCCTTTCCCATACCTATATGCCTGTGAATATACCACCTCAGGAAGAGGTGGATGTGTTCTTACCACCATATAACCCAACTCACTGGAAGCTTGATCCCACATCGCCGATAACATTCGGTAACCTAGCTCTACCCGATGAGTATCAAGAAATGAGATGGTCCATGGACCTAGCTATGAGAAGAGCCCTAGATATAATAGAAGATGTTACAGAGGAGTTCTTCGAGAGGTTCGGTAGATATCATGGTGGTGCAGTATGGAAGTACAAGCTGCAGGAGTCGGATTATGCTGTGGTCACAATGGGAACTATGGCCTCAGAGGCCGAGGTCGCTGTAGACGAGCTAAGAGAAGAGGGCATAGATGTTGGGCTCCTGAAGATAAGATCCTTTAGGCCATTTCCGCATAGGGACATCTCAGAGACTTTAATCGATAAAAGAGGAGTTATAGTAATAGACAGGAGTATAGCTTTTAGCTCAGGAGGTCCTATAGGTACAGAGATCAGATCTTCTCTGTATAACCTGGCAGATAGACCACCGGTCGTAAATTATGTAACTGGGCTAGGTGGTAGGGACATCACCCACCAAGATATAATAGCCATGGTTAAGGATGCAATAGGGAGGATAACATCAAGGAGGATCAGAAGGCCCTATTACTGGTTTAAGCTGAAACCAGAGTTTGAAAGGATTGAGATCTCTGAGGAGGTGAGGCTATGACCATAACAATACATGATCTCAGGAAACTGCCTGGATCGTATATGCCAGGGTCGGCAGCTTGCCCGGGATGTGGTGCAACACTGGCTTTTAGGCTCGTATCCAGAGCTTTAGGTCCTAACACAGTATATATAGTTCCCGCGTGTTGCTTTAGTGTAATTCAAGCGCCTTATCCTAAGAGCGCCATATCTGCGCCCCTCTATAACATAGCATTTGCGGCAGCTGCTGCCACTGCGTCCGGCGTACATAGGGCTTACAAGGCAGTTAATAAAGATGTGAACGTTGTAGTTTGGGCTGGAGATGGTGGCACCGTAGATATAGGGATACAGGCGCTATCAGGTGCGGCTGAAAGGAAAGAAGACCTCATTTACGTATGTTATGACAATGAGGCCTATATGAACACAGGTATTCAGAGATCCGGTGCCACTCCACTCAAAGCATGGACCAAGACAACTCCCACTGGGAAGAGGGAAATGCCTAAGGATATGCCTATGATATTAGCGGCTCACAGAGTTCCTTATGTAGCTACCGCAAGTGTGGGATATCCATTTGATCTCGTAAACAAGTTTGAGAAAGCTAAGAACATAAGGGGATTTAAGTATATACATATACTCTCTCCCTGTCCTCCTGGATGGGACTTTCCCGTTGAAAAGACAGCTGAAGTAGGTAAGCTAGCAGTTGATACGTATTTCTGGCCATTATATGAAATAGAAGGCGGTAAGCTTAAGATAACCGTTAAACCTAGAAAAAGGCCTCTGAAGGAATTCATAAGACTCCAAGGAAGGTTTAGAACCATCACCGACGAAGAAATAGATGAGTTAGAGAAAATAGTCATGGAGAAATGGCAGTTCCTAGAACATCTTGAGAAGTCAGAGAGGGTGTTCTGAAGAGGTAGCTTCTCCATCATCCTCAGTTATCTTTTTCCTCGAAAGTATGTAGTAAAGGAAACTGATAGCGAGTGATATCGTAAGGGCCTCGAGTAGCAGCCCTAATATGATCAAGGATATTGCTTTCAAGGCGCCTTCTCTGCTCTTGTCCTCTTCAAGTACCCTGAGTGCTTCCTTAGAGAGGGGGTTAAACCAAAGAGTAGTATTAGTATATCTCTCTGCTGCTTCTATGAGTGCAAGAGCCCTAGTGTCATATTCTTCTATATTTATCCCGTATGATTTGAAGAATTCAGAGACGTCCTTACCGACTGCCTCACTTAGATATCGCACTAACTCACTTAGCTCACTGATCTTTATCCTTTTACTCCTTACTATGAAGAAGAACTTAGCGTAAACATCGGGTCCTCCATATTCCTCTGCAAATTTCTTTATGAGTATTTCACTAGCAGCATAGTAAAGCCCGGGATCCCCAGGGAGACCACCGCCCTTCCATTTTACTAAGAAACTGAAGTTTCCATTTGTATAGGCGATCACTTCCCTGTCTCTAGTTAGGTCCCTTGGTACTTTAAGTCCTAATGCTTCTTCAACTATGATAGCACTTAAATACTGAGCTAGGCCCTCATGGACCCATCTTAGGTCTACGCTAAGTCCGGCAGCCTGCATATATTGGTGAAGAAGTTCGTGTACGAATGTATTCGGTAGTTCGTATTGGGGCATCCTCACAAGCATGAGGTTCAGGTTTATCTCACCTTGGGTTATAATATCCGAGGTATATCTGGGGCCTGTGTATCCAAGTGTTGTTATTTCCTCCATAGAGCCAGGGACAAATAGTTTCACTTTTATTGGTAGCTCCTCTTTCATAGCGGTATATTTCATGACTTCGGGCAGGATCTTACGGTAAAAAGCAGTGATATTCTCAGCTAAGTCCTCGTATCTAGAGGGATATTTCAGCACTAGCTTACTCTCATGCTTTTCGAGGAAGGGCTGGCCATTTTCCACTTTGAATGAGATCAATACCCTTAGCGTATTATTCAGAACACCATCTAGCTCATACCTTATAATGCTATACTCTCCCTCCTCTTTTATCTCGTATCCCTTAGGTTCCACCCCACTAGGTACAAATTGAGAAGGCAGCTTTATGATAACTTCAGCATCATCCTCAGGGCAGAACCCTACTTGCGTTGAGAAGAAGGCACCGTTTGGTTCTACTATCAGCGCTCCAAACCTGTAGCTCCAAGACATCTCAAGAGTAGTGTTAGGCAGATATGAGAAGGAGAAGTTCGAATAAAAGTAGTATTTCGTATTATTATCTATGCTTATGTTAAGAATTTCTCCAGATAAAACAGTTAAATTATATTTTCTGAATTTAGGGACCAGTACCCATGAAGTTCCCGGCGTATTAGAATGAAATTTCGTTGTGATATCAATCCATCCGTTTTCCTTAACTGTATACGTATAGGTATAAAGTCCCCCCTGTTCTTGAGCTTTGAGTAAGGTGGCATCCCCTAGGAGAGATACTGTCGCTAGCAATAGGATTAGATATAGTGTAGTGGCCTGTTTCACCATGGGCTATCGTAATCCATTAGGTGTTAGTCTATTTAATTTATTATTAGGCAATTGGCCAGGGGATTTGTTGGAGGTCCTGCTAAAAGATCTTAGATACATAGTAACCCAAGATAAGGATAGAAGAGTATTGAAAGGGAAGGATATTCTGATAAAAGAGGGTTTTATAGAGGAAATAGGCAGTGTAAAGGGTCCGGTAGACGAAGTGGTAGATTGCAGCGAATATGTTGCCATACCTGGATTGGTAAATACACATACCCATGTACCTATGGTATTGTTCAGGGGAGTAGCAGATGACATGGATCTGTTTCCCTGGCTCCAGGAGAAGATATGGCCCATGGAATCTAAGCTTACACCATACCATATTAGGGCAGGAACTAGACTGGGCTTGCTAGAGGCAGTAAGGACGGGTACCACCACACTATTCGACATGTACTTCTTTGAAGGCGTGATAGCTGAGGAATTCGTAAATTTTGGAGTTAGGGGTGTGTTGGGCCAGGCAATAATAGATTTTGGAACTCCTGAGTGTAGTAATGGAGAAGAATGCCTTAAGCTAGCTGATAACTTTGTTAGTACTTGGATTAATAAGAATAGCTTAGTCGAACCATCTTACGGGCCTCATGCCCCTTACACAGTTTCACCTGAAAGATTAGCAGAAATTGCTGATAAATCAAGTGAGTTGGGAGTCTATATACAGATACATTTAGCTGAGACAAAGAAGGAGGTCGAGGATGTAAGGGGCAAGTATGGAAAGGGACCAATAGAGCTAGCTCATAGTTCTGGAATATTAGGAGATAGGACCGTTGCTGCACATGTAGTATGGCCTTCTTACGATGAAATGACGCTGCTCTCCAGATCAAGGTCCTTGGTATCTCACAATCCTGTCAGTAATCTAAAGCTGGCATCAGGGATCTCTCCTGTCCCGGATCTAATCTCTCTGAATGTGATGGTTACCTTAGGCACTGACGGAGCCGCTAGTAACAACACCTTAGATATGATAGAGACCATGAAGATTACAGCAATACTGCATAAAGCAATAAAGGGAGATCCAACTGTCGTATCAGCCCAGAGCGTGCTGGATATGGCTACCATAATACCCGGCGAGTTCCTAAGGTGGAAAATAGGGAGGATAGTCCCAGGGTATGAGGCCGACATTGTCCTCTTGAAGACTAGGGTTCCTTGGTGGACCCCACTTCATTCTGTGGTGTCGCACATAGTGTATTCAGCTAGGTCTACAGATGTCCACTATGTATTCATCGCAGGGAAACCCATTATAGAAAAAGGCCTCCTATCAAGCGAAAGAGAAGGAAAGATTATATGTGAAGCGGAGAAGGCCTCTCTCGATCTCTTAGAGAGATCTGGGGTGAACTCACTCTTGAAGAACATGAATTAGATGAGCATAAGTTGGCACGACTATCTTGCAGGTTAAGCCTAGACGCCTCACCAGATCCATGGGATTATCACCCTCTAGCTCTACGAATTCGCCAAGCCCGTAGACTTTATCTAAGAATACTCTTAGATTCGTCCCATCCAGTTTTATTAGAGTTCTCTCCTTCTTAACTAATACCCTAACATTAAGCCCGTTTCTCGATAATATTCTTATGAGGGAGCCCTCATCGCTCGGACATTCTTCGTCAATACCGATCTTTGAGAGAATTTTCGAACATTCTCCACTTCCAATAATTCCTTCCATCTCCTCTCTCACCTTCTGCGGCCCCACCTCCATTCTAGGTCCTTTGTAAGTTAGCTTGACAGTATTCCCTTCCTTCCGTACTCTTAAAACATTATCAGTTAGTAACAGGCTGCATTGATCATCATCAAAGTATAGATCCTCTTGGGAGATTTCCGTTACTACTTTAAAGCTAAATCCTTTGGATTTCAGGATATCTATAAACTCTTGATGTCTTACTCTAAGCTTGACCTCTCTCTCTATGGGCAATTTTTATGCACCCTATATTGGGAAAGAAGGCGGCGGGGCCCTGGTGCGGGGGGTGGGATTTGAACCCACGAACCCCTAAGGGAGCGGATCTTAAGTCCGCCGCCTTTGTCCTGGCTCGGCCACCCCCGCCACATATGATGAAGCGATATGGCTTTTTATAATTTTCCAATATAGCGACACGGGGTGTTTAATTGAGTACGCATACAAGGATTGCCAGCTCACCAATAGCTGTTACTGACGATGAAGTACTTGCTCTTGGCTTTGAAATGATAGGAGTACCAGCCAAAATCATAAAAGGTAGAAGGGACCTGATCAGGTTCTTCAGAGAGCATGAATCGGAACTCCCGCATGTGGTATTTGTAAATGAAAGGGTTGCTGAGGAAATTAGGGATTATAGAGGGGATCTCCTTAGAAGAGGTAAAGTAGAGCCTGTTTTTGCTGTAGTACCTGATTTGGAGGGATCTAGAGGTACACGGCTTAAAGAGCTGGCATCCTTGCTCGCTAGAGCCCTAGGAAGTGAGGAATTAAAATTGTGAGGTGATATTATGCCTAGGTTAGTGGAAGCAATCATGGAGGCTGAAGAAGAGGCTGCTAAGATCATTAGAGAAGCTGAAGAGGAAGCTAAGAGAATGTTAGAAGAGGCGGAGGCAGCAGCAAAGGAGATTTTGGAAGAAGCGAGGAACACTCCCATCGAGGTCTCCATAATGGCAGATGTTGAGAGAGAAGTACAGGAGATCTTAGATAAGGCTAGATCGAAAGCTCAGGAGCTAGAAAGGCTTTCTGCCGAAAAAATGGAGGATTTGGTGGAGGAGATAGTCAGGGAGGTGCTAGAGGGTGAGTGAGGAGGAAGTAGTTAGTATTGATAGAGAATCTCAGGCTATAATTGAAGCCATAATGAAAATCGCCAAAGATAAGGCAGATGCCATTAGAAAAGAGGCCGAAAAGAGGGCTAAAGAAATCATAGAATCGGCAAAAAGGGAGGCAGAAGAAATACTTAGGTCAAGGAGAGAAAGGGCGGAGAGAGAAATGAGGGAGGAGATCTCCAGAAGGAGAAGCGCTGCTGAGGTAGAAGCGAATCAGATTATCCTTAGGACTAAGTCAAAGATAGTCGATGAGCTCTTCAGGAGAATATACAAGCGACTGGTTGACATAGCTGACGGGAACGATCCTAACTGGAATTATGAGGAGATCTTGGAGAGATACTCCATTATTGGAGCTAATGCTCTTGGAGAAAAGGAGGTGCTACTAATGGGAAGGGGGAAGGACAAGGACCTACTAGAAAAAGTAGCAAAGAAACTTTCCTCAAAAGGTATAAAGGCTTCAGTAGATGACAGGGGTATACCTACTATAGGAGGCGTCGTAGTAAGGGACGCTAAGGATGAAAAGAGGTACTACAATACGTTTGACGGTAGACTCAGGGCATACAAGGAGATGAAAGAGGTAGAAATCATAGAAAAATTATTTGGGGAGGTGAGTTAGGTGTCCGAACTTATCTACGAAAAGAAAGGCGTTATTGTTCATATAAAGGGTCCTGTAGTGATTGCTGAGGGCATGAGAGGTGCTAGGATAAGAGAGGTAGTGTATGTTGGGGATGAGAGGCTTATTGGCGAGATTGTTAGGATAGAGGGGGATAAGGCGATAATACAGGTTTATGAGCCGACAGGAGGAGTTAAATCTGGCGAACCCGTGGAGAGAACTGGTGAGCCCTTATCTGCGGAGCTAGGACCTGGTTTGTTGGGCCAAGTGCTGGACGGTCTGGGTAGGCCCTTAGAGGTTATAGCTGAGGAGGCAGGTGGTCCCTTCATAACTAGAGGGATAAAGGCGCTAACCCTGCCCAGAGATAAAAAGTGGCACTTTACTCCCCTAAAGAGGGTAGGAGATGAAGTTGTATCTGGAGATGTACTAGGAACCGTCCCTGAGGGATCTATCATCCACAAGATAATGCTACCACCGACAATAGAAAAGGCAAAGATTCTCGAAATAGTACCTGAGGGAGATTACACCATAGAAGAACCCATCGCAATAGTCGAACATATAGGTGGAAAGGAAGAGATACGTATGTATCACAAATGGCCTGTAAGAACTCCAAGGCCATTTAAGGAAAAGCTTGCCCCGGTAGAGCTACTTGTAACCGGCCAGAGAGTTATAGACACATTCTTTCCAATAGTAAAGGGAGGTACCTCAGCTGTCCCAGGGGGCTTCGGTACCGGGAAGACCGTCACGCTGCACCAAATCTCCAAGTGGGCTGATGCTGATGTGGTGGTATATGTAGGATGTGGAGAGAGGGGCAACGAGATGACTGATTTGCTCCACACATTTCCTAAGTTAGTAGACCCAAAGAGCGGTAGACCTCTACTAGAAAGGAGCGTCCTTATAGCAAATACTAGTAACATGCCAGTCCCGGCTAGGGAAGCTAGCATCTTCATGGGAATCACATATGCAGAGTATTATAGGGACATGGGCCTTCACGTGGTACTTACTGCTGATTCTACCTCAAGGTGGGCTGAGGCCTTGAGAGAGCTCAGCTCTAGGCTAGAGGAAATACCATCTGAGAGAGGGTATCCCGCCTATTTACCGGACTATATAGCTTCGTTCTATGAGAGAGCGGGTAGAATTAAAGTGAGCGGAGATAGGGATGAACTTGGTTCTGTGGCTGTAATAGGTGCCGTCAGTCCATCGGGAGGAGATCTAAATGAGCCGGTTACCCAACATACCATGAGGTATGTTGGGGCGTTCTGGGCCCTAGATAAGGACCTCGCATTCAAAAGACACTTCCCATCAATAAACTGGCTCAGAAGCTTCTCTAAGTATACCTCAGGACTGAAGAACTGGTGGATAGACAATACCGGCCATGACATGATGGCCTACAGAGATAAAGCTATGGACCTACTTCAGAGAGCCTCAAGCCTAGAGGAAGTGGCCAGGGTAGTTGGAGAGGCCGCTTTATCGGATGAAAATAGGCTGGTACTCTTATCAGCGGAACTTATTAAGGAAGGATTCCTCGTTCAGAATGCATATCATGAAGTAGATACCTATTGTTCACCAAAGAAGCAAGCTTTACTCTTGAAGACCTTGCTCGAATTCTATGACAGGACAAGGCCCATGATAGATGCAGGTGTACCTATATCTAGAATAGCTGAAATGAGATCGCTTGGAGCACTAAGGAGGCTTAAGTTCATTCCTGAGGAGGAGTTCGAGGATGCCGTCAAGGAGGCATTGGCTCAACTTGAGTCTGAGATCTCATCCTTATTAGCGGAGGTGAGATGAGGTGTCGATACATGGTCTGATTTATAAGGGGATTGACCAAGTTAAGGGCCCCTTAGTTATAATGAGGGGAGTTCCGGGTGCCGCTTATGAGGAAGTTGTGAGAATTTACTCTGAAGATGGAAGAGAGTGGTTTGGGCAGGTTCTTGAAGCTGGTAGAGATAAAATAGTGATCCAAGTACTTGGAGATACGGAAGGGCTCGATTCTAACGTTATGGTGAGATTTACAGGGACTACGTTGAAGATACCTGTATCCGATGAAATGCTTGGCAGGGTATTCAATGGGGCGGGCGAACCTATAGATGGTGGGCCGAAAATCAGGGCTGACGACATTAGAGATATTAACGGAGCCCCCATAAACCCTGCAAAGAGGGACTATCCCGATGAATTCATAGAAACCGGTCTTTCAGCGATAGACGGCATGCTTAGTTTGGTTAGAGGACAGAAGCTCCCTATATTCTCTGAAGCAGGTCTACCTCATAATGAAGTTGCTGCTCAGGTGGCGAGGCAGGCAGTAGTTCCTGGAAAAGCAGAAAGGTTCTCCATAGTCTTTGCTGCCATAGGTCTGAAATATGATGATGTTCTCTACTTCAGAAGGCAGTTTGAAGAGTTTGGTGCCCTTAGTAGGTCAATACTCTTCCTCAATCTTGCGAATGATCCAGTTATAGAGAGGATAACTACCCCTAGAGTAGCGCTGACAGCAGCCGAGTACTTAGCATTCGACTTAGGTATGGATGTACTTGTGATAATTACTGATATGACTAACTATTGTGAGGCCCTCAGGGAGCTAAGTTCCGCTAGGGAGGAGGTTCCTAGCAGAAAGGGGTATCCAGGATACATGTATAGTGACTTAGCTAGTATATACGAGAGAGCTGGTAGGATAATAGGAAGGCCTGGTTCCATTACATTCATGCCGATCCTCACTATGCCAGGCGGAGACTTAACACACCCAATCCCTGATCTCACTGGATATATAACAGAGGGCCAAATATTCCTAGACCTAGATCTCCATAATAGAGGTATCTACCCACCAATTAACGTCCTTCCCAGCCTTAGTAGGCTAATGAAAGATGGTATAGGACCTGGTAAGACGAGAGAAGACCACAAGGAGGTCTCAGACCAGTTATATGCAGCGTATAGCCAAGGAACTAAGGCTAGGGAGTTAGTACAGATCGTTGGTGAGGCAGGACTGAGCCCAAGGGAGAAGTTATACCTAGAGTTTGCTAGACGTTTTGAGAGGGAATTCGTAGCCCAAGGATTTAGGGAGAGAAGGAGTATAGAGGAGACTTTGGAGATAGCATGGGACATATTGTCAATATTACCTGAGGCAGAGCTTACTAGAATCAGCGAGAAGACCATCAGTAAATACCATCCGAAGAGAAGGGCTGCTGCCAGAGTGGAATAGAGGTGGGTTAATGAGCTTCCGCTCAGTGGGGAGGGTCCTCCCCACAAAGGGATTTTTAATACGGTTAAGGGAGAGAACTCGCCTCCTTAGATCTGGAGTTGATGCACTTAAGATGAAGAGAGATCAGCTAGTGAAAGAGAGCCAAAATCTACTTCCAGACCTAAAAAGGAGACCTGACATTGAGAAAAAATTGGAAGATGCATATAGATTGTTAAGACTGGCTTATGCTGCCGCCGGGCCGGATGAGATGAGGAAAGCTGCTCTGTTAACAATGCCTCTTCTAACCGAGATGAAGATCAAGAGTGTTATAGGCGTTGAAATACCGGAGATAACAATGAGAGAATTTGGGCTAGCAACATCTCCCTCACTTAATGCTGTAGTGATAGCTACGGCGAGAAAGTTAGCAGATGCCATAAAAGAGTTAATACCTCTGGTGAATTCGGAAGCTAAGTTCGAGAGATTGGCGGCAGCACTAGCAGATACGATGAGAAAGGTAAATGCTCTAGAGAAGATAATAATTCCTGACCATGAAGCCGCAATAAAGTACATAGAAGAGGCTCTGGAAGAGGATGCTCTGGAGGAGTTTCTAAGAGTCAAGAAGTATAGGCAGCTAAAGAGGGGAGAGTAATGCTAAAAGGGGCGAAGAAGAAGTATTTAATCGTTAGGACTCATGGTCTTGCCTCTCATTTGATAGATCCAGAGGACATAAGGTCGTGGGTATTCGTCGAGGACCGAAGGAGTCTCTTCGACCAGCTAGCCCCGACAACTTATGGTAATTTCTTCGAGGGAGCAGAGGACCTACTAGATGTGGAGAAAATAGAGGAAGCCTGCCTAAGAGTTAATTCCATAAGAGTACGGGCCCTCCTCTCCCTCTCAAGAGGAACCTTAATTGAAGATCTGATAAGAGCATTCATGAGCAAATATGATATCGAGAACCTGAGGAGGATAGTGTTCTCGCTTTTATATGGGAGGAGAAGGGCTGAACTAAGGCTTCTTCCGATGGAGCCATACTTATTAGACGTAGAGAAATTATCCAAAGCAGATAGTTTTGAGAACTTGTTAGAGATGATAGGGGATAGAGCACTAGCGAAGCTCTTGTCTGATTGGTTATCAACTGAAGAGAGAGATGTGACTGTACTAGATCTTCTATTTGATCGCTATTATGTCAAAAAACTCTTCGAATCGATGAAAGCTATGAAGATCAGTAAAAGAAGCGCTGCTGGATTTCTACTGAATTCTTACGTTGAAAACATGATCCTAGGTACCTTACTAAAGGCTAAATATCTAGAGACCCCCAACGACGTTATACTACGAGCTTTCTCTAAATTACCCTTTAGGAAGCTATTGACAGCAGTAGAGAAATCTAAGAACCTTAAGGGGTTTTTAGATGAACTCGTAAACATAGCTCCTTATAAAACAGTTAGTATAGAGATTGATAAGGCCATGAAAGAGGTTGGGGAACCTTGGGTCATTGAGCATGTCATAGCTAAACGTGCATACACTAGCTCATTAAGAATATCTCTTAGGGGCTCTATGAGCGAGGCTTACATTCTGATGTATTTGATTAGCTCTGAATGGGAGTCTCAAAGTATAAAGACAGTTCTTCTCGGTAAGGTAAGCGGAGTAAATCCGGATGTCCTCTATAGCCTTTTGGCGCCCCCGACAGAGTAATTTCTAAACACTTTTTATACTCTCAGATATTCTCTTTAGGCTCCAAAAAGTAAGTAGAAATAAAATTGGGGAGTATCAGCCGCCTAAAATCAGGAATGCTACTAGAAGCCCATATACTGCTACTCCTTCTGCTAGACCACCCAATATCAGGACCTGAGTGAAGGCATTTGGGTTCTCAGCTAATAGAGCACTTCCTCCAATAGCCACCCCATATAGTGCTATGCCCGCAGCGATAGTACTACCTAGGATAGCTACTGCAGCACCTATAAACTTCAGGCCTGCACCCTCTGCTGGAGCTTCCTCGGGCTGTGCAGCAGCAACACTCGCGACCGATAGGGGTAGGAGAATTAAAGGAAGACCTAGGATCAGGTATGACAGTAACTTCCTCTTGTTAAAGGCCATATGATCACCCATGAAATGCTACAATACCACAAGACCTCTGGTTGAGGGATCACTATTAATAAAAAATTTGTCATTATGAGGTGAATGGTCCCAATAGCTCCGAGATCTTTCTGAACTCCCTTCCGGCAGCCTTGTAGAATTTGGAGAAGAACTCATAGAATGTAAGCCTTGTAGCTTGTATGAAGGATAGCATGCCCTCTAGACCCATAACTGCTATGTTCATGAAGGCAAAGCCTATCAGTGAAGCAGGGGACAGTAGCAGGCCAATGTCCCCCAACATTACTATTTCCTTTCCCACTATTATCTGAGCAGTGAGAACTCCAAAGACCTCGTGAATCACTGCGAAAGCGGCAAGCCTTATATATGAAAGGGAGTTGCTTAGTAAAGCCAGAGTGCTTTCTAAGAACGTTGCTATTGCCTCGGAAGCCCCTTCTCCTACACCGTGTCCTTCTTTTATGGACTTGACTATAGGTGAAAGTACTGTTATGAATAGTGGTACGACCATGGCTTGGAATAAGGGATCTGTCAGAGTCCCTCCTATGTCGGCGTTATTCCTAATTGTCGCAAAGACGGCACCTGCGTACATGATAAGAGTAGCAAGCCCCTTGTACTCGAAGAGCGCTGCAAACACATCTCCCTCTATTAGCTTATTTATCGTATTCATGACGAATCCCACCATCATTTCTAACGCTCCGAATATCAGAGCTACCGCCATAAGCTTAGTAGTATCGTGCAGCGGACTGATTATTGGTTCAGTGAACTCGATAAAGAATATCATTCCGTAGAGATAGCCAAAGAATGCTGCTGCTATTCCTGAATAGATAAGAAGACCTGCAAGTTCCTTTAAAGCACCTCTAGACTTACTATAGAGTACTGCGCCGAAGAGAGCAAGCGTTAACCCATGACCTACATCTCCGTACATCATACCAAACATCAAGGGGAAGAACAGTGCTGTTATGGCAGTTGGGTCTAACTCATATATTGAAGGGAGACCATATAGCCGGTGGGTTAGCAGAGTAACCGGTTTCAATATATTTGGCAGCTTGATCTTTGAAGGTGTTCCTTCTGCTCTCTTTACCTCTTCAAACTCAACTGCTATATAGTTCCGAAGCTTGTTCCTAAGATCCCTTTCGAATTTCTCCTTTGTTTTTACTGGAACCCAGCCTGATACGACGGCCACCTCTTCTCCTTGATATATCATTGTTTTTAATTTCTGTAATAGAGCTTTAGGTCTTATGTTAAGGGCTATTGAAGCCAGCTGAGATGCGATTTCAATTATCTGCTTCCTTAGTTTTTCTATTTCCTCCTCGAGCTTCCCTCTCTCCTCCTTCTTGCTGAGCTTCCTTAGTTTTTCTATTTCCTCCTCGAGCTTCCCTCTCTCTGATATAATCGGCTTAGCGCTCTCTATAAGTTCCAATACGCGTTGCTCAGCCTCGCCAGCAGCTACTACCTTTATAGATAGGAGTTCATCCCTTAAGGTCGTGAAATGCTCCCTCATTTCCGTAACTACCTTCTTAATATCCATTAGTTTTCTTCTAATCAGGGATTCTTTTGCCTTTATCTCGTCTTCAAGTTGGGCGATCTGCTGGGTTACTTTAGCTATAGCTGGCTCTCTCTCCGCCAATATTGGGCTTAGCTCAGGTACTCTCCTCACGGTATCTCTCATCTTATTCCACATACTTTCAATAGCCTTCATTTCAGAGAGTTTGTCCTTCTTATCCAGATAGCTCTGTATTTCCTTCCTCGCCTCATTAAGTAAGGATTCTAGGGCATATATACCCTCCTTAACTTTCTCAAGTTCCTCTCTATTCGGTATCTCGTCTTCTACGCCAGATATTCTATCCTTGATCTCGTTCAATGATTCAAACGTATTCTTTAGGATCTCATTTACATCACTTACTGACATCGACGGGTCCAAGGTAGCATTAATCAAAGAAGATGTCCTGAAAATGTTCTTATCGATCTCTAGCAGGTATCTTCCTAGTCTTAGCTTCGATGGATCCTCTTCTGTTATTTCTAGGGCTGCTGCGTAGTACTCCTTTATCTTCAACTCTAGTTCGGTGATTTTTTCCTCTAACTCCTTTATCTTACTCTCTCTTTCCTTCAATAGTGATCTTGCCTTCTTTGCTAGCTCAAGTTCTTTCTGCAGAGATAAGTATTTGCCTACCAAATCATCTAAGACGGAGATAAGTTCCTTATACCCCTGTTCAGATCTAGCACTCTTAGCTTTAGCCAATATTTCTTCAATTGATATCCCTGATAACGCACAAGTTCTTTCTAGAGCCCTTATGATCTCGTCATATGTATCTAGATTGGTAGTCTCTACATCTTCGGGAGGTTTGATGCCGGGGAGCCCCTCGGGTGGTTCAACGTGGACATCGTCAAATTCCATTAGAGCCGCCGCGAGATCATCTACATGCAGTTTAGTTGTGTAAGCATAGAATCTGACTACTTTCTCTGGTTTAAGCATGGGGATCACCTTTGTAGGGTCAAGTTAGGTGAGCCCCTTTTATTAAAAAATGATTACAGTTTGGATTAAGAGAAGAGGTATGAGACTAATCCTCACGGTGGGAACTAGGCCTGAGATAATCAAGATGGCCCCGATATACGAAATAATGGACCGTGTAAAGGAAATAGAGGTTTTACTCGTACATACTGGGCAACATTATGACTGGGAAATGAGTGAGGTTTTCTTTAAGGACCTAGGAGTGCCAGAGCCAGATGTAGAACTTGGAGTTGGTTCAGGGAGTCAATTAGCTCAGACATCTGGCGTCATAGATAAAATGGAAAGAGTGTTTAGAAGCTATGAGCCGGATGGTGTACTCTCAGTTGGTGATACTAACTCCGTCCTTGGAACGGCTATAGCATCATCCAAGATGGAGATCCCATTTATACATGTTGAGTCTGGACTGAGGAGTTACGACTTCACGATGCCTGAGGAGATAAATAGAAGAATTGCCGATCATCTTGCCTCAATTAATTTTTCTCCTACCTTAGGGGCGTTTTCTAACCTTTTAGAGGAGGGATATCCCGTAGAAAGGGTTTTTCTTAGTGGTAATACGATAGTAGACGCGGTTATGAAGGTACAAGAATTGGTAGGCAGGTCTAATATACTTAGAGAGTTGGGAATCTCTGAAGATGAGCTACTGATGACCGTTACAGTCCACAGAAAGGAAAATACTGATTATGAACATAGGATGCTAGGAATTCTGAAGGCCATCAAGGAGCTAGATGACTTAACTATAGTGTGGCCCCTGCATCCGCGTACCCTAAAGAGGCTGAAGGAGTATGATCTGTTAAGAGATTTAAAAGCCATGGATCATGTGATATTAACCGATCCTCTTGGTTATTTGGACTTCTTAAAGCTACTTTCGTCTTCTCACGTTGTTGCAACAGATTCTGGCGGTGTTCAAGAGGAATCTGTAACTTTAAGAGTCCCTTGTGTTATTCTCAGAAATAATACTGAGAGACCGGAGCTAATCGAGCTGGGGATTGGTAGAATTGCTGGCACTAATCCAGCATCAATTATATCCTCGGTAAGGGATTTTGTATATAGCGAAAAAATGAGGACTAAGCTTGAGAAACTGCCTAATCCTTATGGAGATGGCACTGCAGCCAAGGTTATCGTAGATGTTCTAAGAAGAATATGGGATTTGAGAGCAATTAGACACGAATCACCATACTTTAGAGGAGGATCCCCGCACTACATAGCCTTTAAGGTCCCGGAGAATTTAGTAGGGATTACTGTAGCTAGATTTCAGGAGATGACTGGATATGAAGTTGTCAGCATCTATAATGCCTCTGGAAAGGCTGTCTTTTTCGATCTAAGTAAGCCATTCTTAAGAGGAGAAGTAGTTAGAGTTAGGGGTGATCCATATAATTTCCAGAAAGTTGTTAAATTGATGAGGGAGAGAAGATGAGTCCCTTAGAAGTCATTGGATTATTACTTATAGTGTGTGGCGTAATACTAATTTTAGTGGCTTTACTCCTTCCTAGGAGGAGATTCGGCGACTATAGCGTTGGGGGGATTATACTTGTCGGGCCTATCCCAATAATATTTGGCAAGAATATCAAAACATCCCTGTTAATAGTGCTAATAGTCGCATCATTAATGATGATGCTATTCATAGCAGTACTCATGGGTGTATGGAAATGAGTGAGGTCTTGGATGAGGGCATTATAGTTAGGACTTTCCTCGTATTCTTAGGAGTTTCCATGATAATAATGGGCATTATGGCTCTTACTATCTCATTATCAGCACAAACACTAGAAGAGAGTAAAGGAGGTAGTTTTGTAGTTATCATCGGACCTTTCTTCTTAGCTATGGGTAAAGATATACCTCTTTACATTACAGTCGTTCTCATCGCGGTATCATTAATTTTAATCCTCCTCCTAGTCCTCTATTCAAAGAGATTCTTGAAGGTGGTTGAAAGTGGGACGAGTTGAGGTTTTCCTCTCATTAGACCTTACCTCACTTAAAGAAGCTCTAAAGATAGCAAGGGATGCGAGAGAAGCAGGGTTTAGGGAATTCGAAGCTGGTACACCCCTAATAAAGTCTGAAGGTATAATAGCAGTTAGATTGCTCAGAGAAGAGTTCCCGAATTCTAAAATATTCGCAGATATGAAGACCATAGATACAGGTTCCCTAGAGGCATCATTGGCCTTTAGTGCTGGTGCTGACATAATGAGTGTAATGGCTGCATCTCCCAGTGAGACAATAAAGGAAGCCGTCAAGACTGCTGAAAGTTGGGGAAGAGAAGTTCTAGTAGATACCTTGGGGATTAAAGACGTTGTAGGGAGAATTAAGGAGCTTGCTGAGCTGGGAATTCATAGGATTTGCCTCCACAAAGGTATCGATGAGGGAATATTCCTTGAATTCGAGTTGGTTGACCAATTAAGAGAACTTGGTATAAAGATAGGAGTAGCTGGAGGTATTAGCTCCTCGACCATAAAGGAAGTGGTATCTAGGGCCGATTTTGTTATGGTTGGCAGGGCTATAACAAAATCGGAAAATCCCAAAGAAAGTGCAAGAGAGATATTAAGGGTTGTGGGGCTTACTTAACTTTACGTCTTCTTCTCTTCTTCATTGTTAACTTCCTTTTTATTGCTTCTGTTTCGATCTTAGCTAGTTCCGATAGAAATTCTTCTGTTAGAACTTCATGTGTTGCTAAGAGTTTATCTATGTCTATGGGGTCGATGCCCCTTGCAGCCATTGCCACTATTGCTATAACTCCGTACCTCTCAGCTAGTATTCCAAATTCGTATGCTCTATTTGCCAGTTCCCAGTCTCCTACAGATGGCCTCCCCTTCTTTCTTGATTCATCTATATACTGTCTTGCCTCGGCGGCCCAGTAACCAGAAAGAGCGGCTATCCTTCTACTATTACACTTAGGACATTTAGGAACCTCTCCCATATCCACTATGCTAGATACATTTGTTTCCATGCTCCATTGCCAGCATTCAGAGCAAACCAAGGTGATCTGTTGAGATAGTATCCTATATTTAAAGCTCTCTAATAGCTTCCTAGTCAGCTCAGGAGGGGGGATTATCTCTAATGGAAGACCGGACCTCTCTAGCCCAAGCATAGATATAGGACTTGGTCCCTTCTTCTCGGAAATTATAACTCTAACTTTTCCTCCTCTTATCTTATTCAACAAGTCAATAGTCCCTGATAAATCGAAATCCTTAGTCATAGTCTCCCTAAGGGCCTCGCTGTATACTGGAGTTCCCTCGTATGCCTTAGCTAACTTGTTTAAGCTTATCACCTTAGAACTAGCTGTTCCTCTGATCAGACCCATTCTCTTAGCTACTTGGAGAAGCCTCATCCTGAAATACACGCTATTCTCTATGGCTCTTACTATGACGTCTTCATAAGGACTATTAAGAAGTATCTGAAAAGCCTTCTTGACCGTTTCGTCGCTAACCCCCATTATGACTATCCTATATGGGTCCTCAGAGACCCTTACTCCCACTTTGAATTCGCTGGTTATTACATGGGAGAGTGCCCTGCCTAGTGTTCTGTTCACTAAGCTTCCACCTACGATATGTACTACCGTGCCGGAACCTGATATCCTCTCTATTACTATCAGTTCATCAGTAGGGACCGTGTATCCTCTCTCTATATGCTCTACTAATGTAACAATAGCTCTTCTAAGTCCATCTTCATCTGAAGAGGGGTATCTACCTACTATCTCCAAAAGTTTTTTATTTAGATTGTTTTTTGCGTAAGACTCAGCTATCTCTCTTCTTATCCTCCCTACCTCTTCTGCGACTTCTCTGGGAACTGGTAGCTGCTCTCCGATCCAGCTAGGTATTGCCCCTACTGGATCAAATACTTGTTCCACGAAGACCCTGCCACCCTCTATACGGTTTACCTTCCATACAGATCCTCTGAAGACAAATTTTATTCCAGGCGCTAGGTATTCTAGGACGAACACCTCATCGAGCTGGCCTATATAGAACCCCGTTGTCTCATCTATTACAGGATAGGAGGCAATGTCAGGAATTGTAGATACATTACCAAAGAAGTATTCATACACATGACTCCCTCGGAATAGTTTCAGCCTCTCATTGGGATCTAGCCAGACGATCCTCGGCCAAGCTCTTGACATGAAGCTGAATAACTCCCTGCACTCATCTAGTGAAAGTCTCCTGTAAGGCCATGATCTCTTAGCTAAGTCTACTAATTCCTCTAAGTAGATGGATCCTTCTCTAAGTAGGAGACCTACTGTCTGATGATATAAAACATCATAAGACTTCTCAAAAGGTCTGATCTCTTCTAACTCTCCTTCCAGCGCTCTTCTAGCTAAGACAATAGATTCCATATAATCATCAGAGTCTTGGGCGACTATGACTCCCCTAGCTATCCTACCTGGACCATGGCCTGATCTTCCTATCCTTTGTACGAGCTTCATGGCTTGGCGAGGAGAGCCGTACTGCAGGACTATATCTACATGTCCTACATCTATACCCAATTCCAAAGAACTTGTGCTTATGACAGCAGATAGTTCTCCGTGTCTTAGCAAGGATTCACTTTCTACTCTAGCGTCTTTTGATAGTGAGCTGTGGTGGACATGAACCCTCATCTCCTCAAATAGCTTCTTCATCCTATAGCCTAACGCCTCAGCCATTGACCTAGTATTTGTAAAGACTATAGCAGAGGTAGAATCCTTAATAAAATCTCTGAGAACCCTTATCCTTGCCATTACCTCTGGTTCTAGCAGAAATTTCCTTGATGCATCTATATCCTCTCTTTTCGGCTCGGGATAGACAACTCTTATCTCCATCCTCCTACTTTCATGAGAAACCAGCACTTCTCCCTCGCCCTCAGGTGAGAAATATTGATATGCTAGCTGGGGATTTCCCAGTGATGCTGAAAGCATTATCCTCTGAATTCTATTTTTTGTTAGCCTTTGAAGTCTTTCAAGCGATAAAGATAGTTGGGCTCCTCTCTTATCGTCTAAAAGCTCATGGACCTCGTCTATTATCACATAACGGATGCTTTCAAGCCATTTAGATATCTTAGGTCCTGTTAAAACAATCAATAGCGTCTCGGGGGTAGTAATTAATATATCGGGCGGGCTAATGGTCTGTTTTGACCTCTCTGATCTTGAAGTATCTCCATGCCTCACTCCCACTGAGAAGCCACAAGCATCTGACCAGTAAGTCACTCTGTTTTCTAAATCCCTATTGAGAGCCCTTAGAGGGGTAACATAGAGCACCTTAAATCCTATCTCTTTATGTGAAAACTGCATCATATTGGTTAATACTGGCCAAAGGGCGGCTTCTGTTTTTCCGGACCCAGTAGGAGCCACTAAGAGAGCGCTCTTTCCTTCAAGAATTTTGGGGATAGCAATCCTCTGTATCTCCGTCAATTCCTTAATTCCCTTCTTTTTTATAGCTGATCTAAGACATTCTGGAAATAGATTAAAAATATCTTTCGTTTTCATTTAGCAATTTCACCATTAATAATGCTTCCTTCATCTATATGATTACTAAGAGGGAGGTTATGCTTGATAAGCTTTTTTAACCCGGACATAATGCCTTATATGGGGAAGCATAACACCAACTTGTGAGAATCCCTAGTAGGAGGTGATCGATATGGCTATGACAGGAGGTGGGGCAGGCGGTGGCGAGGGTGGAACTATCCCTGTTCTGATTCTAAAGGAAGGGACTTCTAGAACTAGAGGAAGGGAAGCTTTGAGACTGAATATAACTGTAGCTAAGGCTATAGCTGACACCATTAGGACGACCTTAAGCCCTAAAGGAATGCAAAAGATGCTAGTAGACCCATTTGGGGATGTCATAATAACGCATGATGGAGCCACAATAATGAAAGAAATTGAGGTGGAGCACCCAACTGCTAAAATGATGGTGGACTTAGCAAAGTCACAGGAACAGGAAGCCGGTGATGGTACAACTACGGTCGTTCTATTAGCTGGAGAGCTATTAGCAAAAGCTGAGGACTTGCTGGATATGGGAATTCACCCTACTGTGATAATCTCTGGCTATAGAAAGGCTGCAGAGAGGGTCAAGGAGTTCTTAAAAGATATCTCATTCGAAGTAGCATGGGATGACCGGGAACTTCTGAAGAAGGTTGCTAAGATAGCTATGGGCTCTAAATCTGTTGCTGTAGCCCAAGATTATCTGGCTGATCTTGTGGTTAATGCAGCATTGCAGGTAGTAGAGGAGAGAGATGGAAAGAGGATCGTTGACCTAGATAACATAAAGTTAGAGAAGAAAGAAGGAGGGTCCCTCTTCGATACCAAGCTGATAAAGGGCATAGTCATAGACAAAGAAGTAGTACACCCAAGAATGCCTAGAAGGATTGAGAACGCTAAGATAGCTCTTATAGAGAGTGCGTTAGAGGTAAAGAAACCTGAGCTATCTTCAAAGATTAGAGTAACATCGCCTGCACAGGTAAAAGAATTCTTAGATCAGGAGAAGCAGATGCTAGCTGAGTTTGTAGAGAAAATAGCTGAGGCTGGAGCAAATGTGGTGTTCTGCCAGAAGGGTATAGACGATGTTGCTCAGCACTTCCTAGCGAAACATGGTATACTGGCTGTTAGAAGGGTAAGAAAGTCCGATATGGAGAAGCTCGCCAAAGCTACTGGCGCAAAAATAGTAGTGAACGTAAAGGAGATCGCAGAGAAGGATCTTGGTTACGCTGATTTAGTAGAGGAGAGACGAGTAGGAGAAGATAAGATGGTGTTTGTTGAAGGGTGCAAGGATCCAAGAGCTGTGAGCATACTAATAAGGGGAGGAGAGAAGCAGGTAATAGACGAAGCTGAGAGGAACCTACATGATGCCTTAAGCGTAGTTAGGAATGTAATAGAAGATGCTAGAATAGTTGTTGGCGCCGGAGCCGTGTGGACAGACTTAGTGCTCAAGCTAAGAGATTACGCAGTACAGCTTGGAGGTAAAGAACAGAACGTCGTAGAGAAGTTTGCCGAAGCTATTGAGTCCATACCAAAGACGTTGATAGAAAATGCGGGCCATGATCCGATAGTCAAGCTATCTGAACTCAAGAAGGCCCATGCCGAGGGTAAGAAGGAATATGGCTTCAATATATACACCGGAGATGTGGAAAATATGTATGAGAAGGACATAATAGAGCCAGAGAGAGTCGTCAGGAGGGCCATACTATCAGCCGCTGAGTTTGCCACTACGATACTGAAGATCGATGACATCATCGCAGCCGCCGGCAAGAAATTTGAACCTGGTAAAAGCAAGGGAGAGGAGTGATATTCTTGAGTTCCGAAAGCGATCTGCTGGGTCCCAATCGTTTAACGAAGTATGAGATCATCAGAATAATATCTGTAAGGGCCCAGCAGATCGCTGCTGGCTCCCCTCTATTTTTAGAAGAGAATGAGATACCTGAAGGGTTGGCGGACCCTGTTGAGCTGGCTAAGCTTGAGTTAAAGAGAGGAAGGCTCCCTGTACTGATTGAAAGGAGAGAGGGGGATAAGATATCTCTCATAGACATTAGGAGGCTCCTCAGAGAAGAGTAACCTTTTTAATTGACAAATGTGTAGTGGATAACAGCTCGCCCTCCAGGCTCCCCAGAGAAAGAGGCGGGCCTACAGAGGTGATGTACAATGGTAGCCGAAGAGGGAATAGTCTATGTTGGGAAGAAGCCTGCTATAAATTATGTCATGGCAACGACCCTCCAAATCAATCGGGGTGTGAAGAAGATCGTTCTCAAAGCAAGAGGGAGGTCAATATCCAGAGCCGTTGATGTAGCCGAGATAACTAGGCTCAAGTACTTCCCCGGTAAAATAAAGATCACTGACCTCAGGACTGGTACAGAGGAGATCATAGACGAAAATGGGAGTAGAAGAGACATAAGCGTAATTGAAATAGAGCTCACCCAGGTGTGAGCCCGGAGGGGGGAGAAACCCCCTCTAAATTTTTAGGGAAAAATTTCTTATTTCTCTAACTTTACTTAGCTTCGAGTAACATGAGTGCTAGGAAGAAGCTTTACTTCTGGCTCGATAAGATAGCTCACGATGTAGTTGAAAGAGAAGAGAGGCTGGGGAGGAAACTAGATGTATTGAGAGTAGAATCAGGTATAGGCGCCAGCGGATTTCCCCATATAGGATCTGTCGGTGACTCATTAAGAGCTTATGGAGTGAAGTTAGGGCTTGAGGAAATAGGATACAAGAGCGAATTAATTGCCTATAGTGATGATAGAGATGGTCTTAGGAAGGTACCTGCAGGCGTTCCGGAGGAGTACTCTAGATACTTGGGAATGCCTGTAACTGAGATCCCAGATCCGTGGGGATGTCATTCCAGCTATGGAGAACATATGAGTACAATGCTCATCGACGCTTTAGAGAAGCTAGGTATCGAGTTTACGTTTATCTCTGCCACAGAGGCTTACAGGTCAGGTTTATTGGATGAGCAAGTCTCTAAGCTAGTTGAAGAGCATCGTAGAGTTGATAAAATAATTAGAGAGGAAGTTGGATCCGGCAAGCCAGAGGGCTGGGTCCATTATTGGCCAATGTGTGAAAAATGTGGAAGAATCTATACTACACGTGTAATAGAGGTACTTCCTGATGAGAAAAAGGTAATTTATGCTTGTGATCAGGAGTTTAAGGGTATAAAAGGTTGTGGGCATGTAGGCGAGGCATCTTACATTAGAGGAGATGGTAAGCTCTCTTGGAAAGGTGAATTTGCAGCTAGGTGGGCTGCTCTTGGTATAGTGTTTGAACCTCATGGGAAGGATATCACTGATTCCTTCAGGGTTAATGCGAGAATCTCTCGAGAGGTGCTTGGATACGAGCCCCCTCTCACGGTGATGTATGAGATGTTTTTAGATTCCACGGGAGGTAAGATAAGCAAAAGTAAGGGGAACGTCATAACCCCCCAAATGTGGATGGATTTTTCGCCTCCTGAGGCATTAAGAATGCTCATGTTCAAAAGATACCACGGAACTAGAAATATATCTCTCCAGAGCTCTCCTCTATATATAAATGAACTTGAAAGGAACATCCGGAGATATCACGAATTGGAACGGATAAAGAGTGAAAGGGACAGGATTACCATAAAGAGACTCATGGAGTATACGTATCTCATGGAAGGAGTTCCCAAGCCTTGGCCCTACAGATACTCCGCTGTTCTTAGTGTGGTATCGATGCTTCCTAAGGATATGAGATTCGAGGAATTATTGAGGCTTTCCGCGGATTTGATCTCTAGATACTATGATGTAGGCCCTAATGAACTAATGATGGATGGTAACTTCAGAAGGTATGTCTTTTATGCCAGGAATTACGTAGATAACTTTGGGAGAGAGATAGGCCGAATAGAAATACCAAGCAATGTTCTTGAGGTGGTAAATAGGTTTGTCCACTCCCTCACCGAGGACATGGACGAGGATGTAATACAAGACACCGCTTTCAATACAGCCAGGTCCTCTAATATCCCAGTCAGAGAGTTCTTTAAGGCCATTTATCTCATACTATTAGGACAACCAGAAGGACCTAAGCTAGGTCCTCTAATACATAGAGTAGGGGTAAATAAGTTTAAGGAACTTTATAGAAGATCATTGGAGGAAGGTAGGATTGTCAGAAAAGAGTGATCGTGTAAAAAGACTGTTGATGTTGAGAGACTTCCTCAAGAAAAGGTTAAGAAAACTAGAGAAGGAGGTGATAGAGCTCAGGAAAATGATGGAGGTTCTAGATGAGGTTCTCCTTGAACAGACCCTTGTCACAGCTGATCAGTTAAAGGCAATCCCACAAAGGCTTGAGGAAAGGGAGTTACTAAGCGATCAAGGTACTCTGTTGGGCATTATTAGGATAGATAGAGGAGAAGGTACCATTTTGTTCCTTCCGAGTGAAGGTGTATTGATAGATGCTAGGGAGAGACCCATAAGATCGTTTCTTTTGCGGAAGATAGAGGAGTACGGAGCTAGACACTTCATTGAAGAGGCTAGTGATGGTAGATTGAAAAACCTTAGAATTGAGGGAGTTAGCTCCAAAGATATAGATAAGATGGTAAAGCTCATGAGATGGGCCTTAGTAAAGTCTGTAGTTCAGTAGATCACACTCATTATAACACCTAAAGCCCTATCCAAGAAATCCCAGTCCCTGTATCTATTTCTAAACTCTGAAACCCTTCTGTAAATGGTCTCATTATTCAGCAGGTATCTGAGCGTTGAAAAGAACCTCTCTTCCACATAAGCCTGCTCAAGCATCACTCCTAACTTCATCCTATGTATATTTCTAGCATTCTCGTACTTCTCCGTTTGCCCAGGGACTGGGATCATGAGAAGGGGTTTCCCGCACACTAGGGCCTCTGATATGGTAGTGTGACCAGCCCTGGATACCACTAACCTCGCCTTGGAGAGTAAATCCCACTTGTTTGGTAACCAACTATATACCGTAACGTTCTCATTTATTTGGTATGATCTCACTTCCCCTACTTCACCCAGAGAGATTATAAAATGGAATTTCCTAAGATCCTCTGGTATTTTCTCAAGGACTTTTGAAAGCTTATTCCAGAGTGATCTCCTCTCAGCTCCTGGTCCCGATATTAGTATCAGTACGAGATCCTCTAGCTGACCATCCGTACATCTAGGTTCTATTAGTGGTCCTGTAAACACGGTCCTCAAGGCAAGCGATTGCGGGAGGCCATTAGTATGGAACCTAGATATAGTGTCAGGAGGAGGAAAATCTGCTATTAATGATGCATGAGAAAGCGCCCATAGCCTTGTTATCGCTGAGTTTACTATCTTCTCTATAAGTTTTGAGAGAAGACCGTAGTCCTCTTCTAATAATCCATGGCTCTTGCCGAATATACTAAGCGAACCGTCTATGAGAGGAGCCAGGAGGAGTTTTGGTTGATTCAAGACGACGACTGTGGGAAAGTCCAGATAGTAAGATGCCATTAATGTAGAAATTCTAGAGTCGGATATCACTACATCAGGCGATATTCTTTCTATATTATCCTTCTCTCTGTTAATATGGTTGATAAATTTCTTGAGCTGCGAGATGCTCGTTAATGTGCCCCTTATATCAGGCTGACCGTCCGGGCCTTGTCTCCACATCATCTCCTCGCCGCCTTCAACGATCTCTGCTTCATTCATGTGCTCCTTCACGTAATTGATCGCTTCACCATACGTTGAAAAGTATACCTCGAAACCACGCTCTTTCAGTCTCCTACCTAAGGATACGCACCTTGACGCATGTCCCAGCCCTATTCCTAAGGGAGAAATGTACGCCTTAAGCATTCTACCCCATCTCTTCTCTGATGATCTCTCCCCCGGGACTTTTCTCAGTGAATATTTCTGCTGAGAATGCATAGATTTCTGTATCTAATTCCAACCAACAGTCATACCAAAGTCCGGCTTTCAAACAAGTCTGATTCAGAAATTCGATTGAGTTCCAAGAGTATTCTACAGCCACTTGAGGGAGTAGTAGGCCCGAATAAGGGCCCTTCCTTACTATTATTCCATGTTCACCGATCTTAACTATATCAGGGAGCTTCCTTCTGTCACTGACTTTGGTGTCTATTCTCTCTGGAGGAGTTAGTACAGACACCTCTACTAGGACCTCAGGCAATTCTTCTGGAGATAAAGGTGGGAACCTCGGATCTTCGAAGGCTGCAGCTACAGCTGCCCTGATTACCGCTTGGTAGAGAGGTAATATCGGTTCTGGGTACCCAATACATCCTCTAAGAGAATTGTCTGCATATCTCTTTAGGGTAACAAAGGCACCTGAAGGTTTTAGTAACTTCTCATATGCGGGTTTCACTTTAGGAAGCTTGTTATTAGATAGATACGATTGGATAGAGTATCTGGCAAGCCTAACCAGGTAAATTCCCTCTTCTAATGTCAGGTACATAAGTTCACCTCCTTAGTAATGCGATTGGACTTCTTACATCTACTCCTACATGCTCAGCCACAGCTTCACACTTAACTGTAAGTAAATGTAAGACAGGAGTCCCGAGGTTCAGTTCCGTTAATGTCTCATAATTAGCCATTCCCTTTGCAATGACTAGTTTAGAGGCTTTAAGTATGTTCATGTTAGTCTCGCTTTCCATATCGGGCATTACACCCAAGGGAGACTCCAGACCGAAGATGTAAGGGCTCTCATAGTGGTTTTTAACCTCATTTAATGTTACATCATCTGCTACTGGATCTTTTCTTGCGAAAATGTATACAGTTCTTCCCAATCCTTCCAGATAATTTATAAGAAGCAGATCTATTGGGAGTTCGTGGGCATTATCCAGTATATATGAGATTATATCGCCCGAATCTAATTTAGTTATCAGGTCGAAGGCACTCTCCGAGTGATCTATACCTAATCCTCTATTTATTGATTTCATGAACCTCTCTGCTATATCATCACTACCGTGTAGGGGGATCTCATAACCGTTTATCGCCGAGGCGTTTAGAACAAGCCATCTAAACTTATGATAGCCCTCTGGGAGGTTATTTAGTTCTTTAGCTATGAGAGGAGCTATGTTTTCAGAGACAAATTTCATAAGTTTCCCTTTAAAGCTTTTATATGGATCTGGGTTCCTTGAAACCTCCTTAAGTGCCCTCTCTCTTAGCGCTGCTATGTGTGCTGGGGTAATTGCTTTTTCTAGCTCCTTATCAAGTATGCTTATTACCTTCTTAATGAAAACCATTCTATCCCTGCTTAATAGCATTTGCGCCTCTTTCGTAGCTACCTTTAATATACATGCGGGACATCTGTAGTCGGTTCTCATCGAAGATTGTCGTACGAAACTGATTAATAGTTTACCTCACGATTAATCCGTATGAAGGAGACTCCAAAGCTCCTAATTAACCTCAAATCCTATAAAGAATCCTTTGGTGAGAGAGCCCTAGAAATAGCTAGAGAAGCTGAAAGGGTGTGGAGGGAAACAGGGGTACTAATAGGTATAGCTCCTAACATCATCGATCTCAAGTCCGTGTCCTCTCGGGTAGACATACCGGTATATGCGCAACATGTTGATCCAGTGGATGTGGGAGCTTATACGGGTTATATACCTCCTGAACTTGTCAAGATGATCGATGCATATGGTTCTATTATAAATCACTCCGAGAGGCAGGTTCGCCTACACCATATTAGTGACGTTATAAGGAGAATGAAGGAGTTAGATCTCTCCTCTATAGTATGTGCTCCAACACCTAAGGAATCGGCTGCGGCAGCAGCCCTAAGTCCTAATGCCGTAGCGATAGAACCTCCAGAGCTAATAGGGACAGGGATTTCGGTATCTAAGGCAAAGCCAGAGGTAATTGAAGGTTCATTGAAGGCTGTAATAGACGTTAACCCAGAGGTAGATTTACTGTGCGGAGCCGGTATAACGAGTGGAGAGGATGTAGCTGCAGCTATTAGACTAGGAAGTTATGGAATACTTGTAGCCTCTGCCGTCGCCAAGAGCCCAGACCCTTATAGAAAAATTAAAGAGTTAGCCGAGCCCCTTACTCGGTTTTAAATCTGTCTTTCAGTTTTTCTAGGACTTTTGGTAAAGTAGTATACTCCATTTCCTCAGGTCCGAGTCTATGGGGCATAAATGGACCGTGTCTTCTCATATAATCTGTTATTATGTTGGCTAGTCTTCTCGTCTCATCAAATGCTACATCTGAGAATAGGTCACTGGGTCCTATTAGTTTTGACTCCTGAACTTGGAACCCCAGTGCAACGATCCTAGGCGGGCCATCGAATCTGGTGGGTCGAGCATCTTTTTCGGAGACAGGCATCAGTGGGCCATGATGGGATCCCCTCATCCAACCAGCTACTAAGAATGGAAGAGAGTAAGGTTCCAAGATCTCTCCGAGAGCAGGGAATCCGCTCTGAGCTCTAACTATAGCTACTGGATCATCCTTACCAACATACTTTCCTGCTATTAGATTTAGCCTGGTGGTACTAACTACAGCTGCAATTTCCCTATCAGACTTCCTAAAAACTCTCCTGACGACATACCTTCCAGGAGTTCCTATCAGGGATAGTATATCATACATCTCTTCAGGAGAATTCATCTCGACTATCTTGCTTTCATAAACATCCATTATCTCAAAGATGAAGCCGTCGTGAAGTCGTGGGTCTATAACAAGACCAGCAGTATTGAAGGGATCAGCAAATATCTTGAATATAGGAAGGTTAAAAGCGCCTGGCTCAGTTTTATCTGCCATGAATATGACTATTGGATCAGAAGGCCTCTCTTCAAATTCCATCTCAGCCACTCCAGGCCCCATCCCCTTCAGATTACCAGAAAAAGCATCTTTTAGTAGGTCTTGTCCCGCACCGTATAGTCCAAGCTCTTTAGCCACATTCGTTGCCCTCTTAAATGTATTCCAGGCAAGTTCATGTATCTCTGAGCTTTCTACACCTTTCCTGTGAGTCATTATTAACTGTAGATCATCTCCCACAGCAGTAACGTAGAAGTCCTCTATAAGTCGCGCATCTCTCGCATTTGAGAGTTCTTCTATAGCAACTTCCTTTAGACGTGGATGAACTATGTGATGGCCGGCAAGCCCACCTATATCGGCTTTAATCACGGAAACAGTAGTCCTTACCATAAGATCACCCAAGTAGGTCTGAGATGTTATAAAATAAAGTAGGCTTAAGATGGGCGCTACAATCATTCAAATGACTCTTCAGTCGAACACCAGATAATCTCCTTCAGCTAATATTCTCCTGAGTTTATACACTGCCCTCCTTACATCTGATTCTTTCTTAGCCCCTGTACATACTAGACTACCAGAGGCAAATATTAGGAATACTACATCAGGATCCTTCATTCTAAATATCAGCCCTGGGAATTGCTCGGGTTCATACAAAGTATTAGGCAACTCCAAAGCTAGTTTCTCTATGTCTACTTTAACAAAAAGCTTTGCTGATGCTACTATATTTTCCGCTTTTATTAGCGGCTTCTTCTTCACATCTATCCCGTGCTTTTTGAGCACCTCTATAGCTGCATTGATAGCTCTAGCTGACTCTTCTACCGATTTAGTCCCAGTACATACGAATTTACCACTACTAAACAGTAGTAAGGCTGCTTTTGGTTCATCTAACTTTAGAACTAGCCCGGGAAATTTTTCAGGGTCATATCTGGACTTCTTTATCTTTCTAGCTATTTCCTGAAGATTTAACCTTTGTCTAATGTCTGCTGATGATACTACATTCTGTATAGTTATTTCAGGTTCCCTGAGCTCGTTTAGAATTTTTTCAATATTTCCTTCTTCGGAAATCTCTTCAGTGCGTTCGTCGCCCTCACTGCTATGGAATGACATATTTTTCACCATTGCGCTATATCAGACCTATCGATTATATATAAAGCAATAATGATATCTATACCTCCCGCATCCACCTAGACAACCTAATAAAGGACTAACTCTCATACCAATATTTTTAGGAAAAAGCTAAAAATTGTTTCAATTATAACTCATTCCGCATTATCATCGATATTATTGATGCTATCTCCTTTGTGGAAGATATCCTGAGAGCTTTTTCCTCCAAGCCTCCTTACGTACTCAAAAATCATGATCCCTGCTATTATAGTAACTATAGCTACTTTAGCGGGTAAGCTCTGAAATGTATTTAATATGGATCCTAAGTAGGGTATTCTGAATATCACCTTTCCATAGATATCTTTCGCAGTCCTATAGCTCGGATCAGGTACTGGGTTTGCATCACCTTTCGTGTAAAATATTGGGCCACTATCCGTATAGCTCACCCTTACGATCCTATGAACTATTAGGGAGCTAGACCAAGGCACCTTGAATACTATTATATCTCCGACCTTAAGCTCGTACGGATTGGCCTTGATTACTATTAAGAGGTCTCCGACCTGAAATGTAGGTTTCATGGATCCAGAGGTCACTACGGTGAATGGCGACTCTACCCCCGTTATGGCTGGGATGACCACTCTAAATAGTAAGAAGAATACCAGGAATAGTGTAGCTAAAACCAGTAGTTCTCTAGCTGCCCACTTATTAGCATCCTCATTTGGCAATTTAGATCGCCTTAACAACCTTAGGTTCTTCTTTTCTGACTTTCCTCAAGATTCTATACCCGCATCTAGGACATTTGAAGTCCTTGAAGTATTCCTCCATCTCCTCCTTAGTAAATACATAGCCGCACCTAAGACATTGGTACATGTTTCTCCCACTTCATAGCGAACCTCATCAGGTTTTAAAAAATTACTCCCTGGGAGAAGTTTGGGTCGCCGCTTTCAGCTTCTCGGATATCCTCCTCTTGATCTCGTTCAATTTTTCCTCAGTAAGTTCCTCCAGCCATTTCTTCCTAGCTTTCTGTATAAGTTCCTTATATCTATTCCTCACCGTGACCTCAGTCACATTGGCTGCTTGTGCCAGCTCCCTCTGGGTCCTATGTATTCCAAGTTCTTGACAAGCCATATAGACTGCTGCAGCTGCTACCCCAACAGGCTCTCTTCCCATAGTAGCTCCGTTTTTCTTGGCTATCTTGATTATCCTTATCGCTTGAGTAGCCACTTCTTCTGGTAAATTGAGTTTGGAACATATGAGATACACGAAGTTCTCCGGTTTAGGAGGTGGAATTTGGATACCAAGTTTTCTAAATAAGAATCTAAAGCTCCTTCCTACTTCTTTCTCCTCTAAGGAGAAGTACTTAGAGACTTCCTCTAATGTTCTTGGTACATCTGTTCTCCTACATGCAGCATAGATGACAGCGGCAACCATGGCATCCATGCTTCTACCTTTGACTAGTCCGGCCCTCGCCGCCATTCTGTATAGGGTTGCTGCGTCCTCAACAGTCTCTTGTGGGAGGTTTAGAGATTCAGCTGCATCTCTAATTTTTCTGAGGGCTGGTTCTACGGTCTTCTCCTTTGAGTCCGCTACATGCTTTTGGGTCCTCTTGAGCTGATTCACTGATTTCTTGCTAAGCCCTCGCGTGAGAGTTATGTCTGTATCAAGACCGAAACCTGGCCTTAAAGGCGTAACGGGAGCGCCTGCATGCGCTCTCTCTATGTATTCCTCTGAATCAAATGCTCTCCAATCCTTGGAGAAGTTGAGAACACTCGAATCTATTATAAGACCACAGTCTTGACAAACTAGATCCCCAGTTTCCGGGTCCTCAACTATGTTAGTACTTCCGCAGCGTGGACATTTAAACTCCTCCTCACGTTCAGATGTCTCGGAGGAGGATGTTTTCTTCTTCGACTTCTCTTTAATCAGATACCCCACCACCCCTTAGTAAATTGCCGAATATCCTAGGCAAGTAGCCCCTTATAAAAGTTACGGTAAACTTATGAGCAAGTTAATAGTGAGCCCTTACCTGAATACAATAATTGTCGAAGGAGTATCATGGACAAATCTGCTTGATTCCATAGCTCCACTTATTTCACTGATACTTACATTGACCGACCATACTGAAGGAAAAATATTTAATGATTAGCAGCCTAACCACTAGAGCTAAAGTTTTTAGATCCCCTCTCCATATTGTGGATGGCGGCCGTAGTCTAGCCTGGACAGGATGCCGGCCCTCCAAGCCGGAGACCCGGGTTCAAATCCCGGCGGCCGCACCACCAAGATATAAAGGTGGACGATATTGAAGAAGGAACTTGAACATCAGATATCCCTCTTGGTCAAAGAACTAGCGAAAGAGTATGGCTTTACTACGGAGAAGTCCCTCGAGTTGGCTTCTGACTTAACAATAGCGTTCATAAGATCCATATTATCCTCCAAGAGAAGACTCTCGAAGGTCTCGCATTTGCTAGATGGAGAATTAGAGTGGATGTATATAGCTTATTCTGTGAAGAGAACCCCAGTCTGCACGAGTCCATGCCTAATTTCTAACGACATAGAGAAGGTTATCAATGACTATGGGTTTAGGAATCTAAACTACATGATAATATTCAAGTCTCTGTGCGAGGGAAAGGATTGAAGCTCTACTTTTCCTTTTTGATAGTTATTCTGCTCCTAGCAAGTTGCTTTCCACTAGCTGATGCTGCACCTAGGTCAAGGTTAGTTCTCGTCTTTGATAGTTTCTACGAAGCGGCTCCCTATATAGCATTCTTAAATCAGAGTTATAGGGTGGTTGTTACTAAAGACATAAACATAACCTTAGACAGGCTAAAGCATATTGGAGTTGAGTACACCCTCCTCGAAACACAACGGCCTAATGTGTTTAAGGAAATATCCCCGGGACTCCTAGCCTACTTAGTAATTTATGCAAATATCACACGAGATATACGTTATCTAACAGATAAGGAGGCCATCAGGGAATTTCTCAGCCAAAAGTTAGATAAGGCTATGGCCGCAGCCCTAGATAGGAAGTCAGATGTCGCAGTGGTATTCTATGGAGAAGATGGTTACGATTATTCATTGCTAGCGGCCTACATTTCCCTACTCAAAGGTGCTAAGATCATAGACATGAATTTAATAGACCATATAGAGGTTCTTTCATTGTTAAAGGATGTAGACTACGTCATAATGGTAACTAAGCCCATCTATAGCAGTAACAGTGAGAGATACAGGGAGCTAATAAGGATATTAACATCTCTGGACAGCGACCCCTATTTAGACGCTTCATTGGGAGTTATAACAGGCCTAAGCATAGATACCGGTTATCTTCTTGTGCTAATGTCCGAGATTCTCTCTGACAGATTCCCTACTCGTCTTAGAGGTATTACGCTCCAAGGAGATGTTCCCCTAGCGAGAAAAATTGAGGCTATATCCTTGCTCTTCGGGCTCGATCCTAAAATTGTGCACCCTGATATTCAATACAGTAACCTGTCTTATGCAGAAGCCAAAAATATCCTTCAAAACGCTAGTGGGATTCTCTATCTCAATTTACATGGCAATCCCTATGTAATGGCTTTAAAGACAGATGGATATGTGATAATTACGGAATCGCTAATCTCGGAAATCAGGATGAACTCACCCATAGTGTTAACACTATCTTGTGATACCCTAAGGTTCGCTGATATGGCCTCACCGAAGGGGGCTATTGCCTATAGCTTATTAGATGCCGGGGCTGCCGCTTATATCGGCTCTACCAAAGCTGAATTCAGTATAGGATCTGAAGCTGGAACATCATATCCGGATCTCATAGTCCTAATGCTCCTAAGCGGATATTCGTTAGGGGAGATAGTAAGAACGATTAATAACTTTCATATAAGGGAGTTTGGTGAGAAGGGTATAACAAATCTCGAAGCTGCCTACGAGATACTTCTCGGTGATCCGACCCTCTCTCTGGGGAATAGAAGACAGATACCCTATGAAATCTATGGAAGTGGGGAAGGAGTTTATGAGATTAGGCCTAAAGCTACGGTTCCAACAATATTCGTCAGAATAAGTGCGGAAAGGAATCTTAGACCACATGTGGAATCTGATCTACCAGCCATGTACTTTAAGTGGTACTCAGATGATGATGGTCTTAGTATATACATTTCCTCCCTTTCCTCCAGTTATGCTGGCTATTTTTCTAGTGAAACGGTGATAAGGGTAGAGATCAGGAAAGAGTGGGGGATGTTTACACTAATACCCTACTTAGCAATAATGCTTATAATAGGGCTAGGTCTCCTGCTGATAGCGAAGTCAGCTAGGACCAAATAGTATTTATTAAGGAGTTACGTCGATAAACTAGACTGGGCCCCGGTAGCTCAGCTCGGTTAGAGCGCCGCCTTGGTAAGGCGGAGGTCGCGGGTTCGAATCCCGCCCGGGGCTCTATCTATAATAGAGAGGTGTCATGGCTTGGTACTGGCGACAGCCTTAGGTCTAAAGTTTAAGGATGGAGTAGTGCTCGCTGCTGATAGGAGAGTCTCCTATGGCACATTCATATTGAGTAAATCTGCAAGGAAGGTCTTTCTTATCAATGATCAAGTTGGTATTTCGACAGCAGGATTACCTGGTGACTTTCAAGAGCTAGTAGACGTAGTTAGATTCAACTTAAGCATGTATGAGTTAGATCTTGATAAAAAGGCTACACCTACTAACGTCGCCAAGCTTTTATCTCTCCTCCTGTATCAAGGAAGATTTAGAGGGATTTACTATGCTGAACTGATTGTTGGTGGGTTAGAGGAGGATAAGCCCAGATTGTTGGTTCTAGATCCGGCTGGAGGGCTCTTAGAAGAGAAGTATGTCGCGGTAGGGACCGGAGCTCAGATAGCTACTGGTATATTAGAGAGGAATTATAAGGATGATTTAGATGAAGAAGGCGCTCTTGATCTGGCTGAAAAAGCGATGAGAGAAGCTATATCGAGAGATGCTCTTTCTGGAGATGGTATTGACTTATTAATTATTACGAAGACAGGAGCAAGGAGTCTCTATATCCCCCTAAAAGCTTCTTGAGGGGGAAGGTGGCAATGGATATAAATGAAGAAAGAGTTAAAAATCTATTGATAGATCTCGTTGGAATAAAGAGCTTTAGGGGAAGGGAAGGAGAGGCTGTCTACTATATCACAGATCTACTTGCTAGATATGCAGATAAAGTAACCCATCAGCCGGTCAAAGACTGTGCTGGAAATGTAGTGGCTTTTTTAAACGTGAAAAGCGAGGATAACCTGCTTCTCCTAGCTCACACCGATACCTTTGAGATGTATTCAAATTGGACCAGAAATCCATGGGGAGAGCTTGAGGGTGATAAATTATATGGTTTAGGGACTTTTGATGATAAAGGTATGTTGGCTGCAATGCTCGAGGCATTTATAGTTTCCTCTCAAACAAAAGACAGTAGAGGACTTATCTTAGCCGCAGTATGTGATGAAGAGGGGTTCAGTAGAGGGACGTATGAACTCTTGAGAAGTGGTATCCTCCCTAAGGTGAGTGAGGCCATTGTCGCGGGACCAACTAACATGAAGATAATGAGGGGTGCTTATGGCAGATTCGTCTTTGATGTCAATATAAAGGGATTGGCCGCTCCTGGAACGGAAGAGGCTGGTGTAAATGCAGTAATTGAGGCAGCTAAGATCATATTATGGGCTGTAGATCTCCCAAGGGTTGATGGTATTGGTGGGAGTGTGGCTCCCTTAAGTATAAAGTCGCCAGAGTTAATATTAGCCCATCCCGATAGATGTGTGGTCAGGATAGATAGGCATTACCCCCCTGGAAATGATCCGGGTGTTATTAGGAAGAAATTCATGAGTCATCTTAGGAAAACACCTGAGTTAAAGGCTAAAATAAATGTCTCCTTGATGAAGAGACCCACGCCATTCATGGAGCCTTATGAAATACCAGAGGATGATGGGTTCGTAGATAAAGTACAGAAGACCTCAGAGAGGGTACTAGGGAGGAAATTAGAGGTAGATCTATATAGAACGGTCTCCGATGCCAACTATCTCTACAAGCTGGGCGGCATTAAACCCATTATATTAGGCCCCATTGGAGGAAACCATCACTCTGCTGACGAGTACGTGATCCTTAGCTCTGTGTATGATGTTGCCCGTTTACTCGTTGGTCTCCTTCTACCATCTTAGTGTGAGGTTGCTTACATGGTGTTTTCCGACTTTCTAACCAATCTCCTTATATTTTGGCTCGCTATTTACGTAATAGGAACGCTTCTCCAGCGGATATTGAGGTTTAAGAGTATTAAATTGGGATTATTTTATTTAGAGCTGACTTCGTCACCAGATAAGTTCAATAGAATCTTAGTGGGCCTATCCAAGGTTGTTGGCCCGCTGATGAAGGTTGGAATACTGTCTTTGCTAGGTCTATCGGTGGTTTCTGCACTGTGGCTCATTGACACTACCTTGAAGACCTTATTGGGACCCAAAACCCCATCTATAGTCGTTGTAGTTCCTGGGCTGACCGTAGAATTCAGTATACCCATATTGCTAGCTATATTCATTGCACTCTCTACGCATGAATTTGGACATGCTGCGGCTAGTGTTTATTCTAAGGTACCGGTGAAAAAGATCTCTCTCTTCATTTTGTTTATTCTGATAGGGGCTTTCGTTGAACCCGATGAGGAGCAAATGAAAAAGTTAGCTTCTCTTAAGAGACTGGGGATATACTCCTCTGGCATAATGATGAACCTACTGACATCGTTGCTTGTATTATTAATTGCTTTCTCTATTTTCCCCGGATTCCTAAGATCGCCTAACGGCGTCTACGTGGAAGGTGTTATTGAAGGAGGGCCTTCTTACGGGATACTTTCACCGGGTGTGGTAATAAAGGAGATCGGTGGCGTTAGAGTAAGAGATATACAGACTTTAATAGAGGCATTAGGCAGATTTAGGCCAGGGCAAGAGATTACTGTGGTTACTGACAAAGGATCATTCATAGTTAAGCTAGGATCAAGACCGGATGACCCTGAATATGCATGGTTAGGCGTGAGATTATCTACATTTCCTTATTACGAATCCATAATTCCAATGCCATCTTCCGTATCGATTTCCTTAGTTAAGACCATCATGTTCACATTGATATTCAGTATTGGCATTGCTGCCTTAAACTCTTTACCAATATTCCCATTAGATGGAGGGCTAGTGATATCAGAGATCCTTACTAGGTATTTAGGTAACGAGACTCTGGCCAAAAAAATAACCTGGGCGATATCAGCCCCCTTCGCGCTAATGCTAGTATATAATGTCTTGATATTCTTCCTAAGTTGAGATGATTAGCTTGCCTAATCCATTCGAGAAGGCTAACGTCCCACTAAGCGTGGACGAGTTATTAGATATAGCTTTTAGAAGAGCGTTCGGGAAAATAAAGTCCGTTAAGCTATATAGGGACCCCTTGCTACTGTATAGAAGCAGAGAGATTGCAAGGATACAGACGATAGCAGATAATATTACCAGTAGGTTAGAGAAGGCTGTTAAGTCCTTTCCCAACATAGATAGGTTGGATCCCTTCTATAGAGAGCTTTTAGATGTCGTAGTAGGCATAGATGATATCAGGCATGCTCTTGGTGCCTTACAATGGGCTTCTAAGATTTGCAAAAGGATAGCAAGGTACTACATAGCTAAGATAAGGAGGACAGAGGATCCGGATAAGATGGCTCAGCTTAGGAAAGAGGCCAGTGGTAGAATCTCATCAGTTCTGAAGAGGATAAGTAAGGAGATAGATTTCCTGAGGGTAAATATACCCAAGTTAAGGAAGTTGCCGGATATAGATCTCACGGTACCTACGGTTATCATAGCAGGTATGCCTAATACTGGTAAGAGCACGCTTCTGTCTAGACTCTCAACAAAGACCCCTGAGATCGCTCCTTATCCCTTCACAACGAGGGGGTTAATTATAGGACATTCTGAACTAGAGTCTGTGGGAAAGATACAATTCATTGATACACCAGGCTTGCTAGACAGGCCACTCTCTAAGAGAAATAGAATTGAGCTACAGGCCATTGTAGCACTTAGGCATTTAGGCGGCATTGTGGTCTACTTATTCGATCCCAGCGAGACTTGCGGGTATCCTTTAGGCGATCAGATATCGCTTTACGAGGACTTAATAGAACAGTTTTCTCCGGATATCATTGCTGTTATCAATAAGTTAGACCTTGAGAGGGAGTTCCCAGAAGGTTTTCTGAAGATAAGAGAGTATGCTATGCTCAAAAACATTGGACTCATCGAAATATCTGCTGATAAGGGCTTAGGTATTGCCCAGCTTAAGAAGAAAATAATAAGCATTTTAACAGAAGGAGGGGACAGGGGGTGAGGATCGCTTTCTTACTCTCAGGAGAGCACCCCTCTTTACCCTACCATGAGGTAGTTGCTGTCTTAGAAGCATTTGGTATCAAACATAACACTCTCCTTAAAGTGGATTCAGCTTGTGTCATAGAGATGAATGCGTCAGAAAGACTTTATAGAATTTTCAGGGAGAGACTAGCCTTCACTAGATCTTTCGGTAGGTTAATAGGTGTGATAAAGCCTAGTGAATTTCCAAATGCCTTAGATGAGCTAGAACCACCTTACATTACCAGTAAGTTCAGAGCTACCGCTATAAGAATACGGGGAAGCTGTAGAGAACTTCGAACAACATACATAGAGAGGAAGATAGGGGAGTGGGTCCTGAACTCCAATAAAGGTGCAAAGGTAGATCTGGGCAATCCTAAGGAGGAGATAATCTGCCTTATTACATCAGATCTTCTCATAATCTATAAGAGGGAAGGGGTTGTTGATAGGACTTTATTCAAAGTGAAAGAGGTTGCTGCTAGACCATTCGTCCATCCTGCCTCCATGAGGCCTACATTAGCAAGAGCCATGGTAAACCTAGCTAGGATAAGGCCTGGAGACCTGGTTCTAGATCCTTTCGTTGGAGTTGGCGGTATAGCCTTAGAAATATTGTCTGTTGGAGGAAGACTACTGGGTTTCGACATAAGTGATAAGATGGTAGTAGAAGCTAAGAATAACCTTATTTCCTACGGATTCATTGAGAATTACTATATAACAAGGGGGGATGCTCTTCATCTAGATCTTCCTACTAAGGTAGATAGGATAGTTACTGACCCACCATATGGAAGGATGAGCCAGGCCGTAGGAACCACTCCCAGAGAGTTATCTAAGGGGTTCATAAGGAAGGTTCCCAAGTACCTGAGAGAAGGAGGCTGGTTAGTGATGGCAGTTCCCTCTGATTATTTAACTGAAGATGACTTCGTAGAAGCTGGACTTATCCCTGTACAGTACTTTGATATTAGAGAGCATAGGTCTCTTATAAGAAGGATATGGGTCGCAAGGGTTGGTGACGATGCGAATAAAGTTCTTAGGCACTAGTTCTGCTGTTCCTACCAATGAGAGAGGACTTCCCTCTATATTAGTAAAGACGTCTGGAGATTCTTTACTGCTGGATTGTGGAGAAGGTACGCAAAGACAGATCATTAGGTCTAAGGAGAGCTTGATGAGGATTAACAAAGTAGTTATAACTCACCTTCACGGAGATCACTTCTTCGGACTTCCAGCTCTCATACAGTCTCTAAGCATTCTGAGAAAGGGTTCTGAGCTTAAGATAATTGGACCTAGGGACCTCGATCCCCTCCTAGAACATATTGAGAGGGTTACTTACTCTAAACCGAATTTTCGCGTAGTATTTGAAGAGATTATAGAGGGCGTACCTATGGAATTTGGAAAATTCTACTTAGAGTTCTTTCCCGTTGAACATGCTGGGTTTGAGACGTACGGTGTCAAAATAAATGAGAAAGATAGACCAGGTCGTTTTGATCCGGTTAAGGCCGATGAATTAGGAGTTCCTCCTGTACTTAGGGGGGTACTTCAAAAGGGATTCTCGGTTAAGCTTCCAAGCGGGAGGATAGTTAGACCCCAAGATGTAATGGGTCCTCCTAGAAAAGGAGCTGTAGTAGTGTACTCCTCTGACACCAGACCTACTGATGAGGTTATTCAGGCAGCTAAGGGCGCTGATTTGTTAATACATGAGGCAACGTATCTCCATGACCTCAAAGAGAGAGCTGTCGCTACAGGTCATAGCACTGCGTTAGAGGCAGCTAACGTTGCTAAGGCTGCTGGTGTCAAGAGACTGGCACTAACGCACTTCAGCGCAAGATATCGGAGTGAAGACATGGAAAGATTCAGAGAAGAGGCACAAAGTGTCTTCGATGGAGAGGTGATAGTAGCGAGGGACTTCTTAACGATAGACCTATGAGATCCCCTCATGGGAGCCATAGAGAAGTTCGTGCGTTGATGCCTCTTTTACTATCCTACCCTTCTCGGTTTGAGGACTAAGCCAGTTAGCGAGTATTAATGGATCTCCACCATATTCTATCCTCAGAATTATTACCCCTAAGGGAGATATATCGTCCTCGTCACAGAGCCTTACTTTCCCACTATATGCCGCCTGTTTATGAAACTTCAATGGCCTTAACCTGCCGCTCTTGGATAATAGTAGACTTCTAGCAGTATCTAAAATTCTGTTACTCCTAAAAGATGATCTAAGTTTTATGAGTGCCTCATGCCCTTCTTTCCTTACAGTCACTGTCTTTACATCATCTCCTACTATCTCAACATCGTCTCTCTCTTCATCGAAAGGAATTATCGTGTTTATAGCCCGAAGTACTTTCCTAACATCCTCCGTAGGGTAAATTTCAGCCCTTACCTCGAGTCTTATATTCAATCGGCTATTATTTGATCCCAACACCCCACCCTTCCCCTTACAAAGCTCGATAGTTCCTCTATCATGGGTGGAAATCCGAATTTCTTGTATTCTCTTCTGGGTAGCTCCTCCACCCTGCCACCTAATTTTGTTACTTCAGATTTGAGTTTCTTATAGAGCTGAATTCCTTCTCTGTCGAAGTCGGTTAGAATTATAAATGTTTTTCCGTATACTCTCCTCTCCCCAACCTCCTTAAGATCCTTAATGAGGTCAATAGCAAAACAAAAGTTAGCTTTAACCCCTAAATCTTGTAGAGAATTGACATCTCTAGGACCTTCGACCACCACTTCAACGTCTGGAGAAGTTGCAAATGCATTGAGCTTTTCTATCCAAGAGATAGTGTTATATACGAGGCGTTCTGCCTTCAAGAGAGGTCCTCCTATCGACTAGAGCCGGTATACTTTAATAATGTTGTTTATCGATCATAATTGTAATGCCGATTTAGGTGAAACGGTAATGAAGTTCAGCGCTACAGGGCTGGCAATAACCTTGATGGTTTCTATACTTGCAATGACCTTACTACCTTCCTACGGATCGCTAGGGTCCGACGCAAGTTTCAGTAGGCTAAATGTTCAAGTCGAGTTATACGAGAATTCAACCGCTAAGGTGATGATGATAGTTCAGGTTCATGTCTCAAGCGATTCTAACAAAAGTATAGAAGCTATATGCTTTCCAATAGTTCCTATTGGAAGAGCTAGGACCGTCCAACACATCGGTGTGAAGGACTATAGTAGTTTCTCAGGTAATATCTCTCTAGAAAAGATTCAAAATGAATCTTTTAGTGATCTACTTGTAGTTAGGTTCTTGAAACCAATAGAGCCGGGAGAGACAACTGAGTTCTCATTTGTCTTCACTGTTAAGCCAGATACCATGTTAGCCAAGGTAGGAAGCGATAAGTATAGATTTGTTTATAGGTTATACATGCCTAATCTAACAGTTGACCCTAATCTCTCGACTATTAGAGTGCTATTACCGGTCGGTGCCAGTGTCTCCAAAATAAAGGGTCCAAATGTATCCCTTCAGATGGACCCACTCTCAGAGAGGTTAGTTGCAGTCTGGGAGCCTTTTGGAAACCCTATAGGACTAGGATGGGAGTTTTCCATGGAATTTAGAGTAACAGAGGAGGTAAGAACAGTTATTAAGCCACCAGAAGAAGCGAACCAGACTAGTCAGCCCGCTAGCAAGGAAAGTAGTTTCCCCTTGGTGGAGTTCGCTATAATATTGTTATTATCCAATATTGTCACAGGAGTTTCGACTCTACTGATCTCACGGAGATTTTTATCGAAAAAGGCGATAAGTAAGGAATCATGGTCGCCCCCTGCACAAGAAGTTGAGGAGTTAAGCGAAGAGGAAATACAAGAGTATAAAGATGTCTTGGAAAGGCTAGATAGAGATGAGAGCAATATTGTTAAAATATTGGCGGATAGCGGGGGAAGGGTAGAGCAGAAAGATCTACCCGAGATTACCGGATTCTCTAAGAGTAAGGTGTCTAGGATACTTAAGAGGCTAGATTCCTTAGGAGTGATAAGAAGGACCTCTTCAGGCAAGACTAAGATAGTAGAACTCAATCCCATATTGAGGGAGATCCTCAAAGAACGGCAAGGTATGTGATTAAATGGTAGTGCGGGGGGTGGGATTTGAACCCACGCACCCCTGAGGGAGCGGATCTTGAGTCCGCCGCCTTTGACCTGGCTCGGCCACCCCCGCCCCCAGTTTAGATTATATCTAGAAATTTAAAGGTTATTTTCGAAGTGTTGTACCCGTATCTACGTAGTCCATTATTCCAGTGAGCCTTCTAGGTACCATTCTCCTAACGATCCTTCTGTAGAAGTCTACTGGATTTGAAGAGATCCTAACAAAAATGGCTTTTCTTGTCTTAGAAGAGGTTACCTTAACCGGTGCTAAGACCCTCATAGGAGAAAGGCCGTCTGCAATTACATACATTGTTTTTGTAGAGGACCATATCTCTATTTCAGAGTCGCTAGGGACTACAAATGTATTCACTGAAGGAGTTAAGCTGGGCGGCCAAGCAGCTACATATGAAATCACCATTACATCTACTCTAGGATCTACTAAAGGTCCGCCCGATGCGAGGGAGTAAGCAAGAGAACCCATGGGAGTTGATACTATAAGTCCATCACATATGCACTCGCTGATAGGTACCCCGTCAATAGCAACTCCCAGTCGTGAAGATTTTCCAAGTTTACCGCTTCTTATGAGGAATTCATTCAGAGCTATGAGCCTTGTTCGCCCTATCACCTCTATGGCTCCAGCCTCCTCCAGCCAGTAGGTTCCCTCTTTCAGCATATTTGGGACATACTTTATTTTATCCGGATCTACCTCGAGTAGGGTTCCGTACGTCCCATCCTTTACGCCTAATATAGGGATTTCGCCCGATACTTGATGGAAGGCCCTGAGAAGCGTACCATCTCCTCCAATTACAATTAAGATATCGGGTGCAGAGTTTAGATTTACTATCTCAATTCCAATTGAGGAGATCTCTTTACTTAGTTTCTTATAGAGTTTAATTGTTCTTTCACTACCTTCATTGTATATTATGGCCACTCTTCTCACAGGAGAACCTTTTCTTAGCATCACATGACATCTTGGTCGCACTTATTTAACATGCTTTCCCCAATACCTAGGGTGTCCCCCGGTGATATCTAAGAGAACCTCATACATTCTCTCAAAGCTCTATCCAGTTAGGGTCATTCCTAAGGAGGACTTATCGCTAGATAAGCTAGGGATTAAGATCTTCAAGGGAGTAGAGACTGAGATACCTAAGTGGATAGCCGATATTTTACAAGAAGAAGGAAAAGTGGAAGTAGAGGAGATAAGTCCTAAGAAAGTAAGTGAGTATCTATACAAAGAAAAAATGTCGGTTACGCTGACCAAACTTCCTCCCTATACTTATTCCTTGATAAGGGAGCTCCTAAAATCATCTGATGATTCTTTGGTTAAGAGGGACGCTATTGATCTAGTCAATAGGAGGATTGGGAAGATATTAATGTATTTAAAGGCCTCTATAAGGTTAGATTCTTCGAGGGGAGCTCCTAAGAATTTATTGCCCGAGGAGTTAGTACTATATAATACACTGAGGAAGTATATTGGCAGGTGGGTAGAGGCATTTCTGGAGTTAAAAGAGGGTGAGTAATGGCGGAAAAGAGCCTAACCTTATCATTTGATGAGCTTGTGGAGAGTTATAGGGAGTTCATCCAGTTTTATGAGGATGATTCGGGAGATCCAAGATATAGAAAATCATTAGCTTCAATGATAGAAGATCAGAAAAAATCTCTAAGTATAGACTGGACTCATCTTTATAATTTTAATGAAAAGACGAGGGCCATAGCAGAGGATGTGATAATTCACCCTGCACTCCACATAGACGCTGCCTCTAGGGCACTTAAAGACCTTGTGAATGAGCTCCTTGGAGATCTTATCAGGGAGGATAAATTCAGAATATATAGCGAGGGAGACTTTCATGTAAGGTTTTACAATATTCCAACTAAGACATCCCTCAGAGATGTGACCAAGTTCTCGATAGGTAGGCTTGTAGAGATCGAAGGGATAATAACTAGAGTATCCGATATATATGATAAACTTGAGAAGGCCATCTATATTTGCTCTAATGTGGATTGTGGAGAGATAGTAACTGTCGAGGTAATTGGGGGCAAGCTTAGACCTCCGGAGAGGTGCCCAATATGTGGTGCCCCCATGAGGTTTAACCATGAACTGAGTGAGTTTGTGAGATGGAGATCCATTAGGATACAGGAAAGGCCGGAGGATCTCCCACCCGGAATGATGCCGGAGCACATAGATGGAATCCTACTTGATGATCTCGTTGATGAGGCCAAGCCAGGTGATAGAGTTAAAGTGGTCGGTATAATAAGGATAAAACCGGCTAGAAGAGAGGAAAGAAAGCCAGAAGGTCCTATTTACAGGAGATATTTAGAGGTAGTACATATAGAGGTACCAAACAGGATTTATGAGAAGCTAGAGATCACACCCGAGGATGAAGAGGATATATGGAAGTTAGCATCCAGAGAAGATCTAGAGGATCTCATAGTTAGATCTATAGCGCCTTCGATTTATGGATGGGATGAGGTCAAGAGAGCTATAGCCTATGCTCTCTTTGGCGGTACCTCTAAGGTCCTAGCCGATGGGACTAAGGTGAGGGGGGAGATAAATATACTTATGGTGGGAGATCCGGGCGTAGCCAAATGTATAACGGAAGACTCCTTGCTTATATCAAACAAGGGAGTCGTCAGGATATGCCAGCTAGCTAATGGACATAGATGCTTACCGTTGGAAGATGGTGTCCTAATTAGATTGTCTGATGTGAAGATCCTCTCATTAGGGAGAGAAGGAATACTTAAGTGGTATGATGCCACAGCTATTGCAAAAAGGAGGTATAGTGGTTATTTATATAGGATAAAAACCGGTAGAGGCTTCTCTATAAATGTAACAGAGACTCACCCGTTTCTAGTTTTAGACAGAAGCGGTAGACTTACATTTAAGATCGCTAAGGAGTTAAGTGAGGGAGATTACGTTGCCACGATCGGAACTTATGAAGCCGACACAGCCGAAGTAGGCCATTATATGAGGATCCTATCCTATCTCTATGGACTGCTCCTGCCCAGTGACTTTGTAGGAGACAAGTTCCAGCTTAGGTTGAGGCCAGAGGTTATAAGGGACATAACTCGGATCGCCCATCAGCTACGAAATATCATAGATGTACAGTTCTCTGTGTTACCTGATAGGTTAGAAGTAAATATACAACCTAAGAGGAAGGCATCGTGTGAGATACTAAGGCTATTGGGGAGTCCAATACCAAAGAGACAAATTCCTCATTGGATACTATATGGAAGTAGGGATGCTGCTTTCTTCTTCATTAAAGGTATCATGCTCCATGCGAAGGAGACCAAAGAGAGGCTATATCTCCCTGCTTTACCAGAGAGAATATCCCTCGAAATTTCTTTGATCGCTGCAAGGGTTGGGCTTGTACCTAACCTCTCTAAAGAGGGAAGTTCTTGGAGAATATCTTTCAATAAATGCAGGGAAGGAATCCTAGGCTTAGAAACAATAGAAAACACATTAATTCCGAATATTAAGGACCTCCTCATTGACATATTGAAGGATTTGGGTATAGCTCCCGAAAATGTGAATTCGGACCTTAATGGTATAGAAACACTCGAAGGTGAGGGGCATGGTTTATCAAGATCCGAAGTAGTGCGTTTTCTAAATATGATAAGGCGTGAGCTTTCGGATGTATCTAGTGACAGGCTTAGGGATTCTATAATGAATTTACTTGTAGCCTCCTCTCCATACATTGTATGGGACAGAGTCACAAGCGTTTCTAGAATGAGGAGGGACCTATGGGTCTATGACTTGGAAGTACCTGGGTCTCATAACTTCGTTGCATCTGGCATGGTTATACATAATAGTCAGCTACTCAAATACACGGCCCAGATATCTCCTAGAGGTCTATATACTACTGGGAAGGGATCCACTGCTGCAGGCCTAACTGCGGCTGTGGTTAGGGATTCTGCCACTGGTGGTTGGACCCTCGAGGCGGGAGCATTAGTATTGGCGGATAGAGGGACCGCATGTATTGATGAGTTCGATAAAATGAATGAAGACGATAGGAGATCTATCCATGAGGCCATGGAGCAGCAGACCATATCTATAGCCAAGGCAGGGATAGTAGCTACTCTGAATGCAAGAACTACGATAATTGCAGCTGCTAATCCGAAGAAGGGAAGATATGATGAGTATGTATCTGTTGTCGATAATATAAACCTCCCACCAACCGTACTATCTAGGTTTGATCTCGTGTTTATAATGAGGGATGAGCCCTCGCCAGAGAAGGATGCTCTGGTGGCAGACCATGTGCTATCCACTAGAATGGGGATAAATCCCGAAGCTAAGCCACCAATAGACCCTTCACTACTAAAGAAGTACATAGCTTACGCTAGACAGAATATAAACCCTGTTCTGACTGAAGAGGCAGCTAATAGAATTAAACAATTCTATGTAGAGATGAGAAAGGCGAGTGTAAGAGAGGTAAGCGAAATACCTGAAATGAGCTTTGAAACAATTGCTATAACACCTAGACAACTTGAAGCCCTGATTAGGTTGAGTGAAGCACGAGCAAGAATGCACCTGAGGAAGGAGGTCACAAGAGAAGATGCAGAGAGGGCTATAATGTTAATGAAGATGATGTTAGAGAAAGTTGGTTATGACGTCGCCACAGGAACTATAGATATCACGGGACTCATGACCGGAGCCTCATTCCCAGAGTATAAGAGAAGAGAAATCGTTCTTAAGGCAATAAGGGACATGGCAAGAGAAAGTGAGGACAACACTGTTGATAGGGATGTCGTTATAAGGGTTCTCGCAGAAAAACTCAATCTCGTCGGAAAGGAATTCGTCTTAGAAAAGATCATAAGTGATCTATTGAAGGAAGGGACTATATATCAGCCCGAACCAGGTAAGTTGAAACCCATAGGATGAAGAGGAATGGGTATAGAAGAGCTGCTTCGTAGAGTAGGGATAAGTGATCTCTACCCTACCCAAAAGAGAATAGTGGAAGAGGGACTTATAGAAAAAGGAAATTTCGTTTTAGCAGCTCCGACGGCATCAGGAAAGACACTAGCAGCTGAATTCGTAATAAATGAGGAGCTAGGTAAGGGAGGGAAGGTTCTATATCTAGTACCGCTTAGAGCACTTGCATATGAGAAATTTGAGGAATTCAACGAGGTTTTCCCCGAGTATAAGATCAGGGTCTCCATAGGAGATTATGATTCATCAGAAGAGCCACTAGGTATATATGATCTCATAATAATGACATACGAGAAATTTGACTCGGTACAGAGACATAGGTCCTCGTGGCTTTCTAAAATCTCTCTGATCGTACTAGATGAGGTTCATTACGTTGGTGACCCATATAGAGGGCCTACGTTAGAGATAGCTGTGTCTAAATTCCTGTACGATAATAGTACAGCGAGGAGAATAGCCCTGAGCGCAACAATAACAAACTTAGAGGACATTGCTCGATGGCTTAATGCCAAGCCAATAAGGGTTGATTGGAGACCTGTCCCCCTTAGAGTAGGGATATATTTTGACGGGACTCTTATTTTTCCAGATGGTTCGTCAGAATTATTGAGGGGGGATAACTCCCCACTACCTATCATAAGGAAGAGTCTCGAATCTGGGGGGCAAGTAATCATTTTTTATAACAGGAGGGCTGATGCCGTTTCTTGGGCCGAAAAGATAGCGAAGAAGCTTGGCATGAAAGGAAATTCGCTCGAAGAGTTATCTGATGATGTTAGAATATCCGATTACGGACCTTCTAAGCTTATAGAAAGACTTTCAGAGGTAGTTAGAAGGAAAGTAGCATTCCATCATGCCGGATTACCCTTTGAATTGAGGAAAGTGATAGAGAAGGCCTTCAGGGAAGGGAAGATAAAGGTGCTCACAGCTACACCTACCCTCGCAGCAGGCGTAAACCTCCCTGCGAGGACCGTAATAATTAGTTCGTACCTTAGATTTGACAAGAGGTCGGGCAGGATGGCTCCCATCTCAATAATGGAGTTCTGGCAGATGGCAGGCAGAGCAGGAAGGCCAAAATATGACGATTACGGGGAGGCCTTCCTGATAGTCTCTAACAATAGAGATGCTGAGAAAGCATTCAAGAGGTATCTCTCTTCCGAGCCTGAGCCAATTACCTCCTCTCTCTACGATATCTCTCATCTCAGAAATCACGTACTGGCCCTGATAGCATCTGAAGGCTACTTGGAGCACAGCGACATCTTTGATATATTTGGGAAAACGCTCCTCTTTGTACAGGGCGGTCAAAAACTTCTAGAGAGATCTCTTCCATATGTATTAAGTTCTCTAGAAAGAGAAGGTTTCTTAACCAGCGATTCAAAGGGTTATAGAGCCACCCCAATAGGCCGTAGGGTCTCAGAACTGTATGTTGATCCATCTTCGGCCTACATAATGATTCAATCCTTGGAATACCTATTACCCAGATACAAAGTCATGGAGGATCTCGATCTATCAGTATTACAGCTCATAGCTATGTTACCTGACATGCCCAGGATATCATTACAGAGAGGTAAGAGGGCATTTCTTGAAGAAGTTGCTGAGAGTATTGAGATGCTACTACCAATAGAGGAAGCCCCAATAGCTTCCCTCAATGAATTATTACAGGTCACTAAGGCAGCTGTCTCCTTAAAGCTATGGATAGATGAGTACAGCGAGGGTGAAATAGAGGAAAAAATTGGAATTGAGCCGGGAGACCTTAGGGGACTTACAGAAACAGGATCGTGGCTCTGCTACGCTTACTCGGAGATCGTTAGCTTAATTGGAAGTAAGGAGGTGGCTGACTGGTTAAGGAATTTCTCTACTAGAATAAAGTATGGAGTTAGAGAAGAACTTCTCCCCCTACTCTCACTGAAAGGCATTGGTAGAAGGAGAGCTAGGGTCCTTTATGAGGCAGGATACAAGACCGTTAAGGATATAGCTTTCGCTTCTCCAGAAGAATTAGAAAAAATACCTAACATCGGTAGGGTCTTATCAAGGGAGATAGTAGAACAGGCGAGGTTACTTTACAATGCCAGTCCATCCAATCGAGTATAGGTATGGATCCAATGAGTTGAGGGAAGTCTTTGATATTAGGAACAAGATACGGCTAATGGCAAAGATAGAAGCCACATTAGCTGAAGTACAAGCTGGGTTTAACATCATACCAAAGGAAGCAGCAGATGCTATCAGGAAAGCTGCAAGCGAGATCAGCTACGAAGATGTGAAAGAGGAGGAGAAAATTACAAAACATGAGACAATGGCTTTAGTTAGAGCGCTTGCAAAGAAAGCTGGTCCTTATGGTGAGTATGTACATCTGGGAGTGACGTCCAATGACATTATCGATACTAGCATGGCTCTTCAGATAAAGATGGCCGGAAACATAATAATCAGAAGGTCAGTAGAGCTTCTAGAGAGTATAGTTAGTAGAGGAGAGGAGGTATCTGATATAGTAGCCCTAGGAAGGACCCATGGCGTAGTAGCCGATCCCATTCCTTTATCCTTTAAGTTCGCTTACTGGTCATACCTAGTTAGGAAATCATTAGAGAGATTTGTAAGGTCTTTAGATGAATCTATCATGGGAAAGATAAGCGGAGCCGTCGGTACAATGGCCGCTATGTCCGAGCTTACAGACATAGATCCGCAATTGATACAGCGAGAGGTCTTAGATAAGTTGAAACTCAAGCCAGCAGAAATATCAACTCAAATAGTTCCTAGAGACGCTCTCGCTAATTTAATTACTACCATAGCCACCTTCTCATCAGCTTTAGATACGATCGCAAATGAGATTAGAAATCTCCACAGGACCGAGATCGGTGAATTAGAAGAATTCTTCGAGGAGGAGAGCCAGGTTGGCTCTAGCACGATGCCTCATAAGAGAAACCCCATCAGGAGTGAGAAGGTATGCGGTTTAGCTAGAATAGTGAGGTCTTTGTCCATAGCAGCTCTAGAGAATATGGTCCTTGAGCATGAAAGGGATCTAACTAATAGCTCTGCAGAGAGATGTTTCGTGCCTGAGGCCTTTCTACTACTTGAGGAACAGATAATGACCCTTACCTCTGTAATAAGAGGGCTTAGAGTTAGAACCGACCGTATTAAGGATAATCTAACTAAGTATGCAGATCTATCATTGAGTGAGAGGTTTATGATAGCTCTTGTCAAAAAGGGCGTTGGAAGACAGACCGCTCATGAGATCATCAGGAGGATCTCGATAGAATCTTATAGATCAGGTAAGAGGATGTTAGATGTTCTTAGAGAGGATAGTCAGGTCAGTAGATATCTGACTCGTGAAGAAATAGAAACTCTATCAGATCCATCCACGTACATAGGGAAGGGAAGGGAAATAGCAAAGAAGGAGTTTGAAAGAGCGAAGAGCTTCTTAGCGGAGGTGCAGACCTACGAGTGAAGTAAGAATAAGATTCCTAGGAGCTGCCAGAGGCATTGGAAGGTCTAGTATAGAGATTTCTGATGGAAGAAGGACCTTTATCATAGATTCGGGAGTAGATGTCAGTGCGAGCGGGAGAGACAAATATCCGCTTGATCCATCTGATAAAGTTGATGCATTCATATTGACACATGCTCATCTTGATCATTCAGGGTATGGCCCAGCCCTAGTTAGGGACTACGATTGTGATTTTTATGCAACCCCACCTACAGTTGATATTTCAGAAGTATTGCTGAAAGATTTTCTAAGCTTAATACCCGAAGATGAGGAGAGGCCTTACAGTCATAGAGAGATAACTGCCCTGAGAAAGAAAGAGCGGTCTATTAGATTTAGGATACCCACAGAACTCGATGGTGGATGGGAGATAATACCATTTAACGCAGGACACGTCCTTGGATCAGTAATGCTATACTTTAGGTCACCAAGCGGTCATACAATACTTTATACGGGTGATTTGAATACATCTAATACGAGGACGCTTAGGGGTGCTGATGTTAACCTACCTGAAGTGGAGTATCTGATAATAGAGAGTACATATGGGGGAAACGAAGACATACACCCCTCCAGAAAGAAAGTCGAGAGAAAGTTTGTTGAGGATATTAAAGCAACTATAGAAGAGGGAGGAATCGCTATAATCCCTGCTTTCGCATTAGGAAGGGCTCAAGAAGTGATACTAACCCTAATTCATTTTATGGAGTCTGGGTTTCTCCCAGAAGTCCCTATATTTATTGATGGTATGATAAGAGAAGTTTCAAAGTTCTATACCATGTACTGGTCGTGGCTTAGACCAGAACTTCAGAGGAGGATAAGAGAGAGCAAGAGGGGTCTCTTTGATCATAAGACGATAGAAGAGGTGAGAAGTAGGGATGAAATATTGGAACTCAGCGAACCTTTCATAGTGGTGACTACTTCAGGAATGCTTCAAGGGGGCCCTATTCTCACTTACCTTAAGTATTATGGAGTAGATAGCAGAAATATGATCTATTTGACTGGCTATCAGGTTAAAGGAACAAGGGGCAGGATGCTACTCGATGGTATAAGGGAGATACCCATGCCTGATGGAACTACGATCAACATCAAGGCGAAAATAGGATTTGCGGATTTCTCGGCCCATGCAGACCAGCCTAATCTAATAAATTTCATATCCAAACTAAAGGGCGTCAAAGAGGTGATACTTGTCCATGGGGAGCCAGAGAAAATGATTCAGCTTAGACAAAAGCTAGCGAAGAGGAAAATCCCTGCCTACATACCGGAACTTGGTGAAACCATATATCTCTAGAACTCCCAATGGCCTAATAGTCATGTAATCTTATTTTATTACATTCCGTTGTACCGCTTTATATGAGCAAGAATTCCCCTTATATGGGAAAAATGCTAGCCCAGTTAGTAAAGGCACCTTCCAAGGGTAGCATCCTAGCTAGGATTTACTCAAAAATATTTAGGAAAAAGAAGAAAATAGCCCTAGGTATATATGGGCCCGTTAATTCTGGAAAGACGACATTGGCTAATAGAATATGTATGGATTTTGTTGGAGAGAAATTGGGTACAGTAAGTAGGGTTCCACATGAAACAAGAACAGTAAGTGTAATGGAAAATGTGGCCCTCAGAATGAACAACGGCTCTTCCCTAATAATGGATATAATCGATACTCCAGGAATTGCAACTAGGATCACTTATAGGACATTCCTTAGGTATGGTTTTAAGAAGAACGAAGCTATAGAGCGGGCTGCTGAGGCAGCTAGAGGCGTAGTTGAAGCAATCAGATCCATGGAGAAAGTTGATACAGCATTAATAGTCTTAGATTCTTCAAAAGATCCCACATCCCAAGTTAACTGGGTAATAGCAGGCAATCTAAGGGCTAGAAATATACCTTACATCATAGTAGCTAATAAGATCGATCTCCCATATGCTAGACCTTCGAGGGTTGAGAAAGTATTTTCCACCGAGAGAGTGGTCCCGATTTCGGCGCTTAGAGGAGACAATATGGAGGAGCTTTACAAAGCTATTGTGGAGGTGGCAGGAAAATGAGTATAATGTTAGTTGAGGAGTTCTCCAAAGAGAGAGCTAGGGAGATAATCAATCATTTGAAGAGCGGAGGATGTGTACTAGCAGTATCGATCGACCCAATAGCCGTCATAACAGCTCTCGAGATGTCTTTATCGGAGCATAACGAAAATTCTGGTGGTTTTGAGATAGAGAAGTTGTCTGAAGGCGGGCCTTACCTGATACATAATGGTAAAGTGAGGCTGAGGAAATCTAAAGGTGTGGTCTTTATATCAGGTGTAGGCTCTTGTTGAAGGTCCTACTGGTCTGTAGGAAGTGTGGCTTTTCAAAAGATATAGAAGGGTCAGAGGAGCCGTTACCAGACAGCTGCCCATCATGTGGGTATAACCAGCTTGAGTTCATAGTCTATAGAGGAATATCTTATGGAGAGGACAGGGCAGGCCCTGACAATAAGGAAGCATCCATGGACTCTATCAAAAGTATAGTAAAAGAAGCTTTCCTGAGGCAGGTTTCACTAGGAGAATGGGAAATCGATCTGGGTAGGGTGATTTCAGAAGATATAGCAATAGCAGAGATAGAAGTAGGAGAATATGAGATAGTCTTCAAGGGAATTAGGAAGGTGGTATAACCTTTCTACCTATTATTATGAATCCCGTGTGAGCTATCATCCTGGGGAGAGGACGCGTCCTTCTTTCATCTGATTCATATTCTCTGTCAAGTATCTCGTGCACCTCTATTAGGCTAAAGCCAGTCTCCCTTGCTTTTACAGCAACTTTCTGTATCTGTTCGCAGGAAGGTACAAACGCTATGAAGGTACCATTTGGCTTCAGTTTTTCGTAGATCATAGGGAGAATCTCCCATGGATCAGGTATATCTATGAATACTGCATCTAATTCATCTTCATCTATCCCTTCCTTAGCATCTTTTAGCTTTAGGGTCACATTATGAAGTTGCAGTGCACTCAGGTTCTTTTTAGCAGCATTTAGTGACTTTTCTCTAATGTCATAACTGATTACTTCACCTTCAGGCCCCAAGAATGTTGCTAGGACAAGAGTTAGGGCGCCAGATCCAGTCCCGATCTCAACGACTTTATCGCCCGGTTTAATACCGGATTTCAGGAGAATGAATCCTGAGTCCTTAGGATATATTATTTGTGTTGCTCTACCAAGTTTTTCGATAATATCAGCTAGATTAGGTCTGTGTACCTCAACAGGAACACCTTTATTCGTCTTTATTACGGTTCCCCACTTCTTTCCTATTATATCATCTAGAGCTATAGTTCCCTTATGTGTATGAATTACCTTTGCTCTCTTAACCTTAACAAGAAACTTCTTAGCCCTTCCTTTCTTACTATATATGACGAGGAGGGCTAAATCGCCCTCCCTTATTGACAAACAGTACCACCTCAGAGAAGTGCTTTAGCCACCCTAGCAGCCAAGACTGGGTGCTTCATTAGTTTCATGGCTACTTTCCTCAGGTTAATTCCATTGGCCAGATTAATCACATCTTCATAGTCGAGTACTTCTGCCAGTTGGTTGAGTTCATTGTCCCCTATTCTCTCAAACACCCTCATGGCTTTTAAGCTATCATTTATTCTCTTAATCCATGGTTCATACCTCTTATTGAACTCGCTTAGAGATTCTGCAGATAGATCTCCTTTCTCTATAGCCTCTTTAATTACCTCACTAACTACCTTGCCCGCCGCTATTGATGAATGTATCCCTGCTCCAGTGAATGGTATTACCATACCGGCTGCATCTCCTAGCAAAATGACGCCGTTACCTATATACTCCTTAGCTAAGCCTCCAATTGGAACAGCTGCCCCACCAGCCCCCATGATCTTGGCATTTTTGAAGAGTTCAGGCCTATTTTTAATGAATTTATCTAGGTAGACCTTAGGAGCCCCAGGCCTCACTCCAATACCGACGTTAGCTATATCCTCTCCCTTAGGGAATATCCAAGCGTAGCCTCCTGGAGCCATAGAACCTACATATATACGACCAGTGTTGTATGAATCTAAGTCGACTCCGACCATCCTATACTGGTATACAGGGATAAGTTCTGTGGAGTTATCTAAACCAGCTGATTTAGCTACTACGGAGTTATATCCATCGGCTCCGATAACAACCTTCGCTTTGAACTCCTCTCCTTTAGCCGTCCTGACACCAACAACTTTGTGTCCCTCCTTTAGAACTCTTTCAACCCTCTCAGCGACCCTAAATTCTGCGCCCGCCTTCAGCGCCTCTTTAGCCATTTCTTGGAGAAACATGTCTTTATTGATGGCATATCCATGGAGGGGAATCTCTACATACTTGCCAGACGGTGAATAGACTCTCATATTGAGTTCATTAGATACGATCCCTTGTTTAGGTTCTATGCCGGCCGTTTGAAAAGTCTCCTTACTCACTCCTTCACCACATGGTTTCCAAGCCCTTATATCGCTGTGTGCCTCAAATAGCAGTGTCTTAAGTCCCAGTTTAGATGAGTACTTAGCTGCAGCAAGTCCCGCCGGGCCCCCACCAACTATAATTACATCCCATTCCATGCCAACACCAACCTCTATAACATGGGCTCTATATCAGCATTTTCGTGTTAGCCAGATTTTAGTCGAATGACGAAAGAAGAGGTAGAGTGGTAAACCAGATGGGAAAAGTTTTATAGTTGAAATATATCACATAACCCAGTTGGGAGCCCCTCCCACGTCGTCATCCCTCCGGCTATGCCGGATGACGGCGAAAGGTGAATAAATTGAGGGTTCTAATGGATGCACATTTAAGAATTCTACGAAAGTTGGAAAAAGCAGGAAATGATGGTATAGTTGCTTCCGAACTTATTCCTGATAGGGTGGCGAGAGAGTTCGTCCTCAAATATTTAGCCAATAAGGGCCTCATAACTAGAAGGAGACGTTTTCGAGGTGAACGAGTCTTCATAACTTCCAAGGGCCTCAGTCTCCTCCAATCATCTAGCAGTTTTTCTTAGCTATTCTTAAGAGCCTTTCTTTTTTATTTTGTCATATCTAGACCTCTTGTATGTCTTTGATATTCAGAGTCAGGAGATCAGACGCTTCTGCTAGGTTATCTGAGTTGAAGACGAAGTCGGGGATTTTAACATTACCTGAGTTCTTTCCCGTTTATAACCCAAACAAACCAGTAGTGACCCCAAAGGAGATGAAAAACATAGGAATTAGAGCCTTGATAACCAATTCTTACATAATTTACAAAACTCCGAGATTCAGGGAGAGAGCGCTAGAGGAGGGAATACACTCCTTTCTAGAATTCGACGGTATCGTAGTGACCGACTCAGGGGCATACCAGATATACAGATATGGGGATATTGAGGTGAGCAATGAGGAAATACTCAGGTTCCAATATTCTATTGGTTCTGACATAGGCTCTATACTTGATGTCCCCATGTCATCGGAGATAAGTAGAGATAAGGCTGAAGAAGGCGTAAAAATAACCATAAGTAATGCAGAAGAGTGGTCTACTCTAAGGGAAGAGTTGAAGGGAACCCTATGGATAGGAACTCCACAAGGATCGATATATGATGACTTAGTAGAGTACAGTGCTTTGAAGATCGGAGCACTGGATTTTGATTATAATGGTGTCGGATCGCTAAAAGTTGCTCTAGAAAAGTACGATTTCTTAGTTCAAGCTAGGTACTTTCTGAAGGTTAGGTCTCTACTAAAGGCCGGAAAGCCCTTTCACTTCTGGGGTATTGGACATCCTTCTACATTTGCCTTTTTTGCTGCTTTAGGAGCGGATTCCTTCGATTCAGCTGCTTATGCCCTATATGCTGAACAAGGGAGATATATGACCCCACATGGCACTCTAAATATTGATGAAATAGAAGAATTCCCGTGTTCATGCCCTATATGTTCCAGTTATACCCCTGAGGAAGTCAGAAGCCTTTCTGATGAGGAAAGAATGTCTTTAATAGCTAAACATAACCTATACGTATCCGTTGCCGAGATAAGGAAGGTAAGAGAAGCAATAAGAGGAGAGTGGTTATGGGAGCTAGTCCAAGAGAGAGCTCGCTTTCACCCGAAGTTACTTAAAGCACTTGAATACATACTTAAGAATTTTAACGATCTCCTAGAGCGTAGAGAGCCCTTCTCGAAGTCTTCTGGTCTCCAGTTTTCGGGACCCGAAACTTTCTTTAGGCCTGAGATCTTGAGGGCTCGCAGGCGATTGAGAAATATAACAAAACAAAAAGTCGTTAGGAGGGCTCTCTTTGGGGTTGTTCCGGTGGGTTTAAGATATACGTACCCCTTCGGGCAGTCCCACTATCCTTATGAGGATGATATAGCCGAAGAACCAAGCGATGAAGAGCTTGTTTCTGCTATTTTATCCTATCAGTTCGATCCTTCTCTCTATGAAATAGGCCTCAAAGCTAGAATTAGGAGGTCTAAAAGGACGGGAATGCCAAGAGAAGTAATTGTGGGAGACATCACATTAGGCCATATAAGACCGAGCGACGGAATGCTTATCCCTAGCCTTGAAGGGGCTTCGCTAATCCTGAAAAATCTACCATTCCCGAAGTCAAGGGTCGTCATTAAGGAGAGATTTAAGGAGATAGTAGCAAGAGGAACTACTGTTTTCGTCAAATTCGTGAAGTTAGTAGATCCTGACATTAGACCGAAGAATGAGGTTCTGGTGGTTGATGAGAAAGATACCTTGTTAGCCACGGGCAGGTCTATCCTTTCCGCTCAAGAGTATCTAGAATTTCATGAGGATCACCCGTTCGTATTGATTAGGAGGCATGTAAAGCCTAGATCGGATTGAATGCTTCTAATAGCAGTTTTTTAGCACTTTCCCTTGCCTTCTCAGTTATCTCTACTAGAATCATCCCGACACCTGGTTGGCCATATAGCATCAGGCTCCCTGATTGTGATAATATAGCTACTGGGAATCCTAGAAGATCTTCTTCACCTTTAACAACAACGGCAACCTTCATGTCTATCGACACTAGTTTTAATGCAAGATCTATTGATTTCCAAGACTCCTTAGTAATCAGGGAAGGAGGGTTGCGAGTAGTTATCAGAAAATAACCGTTTAAGTCGTAGATAATAGAACAATCGGCCTTTCTCTTCTCCTTTAGATCAATCACCGCTAAATTAGGCCTTATTCCCCATTTAATCAGCGTTTGAGTTACCCTATCTCCGACAGTGATTATTAGTCCATGGGGAATCTCATCTTGCTCTCTTACGATCTTTCCCTTAGCCTCAGCTATCTTCTCTCTCATATCTTCCCTTAGAACGACATCCCTCAAGAGTACCTTACCATCATCAGAGAGGAATCGTTTACTAGTCATACATATCAACCTATTACGGATGTTCCTAATATTAGATGCTCTGGCTTCCGGCAAGGGAAGGAGACTCTCGTCCTTAGACGTTATTGGCGTCGGTCCTAGAGTCATAGCTGGTATCCTAGAGTCATTCGGGATCGATTATAAGATTTTGAGGATTGAGGAGCTCCTATCGAGGAAAAGGCATCCAAGTGACTTTGATGTCATGCTTGTAAGTGCCATGTCAATGGATGAAAAGGCAGTAAGCAAGGCGTCAAGGATGTTCGGTGGGATAAAAATCTTGGGAGGACCAATAACTGCGGACTTATCTGTAGTCGGCCGGTTAGGGTTTCATTTAGGAGTATGGGGAGAAGGTGAGCTTTCCTTCAGTCTCTTACTTGATAAGGGACTGAAAGATTTTTCTTTGCCCAGCCCTAAGGACCTCAAGGGTGTTCCTAACCTTGTCTTCCCGAATGGCGCCCACACTACACTAACATATCTTAGAAAGGAAGACTTCCTGCGATTCTCGCCATCAATTAAAGCAGTTACGTTTTACAGGAAGGTCCCCCATTATAGGAGTGCCAGAGTCTACGTTGAGGTTGTTAGAGGTTGCTCGAACTATAATCGCCCCAAAATCGATGCATCTCAAGACATATGCGCTATTTGCAATGCTTGCTACGAGTTTAACTTAAAGAAAAGGCTTACATGCCCCCAAGGTATCCCTCCAGGATGCGGATACTGCTCCATACCCTATCTTTACGGTCCACCCAAATCTAGAAGATGTGATGATATACTAAGAGAGATAGACGGCCTCGCCAGTCTCGGAGTCAAGAGAATCGTGTTAAGTGGAGCCGACTTTCTGGAGTACTGCCGAGAGGATTTAGTTAACGGTCCCCTAACTCATCCCTTTAACCCTGGACCGAACTTAGAAGCAATAGAGGATCTCCTTTCTGCTGTAAAGTCATTATTAGATGAACATAATATATTCTTGGAGATAGAAAATGTCAAGCCATGTTTGGTAGATAAAGAAGTGGCATTTCTCCTTGGTAAATATCTAAGAGGTTCCCCAGTACATATAGGTGTAGAAACGGGGAACAAGAGGCATGCTGAATTAATAGGAAGGCCTTGCAGCCCAGACGAATCAGTAAGAGCCATTAAGCTCCTTAAAGAAGCCGGTCTCAGACCTTACGCTTATTTCATCCATAGTCTCCCTGGACAGAATAGGACTGTCGTAAGAGATACCATAAGAACCATGAGAAGGGTATTTGATCTTGGGGCCGAGAAAATAACGGTCTATAAATTTAGGTCATTGCCTGGAACTGCATTTGAGAGAAATAGTGCTAAGGTAGATAAATACTCGCGAATGATAGCAGAGGTAGCTATAGGGCTTAACCTTAGGAGGAAGAAAGAGCTCGTCGGTAAAGTAATCTCTGCGGTAGTAGCTCCCCCCATTAGGAGAGGAGTCTATGCATACCCGCTGGGCGGCGGACCAGTCATTAGGATCCGAACCAAGAAGAAGTTAGAGTCTGGTAGTTTGATTAAGGTGAAGGTAGCAAGGGTGATCTATGATAGGTTAGTTGAGGGGATCTTAGTGGAGGGATCTGAGTCTAGTTAGCTGGTGGGGCCGCCGGGATTTGAACCCGGGACCACCAGCGCCCCAGGCTGGCATCCTACCTAGCTAGACCACGGCCCCCACTAGAATCATATGTCCTTCATTTTTAAACGATTACTCGCTAGAGATTGAGAATAAGAATATGACAGAGTCGCTACTATCTACGTTGACAGGTATAATTGCTATAGTAGCCGTGGGCTCTGCCGGCTACATGTATAAATCCATTGATGAAACTGGCTTACTAGCAGGAGTTGCTGTTGGCTCAGTGTTCGTGACGATCGGAGGCCTACCTGCTACAGTAATGCTAATTACGTTTTTCCTAATTGGTTCGGCCTTCACCAAGTATAAATACAGCTTGAAAGAAGAATTAGGCGCTGCCGAGTTGAAAGGTGGTGCTAGAAATTGGAGAAATGTACTTGCAAATCTCTTCTTTCCCATGATAATGCTCATAATGTTCTCCTTCTGCTCATTACCAGGAGCTAAGATAGCGTTCTTATCATCTCTATCTGGGGCTCTCTCTGATACATTAGGAAGCGAGATAGGCGTTTTGAGTCAGAAGCCTCCTAGAATGATAATAGGTTTTAAGAAAGTTCCCCCGGGCACATCCGGCGCTGTATCATTTATCGGAACATTAGCAAGCCTGCTAGGCTCCATAGTTATACCTATTGAGGCCTATGTTTTTTCTCTAATAGATAGATCCTCGCTCCTTATTGTAGTAGTACTTAGCTTCTTATGCAGTACTCTTGATAGCGTCTTAGGAGCAACTATTCAAGCTAGATATAGGTGCGAGACATGTGGAGCTATTACGGAAAACTTGCATCACTGTAACGGACGCGCTAAACTTATTGAGGGACTTCCCTTCATCGATAATCATGCCGTTAACTTAATCTCTACGGGAGTTATATCCGTAGTAGCTTTGATACTCGGTGATGTCATTTGAAGGTATCTGTTGTTATCCCGACATACAACGAGATAGCTTATATTGGGAGATGCATAGAGGCACTTAGAAGGGTGGGCGTTAACGAGGTAATAGTAATAGACGGTGCTAGTGAAGATGGTACTGTTGATGTGGCTAGGAAAGCTGCTGATGTAGTATTAAGCTCTAAAGAGTATGATTCGCCATCAAGAGCAAGGAATGCTGGATTAAGAGTAGCTGAAGGGGAGATAGTTGCATTCATAGACGCTGATACCGTCGTCTCAACAACATGGTTGGAGGGCCTCCTTGATGCTTTTAAAGATCCTAATGTCGTCGGGGCATCTGGGCCAGCGCTTCCATTAGAGGGTAACTCGGGTCTAATAGTCCCATATATTCTCTCATACGATTTGCTTGTTAGGGCTACTCTAGCCCTAGGAAGGCCTCAATTTCTCGGCTTCAACTCGGCGTATAGGAAGGAAGTTTTAGAGGAGATTGGAGGTTTTAGGGAAGATGTGGTAGTTTCTGAGGACGCATTACTTTCTATGATGGCTTATAAGATTGGTCACCTCGTTTTCACTCCTAAGATGTTAGTCTACACCTCATCGAGAAGGGTGAGGGTTAGGGGATTAGTAGAATCCATTTTCTATTTGCTGTACAATGGTCTATCTGTACTAATATTTGAGAAGCCCATCAAGGTCTACCCTAAGGTTTCATGTCTAGTTAAATTTACTATTTCCTCATGAAGTTGGATCAGTCTAAGTATGCTATTTGCTAAGGCCCTAGCTCGTGAGGGCCTTAGACTGCCTATCTTTATCACTAACTTACATCCATGAAGCTCTAACTCGACCCCACTATAATCAGGTTTGAGAGAAAGATAAAGCTTCTCAGCTTCTTTCTCGTTTTCTAACTCTATCTCTATACTCATTGATACCTTCAGCAAGTTCCCTAAACCCCCTTATCTTCATTCTAGGTCCTAACTCCATTAGAGGTTTTATTCTATAGAAGGAGGATAGTATTAGCCCTTCATAAGGCGATAAATGGATAGATACATCATATTCAGGATATAGTACCTTAAGGTCGCCCAACTCCTGAACAAAGAATGGTTCGCTCTCCCCAAAGGACTCAACCATTAGTTGAGCAATATGAGAGAGATCTGGGGAGGAGTAGGAAATACATAATGATTTCGAACTTGGCGCCCTCTTATTAGTCAGTTCCCTTCTTAAAGAGACTCCCTGAAGGAATATTATTGAAATAGGCTTTATCCCAGAAGGAGAGGCTTCATAAAAAGAGATAGATGAGGGGTTCCCTTTGGAGGTACCGACTATCATTATTCTCTTCAAGCCAAGTTCTAATGCCAGCTGGTTAACATCTTCTAAGGACATCTTTCCCCTATTTCTCCTTACTGCATTTGGGATGACATGAAAAAGATCTCTGACGAAAGAACGTGTCCTTCGGGAGGGCCTCCTAGTCGTAGTTATTAGTATCAAGAGGTCTCCCTTGAGAATTCAGCACTCCTAGCTACTGCAGTGAATGGTTCCCAAGCTCCACCTGTGAACACCTTACCGCACTTCTTACATTCCCAAACGCCAAGTCTTACTCTCCTAACAGCTACAGCACCACAATAGGGGCATTTATAGGTCCTCTTAGCTTTTTGGAGGATATACTCAACCCTTCTTCTAATCTTTAATCCATAGCGGGGTGTCCTGAGCTTAGCCCTAGGCGCGCCTGTCATCTCAGATAACCTCCTTTATCATCTCAGCTACTTCAGGCCACTTATCACGGGCTATCCCGGCAGCATTTATAATCTCTTCCATGGTGAAATGTCCATGCTTCTTCTGGATTGAGCATACCCTTCTATCCTTATCTATGGCCAGAGTAATGGAGGCTTCAGCAACGTTCTCCTCCTCGAGAATGGGATCAAGGAGAAGCTTCCCATTTATCTTCACAAAGGTAAAGTTTATTGGCATATCTCTAAGATCTACCTTCCATTTTTCCTCCTTAACTTCTATCTCACCGTCTTCCTTTAGTATAACTTTCGGGACTTCCGTTCTCCCTAGAGCAATTAGACTAGCGATAGTAAGAGCGTCTTCCAGGTTACCATCATGATCTAAAACGTACATATCAAGGAACAGCATGTAGACGAGCTTTCCTTCCTCTATCACTAGGGAGGATAGTCCTATTGCATCAGCACTTCTTATAGCCCTATCAACCACTCTAGCAATCTCTATCGCATTCTCATTAGGAGGACCTGGCTCGAATGTTGGAGAAGCAACCGGGAGTAATTCTGTGTTGGAGACTAGTACCCCTTTGTCAGGCGTGTCGGGGAAGGGTTCTCCGATATCGGCTTTTACGCCAACCAAGACCTGAGTTTTACCGAGTTTGATCCAAGCTTCCCCTTCTGCCTTTGTGAAGGTACCATTAAGCACTTCTATTGGTCTCATCTCATCGAATCCTCTGCTATCTATCCTTTGGTCATTAGCAACTAGGTCCTCTATGTATTCTCTTAATAGCTTATGAGTCAGCATCTCGGAGTTAAACATCATACCTCACCCTGCTCGAATACAGATCGCTCTACTATCAAATATGGCCTCTTGAGGGCCTCTTTTTGCATCTCATAGAGGAATCTTATGCATCTTCTGCCCATCTCCAACGCCTCCTTAAATTGCTCATCGGTCATAGGTCCATCAGTTTGTAGGAGTGTAATCTTTTCCGACTCCATGAGCATGGCCATTGGCATATCTGCATCTCCCCACATATCCTCATCGTGGTTAGGATCGCATATTATGAAGTTTTCCACTCTGCCTACTGCACAAGCCGCCACTAAACCCCTCATCGCTATCCCAGCGTTTGCCAACGCTAAAGAGGCAGCATTGACTCCTGCAACCCTAGTGCCGGCATCAGACCTTAGAACTTCCACGAATATATCGATAACAGAACCAGGGTAGTTCTCGACGAATATAGCTGGTTTAATAGCTTCTCTTATTACTTTGGATAGCTCTACACTTCTCCTATCCGGTCCGGGTCTCTTTCTTTCGGGTGTGGAGAAGGGGGCCATGTTGTATCTAGTCCTTATTAAAGCCTTATCCGGAAGGGCAAGATGTTTGGGGTGGACTTCCCTAGGACCAAATACAGCAGTCAGTATTCTATTGCCCCCCCACTCAATGAAGGCAGATCCATCTGCCTTGTCTAGTATACCTACAGTCATTCGAATAGGTCTTATTTCATGAGGCAATCTGCCATCTGTCCTAACACCATCTTCAGTAATTAGGACATCAGGTTTCTTCTCAACATATAAAGGCATCTAAATCACCTCCTAATCAGTCAGATAGCTCCTCTGAGAGGAATGAGGATATCCTATCGCTTAGTCCAGAGACGTGAGACTCCGTCTCTATCTTCCTTAATGCCTTCTTTAAGGCAAGTAGCTCCTTTAATGAGGGTGATCTCACCCATATTCTACCATTATTACCTACGATTATTTCACTCTTCGTCTTCTCCCTTAAAATGGAGAGCATAGACTGCCTCTTTCCTATGACTCTTGGAACCTTCGCCGGCTCTACTTCCAGTATAAATCCTCCTTCAAGCTTTCCTAGCCCCTCCATATCTATCGTGAGTAAGAGAGATGAGGAACCATCAAACGTCTTTACCTTAGCCAGTATGACATCACCGAGATGTAGGTCGTACTTGCTCATGTCTACTCTCTCTACAGCCCTACCGCGAGGAATAGGAATTGCCCCTTGGTAAGGAGATCTTATGTCCACGATTATTGTTGATCCACTTATCTTAGAGATTATCCCTATTACGATATCTCCCTCCTTAGGTATATATACCCCTGATAATGGGACTACAGATATCGTGTTGTCCTTTATGTCAGCTAATCCCAGCTTTTTAGCTCTTAATACACCTGAATTATCGACATATACGTCCTTACCCGGCTTGAATTTGCCCTTAGCTAGGGCCTGGCCGGGTACTACAACCTCCCTATTCTTAACTAACAACGTTCCTTCACTCAACCTTAACTTGGCCTCCCATCTCCCCAATCCTTTCTAGTACCAGCATCTGTGCTCCAACCGGTATCTCAACTTTGAATGTAACACTTGAACCATCCTCTGACCATTGCTCGAATAGAATGGTACCCTGTCCTGCTAATAGCGACCTAGCTTTTGCCCATGCTGAGGGAGGGACGGTAACAACTATCCTCACTTGCCCACTCTTTAGTGGAAGTATCTTCCTTAACTGCTCTACTACATCTTTTACCTGCTGCTCAGGCTCTTTCATTGGATCAACCTTTACCTTGGCCTCCTTCATAGCCTTCTGGATTCTAGATATGGAATGTGGTAAGTTTGTCTGTGGGTCCACATAGTTCCTATGTATGTAGTTTACTATCCACCTGAATTTCTCCTCCTGGAGTTTCTTTCTATACTCTGCGGTTAGTTGAATATCTCCTTCCTTGAGTATTATTTCGGTGATTTTGTATATATCCGTAGTTCCAAAGGCCTTTTTTAGGTCTGCAGAGGATGCTTTCAGTGACTTCCTGGTATCGGTAAATATGTTCTCTACGGCGAGAATTTCTCTGACATCTACCGGTTTACCCTCCCTGAACTTGTAAGCCTTCTCAGGATAGACATATATCTCAAACCTCTTACCTCCTCTATTAATCCTTGCTATGACTGGCTCAGCCAATCCCTAATCACCCCTTCGCCTTCTCCAAGTAGTTGGCTATCTCCTCCTTGCTAAGTCTTCGGAATTTCTTAGTCTCCTTATCTATCACAGCAATCTCTAAGAAGTCTTCCTTTATCTCCCCTTCCTCAGCAGGTAATATTGCCTTTATAGCGTATACTAGACACTCCTCCAGACTCATATCCTCTTTATAGGTCTGTTTAAGGATCTCATTAACTTTATCAGAATTCTTTCCGACAGCAAAGGCCGCGTAATTATAGAAAGCACCTCCCGGGTGTGTCACATACAGCTCAGGCTCCTCATCTATTCCTCCAAAGATCATCATTACCCCAAAAGGCCTTAAGCCAGCGTATTGTGTAAACTGCTGTTTATGGACTGCCACCTTCTTGGCTAGGTTCTTCACCGTGATAGGTTCTCCATAAATTAGCCTATTGTATTGAGCCTCTATTCGACTCTTCTCGATTAATACGAGCCCATCTCCCACAAGCCCAGCAGCTATAGCCCCTATATGATTATCTATCTGGTATATCTTCTCGGGAGGGGTAGCTAGAGGAGATATATACTTCCTTACAGCTAAAAGTACCACACCATCCTTACATCTGACCCCTAAGGCAAGAGGTGTCCTTTTAGTTGCGGAAAGGGCGTATTCTACCTGAAGAAGCCTACCATCTGGACTGAAGACGGTAATTGCCCTATCATATCCAGTTACCTGAGGAAACATTTGTTCACCCCATTGCGTTGATCAGGCATTGAAATGTCCTAGGACATATAGAGTTTTCCTTTTTGATGTAAGTTTAGTCCCCGTTAATAGGAGATGTGTCCTCTTTAAATAAAGACTTCGCCTTCCTCAGATTCCCCGAAATGCCCCTAACGTCTATAGCAGCTTTTCTTTCATAATGAACCACTAAGAGTGCGCTGAGTATGGCATGGATAGATTTTTCTGTAGTCCTTAGTACGAGTTTGCCGCCCCCCAGATCAATTACATTGAACCTGTATGTTGAAAGGCCCTTCATTCCAGATAATTCCTTTATAGCCCTTCTCAAGAGAGCGCCCAGTCTTTCTTGGTTTCCCTCTACAACGAGAGAAATATACCTCTTCCTATCCTTAAGATCTATCGGTATCTTAAATCTCATGATCTGCCCACTCCTTTGATCTTAGCAATCCTCTCAGAACTTAACATGTATATGGGAAAGTCTTTTAGTGAAAGCTTTGCCTGATAACGAGTCATTCCTAAAAAGAATTCCCCAAAAGATACCAGTAACCTCGGTGGAACTATTTCGTATGGAGATGTAGCAAATGAAGCAATTACAGGATATATCCCTGTTTTCAAGGCTATTTTAACTTCTAATTCGATGTTACGGAGTATCTGAGGATGATCCCTCATATTCGAGATTATCCTTTTGACAGGAATTAACAGCGCTCCCTCATTTCTCTTGAGTTGTTTTGCACAGACATAGTCGAATTTTGGCTTCCTAGAATTATATGACACTATAACTCCATCTACTAGCTTGCTCATCGTAGCTTTCCTAGTCTCACTTAGATCCTCTGTAGTAGCTATGATGAGGTCAACTTTATTCCGAGCCCTCCTGCCCTTCGTCGTTAGATCATCTAGTCGTAGGGTATAGACCCAAAATAGTTCTTTATCCCATATAATCTGTGTAATGTCCTCCGTGACTATGCCAATTTTGCGATAACCCATAGAAAGTGCCTTTCTTACCATTGGCTCTATTAAGTCAGGATTCTTGGGATTTATGATATCTACGTACACTCTAGTTCCCTCATAGTACGTATATATTCCCTGATAGCCTGCAGATCCGGCCTCTTAAAGGTCACCTTGATCCGTATATACCCTCCCGGTTCTCCTTCATAGAGGCCGAATCTCCCCAAGATTATGTCCTGTTTCTTTATCCTAATATAGAGATTTCTTCCATCAACGTAGTTACCAAGCCTATCTATGAGTTTTAGAAAATCCAGTTCATCCATTTTACATATAACCTTCTTAAGGAGAGAAGCTGCCTTTTCCCCGTCTAACTTTACTGTTAATACCTTAAAAGAGTATCCATAATGACTGGTTATTCTCTCTTCTCTAAAAGAAAAATAATCTCCTATCAAATATGTAAAGATATTTTTTACCTTTTCCTCTAGCTCCGTCGGGTATACCATTGTAGTTAGCTCTGCAGATCTTGGAAGAAAATTGACCAAGAGGCTAAGCCCCCATTCTAGCTAGTCTCCTCTTCCTTTTGAACCTTTTAACTATAGCAGGTATTCCTCTTGATGATCTAAGTCCTCTAGACTTCTTTCCAGCGCTTGTCAGTCCCCTGAATACTCTTCTCTTATTAGCTGGGTCTAAGATCCAGTTTATCCTAGGATCCGACTTTATCACAGGGTGGTGCGGGTCCACCATTATGACCTCATACCAATAGTACCTGCCATCCTCCGCGACGTAGTAGGAATTGAGGACTTCCAAGTTTGGGAATTTTCTAGCTGCCCTTTCTTCAGCGATCCATCTTATGCTCTTACCAGGAGTTAACTTCGTAACTCCTAGACCAGCTGGCTTTCTTCCCGATCTAGGCCTACCCTTCCTCCTTCCTCCCTTTCTCAATCTAACCCTGACTACAATGAAGCCTTGCTTGGCTCGATAACCAAGTGTCCTTGCTCTGTCTATTCTAGTGGGTCTCTCTATCCTTACGACTGCAGGTTCCCTCCTCCAGCGTATTAGCCTGTCTCTCCACAGCTTCACGAGATCAGGATCTTCCTTCCGCCTCCTCCAGACGAGCTTCTCTAGATACCTGCCTGCTACGGTCAAAGTTTACACCCTTCACCTCAGCCTAGTACATTGGTGGATTTTAAAATTTGGTAGTTCAAAGAGGAGGGATGCTAGTAGGTCTGGTAGGTAAAACCAATGTGGGTAAAACTACCTTCTTCTCAGCGGCAACCCTAGTAGAAGCAGAGAGAGAAAATAGACCGTTTGTCACAATAAATCCCAATGAAGGCATAGGATATGTTAGAGTAAGGTCTGCCTGTAGGGAGTTCGGGGTTAAATGCCAGCCCAAGTATGGCTGGTGTAACGGGCATACCAGGTATGTGCCTATTAAGCTTCTAGATGTAGCTGGTCTTGTCAAAGGAGCTCATAGGGGAAGAGGGCTCGGCAACAAATTTTTGGATGATTTAAGGAGAGCAAGCGTCAATATTATAGTCATAGATGCGGCTGGCTCCACTGATGAAGAAGGAAACCCGGTTCCTCCGTCCTCTCACGATCCCTTAGAGGATGTTAGAATGGTAAAAGAGGAATTCGCATTATGGGTCGTGTCTATAGTGAAGAGATCCATGAGTAAGATAAGGGGGAAAGTCATATCGGGAAGCCCGGTAGATGCTGCGCTTTATGAGATATTATCAGGTCTCGACATAAGTAGAGGACTCATAAAAGAGGTCTTGATGGATCTATCGTTAGAGAAATCCCCAGAGAGCTGGAGTGAAGAGGAACTGATAGTTTTCTCTAGAGAGCTGCTGAAGAAGGGAAAACCCTTTGTGGTAGCGGCTAATAAGATAGATATTCCAGAGGCTGAGGACAATATAAAGAGACTAAGTACATCATTAGAAGAACCTGTAATCCCTGTATCAGCTGAGGCTGAGCTTATACTTAGAAAAGCAGCTAGATCCGGCCTAATCAGATACGAACCAGGTGATTCCGATTTTGAGATAGTAGATGAGAGTTCTCTAACTAGAGCACAACTTAGAGTTCTCGATTCTATAAGAGAGCGTATACTCAAGAGATATGGAACTACTGGGGTCCAGAAAACCATAGAAACAGCAGTATTCGATGTTTTAGGTATGAAAGTAGTTTTTCCGGTGGAGAATGAGAGTAAGCTGTCCGATAAGGATGGAAATTTACTGCCTGATGCTATATTGCTTCCGCCTAGTGCAACTGTAAGAGACTTAGCGGAGAAAATACATACAGAAATAGCCAAAAAGGCCCTCTATGGCATAGATGTGAGGAATAAGAGGAGAATATCCTTAGACCATGTATTAAAACAGAGGGACATCGTGAAGATAGTTGTAGCTAGATGAGACAGCGAACATTTTCCCATATCTTCGTCCCACTTTCGAGCTTACAACCAATTACCTCGATGTTAGGCGCTACTATAATTTCGTTAGCTGAGGTACAATTAATCTTAGAGTTATCCGCTACTATAGAATTAGTTAGTTTAGAGTCTGCCACCAAAGACCTAGCCATTATGATAGAGCTGGTAATCTCTGAATCAGAAATTTTACAAGACCCCTCTAAATATGTGTTGGGTCCTATATAAGAGTCAGTAACCTTTACTGATGGCCCAATCACAACCGGCCCTTTTATCTCGACATTCTCAAGGGAGATATCGCAACCTAGGAGAATATCTTCCTCTAACCTGAAATCGCTAGGAGTTTGTCTCTTTCCTGAGATTATATCGTATAGTAGAAGCTTTTGAGCATACAGGAAGTCCTTTAGTCTCCCAGCATCAACCCAAGGTGAAATCTCTACAATCAGGACCTTTTCCCCTTTCTCTGCAGCTAGTGTGATGGCATCAGTAAGTTCTATCTCCCCCCTAGGGGAGGGGCCTATCTCTTTAAGGTGATCAAATATAGTCTCTGAGAGAAGAAATGCCCCTGCGACGATCAGGTTAGATGGTTCCTCTCCTCTCCTTGGTTTCTCAATTATCCGCTTTAATAGACCATCCTCTACGTGGACTACGCCATATTCCCAAGGTTCACTAACTGGCGTTACTGCCACCACATGATCATAGCCATCGGTCATCGTTAATAGCTCCTCATCGAACTTAGGGGGGAAATATACATCTGAATACACTAAAAGGAAGTCTCCCTTTACACGACCTTCTAGTATTTTAACCGCGTGCCCTGTCCCTAGAGGAATGCCTTGGTCGATAATTTTTATTCCTAACTCCTTGTAAGGATTAAATAACTCCTTTTTATAGCTCACAATAAGAGATAAATCTTGATAAGATTTCTTGAGGGATGAAATATGAAAATCCAATAAAGTAGCTCCTGCAATAGGAAGAAGGGGTTTTGGTCTAGAAAGTGTTGCAGGTCTTAGTCTCTTACCCTCCCCCGCTGCTAGGAGAACTACCTTCAACCTCGGTCTGCACCTCCATGATCTCTGGTTCCTCCCCAGGCTCTAGTATGATCATTTTTCTGAGCTCAATGTACTTAATCGGTGCTACCTTAGAGGCTATTTTCTGGATCTCTGAAACTACGGGCACTGGCTCGCCGAATATGTATGACTTCACAAGCTCCTCGACGGTGTGTTCAGGGATAAGGCTCTTTACATACTCGTCAACTCTCATTCTTATAGCGTGTTTCTGGCTGTTCCTTATCCTCACAGCAGTTATTATTAGAGTAAATATCCTAACCTTGTTTCCGTCCTTAGTCACGCCCTCCGTCTGAACATCAATACGGCTACTCCTCCTCTGCACTATCGATCTCATGTAATCCCTGTTGAGCATCTCCTTAACAAACCTGGCATATGCTTTAGTTCCATCTACCCTGAATATCCTGAACCATAGCTTGTATTTCTCATGCATGAAGTCTCCCGTAATATCTCTAACGACAACTTCGACATTCCTATCAATCAATTTGTCGGGATCACTGGCAGGTGTTTCCCCTATCCATTGGTCAGGAAAGACGTCTACCGCATATACTTGATACCAAGTTTTAGCTGCGCCTTTCCTCCTGGCCCTCCTTCTCCTTGGCATTTTATGACTCCCTTTCAAGGTGATAGTGGGAGGTATTATAATCTTTTTTGACATCATGAAGTATGTGCGCAAAATGATAGAAATCGAGGGCGTGACCTTTACCTATGAGGGAAGCTCGAAGCCGGCTCTCTCAGATGTAAATCTGAGGATTGAGGAAGGAGATTTCCTATTGGTGACGGGATTAAGTGGCTCCGGTAAGTCGACATTACTGAGGCTCCTTAATGGGTTGATACCTCACTTCTACAGGGGTAAAATGGAAGGGAGAGTGCTTGTAGATGGAATTGACACGAGAGAGGCGAGTGTTGCATCTCTATCAAAGAAAGTAGGGCTTGTGTTCCAAAATCCTGACAATCAAATAGTTACTCTCAGGGTAGATAGAGAAATTGCTTTTGGGTTAGAGAACTTAGGGTTTCCTAGGGAGGAAATAGTTAGGAGAATAGAGGAGGTCCTTAAAAAGCTGAGAATAGAACACCTGAGGTATAGACCAACTAACGAATTAAGCGGGGGAGAGAAGCAACTAGTAGCCATAGCATCTGTATTAGCAATGAGACCAAAGATAATTGCGCTAGATGAGCCCACAAGCGAACTAGATCCATTTAGTTCGGCAAGAATAGCATATATACTGGACATACTGAATAGAGAAGGAATCACTGTAGTAGTAGCTGAACATAAGCTTGACCTCTTCTCGCCATTCGCTAATAAGATGATAGTGATGGCCAACGGTCATATTGTTGAGCAGGGCTCTCCGAGGGAGCTGCTTTATAAAAAAGAGCTAATGATACATGGTGTCAGGCCTCCAAGTGTTGTCAAGTTAAGTTATGAGTATGGTGTGTCTGAAAATAAACCTCTGACCTTGGGCGAACTTCTAGTTGCGTTGAGGGGGAGATAAGTTGATAGAAATCGAGGGCGTGACCTTTACCTATGAGGGAAGCTCGAAGCCGGCTCTCTCAGATGTAAATCTGAGGATTGAGGAAGGAGATTTCCTATTGGTGACGGGATTAAGTGGCTCCGGTAAGTCGACATTACTGAGGCTCCTTAATGGGTTGATACCTCACTTCTACAGGGGTAAAATGGAAGGGAGAGTGCTTGTAGATGGAATTGACACGAGAGAGGCGAGTGTTGCATCTCTATCAAAGAAAGTAGGGCTTGTGTTCCAAAATCCTGAGCATATGTTCTTCTCGGAGAGCGTATATGAGGAGGTCTCATTTGGCCCTAAGTCTCTTGGCATGAGTAAAGAGGAGATGGAGGGAGCGGTAAGGTGGGCGCTTGAACAAGTAGGATTGTGGGACTATAGAATGAGAAGTCCTTGGTCTTTAAGTGGAGGTGAGAAAAAGAGACTCTCTATTGCATGCGTTCTTGCTATGAAAACGGATTTCCTTGCAGTAGATGAGCCAACGATTGGACAAGATAGCTTATCTAAGGAATCACTTTTGCTTACATTTAAGAGATTAAGGGAGGAGGGAAAGGGAGTAGTAGTAGTTACACATGATCTCGAGTGGTTAGATGATCTTCATCCAGATGAACTCATTCTCCTATCGAGGGGAAAAGTTATAGAGAGAGGGCCTTCCGATATGATCTTCTCCAGTGTTAGAGATCTAGCGATTAATGGGTTGATACCTCCCTGTAAGTATATCTTGAGTACGTTAGTGGAGGTAAAGTGAGATGATAGATCCTCTTAGTATGTTAGAAATATTCAGGAGTTATGGAAGAGAGAGTACGTATTCAAAGTTAAATCCGGTGACTAAGTTCTTCCTGTTTGTAGTTTTCATAATTATTCCACTCATAAGTCCATCTATCTTTATTCAGATCTTTTCCCTCCTTATGCAGATCCCTCTAATCATTATGTCACACTCTACCAATAGAATAACAAGGTCTTTGAGAGCTTCTACATTCTTCATTATTATATTGATTATTTTGAACTATCTAACGACATTTAATATAATCTTTAGTATTTCAATGGTGCTAAGGCTAATAGGAATGATAATTGCCTCGGCAATCTTCATGACTGGAACAGATCCAGCTGAGATAGGAGATCTCCTTTCAAAGTTGAGGATCCCTTTCCAAATCTCTTTCTCGTTTGTTATAGCACTTAGATTCATTCCGGTTCTGGCTGATGATGTAATGATGATAATAACATCCCAAGCTAGTAGGGGTTATGAGATTGAGAAAGGAGGATTTCTAGAGAGGGTAAAGAGGATGATTCCTATTTTAATCCCGATGATAATCATAGCAATAAGGAGAGGACATCAGCTAGCAGAAGCCCTAGAAACTAAGGCTTTTGGAGTCTCTGACAAGCGAACGAGTTACATGAGATATAGAGTGAACTTATTAGATTTGCTTATGGTCTCCTATGGATTATTAATATTGATAGCAGGACTCCTAATTGTAACCACACACCTAGAGATATTTCCACTCCTTCAACTCTAAGGATATACATATGGAACTGAAGCTGTTCTCCTTCCACTCCGTGCGTAGAGAGTCGAATTGATAGAGTTGAAAAGATGGTGTGAGTGTCTCATATCAGAGGTGATGGACTTGAAAGCGCTTACCTTCTTCTTATCATATAACTCTTATATCAAAATATTATTAACTCGCCGCGAAAAACTCTCTTCTTTAAAAATGCACTAACTTTAAATCTTTGGAGATGTACTACTCCCTGTTCAAGTCTAGATTGAGGGAAGGGGAGGTATACACTTGGAGGAGGCGTTTATCGACACCTCGTATATGAGATATTATATAATCAAGGATAAACGTGTTCTGAGGGATTCTTATATTCCTGACTCGTTACCTGGTAGAGAAGAACAAATATTCAGATTTTCCCAAATAATGGCTGATTTGTTATCTGATCAACCTCCTAATGATGTTTCTTTTGTGGGAAAACCTGGAACAGGAAAGACCGCTGTAGTTAAACATGTTACAAAGAAGTTCAAAGAAGAGTATCCTAAGCTCAGAGCTAAATTCGTCTATGTGAACTGTAGCCAAGCTACTACAGCTTATCGTGTCTTATATCAACTAAATAGATCACTACAAGTTCTAGTACCTCCTTCCGGGTATCCATTCGACGTATTGAGGGATAAATTCGTCGATGCCTACTCATCGTCAAATGTGAGGCTTGTCGTAATCTTAGATGAAGTGGACTTACTGGTGAAGAGGGATGGTGGGAGATTAATTTACATGCTAAATAGGTTAAACTACGATCTACCTCAGAATTTGAGTATAAGCATGGTGGTAATCAGTAATACAATAGATTTCCTAGAGAGATTGGATCCTAGGACAAGGAGTAGCTTTGAGCCAGATAGATTGATATTCCCCCCTTATAATCAGCCTCAATTATACAGGATCCTCAGACAGAGGGCTGATCTAGGCTTGAAACTTGGTACTTGGGAGGATGAGGCCCTTCAATTCATAGCAGCCAAGGTAGCCCAAGAGAGCGGAGATGCTAGGAGAGCCATAGATATCTTGAGGATGGCTGCAGAAATCGCCGAAAATGAGAGATCAGATAGACTGACAGTTAGACATGCAGAGATGGCCCTACAATCGGTGAACGAAGAGGAGGTTGCTATAACTATTAGAACGTTACCCCTTCATCATAGACTAATAATGCTTGCAATTACCGATCTATTAGAGAAAAGAGAGGCGCGACCAGGTACAGGTAGGATATATGAGGAGTATAAGAAGAGGGCTAATAGATATGGAGTCACTCCTCTAACAATGAGAAGGGTTAGTGGTATACTCAGGGAACTCGAGGCCCAAGGACTTGTAGAGATACAAATGGACTATGGGGGCGCTCGAGGGAATACAAAAGTCGTTAGAAGAATGGCTTTACCACCCAAATTGATGAAGGAGCTCTTGAGGAACCTGGGGATAAGATAATTACTCTGAGAAGTCCTCAATTTTTACACTTAAATCCCTTAGATCTAGGACAGGAACCTTACCGACCGTTACCTCAATTCCCAAGCTCTTTATGTAGGGTGTCTCATTCTCGAAAGTCCCTGAGTTGATTAATCTAACACCCTTATACTCTCCTACGCCGTAGACGTGTATATGGCCTGTGTGTAGAACATGAGGGACGATATCAAGTAGCAACCAATCATTTCTCTCAGGTGCGACTGGGTGCTCCCCATATATAGGGGCCAAGTGCCTTAATCTCAACATCCACCTCATCGATTCAACCACGGTCTCAGGCCTGACCGGCTGCAGCCCTGGTATATGCTTGGATATTGCGTTAAGACTCCTCCCATGATACATACAAATTCTCACACCACTAATGCTCACGATAGAAGGGTTTGGTAGTGTTATTATGTCAGGTCTTACCTCTTTTATGAGATCTAGATACTCACCCGATAGTTGTGGTTGCGGCTCGGCCTGCCTAACCGGCTCATGGTTACCGGGGATGTAAACTATATCGATGTCTCTGGGAATCATCTCTATAAAATGAGCTCCCAGTTCGAACTGCTTATAGACATCTGCTATTTCTAATTCATCCTCTTGGTTAGGATATATGCCTACTCCATCAACTAGATCACCACCTATTACCAAATACCTGACATCTCTCGCATAGTCGCTCCTTAACCACTTTAAGAATTTAGTGAAGACTCTCTCATTGAAGTACTTACTACCTATATGTATATCGCTTATGAATACAATCTTACCAGTAGTACTTCCGGGCATCTCTAAATCTCCGCCTATATCAGGTAGTAGGAAGCTCTCGGCGTATATCCTTCCATTAATGTATGTTCCCCTGATAGCTATTACAGAATCTGCTGGTATCTTGTCGGCCCTCTCCCAATACCTACTTCCCTTCCTAAATACTACAGGGATAGAACCCGTGTCATCATCTACAGTAAGCCTCACTGAAAAGTCCCTCATGTGCCTTTTCTCTAAGACCATTCCTACAATGAGTACCCTATCTCCATTCCTTCTGGTGGAGGCTTTCAAATTCGATATGGGAATTGGATCCATACCTGTTTTTCCCAAGACTATATCTCTGAGGAATTCAAATCTTTTCCTGACTAATTCGATAAACTCATCGGCTGCGCCTCTAACCCCTAATTTCTCAGGTACCTTAACTGGTTCGAAGCCCTCAGGATATACTGATTTTTCCTTGACTTCTTCTACTGCTTGGGGCTTATCTTCTTCTACTATCTCCCCTAGAAATCCTATTATATCACTATATTCTAGGACAGGCTTCTGTCCAATGGAGTCTAGTAAGCTATCAAGTTGATCTGAGGGTATGCCCTTTATCAACTCTAATGCTTCTGGAGTTACGTTAAAGCCTCTTTCAAGCAGTTTCTTGATGAGCGAGACTCCCTCTATCATTCCTCCATAGAATCACTTAGGTTCGCTAAAAAGGTATCCAGATGGATGCCAGATGCAGGAAGTACGATAGCCCCCTCTTTCCCCGATATAATTTCGGCTTTTCCGTACCTATAGAGTAAGGAGACGAGTAAGCAGGTAATAGCATCAATATCATCTTTACTGAGATTCCTCTCACTACACAGCTTTAAGTACTTCATTATCAGTTTAGAGAAGTCCGATACATCATGGAACCCCAATGCTAACCTTGCGCTCCTAGGGTGAGTCTCTATAACCTCTACACCGACCGCTTCCAATTTCTCCTTAAGTTTAATTCCCTCTATAGCTAGTTTCCTCATTCCTTTCATATTTAGGGGAAGCAGTCTATATCCTCTAGATAATAGAATTCTTTCCACATCCCTATATGGCTTATTTGTTAAGTTAAGCGGGGAATCAATTGCTACCAAGCTTATATCTCTAGATGTTAATTCCTCAACAATATCTTCAGGGGGTAGAATGAGCAGTTCAATACAGTTCCCAAATATGGCAGTTGAGGAGGGTCTACTGACGGACAGATCAATACCAGCTAAGTCATGTCTCCGCATGAGCACCATACCTCATTGAGTATATCAAATACCTCTTGAAACCCAATACCCTCTCTAGATGATATAGGCGTAACCCTAATAGGTGATCTGAAGGATGAAACTGCCCTTGATATCTCTAGTAAAACCTCTGATAGGACTCCCTTGCCAGTTATCCCTCCCAACTCGCCCTTTAAGATGCCTTCCCATACTTTATCAATACTCTCTCCCTCCCACAGATCCGACTTATTGAGGAGGGGGATTACAATAGTACCTAATCTCAATTCCAGAATCTTGGCTAGTAGAGCAGAGGAAATTACATCTTCCAATTCCCTACCAGGCTCATAATCTCCAAGGAATACAGCTGCTAGATTCATACAAGATGAAAGAGAGTCGCAGAGGATCCTCCCTAATGGGCGGAAGGCAAATATCTCCATCTGGCCAGGGGTGTCTATTACCAGATAATCACATGGAAGATCGCATATCCTACTAACAACATCATCTATGTTCTCTAATACAATCTCAGTGGCTCTAACTAAGGCTCCGTTGGGTCCAAGGCCCTCTCGCCTCATTAACTCACTGACAAATACTAAATCTCTTATATCGTATACTGGGGTGTATGGTAGGTCTATTACTCCAGGATCTAAATTCACCTCACAGCTCCTCACGGGGACAAAATTCTCTCTCAGCCAACTAGAATATCTTTGAGTAAAGGTAGTCTTCCCAGACCCAGCTGTACCAAGTACTATTACCGCATCCATTGATAACACCTTCAACAATATTTTATAGCCTCTTCACCTAACAATAAAGTGGCAGGGTAGGGCCGGGGTACCCTAGCCAGAGGGCTCCAGGCCCGGCGAAGCAAGGGGCCGGACTCGAGATCCGGTGGCCCTTACGGGCCTCGTGGGTTCGAATCCCACCCCCGGCGCCATATCATATTATATTGTGCAGCCTCCTAAGATCGCCTTCGAATGGCTTTAGCTCCGATGGAATGTCGATCGAGATGGGATCCTTCATCTTCAAACCTCTTTCCTTTTTCGTCTTCCACACGAAACTATCGAATTCCATCAATTTTTCTCCAAGACTCAAATAGGGAGTATTCCAGTCCTCTCTTGTCTCAGGGAACAACTCCTTATGGACTGAGCCACCATACAAGCTCCTCCATATATAATCCGTTATATGCGGTATTATCGGCGCTGCTAATCGTAGTATGGCCTTTAGCACATAATGGAGGGTCCATCTGGCTGCTTCTGATTCCTTCGAGCTAATATCATCTCCGTAAGCTCTGGCCTTCACTAGTTCTATGTAGTGGGGAGCGAATACTTCCCATACAAAGGTTCTGACCTCATTTGCGGGATCGAAGAAATCGAACTTGCTATATCCAGTCATGGCTCTCTCTATAGATCTGTTTAACTCGCCTAAGATCCAGAGGTCTGTTGGTAGTAGTTCCTCTACACCACCTGGCTCCTCAAACTGGGAGATAAATCTAGCTACATTCCATAATTTCTGGAGGAACTTGAAGGATCCCTCTATCTTAGCCTCTGAGATTCGGAAATCGGAGCCGTGGTGGGCCTCAGATGCCCCAAAGAATCTTACAGCATCTGCCCCATACTTCTCAAACATCGGCCATGGATATATTATGTTCCCTAAACTCTTATGCATGGCCCTGCCCCGGGAATCTAGACCCATTCCAGAGATCCAGACATGTCTAAACGCTGGTTCACCTAAAACTTGGTGTACCCTCAAGAAGGTATAGTGGAGCCATGTTCGGACTATATCTTTACCCTGTGGCCTTAAATCGCTACTTCCAAGCTTAGTGAAAAGCCAATCATTCCATCCATACCCATTATAGACAAGAGGGGATATAGAAGAGTCCATCCATGTATCAAAAACTCTCCTCTCACCCTCAAATCCATCAGTAGATCCACAATGGGGGCATTTATCGAAGGGAGGATCGTCCTTCCAAGGTCTATAGTACTTGCCTGGTGGAGGCAGGGCTGCTTTACCGCAACTTTTACAGTACCAGACCGGTATCTCCGTTGCATAATATCTCCTTCGGGAAATGGGCCAATCCGAGCTTATGGACCTTAGCCAGTCTCTCCAATAATTAGAGGCCCAATCTGGGTAGAAGTTCACCCTACTAATGTACGACTCTAGCTCATTCACAAACTCTACTTGTCTCAAATAGAACTCCTTCATAGGGACTATCTCTAGCGGGGTCTTACACCTCCAACAGACTGGGGTCCTGTGGATTATCTCCTCAACCTTTTCCACATAGCCCTGGCTAGCAAGATCCTCTATGATCAACTCCTTTGCCTCGGCCACAGTAAGACCAGCGTATTTACCAGCTACCTCATTCAAAGTCCCATCTTCGTTCAAAATTATTGTCGGCTCTAGGTTTAATTCCCTAAATAACTGGACGTCCATCTTATCCCCATATGAGCATACCATAACCAGTCCGGTTCCAAACTCAGGATTGGCGTATGGGTGTTCATAAACGGGGACATGCTTTCCGAGAGGTGTAGTTAATATTTTACCTCTTAGCCACCCATATCTCCCATCCTCTGGATTGTAGATGACGGCTTTGCATGCAGGGAGGAGTTCTGGTCTAGTTGTGGCTACAATTACTGAATCCTCGGTTCCCTCGACCTTGAATTTCAGATATACTAACTTCGTTGGGAGCTCCCTATATTCTACCTCAGCATCGGCTAAGGTAGTCCTACACCTCGGGCAGTAATTGTTAGGTCTATAGTCCACATAGACATATCCTTTCTTCCAAGCATCTATGAATGTGGCCTGTGTAACGGCCCGCCAAGTATCGCTGTCGGTTTGAAAGTAGTTCTTAAAGTCAGCACTGATACCTAACCTCTTTGAAATCGATAATATGTCTTTTTCAGCTTCATCTAAGAAGTCCTTGCATAATTTAAGGAACTCTTCCCTAGGATATTCAAGCATCTTGATGTTATATCTCTTCTCTGTCTCAACCTCTACAGGTAAGCCATTTCTATCAATTCCAAATGGAAAATAAACTTCATAGCCCTTCATTCTCTGTGTTCGGGCTATCATATCTATCTGTGAATAATGGATGGCTGCCGCGATATGCCACTTACCGCTAGCATAGGGAGGAGGCGTATCAATGGAGAAGAAAGGCTTTTCCGATTCTGGGTTAAATCTATAGGTATCCTCCTGCTCCCACACTTTCTGTATCTCGAGCTCCATATCTGGAGTCCAATGTTTCTCCTTAAGCTTAGGTTGGCTCCTACCCATCGAATCCCCCTTTTTCTTAGGGTAGGTCGCTATATCTCAATAAATAGTTTAGGGAGAAAGCCCCTCCAATATTCTAGCTACTATATCTACAATTCTTAACTGTTCTGGAATTTTAGATTCTATGGAAAACCTAGCTACTAGTCTAGATGCCTCCTCGTAGGAAATTCCAACACTAGATATGTAAGATGTGCCTTTAGGAGTCTTTACAGGGATGTAGGGAGGATTCCTTCTAACTAGGGGGATTTTATCCTCCATCCCAGCGGAAATCAAAGCCCTTTCAATCTCTTCTGTAGGTTCCCTTGAAATTACTGCTATAATGGGGATGCCTGTTACTCTATACACTCTATGAAGATCTAAGACATTGAGACCACCAAATGTCGTCCCATGAGCTAAAATGACCTTAGCCTCTCCTCGAATATCTGGGGCCGTAGACATTCTTATTATTGCATCTGTAGAATCGTTTCCATCGACTTCAATAATCTCTCTTAAAGAGAGCTCCAAGATGAGTTCCCGAAAGAGGAGACCAACTAGGAAGGTATATTTGTCTTTACCTCTCTTGAATGGAGAATCGTCGATAGCAAGGATTCGTATTCCCCTCTTCATTCTAATGAATCTGGGGGTGATAGGTAAAAATCAAATTACCCCCAAATTTAGGGGTATATTTATATATTGTCCCCTAAATTTATAGGCTAATGTCTCGCAGGAAAAGTACAGAAAAAGTCTGTCCTAGATGTGGACAGCCATATAGCTACATAGAAAGGAAGAGGGTAAGGGGGACTCAACAAAAATACTATTATGCAGTCCATTTAGTTAAGGAAGAAGGCAAATGGAAAAAGAAGCGGTGTTATCTGGGACCTAAAGTATATACTCATGTAACTAAGATACAGGGATTCCAGCTGTATGGCTTGATGGAGACGAAAAGACTCATTGAGTATCTGGAAGATATAACTCAAGAGATTCTGTCTAGGGCCAATAAACTGACGGAAGATGACATAAAAAGGGTAAAGAGGATACGAGAGATGCTCAGTTCCTTAGAATAGTTTTCTTGCTGGAGATTTCCGAGCACTGATATTCCTTTTATAGCGCTTATACTCTCACGGAAGAAGCGGTTTTCTCCCTAGTATGTTTATATTATCTCAAGGAAGCTTACGCAGGATGGGACCTATAGAAGTCAGTATCAAGGAGAAAATGGTAAGAGAAGCGCTCTTAGCAATCCTCCTTGACCCGGCGAAGGTAGATAGAGACACCTCCTCAAAGATATCTAAACAGGCCAAGGATGGAGGCGCGGACCTCGTCTTCATAGGGGGGTCTGTTGGCGCAGGATATGGTCTAAACGATACCATTAAAGGTGTAAAGGAAGGTTCTGATTTACCAGTAATCTTGTTTCCGGGGAATGTAGACGGCGTCTCTCCCCTAGCTGATGCACTCCTCTTTATGTCGTTGCTGAACTCCTCTAACCCCTACTGGATAATCCAGGCCCAAGCGTTGGCCGCACCAGTTGTGAGAAGAATGGGTATAGAAGCAATACCTACCGCCTACCTCATAGTGGAGCCTGGGGAGAAGAGCGCTGCCGGCTGGGTTGGATGGGTTAATCCCATTCCTAGATCAAAACCGGAGATTGCTTTAGCATATTCGATGGCTGCAGAACTTCTAGGCATTAGATGGGTATATCTAGAGGCAGGTAGCGGAGCAGAGAAACCGGTACCTACGAGAACAGTCTTACTAGTTAGTGAAAATACCTCACTCGGGTTAATAGTTGGTGGCGGTATAAAATCTCCCGAGCTCGTGAGGGAGAGGGTAAACGCAGGGGCTGATATAATCGTTATAGGAACGCATATAGAGGAGGGGGGAGATATAGCCTCGAAAGTAGAGGAAATGAAGAGGGAGACTATAAGGACGGAACCGAAACATTTATGAAATCGTCACCCTCTCAACTGTCTGGAAGCCCCGTGGTGTAGCGGCCAAGCACGCCGGGCTCTGGACCCGGAGACCCCGGTTCGAATCCGGGCGGGGCTACCACAATTCTTATTTCAGCTTAAGAGAGATCCATCTTCACCAAAATTACTACATGAGATGGATACTGGCTAGAGCAACCTAATAATTAGATCATTGGAGCAGAAAAGGAGATTATGGCGGGCCCGGAGGGCTTCGAACCCTCGACCTCCCGGTTAAGAGCCGGGCGCTCTACCATTCTGAGCTACGGGCCCTATCACTACCGAAGGCAGAAGGATATAAAAAAATTCCCTCACTTGGCTAGCTCTATTGCATGCCTTACGGCCTCTTCAGCCTGCTCTGTAGCCTTTATCCCTAATCTTTCCAGTATCTCCTTGCCTTCCTTAGCTCTATTGCCAGACATCCTCACTACTACCGGTACCTTCAGCAATCCCTTCTCCACTATAGTCTTAACGCCTTCAGCCACATCAACAGCGCTTGTGATACCGCAGAGAGTGTTTATTAGTACCACCTTTACATTAGGATTGCTAACTACAAGTTCTAATGCCTCGGCGACACGTTCAGCTGAAGCTCCTCCACCTACATCACAGAAATTCGCTGGTTTCCCACCAAATGTGTAAACAAGATCCATGGTGGCCATCGCCAGCCCAGCACCATTTGCCATAGTACCTATATTCCCATCAAGTTCGACGTAGGCTATACCTCTCCTCTTAGCTTCAGCTTCTCTTGGGTTACCTACCGCATAATACCTCTTCTCGAACTCCTTATGTCTAAACAGGGCATTGTCGTCTATCTCTATTCTTGCATCTAGTGCTAAAACCCTCCCGTCTTCTGTAACCGCTAAGGGATTTATCTCGAGCATCATCGCGTCATAGTCCCTAGCTACCTCCCAGAGAGCCATTATCACCTTCTGGATTTCCCTTAACTTATCTGGGGCATTCATTGATGCATTCTTCGCTAATGACCTAGATATGTAGGGAACCATTCCGAGCAGCGGATGAACCGATCTCTTCTCTAAAGATTCAGGATGCTCAGCAGCTATCTCCTCAACCTCCATCCCTCCATAGGGTGTTGATATGAAGGTCATGCTCCTCGCATTCCTATCAGCTATTGCTCCCACGTATATCTCGGTTTTCACACTTATTGGCTCCTCTACTAATAGGGATTCTGGCTTGTAACCATAGAAAGTCTTTGATAGCAGCTCACTGGCTACTTGACGGGCCTCTTCAGGTGAATTTACGACCTTAATACCTCCGGCCTTACCCCTCTGACCATGGGGTATTTGGATCTTTATAACAGCCTTACCACCAAGCTTTTCCGTGATAGTAGCTGCCTCTTCAGGTGTTCTGGCGACCTCGCCCCTTGGAACGGGCACACCTCTCGAAGCAAGCGCTTCCTTTGACTCATACTCCAATAATCTCATATGGTTTTGTTCACTACCAATAATTTTAATCATTTACATAGTATGACAGGGCTGGTGGTTACATGGCTATACTTGTGAGGGAAGGCATGAAGGTCCTCGTTCAAGGAATCACCGGGAGGCAGGGCACCATACATACGAAGCTAATGCTGGATTATGGTACAAATATTGTTGCTGGCGTCACTCCTGGGAAAGCGGGTACAGAGGTACATGGAGTCCCGGTCTTCGACACAATAGAAGATGCGATAAGTAAAGTAGGTCCTATCGATGCTTCCATAATTTTCGTCCCAGCTCCCTTTGCATTAGACGCAGTAATAGAGGCCGTTGATAACAAAATACCCCTTGTAGTGGTCATCACGGAGGGTATACCCGTTCATGACACAGCTAAGTTCGTCAGTTACGCAAAGAGTAAAGGAACTGTAATAATAGGCCCTAACTGCCCTGGCATTATAGCTCCTGGTAGGGTGAAGATAGGCATAATGCCAGCGGACGCGTTTGCGCCTGGGCCGGTTGGTATCGTTTCTAGGAGTGGAACTCTAACGTATGAGATATCTATCTCCCTAAAGGAGGCCGGCTATGGATCTAGTACTACAATAGGGATAGGAGGTGATCCTATAACTGGCCTAAACTTCATAGAAGTACTTGAAATGTTTAAGGAGGATCCTGAAACCAAAGCTGTCGTACTAGTAGGTGAAATCGGAGGAGATGCCGAGGAGAGGGCTGCTAAGTACATAAAGGAGACGAACTATCCCAAACCTGTAGTTGCCTATGTAGCTGGAAGGACAGCGCCACCAGGAAAGAGGATGGGACATGCAGGTGCAATAATCACTGGAGGCCAAGGAACTGTGGAAAGCAAGGAGAAAGCATTCAGAGAGGCAGGCGTCCCAGTTGCTAAGACACCATTTGAAATAGCTCCTCTACTAGAGAAAATCATGAAGGAGAAATCATGAACCATCCTCTTTAGTTTCTTCTGTCTCTGGAGGGGCTCTTTCTTCAAGTCCTTCTATCTCCTTTTGCTTCTCTATTTGTATCAGGAGACCCTTGCCTTCTTCAGTTATTCTATAGAACGTATATCCCCCATGAGAGAATCTCTCTACCAAATTCTCCCTGACTAATTCCTCCATTAGCGGTTTTAAGACAGTAACTGATATATCTAGCTTCCTTAACAAATCTCTGGCGTGAAGGGTCTCTGCCTCACTGAGAACTTTGAGTACCCTCTCCCTCAGACCTAGGCTCATGAGGCTATGGTACATCTCCAAGGCATAAAGTTTTATCAAGGGATGTATCGAACCTTAGATGGGAGATCCAAATGCCAGTTGAAGATCCATTCAAGAGAAGTATCGCTATGAAGGCACTCCTCGGATACAAGATCTGCAGGAAGTGCGGTGCTAGAAACCCTCTATCGGCTACTAGATGTAGGAGATGCCGAAGTAAGAACCTTAGGCCGAAGAAGACGAAACTCGTAAGGAAGTAAATTCTCTGAAAAGTGAAACCTATTTATTCGGGGATGATTTAGTATGGGCGGGCCCGTAGCTCAGAAAGGATTAGAGCGCCGGCCTGCGGAGCCGGAGGTCGCGGGTTCAAGTCCCGCCGGGCCCGCCATATTAGTGTTCCTAATTATCTTTGGGGCTCTAAGTCCGATAGCAGTTACAGCACAAGGCGCGTCTTTTGATGCGGTTATAGTAAGAGGAGATATATACACAGATTGGGCTGTTGCAATGGCCTATGGTATAACACATGGCTCTTGGGTAGTGCATCTCACGACTTACAATGAGGGAGAGGTCCTGAACCTATTATCAGGCCTGATGAGGTTCAAGAAGGGGATTAATATACTCATAATAGGCGCACCGAACGCGGTTCCAATGGAATTCGAGGATAAGATAAGGTCTATAGGTGCTGATGTGAAGAGGATAGGAGGACCCACTAGGTTAGATACATCCCTCCTCTTAGCTATGTACTATTGGAATGATTGCGAATCTCTCATACTCTCAGATGGTTTCAATTCCTCTTACTACATGGTCGCCCTTTCTGCGGCTGTGGAACATAAAGCCCCAATAATCTACACAAAGGAGGGCAACCCCCCCGAAGGATTTGAAGTCGCTTTGAGGGATCATCTGAAGAGTGTAAAGGAAATATATATAATAGGCGATAGCTTAAATGGAGAATATAGGTCCCACTTACTATCTGAAGGCTATAAGATCGTGAACCTAATAGAAGTGAATCGTACTTCAACTTATAGAGAGGGATGGTCCCCAACGTTTATAGTAAGGGAGATCCTTAACCCGCTTCCACTACTCTCCGGCTTAGTTGTTGGCTTCTTGCTAATGCTAATTATTCATCTAAGGATGATAAAACGTGAGGAGACCACCATGGATCTAATAGATTTCTTTACAGTTGATGAGAGGAAAGTTATCGAGATAGTTATGGAGAAGGGAGAGGTGTCTCAGGAGGAGCTACCGGAGCTAACTGGCTTCTCCAAACCGAAGATCAGCAGGCTCCTTAAAGATCTTGTCGATAGAAAAGTGGTAGAAAGAAAGAAATTTGGTAAAACATACCTAGTTAAACTCACGGATAATTTCAAATCACATCTTGAATAACCCTGTAATGAAAACATGTCCTGGTACCATCCTGACCCAAGGGCTACCTTTAAATTACCAATTATAGTCCCCTTACCGGAGTGATAAAATTGGCAAGCGAGAGCCAAGCCTTCGTACTTCTGCCCTCGGATGAAGAGGCATTCTGTACCTCTTGTGGAAGGAAAGTTACCTATGAGAGAGGTGTAGTGGCCTTCCGGTGCCCTAACTGCGGCGAAGCCATTATAATAAGGTGCAGCATATGCAGGAAGCAAGCTAACGAATATGTCTGTCCAAACTGCGGTTTCATAGGTCCGTGAGGTGTTTGGCATGGCGAAGATAATGGCCATGGTTAGGGTACTGTTAGATGGTAGTGTCCAGCTATCCAACGTTGTTGAAGGGATAAGAAAGGCCCTTCAATCGGTTGGGGCTAATCTTGAGAGGTATGAGGAAAACCCTATTGGATTTGGGATAACTGCCCTTAACGTGATCCTCACGGCCCCCGAGGAAGATGGTATAACGGATAGGATAATGGATGCTCTTCAAGGAGTAGAAGGAGTAAGTAGTGTTGAACTTGAGATGGTTAGCAGGGCGAGCTGAGATGTCAAAGAACACTCCTCTCTTAAATGCCATATACGATATCGTCAGGAGTAAAAAGGCCATCAGTGACAGGGATCTATATGAACTAATATCGTCTAAAATTCCCGGGGTATCCCTCTCTCAGATAGAAGAGGCCTTACTCAAACTCGAGGTATTAGGTAAAGTGGTTGCTTCTTCTAGTGGTAAGAAGGGAGAACTCCTCATAGAGATAGCAGAGGGTAGGAGATATCTTACTCCCGATGAGGAGTGACCTAGAACCAGGCTTCCAATCCTCCCCCTGCTAATAGCTTATATGCCTCCTCTATCTCATTTATAACTTTCAATACTCTCTCCCGTGAGAACTCATGTTCTTCTGCCATGAACTTAAGCAAACCTTCCCTATCAGGCCTCTTAAGCTGGACATCATACTCATCAGTGGTTGGGGGGTTCAAGAAGAACTCATATATCTGCATAGGATCGACATCAAATTCCCAGTTTACCTTTGAGAATACGATATCTGGATCCTTATACCTTCTCACGAGCTCTAATGCCCTCTTAGGCCCTATCCCCTTGATACCACCCGGATTATAATCTGTGCCGACTAAAATCCCTAGCACGACAAGCTGCTGCCTACTTATACCTAACTCTTCAAGGACGTTCTTTAACTCAATTAGTTCCGGGTGTATATCGATATAGACATTCTTTCCGGGGAGCTTCCTCTTTCCGGTTATCGTTAAATTCCTAACCAGTCTCGGCGCCCCGAATAAGAGCGAATCGTAATCTTGAGAACCAGCTGCCCACACATCCCCCTTCATTGCTAGGTATGCTGCTTGAGCCTCTCCCTCGCTGGGCGCCTGTACAACTGGAACTCCCATTAGCCTAAGTATCTCTTTGGCATCTTCTACCATTTCGTCAGTCACGTTGAGGGCAGCCTGAGCGTATTTTCTCGCCTCCTCTATCTCTCCCTTTTCTAACATTTCTCTCCACTTTATCTCGGCCTCCTCTCTTTGTCTAACCCTCTCCATTACAGTTTCAGTCTTAAACTCCGGTTTTTTGCCATCAAAGACATAAACAGGGATTATCCCCTCGCTCAGGAGATTTGCTGTTCTGTAAAATATCCCCGAATGTACGCTTGTTATTTCTCCTTTGCTAGTCATCAAGGGAGTTCCATCCGGTTGCCTTATCTTTGCGAGGAACTGATACATTGCGTTAAATGCATCTATAGCTACCTTCTTACTCGAGAGGTCCTTAAGCCTAAGCTCCTTCTTTTTAGTAATCAACTCCCCTATCTTGACCCCCATTCGAGGTCACAGGTATATCACTTTGGAGGAAAATAAAGATTGTTAATGAGAAAATGTGATAGTTTATCAGAGGATACTTCAGAAGATCACAGAATGAGGATAGGACTAATAGGACCCTACTATCCCGCTATAGGTGGTGTTCAGATATACTTAACGTACTTAGCAAGGGAGTTCCTGAACATGGGACACGAAGTTGTGGTATTTTCATATGCAAATGCCTCTCCTCAATCATACGAGAAGGTTGTTAGAACTCCGAGCCCAAAAATTCCTGGCCTCAGGGGACTATCTTTCATAGTCTTCACAGCTCTAAATCTCTCGAGAGAGGAGTTAGATGTTATATCAGCGCATTACGCTCTAACATCGGGTGTGGCAGCTCTACTTTCAGGAAGGAGGTATACTGTGACCCTTCACGGGAGCGATCTAAAGATGGGAAGGAGTATCTGCAGGATGGTATCGATAAGATCGTCTGCCGTAATAACCGTCAGTAATTGGCTTAGGGATGAGATCGAGAAGATGGGATTGAAGGTTACTAAAGTCATCCCAGGAGGTATTGATGAGAAGCTATTTAGAGATCTCCCTCCCAAAGATCATGTAAGGGAAGAATTAGGTCTTAACGGGAGGATTGTACTCTCAGTAGGCTCTCTAACCCATGATAAAGGGTTCGACATGATACCAGTCATCGCAAAGATCGTCATATCTAAGGTCAAAGACGCTAAATTCCTTATAATAGGTGAAGGCCCCCTAGGTGAATCGATCTCAGGGAAGATAAAGGAGCTTGGTCTTAATGATGAGGTAAAACTCTTAGGGAGAAAGAGCTACCATGATACTATCAGGTACTACAGGGCAGCAGATATCCTACTACATCCAGCTAGGCATGAGGGATATGGGTTAGTGGCTCTAGAATCCCTAGCTGCAGGTACTCCGGTAGTAGCGACAAACATCGGTGGATTGAAGGATGTGGTAGAAAACGGGGTCAACGGCTTCTTAGCAAATATAGACCCCAAAACACTAGCAGAGAAGACAATAGAGCTTCTATTAAAGGAAGATCTCAGAAGGAAAATGGGGGAGAGAGGTAGAGAGAAGGCTCTTAAGAGAACTTGGAGGAGAGTAGCTGAGGAGTACATGGAAGTATTCGGGGGGTTGATATGAAATTCAAGCAAGTTATAGTTGTTAGAAAAGATCTCAAGATAAGTTGCGGGAAACTTGCAGTCCAGGTAGCTCATGCATCTCTGGAATCTGCGGAGGTAGCCCGAAGGAAGTTCCCAGATATCTTCAAGAAGTGGAGGGATGAAGGGGGTAAGAAGGTCGTGGTTTATGTGGACAGTGAGCAAGAGCTTATCAGCGTGTACAATAAGGCCTCTGACTTGGGACTGCCTACAGTCCTCATAAGGGACGCAGGACTCACGGAACTAGAACCAGGCACACCAACGGCCGTCGGAATTGGTCCGTATGAGGACAAAGAGATAGATAAAATTACAGGAGGGCTGAGGCTCTTCAAGTGATTCCCCCTAAGCTAGACAGGAACTTAGGTATGCTATCCTACCTCACATCTTCACCGAGGATAGAGGGGAAACTAAGGGAGAAATTATCTGATTTCATAGTAGATGAGGTCTTAAGGGGATATAGGGCTTCTAGGGTATTCTTGGGACTTACTTCCTTCCAATTTCTACCGGGGGCATATCTCTACATAGTGGTGGTTAAATTTTCTGCAATAGATACTAACGATGTCTCCCGTGTGATTTCAAGGAGACTAGGGGGAAGAGTAAGGTTTGCCGGCTTAAAAGATGCTAGGGCAGTAGTCTTCCAATTTTTCTCAGTAGAAGGGCATTATAAGGCTAAGGTAATTGAGACAAATGGTATAATAGCAGTACCTATTGGAAGGGGCAGAGAGCCTATATCTAGAGGCTCTAACGACGGCAATTATTTCACTATCGTTGTTAGGGGAGTAGATAACGTTCCCCCATTAGAGAAGTTCCCAAACTTCTTCTCATATCAAAGATTTGGGGTGAGAAGGCCCTTCAATCACGAAATAGGGAAACTTCTACTACTGAGGGATCTGGAAGGAGCTAAAAATATGATTCAAATGCAAGGTTATGATATAGGAGATGCCAAGAGTCTGAGGGAGATAGCCTCTATTTTGGGGATTAATCGCCTCAGATTTTACATAAATGCCTATCAGTCCTATTTATTCAATATCTTACTCTCAAAGAGACTAGAGGAGGGCATCAGTCCAAGAAAGGGGGACTTCATCCTCAAAGGTGGGGAAATATCTTTGTATCCCAATGAGGGCCACTTACTGCTCCCTCTTATAGGGGCTTTTACGAGAGAGAAACCTGGCTGGTTGATGGATAAAGTAAACGAGATTCTCCGAGAAGAAGGGGTGGAAAAGGACATGTTCATATTTAAGGAATTGCCTGAGATAAGTGCGTTAGGTGGTTTTAGGAGGGCTATAGAAGAAGTCTCCTCGCTGAAGGTGGTGAGAAGGGATGACCGCATTGTCCTCTCTTTTTACCTAAGATCTGGTACCTACGCCACATCTTACCTTAGGGAATTAATTAAACCCACAGATCCTGTTGGACAAGGGTTCATCTAGTCAGAAAAATATCTCCACAATGAGAAGGGTCCTTGGGTCTCTCAGTTCCTTAACTAAGTCCCTTGGTATATCTTTTGCCGCTGCAGTAGCCTCTACAGCTAACGTACGGTCGTCAATGTATTTAGATCTCCTAATTACAGAGTCCAGTTTGTTAGAAAAGACAAGTCGGCTATCTCCACGGGCTCTTAATGAGAAAGACAAGCTATTAGCTGTAAGGGAGATCTCTATCTCTCCTCCCTCTAGCAAGTGCGTTTTAAGGAGATCCGACATATCGTAAACGGATTTATTCGCTCTTACACCTATGATACAATCTGCTCTGACTGATATATCAGGCTCCTTTGTCAACTGCATCGTAGACCTGTGTTTAGCGGTTATGTTTGGGTGACCATAAGCTAAAATTTCCTCCCTCATATGACTATGTAGATGGAAGATCATAAATCGTTAGTGGAGAGACTCGTTAGGATAGGAGTGATAAAGTCAGAGAAGGTAAGGAGGGCAGCAGAGAGAGTCAAGAGGCATCTATTTGTCCCAAAAAAGTATAGAGATATGGCATATGCGGATACCCCGCTACCTATAGGGGAAGGGCAGACTATAAGTGCTCCCCATATGGTATTTATGATGAATGAACTCCTAGATTTAGAAATAGGCCATAGAGTCATAGAGATTGGAGCTGGGAGTGGATACCACGCTGCTACAATAGCAGAGATAGTGGCTCCTATCGACGAACCACCTGATAAGTGGGGTTATGTAGTTACGGTCGAGATAAATCCAACACTCTCGACTCAAGCCTACTACAACCTAAAGGAAGCAGGTTACCTAGACAGGGTTCATGTCATTAACATGGACGGAAGCGCGGGGATCTCTCTAGTAGACGAGATAGATCGTATTCTAGTCACTGCTGCAGCTCCTGATGTTCCCGAGCCACTATTCGCACAGTTAAAGGAAGGAGGAAAAATGGTCATCCCCATCGGCCCACCTGGAGGGTTCTTCTATGGGCAAGAGTTGTTCGTTGTGGAGAAAAGAAATGGCCACATGATAAAGAGAAGGGTAACCGAAGTAGCATTCGTTCCCCTAAGGGGGAGATACGGATGGAGCTGATATATAAGGGGGCCGAAGCTGAGCTATACTTGGATGAATTCCTAGGCCTGAAGGTGGTAATAAAGAGACGCGTAGCGAAAGGATATAGACACCCTTCTCTAGACCTCTTCATAAGGATAAGCAGGACTAGAAAGGAGGCCCGCCTGATAAGGAGGGCCAGGCTAGGAGGGGTGCCCGTTCCGGCGATTTTAGATATATGGAAGGATTCACTCATGTTGGAATATATTGAAGGGGAGAAACTAGCTGCTAGACTAGATGAAAAAACCATGAGGAAGTTCGGTCACATAGTATGTAGGTTACACAATTCAGGTATATCCCATAACGATCTCACACCTTATAATGCGGTAGTTTCATCTAGAGGGGAGATATGCCTCTTAGATTTCGGCCTAGCCGAATCTACTAGGGATGTTGAGGACTATGCCGTTGACTTATATGTCCTCAAAAGGTCATTAAAATCAATTACTGACAACTGGAAAGGCCTTTGGGAGAGTTTCTTGGAAGGCTACTTGCAATGTGGGGAGCTGGCTAACAGGGTAATAAGGAGACTTTCAGTTGTGGAGTCGAGGGGGAGATACAAGTGAAGATCTACTTTGTATCATCAAATAAACATAAGTACATCGAGTTTAGACGTATCCTAAAGGATGTGATCGATATAAACTGGATCAACGCAGATTACTTAGAACCTCAATCTGATAATTTGATAGACGTTGCAATCACATCAGCGAAGTGGTTTTCACATTATATAGAGGAACCTTTCTTCTTAGAGGATGCCGGGCTATTTATCGATTCTCTAGGTGGATTCCCCGGGGTGTACTCTTCTTATGTCTTCAAGAGGCTCGGTAATAATGGTGTTTTAAAGTTGTTAGATGGAGTAGAAAATAGGTCTGCCAGGTTTGTATCTGTGATAGCCTTACACATTGGGGGAAGGATTACGATATTCGAAGGAGTTGTTGAGGGGACGATCTCTGAGGAGATTAGGGGAGGTGGATGGGGGTTCGATCCCATATTTATACCGAATGAATCTAATGGCAAGACTTATGGCGAATTGGGGGAGAATAAGGACCTCTTCTCCCACAGGGGCCGCTCAGCTACTAAACTAAGGGATTTCATAGGCAGGCTTGTGGCATAATTGTTTAAAAACGAGACATGCACACATGGCTGAAGGGTGTTCAAATGGCTAGGATGCACAGTAGGAAGAGGGGAAAGTCGGAATCAACTAGGCCTCCAAAAGAGACCCCCCTGGACTGGGTCCCCCTCTCAAAAGATGAGATAGTGGACCTAGTAGTTAAGCTTGGTAGAAGAGGGATCCCACCAAGCCAAATAGGCATGATCCTCAGGGATGAATATGGTGTTCCCCTAGTTAAGAGGATAGTGGGAAAGAAAATAACCGAGATCTTAGAAGAAAATAATGCTGCCCCACCAATTCCTGAGGACCTACTAGCGTTAATAAGCAAGGCTTACAGGATAAGGAAACATTTAGAGACGCATAAGAAGGACTTCCATGCTAAGAGAGGCCTAATACTAACAGAATCCAAAATAGGGAGGCTAGTAAAGTATTACAAAAGGGTAGGAAAACTACCACCGGACTGGCGTTATAGTCCTGAAATGGCAGAGCTATATGCATCATAAGGGGGTCACTTGAACCTAGGGACTTTTAAGGATCTGCTGAGTTCCTTTGCTGACGATCTCTATAACGATCTAAGAGAGAGGAGAAGGGCAAGAGTAATTGCTCATCTAGACGCCGACGGTCTAAGTGCTGCCGGAATAATTATCTCTATGCTTGAGAGGCTTAACGTAAATTTTCACCTCTCAATAGCGAAATATATGAGCGAATCTCTGATAAAAAAACTTAGAGAGGAGCCCTATGATCTCTACATATTTGTAGACATAGGATCAGGAGACCTAGACTTAATGAGGAGGTTGTATGAGGCTAATAAAAGGGTCTTCATAATAGATCATCATGTCCCATCGTACGAGGATTCCAAGGTAAAACAGCTTAATCCCTTCTTGTCTGGTTTAGATGGAGACAGAGAGATCAGTGGTTCAGGTACAGCATTTATGCTCTACTATGAGATGATAGGAGATCACTCAATGGCACCAGTAGCGATAACTGGCGCACTGGGGGATCTCCAAGAAGATAATGGCTTTTACGGCCTAAATAAGGAGATACTGGAACTTGCCAAAAGTAAAGGTTTGATAGAGGTAAAACCAGATCTAAAGTTATTTGGAGGCCCTGACTATCCATTGGTTTCATCTCTTGAGAGGACAGTCGATCCTGTTTTAGAAGGAATATCAGGTAATTCAGCCGGCGCTCTCTCTTTAGTGGAGAATATAGGAATCCCTATAAAGGTGGGTGAAAGATGGACTACCCTTTCAGATCTCACCGATGAGCAGAAAAGAGACCTATTAAACGAACTCGTCAAGAGAGCTGGTGGTTTGGAGCGGGCGAAATCCCTAGTTGGGAACGTATATGTCTACCTTAAAGAACCTAAGGGCTCTCCCCTCAGAGACCTGAATAGCTTTGCAACTATATTAAACGCATGTGGCAGGACGGGTAATGGGCATATAGGGGCTCTTCTAGCCTCAGGGAGACGTGGGGAAGTGCTATTAAGGGCTATGTCCTTACTTCAGGAGTATAGGAAAATACTTGCTCAAGCCCTAGATAGGGCATCTCATAATATCAGGAAGGTAGGAACGGTGGCATTCATAGATGAGGGACTAACTAGCGATACTATGATAGGTACAATAACGTCGATACTCTCTAGGTCTCTCAGGGATACGGATATCTTGGTGGGGTACGCACCTACCGACGATGGGATGATAAAAGTCTCGGCTAGATTAACGGAGGAGGGTAAGAAGAGATCTCTTAACTTGGACAAGATACTAAGACTAGCTTCTGAAATAGTTGGAGGGTCTGGCGGTGGTCACCAAACAGCTGCTGGAGCTCAGATTCCTAAGGAAGGTAAGAACAAGTTCGAGAATGCCCTACTTAGCTACCTTGAGTAGAGGATAGCATCCTGTTCAAAGTCTCTCTAAGATCTTTTTCCCTTTTCTCTAAAGATCTTATTGTAGTGTCTAGGGCTTCTCTAACGGCCTTTAGCTCTACAATAACCGCTTCTCTATCTCTCTTGATATACACTACCCCTACCTTCTCGAAGACCTCGTTGATATCCTCTAACTTTTCTAACCTGTCGATCGCTTCTTCTATGGATTTATGTTCAGCTCTAAGGGTTGCAAGCTGCGCAATGACATCATTTAATTCCTTTATTAACTCCTCTGACTTAGCTTGGAGGAACTCTTCAGACATAAGCCCACCTTATCTATTAGATGAGGGCCTTTTAAAAGGTCAACGATCTAGCTCTACCATAGCACCATTCTCCATTGAGAGAGTATCCTCTAAACCAGAACATGTAGGGAGATCTATGGATCTGGAAGGGAACTCTACATTCTTAGGAGTTATAGCTGTTGAATACAACAAACTAAGCAACTGGTCCTTACAAGCCAAGGGACTTGAACCTAAGATAACTAGAACATAATCGCCCAGCTTCTGAATAATCTGTGATCTTATCCTCGATATCTCTCTGCTACCTGTAAGGCAGATTGCCAGCTCATATGCAAAGGCATCAGCAATGTTCTTCCTCTCCTTAAAAGCTCTACAGGCCCTATGAGCTGCCATGATTAGGTGTCTGATGGATGATATTATTGATACAGGAATGAACCCAACACTTGACCTGTCGATGAAATCATGTAACTCTCTTATTGGCTTATTGAGAGATATCCCCATGACCATGATATAGCCACATTTACTCCTAAACAACTTAGGAGTTGCTGTTAAGGTCCTTATATCCTCGACAGAACAATCCGAACTCCGATGAACCATATTCCACGGAAAATATGGCGCTAGTATTAAATATATGTGCTATGATGGGTCTGAAGAATTAGGTTAATTTGAGATTCTATCTGTGCCGACTTCTTGATTAATAAGGTGAGCCTGAGAAGCAGCTACTAACTACGATGCAGCCTATTTACCATTTTTCTATAGTTCCAGTACAGGCTATGTGGAAGATGGCGACTCTATTCTACTAACGAATATTCGGATATATTCTCTCAAAAAAGAAGAGATTTTGCAGAACTAATGTACGACAGATTTTATCGCTTCCTCGAATATATCTAACCCTATTTTCGCTTGCTCCTCCGTTATACATAAGGCTGGTATAAGACGGATGGTGCTCTTCCCACAGCCAAGGAGGACAAGACCTCTCTTCAGTGACTCTAATAATATCTGATTTCTCTCACTGCTTGCATATTCCTTTGTCTTCCTATCTTTAACGAATTCCACTCCCCAAGCGAGTCCTAGCCCTCTGAAATCACCTATTATTTCATATCTATCATACATCTCCTGCAATCTTTCCTTGAAGAGGCTTTCTAGTTTTGCAGCATTCTCAACTAGGCCATCTTGGAGGACTTTTATTGTTGCGAGCGCAGCTGCGCATGCAACCATATTCCCACCAAAAGTATTGCTGTGAACGCCAGGCACCCCGAAGTCCATCTCCCTCCTGAAAACTGTCGCACCAATCGGGAGACCACCACCTAAAGCCTTTCCTAGGCAAATTATATCAGGCGCTATTCCGAAATGCTCAACGCCGAACATCTTGCCAGTTCTCCCCATACCCATTTGGACCTCGTCCGCTATGAGCTTGATATCATACTCATCTGCTAGTTTCTTTAACTCTCTAAAGAAGTTCGTAGGCGGTACTACATACCCTCCCTCTCCCTGTATAGGCTCAAAGATGAACGATGCAACTTCCTCTGGCGGAACATAGTGGTGAAACAGGTACTCATCGATGTATTCTATAACCCTGTTAGTCAACTCTTCTGGATTTTCGTACCCATCAATATGCCATGGGTTCCTGTATGGATTTGGGTAAGGCGCGTGATATACTCCAGGCATGGTAGGGAACATTCTTAAACGCTGAGTCGGCTTACTGGAGGTAATACTGAGGGAGCCGAAGGTCCGTCCATGAAAAGCACCTATAAATCCAACGAATAGTTTACGTTGGGTACTCCACTTTGAGATCTTCAACGCCGCTTCTACGCTCTCAGTCCCACTGTTAGATAGGAATGTCTTCTTCTCAAAATCGCCTGGAGTTATTTCATTTAACTTCTCTGCAAGCTCTACCTGCTTTTCGTTATAGAAGTCCGTCCCTGCAGCATGCCATATCTTCTTAAGTTGCTCTTCTACAGCCCTCTGAACCTCCGGATTTCTGATACCGACATTCAGCACACCTATTCCAGTGGAGAAATCGAGGAATATGTTACCGTCGACATCCCTGAACCAGACGCCTTCCCCACTCTCTATGACAAGAGGAGCATAGATAGGATCATTCGTTGTCGTTGCCATATATGTATGATGTCTTTCTATGACTTTCCTAGCCTTAGGACCAGGTAAGGGCGTCTGGACCTTTGGACCATTTCCGAAACCCATTATCATCCCTCCTGAAAGATATATGTAATCTTTTTATCATTTGACAGTTATATATTTTATCAGTAATAGTCTTAGTATAAAATATATACATATTCTCACCGCCATAAAAAGAAAAGATTCAGCAGTAAATAATGTAATTGATAAATTGTCCTTAAATTCGTAATTAATACAAAAGAGAATATTATACCCTATTATCATTTACGTAATAGTTCATATAAAGCATTAAAGAGTAACTGAGTTACAGATATCCATTTCGTCGTTAATAGGAACATATTTTGAAGAATACACCCATCCTGCTACGCGCACTTCGTCATCCGAAAACTTCCATGCTAAGTGTTGCGCTGTAGCTTTCAAACTTAGATGTCGAACAGTAAGGAAAACCCCCTGTTATTATAATCTAAGTATATTTCATTTCTTCTTTGCAACCTCGGAAGGAAACCGAAAGGAGTTAGGAACAACTATTCTACTAGTACTTAGCTCTGATATGCACCTATCTAGCGACGCCCATAAATTAACTAGGAATTTTAGTGAGTCCTGTATAAGTAAAGGTAAAGATTATATGCTAGTCCCTCCAGTTAACTAAGAATTTCACTATTTTTGAGTGTGAGATTCGGGAGGCGGCCCTTAACCGTCGATGGTGAATAATATGGTATGGAAAAATGGAGAAATTCATATCTGTGCATATATTCCCGAGTCCTCTTACTCAGAGGGAAGGGTTCGAACTCACTATCCAAGGAAGAGAACAGGCCAAGGCTTCTGGTAAAGTAAAGTTCTTGGAGGCCTGGGTACAGGTAATAACTCGCACTAGCGAACGCAGAGTTAACAAGGCGTATTGCCTTTGGGAAGCACCCGATATCGAGTCGGTCATGGAAGCAATAGGGAAAGCTCCCGTGGAGGGAGTATATCCTGTGGTTGTGGTCGAACCTGAAAAGGTCACCCTCTAACTTTTTTGGCTAAATGAAGTCCACTCATTCATATTCAGAAGATCCCCTTCAGATATCTTAGAAAAGCTCTGCATGACTACTTAAAGGTGCTGACTGCCAAGGGTTTTAACCGAATTAATTTAATGGAGGTATAATACATTACTCAGGTGTAGAGCATTCCCTTTTCCCAGCGTCCCCTGACTATCTCAATAATGACATGGTTCTGTCCTAGGAGTCACGTATGAATTGATCTTGATGATCTTAAGGAAGTTCACTTACCGCTCTAGGCATGCCAGCTGTCGAGATGAGTCGATTTAGTCCTAAGAAGGGGATAAGTTGTCATGAGTATATCTCGTTGAGAGGTAAAAAGCGAAGTTAACCAACTTCTAAACGCAGGAGTTGTGATATACCTCAGGAGTTCTAATCTATTTTTATACATAGATAATATAATCCCTGTCAAATTTAAGCTTACTACAGTAAATTAGATTTACAGGCAAGATTAAATAGTAAACTTGTGTGATATATTGGAATTCGCGATCCATTTTTTCAGGCGTGGAATTCTAACAAATCGTTAGAAGATGATGAAAATGCCAAAATTCCTAGCTATACATGAAATGCCCTCCCCGATACCTGTCGAGGAAGCTACTTCCATCGGGAGGAAGGTGAGAGACCTGACCACTGAGGAAGTGAGATGGACTAACACATGGGTCCAGCTTACTGGCGAGGGTCAGGTAAGTCGGATCTACTGTTGCTGGGAAGCTCCAGATGTGGACTCCATAAGGAACATACTGGAGAGGGTCCAGTTCCCTACAGAAGGAATATATCCAATGGCGATAGTGGATCCGTCCACTCTCTAATCTTTTTTGGCTGGCTAGCAGATAGGGGGCTAGGTATAATCATTATTCTCCTTTAGTATGGACTTCGATAGAATTTCACTTTCCTGAGACGACGATATTCCTTAATACAGCATACCACCTGAGATCGTCTTTGGTAAGAGTTATCAAGAATTTATAAGTAAGAATGATAAGAAGCTCCGTTTAAGGAGAGCTCTTAATGAGGATTTTAAGAAGCTAGAGGGCTCTTGAGGAGTATATAGAATTAGACTGTGTTGTCTAGTAGTTACGTTTTTACACAAACTAACTTCTTTGACCGGGTTGAATTTAAATCATATGATATCAAGTGATAGAGGCGAGAAAGACAAAGAAAGGTGAAATTAGGCCGAGAAAAGTGACAGATACGCTCACCAGTTCCCCGCACGTATCTAATTGATTTCATCCCTTAAAAGCTTTCATTATCTCGTTCATCAGCCTCTTAGCCTCCATTACCGTCTCCTTAGCTTCTTCTCGAGAGAAGAGGTAGGGCCTGTGATCAGCTATCTTTCTCCTCTGGAATAACCTAAGGTACCTTTCCCTCATGTTGACTGCTGTTCTCCCTATCAACTTTTCCCTCCAGATGTCTGCGGAGGGCATTCGCTATCTTATCATCCTTAGACGTCCTCAAGTCTCTCAGTAAATGCTCGACCAAGAGTCTCACCGTGAAATAAGAGGCTGAGACGGCCTTATTATAGGATCCGTGCTTCAAATCCCTCAAAGCCTCCTCTATGAGTACTTTGGATTTAATCAGCTTGGACATCCCTTCCACCGGCATGCAAGAATGTGTCTTCATCCCTCTCATCGGCGCTAGCTATCAAAGGATTTATCCTCTCATCTACCTCCGAGGCGAGTTTGACAACGATATCGGCATCCCTGGAGTCGTAGTTGTCTAAGACCACTAGGACGTTGGACTCGTAGACCTCTTGGTCGGGACTAAGTAAAGCTATTACCCTAACGAGCCTCCTGCCGAAGTGAGCCTTGAGCCTTTCGGCGAATCTCAGCACTGAGTTTAACCACGATCCTGAGACCGAGGCCTCAACCACTATAGGAAGCACCGAGAGGTATCCCCATCCCGTTTATAAGGGAATTTTTATTTCACTGAAGACCCTACTCCACCCTTTGGGTAACCAGATCCTCATTTAAAAGCAGGGACGGAATATCCATAGGGATGTAGGAAATACGTAATCAATATGGTAATTAGGCGAGAAGGCCGAAAAGGGTTAAAGATTCGCAAGGAGCTTTCAATGGACTATCAGATATTACGAGCTCCTAGATATAATGAACTCACTAGATTCGCTTATAGATGCTAAGAGTTCCATGACAGCTTATTTGGATAGTAAGAAGAACTTGGACCGAATACTAGGAGTAATAAGGGGTTCTGGACTGAGAAGGGAGCTGCTAATGAGGGTATTCGAGGAACTCGAGAGTTACGGTAGAAAGGACAGGTGGGAAAGGGCGCTGGAGGCTTGTAGAAGGAAGAAAATGCTGTAGCAATCGTTATATCGCATGTTCACTTGATCTCCTAGCTAAGAACTTCTCATACTCCTCAATGGCATCTTCCCATTCAAGGAACTTCTTTCTCCTGAACCACCTCTGGCGGCCCATCCCTCTCCTATGTTCATACCTCCTGATCCACTCGACAGCGGCTTTTCGACCGGATCCGAACTTAGTGAGGATGTCGGCTATATCCTCCAGCTTCCTTTGCTTCCTTGAGGTGACAAACCCGATTTCCTTAGAGTATTTTACGGTACTCTCTCGTCGGTATATTCTCAATAAGTAGCAGTCTTTTCTAGCCACGGACCTTCCCTTCCTTGCTACGAAAACCTTTCCCTTGGGATAATGCTTTGAAACGGTCGATGAGATTCCTATATCGGAAAGCTTCGAGGATACGACCTCGAGCAACTCTCTATTGGTATTACCCACATCTATTCTAGCGAAGAACCTGCCAGATGCACTAACGTGTCCTATAGGTCCGCCCTCACAATCGAAGAATGCCTGAATAAACTCTCTAGGGCTTCTCTCTAGATGCGAGAGAATGTTCTCCCACGCTCTCAAGTGGTCGACTAGTTCCCTTGACTGGACCTGCACGTAGTACCTACCGTCCCCCATCCTGTTTACCGCGTACCTCTCTCCCTTTCCCAGAACAACTGCCAGTTTATTAGCGGCAGCCTCCGCTAGCTCTCTATCCTTAACTTTCAGCACTAAGAAGTGACCCTTCCTGTTGATCTTCACGGAACCGTCCCCTACGAACATCCCTGCTATCCACGCCAGCTCACCCTCCTTGGAAGTATCGATATGATTGTAGGGCTCGTTTAACGGGGTATGAAGGCCGCGAATCCAGTAGGATATGTGAGACCTGCTTATTCTGATACCGCGCTCCCTTTCCACAATTCTCTGAATCTCACGATAGCCCATCCCTCTATCATGGAGCTCTCTAACAAAATAGTAGAGCTCCACTCTGAGGTCATGAGGGATGCGTCTTCCTCCAGGAGTAGCCTTCTGGCCCCGTATTTTCTCGCTTACCATGAGCACCTATAATTTCGGAGGTAGAATTATATAATTATTATGTGTAATTATATGTTACATATAATTAAGTTTAAAATGCATAGGCTATCCATAACGACAATGCCCAAATCCAGAAGAGATCTAACGACAATCCAGATATCAAAAGAGACCAGAGAGATGCTCAAGAGTCTTGGGAAGAAGGGAGAAACTTACGATGATATAATAAGGAGGCTAATAGAGCTAGCCAGGAGAGTTGAGGTGGATAGTGTGAGACCCAGCATTGGCCGAAATGCAGAGAGAGATTCCTCGTAGCGACTATCTAATAGTGTGCTAAGGCTATAGCTCCATTAGATAAGTATGCCTTGGTCTAAGGGCTCAGATCAGGTCAAAATTATGTTAGTGAGGGTTGTTAGACGGGGAGCTGAATTTTTTGAAGGAGACATTATAGATAATTTCATTCGATAATTCGACTCTACAGTAAAGATATGTATCAGAAAACACAATTAATGTTAAAAATCTTCTAGGTAGCGGGGGGTGGATTTGAACCACCGACCTCCGGGTTATGAGCCCGGCGGGCTACCAGGCTGCCCCACCCCGCTGCTCTGCCCCGCTATCCTATACCCGAATTTCCTCTATTTAAAGATTTTCACTCAGTGAGAAACCCTAACATATCGTTCCCGTCCCTAAAGGAAATTTCTTCCTAAGACTCATTATCTCCCATCTTTTAAGCTTCAAATCCCGGTAGGTCGTAGAGGAAAGACTAAATTTCACTAGAGGTAGTATAATTGGGAGAAAATATGGAGGTGGAATGTCCTCACGAGAAAGTGGAGTTTTTAGGTGAACAGAAAGGAGAAGATGGGGTGAATCGCTATTATAGATGCCTGAAATGTGGTAGTGTTTTAATACTATCCGAGGATGGGGTCTTATACGAGGTAGCAGGGCCAGGTAATGTTTGATTCCTAAATAATCTTGGTCACAATTAGTTAGTGGGTAAACGGTTTCAGTAAGGCAGGAGGGTATTGCCAAAACCGATAACTCTCTTCTTAGACGAGTCTCTTACAGAAATTAATCATCTGGAAGGATTAGAGAGGTTTCGCTCCTCCTCAGACCACGCTCCTTCATCTTTTTGAAGAGATCCCTTACCTCTTTAAAGGTACTAGACTCATACAGAGTAACTCCCTCCTCTAATGCATCCACGATAGAGACTACCCCCCTCGAGAGCATATCCTTCACCTCCTCTAGAGTATACGGATGGAATTCCACTGCTAAGCCCGTCCCCTCTATGAGCTCCGTTAACTCATAGCTCCTATCTAAGAAAGATTTATCGAAATCAGCTACTATGAGTATATCATAATCACTAGAGGGGAGCCAGTCTCCCCTGGCCCTAGAGCCAAAGAGTATAATCGCGTGAACGTTATATTGGGAGAGAATTTTATCTACCAACCATCTCATCGTTTTCATAACCTCGCCTCCACGAACCTTACTATCTCCTCGGCATTTCTTATCGCTCTTTTTGATGTCTCCTCATCATAGGCTTCATGAGGCGACCCTTGAGGGTGGGCATTTGGGTATCTAGATGGGATATAGTGCCTATCTAGCTCCCTTGCCTTTGAAAGCAGTGAAGAGACATCCTCACCACTGATATGGGAGTACCTTTCGAGCAGTATCCTTATCCCATGTCCCCAAGGAGATTCATTCTTACTGATAATGAGGGCTTTCACAGCCATTTCAGCGGCTTGATGAGCGTAAAAGCAAGCGGCATTATATCTTCTTTGCTCATGCAGGATTTTAGCGGTTTCTAAATTCCATACGGCCTCAGAGAACCACCTCTTCGACTCTCCTCTCACGAGGAAGACGTATATTCCTCTAATATAAAGGCACCCCAGCATGAAACGCAGCTAATGAAATAGGGGAGTGGAGGCCATAGTCCGCCTTCTGTATTGGGGGATTCGGCTGAGCGCCTACCCCCCGCTCACCCCAGCTACTCATCGCGGGGATTGGCTTGCACACCGCCGGGGCCCCGTTTCACCGTTCCCCTCGAGGTCCTCGGCCTCACCGGACTCATAGCCATCTCTCGAGGGACGTGTCGTTTCTGTGGGCCTTCCTGCCCCTCTCGGGGCATCCCCTTGCGGGGAGGCGGTGCTGGGGGCGTGGGCGGACCTTCCTCAGCCTCACGGCCGTAACCCCCGGCCTCCTCTCCCCAGATAACCAATATCACCAGGTAAAAAAGATGACGTCTTGGCGGCAGTCCTTAAGCTATCTCTAAATGGGCTACTACATGTAGCCCCTGATCGAATTTCTAAGCCAAAAGATTAGTATACCGATACTCTTGGAATGGGATGTGGACCAAGGGAACCAACCTCTTATTCTTCCCTGATGATTTTTGGAGCAGTGGCCACCAGCTTCGCTGAAGGACAGATCCTAAAGATATGTTCTTTAGGTCTCTTCTAAACATCGACTAATACGCCATAGAGAAGGGCTTCAAGAGACTCTGTGTGATGCTGAGGGCTCTTGTACTCGTGTCTTTTTCCAGTCAGTGATAGAGAGCTAGGTCGTCGCCAAGTACGAAAGGAGTGTGAATAGATCCCTCCTCTCCGTTATCCTTAGTCCTTGAATCGTAGCCACGGCCCAATTACATGAGGGCACTCCGTTAGACTAGCGGAGGCTTCTCTTTGATGCGGTGGGCATCTAAATTAGGGGGATCGGAATGAAGTGAAGGAGGGTTGGTGGCAGGTCCATGGATACAGTAGCAGAATGTAGAGGCGAAGATGACATGTTCAGCGACATCGTTGACTCGGTTTTCGCAGCACATGACAACCTACACTAAGGGGTCTGTACTCCTACTACAGTTACTGTGGATGCCTCGGGAAGCTTCAGTACCAAGTACTCACATCTGACTTCTAAACTGAGGCCGTTCACTCACATACTGAGTATCACATGTCTACTCCGAGTTCCTTTGAAGAATCTCTTACGTGATACCTTATATATCGAAAAAGGAGCTAAGCATGTTAGTTAATACGCTCCGCATAGTTGGCAATTACGCCGGCTGGCGCTAGGGCGATCGCGCTCGGGCTTTGGGAGGGGTAGGCTGAGGCAGTCCGGGGCAAAGCCCCTCCTGCCTTACACCACCCCCCCATCAAACGGGTCTTCTACCCGCGCCCTAACCCCACTAGGGGCGAGGCCGCCTATTTTCGGGGGCCGCTTCGGGCTTAGATGCTTTCAGCCCTTATCGGCTGGGGCGTGGCTACCCGGCGCCGCCCTTGCGGACGACCGGTACACCAGAGGCCCCGGCACCCCGTTCCTTTCGTACTGAGGGTACCTTCCCCTCAGGCGGCCTTGCAGCCCCAGCAGGGAGAAACCGAACTGGCTCGCGACGTTCTGAACCCAGCTCACGTTCCCCTTTAATGGGCGAACATCCCCACCCTTGGCCGCTGCTGCACGGCCAGGATGGGCAGTGCCGACGTCGGGGAAGCAAGCGGCGGGGCCGATGTGGACTCTCGCCCGCCACGGCTCCGTTACCCCTGGGGTAACTTTTCTGTCGTACCCGGCCCCCACCGAGAGGGGCACGAGTGTTCGCTAGGCCCGGCTTTCACCCCTGGATCCCACGCTTTTAGGGATCCAGTCAGGCGGGCTTTTGGCCTTGCCCTCTACGGCGGGTTTCTGTCCCGCCTGAGCCCGCCTTTGGGCGCCCCTGATACCTTTGCAGGGGCGTGCCACCCCAGCCAAACTGCCCACCTAGCCCTGTCCCGGGGTCTCCCCCGGTCAGCGGCACAGCCGAGGAAGGGCGGTGTTCCATCGGCGCTTCGACGGCCCCCGGAAGGACCGTCACATCGCTCCCGCCTACCCTCTGCATCCCCGGCTGCACCGCAAGGCCAGGCTGCAGTGAAGCTCCACAGGGTCTTCTCTCCCCGCTGGGGCGTCCCGGTCTATGCACCGGGATGCGGGTTCACCGGCCCGCGGGAGGGGACAGCGGGCACCTCGTTAAGCCATTCATGCACGCCGATTTTTATTCGGCAAGGCATATGGCTACCTTAAGAGAGTCAGAGTTACTCCCGGCTTTCACCGGCCCTTCACCCGGTTGAACCCGGGCTTCAGGTACCGGCATTGGCCAGGCCTCATCCCCCGTACACACCCTTGCGGGCTCGCGGGGAACTATGTTTTTGTTAAACAGTCGGGCACCCCTTGTCACTGCGACCTGCGAACCCAGGCCTAAGCCCAGGAACGCAGGCACCCCCTCTCCCGAAGTTACGGGGCTAATTTGCCGAGTTCCCTCTCCCGCGTTAGGACCGACAGGCCTTGGCCTTCTCAGCCAGCGCACCTGTGTCGGTTCTCGGTACGGTCACCGGGGATCGCTCCCTACCCCCTTTTCAAGGTCCCCAGGCATCAGCCGAAGGCCCCTAAAGGGGCCCCCATCACACCTTCAGCCGCTTCTCACCATTACGGTTCTCCGCGGCCTTCAGTGCTTGGGTAGGTCGTGGGCCTCAGCCCACCCCTACTCGGCCTAGCCCGAGGCGTCAGGGGTAGGGCCTGCGTTGCCGCCTACCCCGGTGGCGCCGGAATATTAACCGGCTTCCCTTTCGGCGGCTACCAGTTAGGTGCCGCCTTAGGACCGGCTAACCGCCGGCTGACGAAGCATTGCCGGCGAACCCTGGCGCTTTCGGCCGTGGGGATTCTCACCCCACTTCGCTGCTACTACCGCCGGGATCCGCAACACACGCCGGTCCACCGGAGCTCACGCCCCGGCTTCTGCCCGGTGTGCGCGCCCGCCTACCCGGCGCCCCCCTCCGGGGACGCCGCCGGGGTATCGGCGCCTGGCTTCAGCCCCGACTCATTTTCGGGGCCTCCCTCCTCGGCGGGTGAGCTTTTACGCACTCTTTAAAGGATGGCTGCTTCTAAGCCTACCTCCCCGCTGTCTTAGGAGAGAGACGCCCTTCGGATTTCGGCACTTAGCCAGGACTTGGGGGCCTTAACCCCGGTCTGGGTTGTTCCCCTCTCGGCGACGGAGCTTCCCCCCGCCGCCCGGCTCCCCGCTTCTCCGAGGGAGGCGCATTCGGGGTTCGGGAGGGTGGCGGAGGCAGAGCCCCCTTACCCACCCAATCGTTGCCCTACCGCGCCTCCTCTCTCTGCGGAGGCCCTCCTGCGAGAGGCTTCGGCGGGAACCGGCTATTGCCGGGCTAGATTGGTCTTTTGCCCCTACTCCCAGGTCACGGGAGGGATTTGCACCTCACCACCCCTATCGGGCCTCCACCGGGCTTGCGACCCGGCTTCGCCCTGCCCAGGAGTAGATCGCCCGGCTTCCGGTCTCACGGGCGTGACTAAACCCCCTTTCAGAGGCGGTCCTCTCACCGGCCAAAGCCGGTTGCAGGACCCTCGGTTTCCCTACGCCTTCGGGGTTGAACCCCTTAGGCTCGCCACGCCCGTGAACTCCCCGGCGCGTGTTTCAAGACGTACGGGGCGACCCTGGTCCATCCCCATCGTACTCTGGCGTCGCCGCCATTTCCTTCTGGGGACTTCAACCCTTTCGGGCCGCCACTCCTATAACCGCCTGGTTTCAGGCTCTTTTCACCCCGCGCCAGCGGTACTTTTCAGCTTTCCCTCACGGTACTTAGTTCGCTATCGGTCTCGGGACGTGTTTAGTTTTGGAGGTCGATGACCCCCAGATTCCCGCGGGTATTCCAACCCACGGTACTCGGGAAGTAGCCCACCTCCTAGTGAGTTACGCCTACGGGGCTCTCACCCTCTATGGCGGGCCGTTCCAGGCCACTTCGGCTTCCTCACTAGGAGGTATTGGGCTACCCCCGCAACCCCACATCCCCCTCTAGTTTCCTAGAGGGGTTCGGTTTGAACTCTGCCCCTTTCCCTCGCCGGTACTCAGGGCATCCCGATTGGTTTCTCTTCCTCCCCCTACTGAGATGCTTCAGTTCGGGGGGTTCCCGCTCCCTGCCGGGAGCGCCAGGGGTTTACCCTGGCAGGAGGTCCCATTCGGGGATCCCCGGATCTAAGCCTGCGTGCGGCTCCCCGGGGCTTATGGCAGCTTGCCACCCCCTTCCTCGGCGCCCGAGCCGAGCCATCCACCAGGCGGCGTAGCAGCGAACGACCTAGCGCCAGCCTGTAGCGTCGCCAACTATGCGGAGCGCACATTTCCCGTTGGCGGGCAACCAACGGGATTTACGCATCAACTCCAGAGGTGGCGCCTCTGGAGCATCATCTCCACCAGAGAGTCCGGATGTCCCTATCACGGGTGGGTGGTTAAGAGGCCTTGGGAATATTTTTGGGAGGTGATCCAGCCGCAGGTTCCCCTACGGCTACCTTGTTACGACTTACCCCC
>JAOZGR010000002.1 GCA_027491485.1 Thermoproteota archaeon
AAGATAGGTGGCCATTTTTCCTCCTCTATTTTTACCGGTACTATTTTTCCATTTCTAAGTTCACTTACAAGAGTTCTGACTTTGCCTACCTCCGCTGGAGAATGGGCATCACTCCCACCAATCCCCGGAATTCCCCAAGTTTTAGCGAACCGCTTAGCCTTCTCATTGTTCCACTTTGGAGTTCTCCCATTTACTACCTCGATAAAATCAACCTTATCTGCAATCTTGAATGTATAGTCCCTTAAAGCTCCTCTCCATCTCCTATCGAAGGGATGGGGCACCACTATAATTCCACCTTGCTCTTTTATCAGATCTATAGTCTCTTCCACCCCGAGACCCTTGGGTATTTTTTCTGTGAGGTAGAGACCAGTTAGATCTCCCTTAACGGTCTTTATCTCCTCACCTACTATGACGTAAAACCCTTCGCTAAGTCTCCTAGCTTCCTCTAATACTTCATATGCCCCTTCTATCTCGTTGTGATCTGTTATCGCTATTCCACTTAATCCTCTCTTCATAGCAGCTCTGACTATTGAGCTGGGGCTACTCATTGAATCACGAGACCACCTAGTATGTACATGGAAATCCACCCACATCTAGTCACCCTAGAGGGAATACTCCATTGTACTAGAATCTCTTTTTGGGGATGGAGGTGGTAGAGGGGGTGGTACTCCTATCGATCTACTTAATATAATAACCTCCGAGAGGCCAGCAGAGAATACACTTTGAAAGATCGGTTGAGGCATTTTTCCTCCCTTTGTTTCCTCTAAAAAATTCTTTATCTCCCCCTTTGACCCTGTGACGATTAATCTTCCTTCAACAGTAATCCTGGCGATGGAAGGACGGTAGCTCACATCAAATACAAATTTTCCTTTCGCTCTTTCACCTGTACTCTCTATTTTACCTAAGTTCATATTCACTGAGATCTCTACATTGCCCGGTAATGGATCTTCCGGTTCTACAAACCTCTCAGCCTGAACTCTCATTACTCTTATCATGACGTTCATACGTATCAAGGGGAAACCCCACTTGGACTTTTAATCATACTTTCCTCACTAATTTTCATATATCTAGCCATCATTTCATCAAAAACAAGCTTACTATATGAATATGGATGAAAAACTAGTGAGAGACATCTTCATACCTTAATTTCTTGGGCGGTGGTTCCCCGCTTGAGAGGGTGAAAGTTTTTCGGCATTCTGACTGTCAGAAGGATGGGTGGTTATATGAAGGTAAGGAAGAAGAGGGCCTCTCAGGAGGAAGATTTTCTGCCTATTAAGATAGTGGCCGCTGCTATAAAAGCAGGAGCTTCTGTTGAGCTAGCTGACGAGGTAGCAAAAGCAGCCAAAGAACATTTCAAGGACAAAGAAGTTATAGATAGCTCTGAGCTGAGAGAATTCGTGTTAGGTTATCTTAAAGAGAGAGATCACCGAGCTTATAACAACTGGTTAAGATTTGACAGGAGAGTAAAGGGGGTCTCCTCTTAATTTTTTTTGGGGAGATGTTAATGCTATCTCTAGATGAATTGATCACTTTGGCTCTTAGGATAAAGGACAGGTCGATTGACTATATAGGTATTGATAAGGAGTATGACTATGAGAGCGCTGGTGGAGATACCTCAAGGGCTATTGATGAAGCGGCAGAGGAGGAGTTAAGAAGGTGGTTATCTGAGAAGGGGAAGTTCCCAGACATTTTGAGCGAAGAAACCGGGCTTATTAAGGGAGAAGAGAGGGGCATACTTCTTATAGACCCCATCGATGGTAGTGCTAATGCCGATAGGGGATTGCCGTTCTCTTGTGTTTCCATTGCCTACTGTAAGTCCTATTCTCTAAGAGATTTGGAGCTTGCGGTGGTCCTTGATATATTCTCAGGCGACCTTTACTATGCAACTAGAGGACAGGGATGTTTTCTAAATGGTAAGAGAGTTAAGGTCAGGAGGCTAAGAGGTACTCCTATGATATATGCCCCATGCCAAGAAGGAGATATTCTCTCAAAGGACGTCCTAGGCTTCAAGCATATAGCAAGGAGGGACTTTGGCTCGATAGCTTTAGGATTAGCGTATACGGCTAGTGGTAAGATAGATTTCTTAGCAGATCTTAGGGGAAACCTGAGAGTTGTAGATATAGCAGCAGGACTATTACTCGTCAAAGAAGCTAGCGGATATGTCTACGTAAATAAATTAGAGATCAGTGGTCTGAACAGGGAGCTCTCTGTAGTAGCGGGGTCTAGGGAGTTAGTTGATAAGGTAGCAGCAAAGTCCATGCTACCTATATAGTAGAGCCCCGGGGGGGTCTCGAACCCCCGACCTGCCGCTTACAAGGCGGCCGCTCTGCCAGCTGAGCTACCGGGGCCATCTATAGGATTATGCTAACTCCTATTTAAGCATTTGAGCTGCATCATTAGAATGATGTAATCCACCACAGAGATTAGTCAGCCTTTCCTAAAGAGAACTCTCTGTGAATTGCCCTGACGGCCTCTTCGCCATCCCTTTCATCTACAACAAATGAGATGTTTACCTCTGAGGATCCCTGAGCTATCATTTTCACATTGATTCCTTTTGAGGAAACGGCGCCAAACACCCTTGCAGCGACACCCGGTATACCTCTCATTCCAGCCCCTATGGCCGCTAAAACGGCACAGCTTCTATCCAGTAATACCTCCCTATATATGGGACCAAGTAACCTGGCCTCAATGATTCCTCTAGCTCTCTCTGCATTGTCCCTTTCTACCACTACAGATATGTCTGACTCGGAGATGCTCTGGGATATCATCATTATGTTTATTCCATTTTCTCCTAGTACAGAGAAGAGCCTTGCAGCTGTTCCCGGCCTCCCAACCATCCCAGCACCTCTAACTGTTAGTATGGCAACATCTTTCCGCAAACCAACTGCCTTAACTACACCTTCCTCTCTAACTACCTCTCTACTAGAGATTAATGTCCCACTACATTCCCTGTTGAAGAAATTCCTTATTCTAATTGGTGTATTGGTAGCTATTGCTGGTTCAAGGAATCTAGGGTGCATTCTCTTAGCTCCAAAGTGGGCTAGTTCAATAGCTTCTCTATAGGAGACTTGCTTTATCAGTCTAGCATCCTTAACTATTTTTGGATCTGCTGTGAGCATCCCATCTACATCAGACCAGAGCCAGACTTCCCTCACTTCAAGCGAGGAACCGATTAATACGGCAGTTAGATCGCTGCCTCCTCTTCCAAGCGTAGTCACCTTCCCTTCCTGAGATAGACCCGAGAAACCAGCCACTATGGGGATGGTATCCTCCACTATAGGGAGTAGATTACTCCTTACATACACCCTAGTGGCTTTCATCAGAGGATGAGCTTCTCCATAGGAGTCGTCAGTCACTATTCCAGCCTCTCCACCGGTGAAGAATCTCGACTTCATTCCCCTCTTCCGTAAGAGTTCCGAGAGTATTCCGCCCGATAAGTTCTCTCCAATAGAAGCTATTAAATCTCTCAGCCCCGGGGTTATCTCACCTATATACGTAATACCAATAGTTATCTTCTCTAAACGCTCTAACTCCTCATTTAGCAGTTTACAAGAGAGGTCTAACTGCTGGCAAACCTCTTCATGCTTCTCCCTTATACTAGAAATTAGCTCCTTGACCCTGAGTTCATCTCCTTTCGCAGCATATTCACCTAAGCTAATCAGCTGATCCGTCACCCCTCTCATAGCTGAAACTACAACAACTGCCCTCTCCGTATTTACGAAATCTTGTAAATATTTGGCGATTTCTTCATAATCTGAGGCGCTCCTCAGGATGGAGCCTCCAAATTTCATAACTAGCAAAGCCCGACCCCTCCTCTCATATACATTTTTAGTTCCACTAAGTCCCTGATTAGTGCTGCTGCCGTCTCTTTTCCTCCTGCACCTTTTCCTACTAGAGTATGTCTACCTGATATCTCAGCTGTGAATGATACTGCATTCAAGGCGTCTGGTACTACTAGAGGGTCATTCCGAGGTAGAACTTCGGGTTGTACTCTTAAGCCCTCATCATCGGAAGTTGCTATGAGCCTGATCGTTTTCCCTTCCTTGAGAAGATCCCTATGCAATACTACGTCTCTTATACCCTTCACTGTAACATCACTCATTGTAACTCCTGAGTCCATGGCCCAGTTTGAAAGTATAACAAGCTTTGCTGCTGAATCCCAGCCATCTACATCATTTGTAGGATCTGCTTCTGCATAGCCCTTCTCCTGAGCTTCTTTTAGGGCATCTTGAAAGCTTATACCATGCTCCATCCTATTGAGAATATAGTTTGTTGTACCATTTAGGACTCCCCTAATTGAGACTATCCTCTCCCCCGACAAACATTTCTTAACGAACTTTAGAAAGGGAGTTCCACCGCCTACAGTACCGCTAAAAAGAATTCTTAGACCCTTATGATCGAATAGCTCTACCAAAGCTGGCATCTCAATCGCTAGAGGACCTTTATTGGCAGTGATAACATGCTTACCAGAAATTAAAGCCCCTTTAATATGTGAGAGACCTGGTTCTCCAGTAGTGAGGTTGGAAGGGGTTATTTCTACTAGCACTTCGGCCTCTACTTCTTTAATGAGAGATTTCGTGTCTAAGTCTATCTGATCTGGATAACCCTCTAATGACCCTACTCTCTCCTTATGCTCAAGCAGCCTTTCAATATTTAGCCCCAATGGGTTATATGCTGCTGTTTTGGAGTCCGCAACAGCTACTACCGATGGATCTAGCCCATATTTCCTATATAGGTCCTCCCTCTCTACCATTAAGAGTCTTAGGAAGGCCTTTCCCACCACACCTAGTCCCAATATGATTATCCGCATCCCTTCATAGGAGGGCTGGATGTTCAAAAAACTTAGGTATGATGGTCCTTAATAGAGGAAGTTATAAGGTGTTGAGTCAGAAGAGAGTATTTAGATATCTTCACGACCTCTGGCCCATTAGAAAGAGATATATATTTGGATAGTAGGTCATAGTTATCAAGTGAGGTGTTGTTATTCGTGACAGCAGAGGTCATCCTAAAGCTTATGCAATTTGGACCGATAGGCTGGCCTGAACTCCTTCTTATAATAGTAATAGCGCTCCTACTTTTTGGTCCTAGAAAACTCCCTGAGTTAGCTAGATCTATGGGAGAAGCGATTAATGAGTTCAGAAAAGCAAGTAGCGGGACAGTAGAGGAGGAAAAAGAGAAGAAATCCAAAAAGAGCAGTGAGATCAGGGAGTTAGCGCTGAATCTCGGGATAGATGTTACCGGAAAAACAGATGAAGAGTTAATAGAGGAAATAAAGGCACTAGCTAAGAAGAAGGACTCCGAAGAGAGCTAGCTCATCTAGGTCTATACATTTTCTTTGCTATCATGTATGATAAGGCATAGAGCGCTAGAAATGGTATTGAGAGTACTATCATCGATACAGGTGTAGGATCCGGGGTTATTATTGCTGTGACAACTGCTACCGCAAATACAACATATCTCCAGCTTTTTCTAAGTGTTTGTGGAGTTATTAGATCTAAGTAGGATGTCAGCCCTATAACCAAGGGAAACGTAAAAGACAGGCCGATCGTAAACATCCCCAAGACTGCGAAGGAGAAAAACTCCTTAACTGAAAATATGAGTTCCACACCTCCTAAGAGATACAGCCATGATAGAAAGAAGAATGTTAGGGGAAGAACAACGAAGTAGGCATAGATAACTCCTAAAGAGAACAGGAGTAGGAACCCTAGAGCGAATGGTATGAGAACTCTCTTTTCTCTCTCCTCTAACGCAGGTTCCAAGTATTCGTATATCTGTTTAGCGATGTAGGGAGAAGCAAGTATTGCTCCCATGAGGAAGGAGATTTGGAGTATTACCTCTATAGAATCCACCCAGCTATGAGCAATCAGCTGGACATTCAGCTTTTCAACACCAAAGAACTTCGCAATAGGTTTGATAATTGGGTTATTTACATCAGTAAGGTCCTTCTGGATCTTCTTCAACATATAAAATACTAAAGGAGTATAGCCGCTCAAACTTCTGTCAATTAGTTGAGCAGGGAGAACTGTGCTAATTCCAGTAGTTATTAACAGTGCTATGATAACCTTCCTAAGCCTTTCCAGAAGTTCAATTACGTGCTCCTGCAGCGGTGCTTCTTTGTCCTTCCTTGCCAATTTACATCCTGTTGGAATATCGCAAAGCTAATTTATAGATTAGCATGAAGCTAACTAGATGAGTCGGATTTTCAAGAGCCTGACTAAAGTGGAGGATGCATTAGATAGATTTTTTACACATATAAGAACACTTTCACCGGAAACGGTAGAATTAGAGGGTGCTTTAGGTAGAGTCCTGGCCGAAGACATCTATTCCCCATTTGATGTTCCTGGATATAATAGAGCTGCCTTTGATGGATATGCTGTTAGATCTGAGGATACATTTGGGGCCTCGTCGAGTAACCCTATAACCCTTAGAGTTATAGGGAGTCTCAGACCTGGAGACACTACTGATATAACAGTAGGTAAGATGGAATCCGTTAAAATAGCAACTGGGGCATTTTTACCCGATGGGACAGATGCTGTAGTCCCTCTAGAGTACTCTAAGGAGACTGGGGGGGGATTCGTAGAGATAAGTAGGCAGGTACCTCCTGGAGCTAATGTAGATAGAATTGGATCTGATGTAAAGAGAGGAGACCTCGTTCTTAGACAAGGGACCTACATAGGGCCGTTTGAGATGCTCCTACTAGCTACCCTAAATATGACAAAAGTTCCCGTAAGGAGGAAACCTAGAGTTTCGATAATAAACACGGGAAATGAGATTGTAGAGCTAGGATCTGATCTTAGTGGAGGGAAGGTGGTGAATTCCGTTAGGTACATGTTAATCTCACTTCTACATGACATGGTAGTGATCAATTATCGTGGTATAGCTCGCGATGATGAAGATTTCCTGAAAAAGAAAATCCTTGACAGTCTAGATGACGATCTCATCGTGACCACAGCTGGTACTAGTGTTGGTGAGGGAGATCTCGTCCCAAGGGTAGTAGAGGACCTTGGGGGCAGTATAATAGCTCATGGCTTAAGTATAATGCCTGGAAAGCCTACTCTGATGGCGATTATAGGTGAAACTCCACTCATTGGGCTACCGGGATACCCTGTGTCTGCAGCTGTTGCCTCACTTGAGGTATTGATTCCTACAGTTGGGAGGATGTTAGGGATAAGGGGTAAGCCTACCTATCCGAAAGTCGAGGCTATCTTAACTAGAAGAATCGCTTCTAGACCAGGGGTGAGGCACTATGTACGCGTAAAGCTGACTAAAGAGGGGAACAGGCTATTAGCTACACCTGTAAGGATTGGGGGATCTGGTATAATAAGCTCACTTACTGAAGGCGATGGGTTCGTTATAGTTCCAGAGGATTTGGAGGGATATGAGGCTGGTGAGGTTGTTGAAGTATTAGTGTATAAGAGGTGGCTTGAGCTATGAGGAAGGTATTTAGAAGGTTATCCGACCTAAATGAGGTACTTACCATACTAGCTAGGTACCCACCTCCCGAGAGAGTAGAGGAGGTAGATCTACCAGATGCCCTAGGAAGGGTGCTTGCAGAAGACGTAGTCTCCAACGTAGATGTTCCTAGCTTCGATAGGGCCGCCGTTGATGGTTATGCTGTCCGAGCAGAGGATACGTTCTGGGCTGATGAAGATAATCCTGTTAAGCTGAAGGTGATCGGTAAGTCTTCCGCAGGACACCCCTTCTTAGGAGAAATTGGTCCTAACGAGGCAGTTGAAATAGCTACCGGAGCCGCAATTCCAAAGGGAGCTAATGCCGTGGTTATGGAGGAATACACTAGTAAGGAAGGTAGTCACATACTGGTATATAGAGCAGCCTCGCCGGGTAGCCACATTCATGGAGCTGGGTCCGACATAAGACGTGGAGAGACAGTAGTGTACAGAGGTACGGTATTATCAGCTAGAGAGATAGGTGTCTTGGCTGCAGTAGGAATTAAAAGGGTCAAAGTATTCTCAAAGCCAAGAATTGGCATCTTCTCAACCGGAGATGAGCTCGTTCCCCCTGGGCAACCTCTTGAGTTCGGGAAAGTATACGATGTAAATTCTTTCACCATTTTCAGTTCTGTTAAAAGGGATGGCGGTCTCCCGGTAATGTTAGGAATACTCCCAGATAGCTACGAGAAGATTAAGGAGGCCCTAAGTGATGCGTTAGAGAGATCCGATCTGGTGCTGCTATCCGGAAGTACGAGCGTTGGTGCTGGTGACATTATGTACAAGATTCTAGATGAATTAGGGCCTCCAGGCGTCTTAGTCCATGGAATAGCGATCCATCCTGGAAAGCCTACGATAATAGCTGATTCTAGGGGAAAGCTCATAATTGGGCTACCGGGATATCCCACGAGCGCACTTACTATATATAATACCATAGTCTCTCCACTCATAAGGAGATGGAGTAGAAAGCTGGAAGAAGGAGAAAAATTGGTTAGGGCTATAGCTGCGGAGCGGATATTTGGAGAAAAAGGTAGGAAAGACCTACTTCCCGTTCACCTAGTAGGAATAGGGAACCAGGAGATACTAGCTTTTCCAGTTCCTACAGGGTCCGAAGCTATTACTACACTCTCTAGAGCTGATGGCTATATAGTGCTTGAGAAGAATCAGGAGATAGTAGAAGAAGGGGAAGAAGTGCTCGTCTACCTATATGAGGGGGCTAGAATAGCTGATGTGTCTGTTATAGGGAGTCATTGTCTGGGGCTTGAGCTAATACTATCTGAGTTGAGGTCTAGAGGCCATTATGTTAAGACAGTTTTCTTAGGTTCTACGGGTGGTTTCAAGGCGATAAGTAGGAGGGAAGCAGACATCTCTGGTGTTCATGCACTAGATCCTGAAACTGGTCAGTATAATATTCCCTTTATAGAGAGCTTCTCTTTAGAAGGCAAAGCTGTCTTAGTGAGAGGGTATGTGAGGGAGCAGGGGCTTATAGTGCGTAAGGGGAATCCTAAAGACATTAAGTCAATAAGGGATTTATTGGAGAGAGACGACCTCACGATAATAAATAGGAATAAAGGATCCGGTACCAGAATTCTATTCGACTCCCTCCTGAAGAGAGGGGCTGAGGAGGAAGGAATTCCCTTTGATAGGCTGGTTAAAAGAATCAAGGGATACTGGAATGAGGCAAAGTCCCATAGTGCCGTTGCAGCGGCTGTATACTATGGAATCGCTGATGTCGGTATTGGAATAAAAACTGCGGCTAGGCTCTACGATTTAGATTTTATACATTTAGCAGATGAAAGATATGATTTCTTAATCAGGAGGGATTCCATAGAAAAACTAGCTGTTAGAGATTTTATGTCATTATTAACGGAACCTCATATCAAGAGAAGATTAAAAGGATTAGATGGTATCCGAGTCGATGAGGATATGGGCCGTATCATTTATGAATAGCATTGCCTCTAGCCAACCAAACTAGATGGGGTGCTTCCGGAAGTATTAGCTTCTCTAAAGCTAATTCAACACCATCAGGCGATCCAGGTAGTGCGAAGACTAGACTATTGGAATAAACCCCAGCAAGTGCTCTACTAGCTACGGCAGCACTTCCAATTCGTGAGTAGCTGATCCATCTGAATAATTCGCCGAATCCCGGTATTTCCTTATCTAATAAAGGTTTAATCGCCTCAGGGGTAATGTCGTTAGGATGCACGCCTGTCCCTCCACAGAAAATGATAACATCAGAGTCTCTGACGGATTCCAAAAGTGATGATCTTATTGCAGTCATATCATCAGGAATTATCTCCTTTCTCCTGACTATGTGACCCTTTTCGGAGATCTTCTTTCCAGCTATTTCTCCCGTAACGTCTAGCCCACCAGTTCCTCTAGCTCTAGAGGAACTAACTATGAATATTGAGAAATAGAGCTTCTTAGGAGCATGCTGTTTGTGTTTATTAGGTACAGACATATGTGAACCAGAAGACTAACTTAATATTCTTTTATCAACCTTACTCGTGAGGTATACATGGGGCATAGGAGACAGGAAACAGAAATAACGCTTGGTTTACAGGAGTATCTAACGGCCATACTTAGGCTGAAGAGAAGGGGTAAGAAAGTAGTGAGGGTTAAAGAACTTGCTGAGGAGATGAAGGTTAAACTTTCTAGCGTTACTGATGCTGCAAAGAGACTGTCAAGAATGGGATTGATTCAATACGAGAAATATGGATACATAGATCTAACACCTGAAGGCGAAGAAGTTGCTTTAAGGTTAAGTAAAAGGGAAGAGATCCTTCTGAAGTTCTTATCGGAGATCTTGAGATTAGATGAGGCTGTTGTGAGGGAAGAGGCCTGCTGGATGGAGCATGGGGTAAGCGAGGCCACAATAGATAGATTATCACAGCTAATGGAATTCTTGAGCAATTGCGTAGATAAATTTGATGAAAGATTCTCTAAATATTTAGAATACAGAGAATGTTAGCCGTCTAAAACATAATTGTGAGAGTTAACCGCGCTTACGAGATCAGTTTTATGGATATAGGGTCGAATTAAAAAGTTAAATAGAATCACGCACTTTATACCGAGGCCTTAGGAGGTGTTGAGCATGGCCAAGTACAAGATAGTCCAGGATAGGGAATCCTGTATAGCTGATGGAGTTTGTGCCTCACTCTGCCCAGATAACTGGATCATGGATGAAGATGGACTGGCTTCTCCAATAAAAACTGAACTTGATGACCTTGGATGCAATATGGAAGCTGCAGAAGCCTGCCCTGTCAACATAATACATATATACGAGATAAAAGAGGATGGATCTGAAGTTCAACTGATCTAAGCTAAACCTTCTTCTTTTTTAGAAAGGGCGGTGGGCTCCCCCGAGGTGGATGTAAGGTCTGTGGGGTTACCCTCATCTCGGGGGGTGCTCGCCCCAGCCTCCCAGCAGCGCTGACCGTCCACCTTAGGGATGCTCCCTTCCGGGCCTGACCCGTTTCGGTGGTAAAGGGGCTGACCTCCTCCCTCCGGAGGAGGATACCCCACCGGCAGCCCGCTGGAGCCGGGGATCATAGCTCCCGAGATGGGGCCTTTCCCCCACATCCCGACATCGCCCTCGGGGGTTACTGGCCCCGGCATTAGCCTTCCGGAGGAGGGGACGGCTACTCCCCCGGCCCTACCCCACCGCCCGGGTAGTATTAGCTGTCCACAATAAAAAAGGTGATTGACATCCAGCACGGGTAATACGTTAGATATTATACCCGTCCTCGCATTAAATCGAAAAGACCCTAACCTCTTCCCCGTATGCCACGTATACCTCATCCGCTAGATTTGTGAATATCCCTACGTCCACAACCCCGGGATATAGCTTTATTTGCTTCTCTAAGCTCTCAGGATCTTCTATTGGTTTACAATAAGCATCTATTATGTAATTACCATTATCTGAGACGAAGAGGGCCCCATTTATCTCTCTAAGCCTTATTCCTACATTAAGTGATTGCTCCAGCACCCTTAATGTCCACTCTAGGCCATAGGGAAGAACTTCTATTGGCAAGGGCTTTCTCGTACATAGCCTCTCGACAACTTTTGTATGGTCAGCTATTATCACATAGTAGTCACTACTTGCAGCCAATATCTTTTCCCTGACAAGGGCGCCTCCACCACCCTTTAGTAAGTTAAGATCACTATCTATTTCATCAGCACCATCTATAGTGATCTCAGGTTTCCCATAACTGGGATCGACGATTTCAAGGTTGTTCTCACGAGCTATGGCCTCTATTTGACTCGATGAAGGAATCACCTTAATCTTTCGAGCCAGCTGGGAGGAGGAGAGTGCCTCGACGAATTTGGCTACTGTCGTCCCCGAGCCGAGACCCAGAAGATCTATCCCTTCGACTAGTTTTAGTACATGTCTAGCTACTATGGTCTTCTCTAACTCGACGTCCATGCCATCACCTTGTGACTATCTCAACGATATCCATGTCCTCTAGGATGAAGTCAGGGCCTACCTTCATTGGAGAGTATGAAAGCCTATCTGACCATACTTTGGCGTATCTGAATCGCTCTCTAAATGATTGATGGATTGCTCCGGCCAGATCTAGGACTGTAGATCCTCTAGATAGTATTACAGCTCTATCAGACGGTTTTTTCTCATTTCTGGATTTTGTAAATACTCTTATGAGTCCTAGCTCCTTCATAATAGCCTCTCCGATTTCATCCTTAGAAGGGAGTCCCCTCGGGAACGGAATTATCATTACAGCCTTATTTCCATACTTCTGTTCGATCTTCTCTACCACAGAGGTGGTCCTGAGTAGATCTGTCCTCGTAATGAACACTATGAAGGGTTTATACTTTTTCTCACCGAAGACGGCTTCCTCTACATCCTCCAGAGTAACTTTGCCCTCTATCTCCACCCATGCCCTATCTATACCGTAGGAGGAGAGTAATTTCCTGACATCTCTCTCGGTTCCATCTAGTATCTTGCCCTTGTTCACGATTATTATTGTGGGCGCCGCCCTGCTCCTCCTTATCCGCACTCGACCACTTGGTCGCTCTAGAGATATCCCTCTAGACTCAAGTAGGCTGATTAGCTCATCTACCTGGCTAGATGGATCTTCTAACGCATTAACAACAAGCCCTAGAACGTCAGCATTCCCTGCTATTGCTATTGCCAAGTTAGAAGGTCCTCCTTGCCCTCCCTGGATTAAAGGAGGTGCCTCCACCACTTGAATCTGGGCTCCCTTGAATTCCATCATCCCTTCAACAGGTCTAAGTGTCGTAAATGGGTTAGAGGAGACCTCTACCCTCGCATTCGTCAGAGAAGCTAATATGGTGCTCCTACCGGAATTAGTATATCCTACTAAGGCTAACTGAGCCGCTCCTCTCTTTTCTACAAATAATGTAGGGCCTTTCGATTTTTTCCTTGCTTTCCTCCTCTCGATCTCTTCTCTGAGTTCGGCCATCCTCCTCTTTATGAATTTCTCCATTTTCTCCGTTCCTTTGTGTTTGGGGATTAATGCATAAAACTCCCTAAGTTTTTGGAGCTTCTCCTCTGGAGTTTTAGCCTTAGAATACTCCTCCCACTTAGCCTGAGCCTCAGGCGGGAGGTTGGTAGGCATTACTTCTTCCTCCTCTTCTTCTTTATTTCTACAGCCTCACCTAATGTAATAGACCTTAGAGTTATCTGAGGTGAGGTCTCAGGTAGTGCAGATGTACTTCTCTCTGGATTTCTCTGAATTATGCTTACCTCTAATAATTTTTCTATATTACTTGCAATCTCGTATGAGGGAACAACCCTCTGAGCCTCTATGTTCCTAAGAAGAGAGGCTTTTATATTTAGGGCTGCTGCTACTTGCTCTACTGTTAAACCGAGGGATTCTCTGGCCTCCCTTACTATACTACCATAATTCTCAACGTAGTCTATCTCCTCAATTCTAGGTCGTTTCTTGACAGTAGGTACCCCTTTAGGAGGCTTTCTCGGAGGTTCTCGTTTAAGAGTTGCTTCTGCTTTGGTATTGGCTATCTTAACCTTTTTCTCCTTTAGTCTATCCTTTCTTATCTTCCTAGCGCAGCTGGGACATACTTGTGCTTTATATCCTTCCAAGTCAACAGTTATTGGTTTACCTACGAAAGTTCCGCCACATATTTCACATACATATACGCTCTCTGACAAAGGTCCTTGGCACCCAAACCTAACCACATTAGGTAAACTTTAGTTTTATCATAATGATTCAATTGGCATGATGAGAAAGTTCAGGCCTAAGGATCTTGAGAAGATGCTAAGGAGCATGGGCGTGAAGGTAAGAAGTTTAGAGGCTGAAGAGGTGATAATCAATCTGAAAGGAGGTGAATCCCTGAGGATAGTTAATCCTCAGGTTACAATAACGAAAGTAGGTGGAGAAGAAATCTTTCAGATCATGGGTCATGTCGAGAGAGTGCCTGAGGAGGAACCAAAATATGAGCCATCCGAGGAGGATATAGCTCTAGTGGCATCCCAAGCAGGTGTAGATCACGAGACCGCGAGGAAAGCACTTATAGAGACCGGTGGGGACCTCGCTCAGGCCATTCTTAAACTCCAAGAGGGGATTTAATTGAGCTTACGAAGGCTATGGGCTGTATGGAGGATGCCCTACATTAAATTACTAGCTAGTGAAGAGGAGAGGGAGTGCATATTTTGCACTCTACCTGCGATGGAGAGGGACAGGGAGAATTTAATTCTATACAGATCCGAGCTCTCGTTTATTATAATGAATAGATATCCTTACAACCCAGGGCACCTGATGGTAGCTCCTTACAGGCATGTAGGAGACGTAGATAAGCTAACAGATGATGAGGCGGTGGATATATGGAGGCTGATAAAACTCTCTATCCTAACATTGAGGAGAGCTATGAGCCCAGAAGGATTCAATATTGGAGCGAATATAGGTAAAGCCGCTGGTGCAGGATTTGAGGGGCATATACATATACATGTGGTCCCAAGATGGAGCGGTGATACCAACTTCATGCCACTGATAGGCAATACGAAAGTAGTTAGCGACGCTCTGCATAATACGTACGATGAACTGAAGAAGACTCTTGAAGAGGTATTGAGAGGAATGTCGGGTAGATAGTTGGCATCTTTTTACCATCAGAGAAAAGCTTTATTTATCAATAGGCCCTTCTGCCCAGGGGCCGTGGTCTAGCTTGGTAGGATGCCGGCCTCGGGAGCCGGAGGTCCCGGGTTCAAATCCCGGCGGCCCCATTTCTCCAGAGAACATGAAGCAATTTAGTAAAACTTATTTGAGAATCCAGACACTATTTATTAGTAAGCCCCGGGCGGGATTCGAACCCGCGACCTGCCGCTTACGAGGCGGCCGCTCTAACCGGGCTGAGCTACCGGGGCTATCGGATATGAGATGTTCCCCACTATAAACTTTACTGGATGAGGAAAGATGGACGAAGAGGATTTAGTGGTGCTTGCATTGGCTGTGGTTACACATGACCTGAGTATCGCAAAGAAAATGCTACACTTCTCGGAAGACGGTATTCTAGAAGAGGGAGATATGATGGAGAAACTTAGACTGGCTCCTACGGAATTGAGACAGTTACTATATAAAATGCAAGATGCCAACCTAGCAGTTCAGCTGGGGACCAAGGAGGATGAGGAGGGAAATCGCCTAACCTACTGGAGGATCAATAAAGACTTAGCTAGATCCTTCCTACTCAGAAAATTAAGGGAAGCTAGGGACTATCTATTAAAGAGAATGGAAGAAGAGGAATTGGGAGAATACTATGTCTGCGCAGCCGACCCATCCCATATCAGGCTCAGTTTTGACGAGGTTATTAGTAAGATGGGAGAGTCGGGACTCGTTTGCCCAATATGTGGGGCGATGCTAGAGCCAGTAGATAGGGAGAGAGTAGTTACCGGGCTTAAGGAGATGTTAGAAGTTTTAAATAAGGCTTTAAGGTCACTGGAAGGAGGGGTTAGTTGACTAGGACTGTTTTCATCCAAGAGAGAATACCAAGAGGTCTCCTCCAAGATGACTTACTTGAGGAGCTTGGATGGGAGATCCTAGACTATTTTAAAGATCTAGAGATACCTGAAGTAGATCTAGACTTAGAGAATGAGTGGGTAAAAGTTACTCTATCTGGTCCTGATGAGGGAGTAGGGGAGAATCTCCTAATCAGGATCTACGGAAAGCTCCCAAGTATAGGCAAGGTTAAAGTGGGAGACACATTTAAAGGATTCATAACAGATCTAGGGAAAATAGGATATGGTACCTATTTTAAGGCTTTTTTGGAAAATAAGGATGCTCTCTACCCTCTTTATGAGATGAGACACCAGCTCGCCAGAGGAAAGAAAGTATCAGCTAGGAAAATATCTCAAATTTATGGGTTAATTGACGGCTTGGCTCTAGAGATTAGGGTCTTTAAGCGAGACGAGAAGGGCGTCTACGTTTCCCTTTCCCCTAGACAGTTAGCTACAATCATGAGCTGGGTGAAGAGAAAATTAGATGTATTATTCGTCGTAGGGGCCACACCGAAGCATGTAAACAGAGCCCTGTTGAGGACTGGCCATAAGAGGGATGTTAGTATAGTCAGGACCTCGTTTCTCTCTCATGCCCTAGTGTGTAAGAGGGGAACTCAGGCTAGAGGACTGATCCCCCGTATTGGACCCCATTTACCGGGAGCTATTCTCTCCGCATTCTCGCCTTACAAAGTTGTTGAGTTGATCGAAGGCTAAAATTGGATACTTTTAAAAATCTGCTTCACACTATAGATGATGGTGCCGGGGTGCCCTAGCCTGGTAGGGGGCTGGCCTGCTAAGATCCCTTCTGCGGAAAGCCAGTGGCCCATCGGGCCGCGAGGGTTCAAATCCCTCCCCCGGCGCCACTACTGGGCCGGTGGTCTAGCGGCTATGACGCCGCCCTTACGAGGCGGAGGTCGGGGGTTCGAGTCCCCCCCGGCCCACTAGGGAGGTTTGAATGCTAAGAGAGGAAGGTGGGTTTTACGATAGAGATCCAAGGGATTATAAACTTAGAATAGCTCTCGTTTACCCAGCCCCCTACATAGCTGCTATTAACTCACTTGGTCATCAAATAGTCTACTTCTTACTCAATTCTTATGATGATGTAATGGCGGAAAGATTCGTATCAGACCTGAGGGGCTCAGTAGAGAGTGGTAAATCTATTGATAAGTTTGATGTCGCTCTAGCGAGCCTTCATTTTGAAGGTCAGTACCCTATTTTGTTGAGGATGCTGGAAGGTTTCAAGAAGCCGGTAATATTAGGAGGTCCAGCTGTTTCTGCAAACCCTATCCCAATGAGCCTCTCCTCGGATGCCATTGGAATAGGTGACAGTGAACTCTTAGTACCTCCGTTAGTAGAGTCTCTGTTGGAGGGAGAGTTTTCCTCTCTATCTGACATTGGCTTCTTCGTACCCTCTATGATGAACAAGGTTGTATTTAGGAGAGTATCTGAGCTTAGGCCACTTAAGACACAGCTATTAGTGACTAGAGATGGGAGGCCCGTTAATCCCTTCCTTCTCGAGATATCAAGGGGTTGTGGTTGGGGATGTAGGTTCTGCATGCTGGGCTGGCATCAAAGGCCAAGACTCGACCTCAAGGCAAGTTATCTAGAAGAGGCGATCGATTCGGCAGTTGAGCATGGATTCAACTCAATATATGTGATAGGGAGCGATGCCTCATCCTCCAGGCTAATAAAGGATCTACTACATGCATCTGCCGAGAAGGGGCTCAAAGTAAGTCTTCCTTCCATTAGAGCAGATCATGTCGATGCTGAGCTTATAGAACTAGCTTTAGAAGCAGGAGAAAATATGCTCACATTAGCACCTGAGACAGGAAGTCCTAGAATGAAAGTCCTCATTAATAAGATGATAGACAATGACGATGTTATCAAAGTTGCAGAAGAAATGAAGCAGGCTGGAATGAGACATCTTAAGCTCTACTTTATGGTGGGACTACCAATGGAGGAAGATGAGGATATAGAAAGTTCTGCCATCCTAGCTAGGAAAGTGAGATCACTGATAGACACGAAAGTCACTCTTAGTATATTTGTCCCTAAACCAGGTACTCCATTCGAAGAAGAGCCTCTTGCTCCAGAGATCGATACTAAAAGGAGGATCTCTGCATTCAAGAAGCTATTTGGAGGGAGAGTTAACGCTATGCACTATGGTAGGGCTTATCTACAGACGCTACTCTCGGTAGGTGATTTTAGAATAGCGAAGTTGCTCACTAAGGCATATAGACTTCCGTATAATAGGGGAGCTTATAAAGAGCTGGCCAAGAGGCTTTGTATTGATGTAGACTCTATTGTCTATGGTCAGAGGGAAACTCCTTGGTGGGATCTCGTAGAAACTGGTATAAGGAGGGAATACATATTAGAAGAGAAGAGGAGGGCTTTCCAATGGAGAACCACGCCAAGCTGCGATGAATACTGTACTGGCTGTATGAGAGAATGTTGGTTATACCGTGAGAGGGGATGTTCCTAGCATTCCCATGAATAGTTTTTATTTGGTCCTCAAGACCAAGTTCTGGTGATAATGGAATGCCCACATATGTGATACTAGTGTTCTATAAGTTAAGGGAGTTGACAGAAGAAGAGGAGGAAAAAGCCCGAAGGCAGTGGGAGGATATAATGGAAGAATGGCCTCCCGAGGTTCGGTTAATGGGGGTATATGATCACGCTTGGGGTACTGAGTATAATGGAGTGATCCAGATGGAAACTGAAAGCATGGATGCCTTTACCAAGTTCTGGAAATGGTTCAGAGACAAGGTAAGGTGGTACGTACCCGAGACAAAAACGGTTATTGCTCTAAAGAGATAATCGTATCCAATGCAGCTATGAGCTCGAGTCCCATGATCCACCTCCAAGACTCCTTCTCTAGAAAATTCTTCATCCTTATAAGTTTTTTATAGTAAAACTCTTCCCATTTGATCGGTAGTTCCGTTTTGATCAGGACGAGAGGTTCCGGCGGTGCCAAGTCTATCTTAATTCCAATAGCATGGCCTAGGGCAAATCCTATAATTCGCCTGATCATCTGCCAACAGAAGGACCTTCCGCTTATGAAGACTTTAGTATAGCCATTAGCCCTCTCAACCCTATATTGATCGGGTGGGGGTGCCTTCCCTTCTTTGCAAAGTCTAGCTTCCCTAAAGGATCTAGCTATCTCATTAGCTAAACGATTAACGTCTACTTTGAAGGGAATGACGTAGAGGTAGGTCTTTTTGAGTGGAGCAACAGGCTTATCTATAGAGGAAACCGCCCATACCGTTATATCATCGGGTAAAGAGGAATTTAGTCGTGAAATTATCGGTTTCGGTCCTCTGAAGATCGCTATATTATCAATAGCTGAGACCCCCTTGTCGGTTCTAGAGGTAAATCTAAGCTTAGCTTTAACTCCTTGCTCTAGTAGAGCTGTTTCTAACTCTTGCTGTATCGTCTTAAGACCCGGCTGCTTGACTACGCCATGGTACTCCCAACCCAAGTAAGCCAGCCTTAGAGCGACTATCTTATTCCCAGCCACATCATCACCACTACTATGAGCACACCCATGCCGACGAGTATTGCTCCATAGAGAAGTTTATTCTCGCCTGATAGGGAGCCCAAGAATGCTCCAAGCAGGAATAGTATTGAGAGCGCTTCTATCATTGATATAACATATGAATCAAATGTACTGATTAGCCCTTGGACGCTAAGGTAGAACGGAGCTAGTATGAGGATCATTATGAGGAAAGGTACTGCTCCACTAACTAAAGCCACCATTACGGCTGATATGCTTTCAGCTCTCCCTACTAGAGTTTTATCTAATTCCATCAAGACAGCACCTTCTAATTCTTTTATCCTAGAAGCTCTCTCAGCCCTTTCTGTTATGTATGTGCCAATTATGCCTGAGATTAGTATGGCCACTGCTCCTCCCAGTATAGTGTTAGCTATAGTACTGGGCTCCTTCAATCCAGAAATGAAGCTCCCCATAAGAACGCCTAGCATTGTAAGGAGGCTATCGAATGAGTTAGTTACAGCATACCTCCTAGCGACCTCGCTCATCTTACTTATCTCCGCGATAGTCTTTATACTGTCTAGTAACTCTTCGAACCCATCTATTATGCTTGATAATGATCTAGGGGTTCTCTTAGGGCGACCTTCATTAGAACTGGCATTCATTAGTGCTCTATATGAGTGTAGATAGCCTATAATAAAAGATAGTCCTATTAGTTAATTTGTTAAAGAATAGGGTTGGGCAAGTATTGGGGGTAGGTAGCAACGCCTATCAAGGACAAGATTGATAAGTTATTAGAGATATTAAAGGAAAATCTTTCAGAAGTAGACGAAGAATCGACAAATATGTTCATAAAGTTCCTCCTAAGGACTTTAGGTGAGGGTAAAATCTTCGTTGTAGGAGCTGGCAGATCGGGTCTAGTTGCTAGAGCATTCGCCATGAGATTAATGCACGTAGGATTTAATGTATATGTCATAGGAGAGACTGTAACACCCTCCGTTGATCCTGGAGATTTGATAGTAGTCGTCAGTGGTTCTGGCGAGACTAAATATCCTCTCTCAGCTGCCCAAGTAGCCAAAGAAGCTGGCGCTAGTGTAGTTGCAGTTACCAGCTTTCCTGAGTCAAGTTTAGGCCAACTAGCTGATTTAGTAGTCAGGATCGGTGGCCGAGTTCTACCAAAGAATAACAGTAGAGATTACTTCACCAGACAGATCCTAGGGATACATGAGCCCCTGACGCCCTTAGGAACTCTCTTCGAATTAAGCAGTATGATCTACTTCGATGCTTTAATAGCAGAGCTGGTGGAACTGTTAGGGAAGAGTGAGGAGGATCTTGCCAAGAGGCATGCTACCATCGAATGATTCTATAGAAGATGTAATCAAGAAGGCACTTAAGCTGGTAACTCCCTCTGAGAGGGAGAGAGAGGAGCTTAGATCGGTTTTAGAGCAATCACTGGCTAGGGTGGAATCGGCTGTAAATGACCTCAACCTAGACGCAGAGGTGGTTCCAGTCGGCTCTGCAGTTAGAGATACCTGGCTACCTGGGAACAATGAGCTAGACATATTTGTTCTATTCCCTAAGCAGGTTGGAGATAAACTTGTTCTAGGAGAGTTGATTAGGGAGATAGCTAGTAAGGCCTTCGGGGAGAATTTTGAGCAAAATTACGCTGAACACCCCTATGTGATAGTGAAGGCGGGCGATTTTGAAATAGATCTTGTACCTGCCTACAAGATAATGCCCGGAGAGAGGATTATCAGCGCTGTAGATAGGACCCCCCTTCATACGAGATATGTGAAATCAAAACTTAGAGATGGGATGACGTCCGAGGTTAGGCTACTCAAGGCATTCATCAAATCTATAGGAGCTTATGGTGCTGAGATAAAGACCGAGGGTTTTAGCGGATATCTATGTGAACTCCTAGTAATTTACTACGGGAATTTCCTAGAAGTGATAAGGAATGCTGCATCTTGGACTCCTCCTATATACATAGATATAGAGGGAATCCAGATCAGAGAGATGGCCCTTAGGCTATTCGAAAATAGTCCGCTGGTAGTCATAGATCCCGTTGATCCACTGCGTAATGCCGCTGCTGCATTGTCTCAGACTCAGTTTAATAGGTTTAAAGCCGCATCGAGGGCCTTCCTTAAAAGCCCGGATATAGAGTTCTTTAGGAGAGGAGTTGTTGGAATTAAGACTGAGAAAGTAAAGCTGCCTTCTGTAATAGATGAGTTGAATTCCAGGGGAACCCATTTAGTTGTTCTCGGATTCGAGGGACTAGAAGGTCTTGGAAAAGAAGTTCTCTGGTCCCAAGCAAAGAGAGCGGCCAGAGTAATCCATGAAGAGTTGGAAAAGCATGGTTTCTCTCCCATATGGTCATCAGGGTGGACCGATGAATCTTCTACCGTGTTCATAGCTACTGAGATCCACTATTCGAGAACTCCGATGTTAGAGAGAAAAGTAGGGCCGCCTGTAGGGCATAAGGAGGAATTCAGCTTCTTGAAGAAGTATTTCGGCTCAGATGAGTTACTTGGTGGTCCTTACATTGAAGGAGAGAGATGGTTCGTTTATAGGAAGAGGAAATTCAATGAGGTGAGTTTACTTATAAGCGAGCTAGTGAAGAGAAATCGCCTTCCAACATATCTTAGAGGAAGAGCATTCAAGTTAATAACCGAAAATGAAATGTCTCTCCTACCACAATGGGTCCTGAATGAAATCTGGAGAGAAATAAAGAAGGAGGAGTTCTTCGTTAAATACCTAGCTGAGAAATCAGAGGAATAAATTCGGCCATGGAACCAAGTTCTTCTTCTATTTCCAACAGTCTATTATATTTGGATATCCTCTCCCCCCTGGCTGGGGCACCTGCCTTTATCTGGCCTGAGTTTAACGCTACCGAGAGGTCTGCTATGAATTCATCTATTGTTTCTCCTGACCTATGACTAACCATTACGGAGTATCCATTTCGGAAGGCTAAATCTGCTGAGCTAAGGGCCTCCGTAAGGGTCCCTATTTGATTCACTTTAAGTAGGAGTGCATTCGCCGCCCCGAGCTCGATTCCTTTTCTTAAGAGATCTGGATTAGAGACGAAGAAATCATCACCAACTATCTGTACTTTATTTCCAAGCTCCTTAGTGAACTCTACTAATGAGTCCCAGTCTTCCTCGTGGAAGGGGTCCTCTATACTGACTATAGGATACTTAGAGACAAGTTCTGAATAGAAATCTATGAGGTCCCCAGGACCCAGTTCCTTACCATCTATCTTATATTTCTCAATCTTCTCGTCATAAAAGCTATTGGCAGCACAGTCTAGGGCTACAAATATCTTTCCCTCATACCCAGACTCTTCGATCGACTTAATCAGATATTCTATAGCTTCCTCGGTCTCCTTCATCGGAGGAGCAAAACCCCCTTCATCTCCTACATTTATTGAGGTCCTCCCATACTTCCCTTCTAGTAGATTTCTTAACGTCATATAGACCTCAACACCAGCAAAGAGAGCTTCTCTAAATCTCCTGAAATTACTAGGAACTATCATAAATTCCTGAATGGCCAAGTCATTTCCCGCATGAGCACCACCATTTATGATGTTCATGAACGGTACGGGCATTAATTTCGCATTAACACCACCTATGTATCTATAGATGGGTAGTCCAAGCTGGTTAGATGCCGCTTTAGCTACAGATACCGATACGCCTAAGATGGCATTCGCTCCAAGCCTGCTCTTATTTGACGTTCCATCTATTTCTAGCATAATGTTATCTATTTCATGCTGTCTTAGAGCGCTTTTACCGACTAATGCAGGCCTGATCACTTCGTTTACATTTCTAATCGCCCTTAGAACACCCTTCCCCTTCAGAAACTTTCCACCATCCCTGAGTTCTATTGCCTCCTTCTCCCCCTTTGAGGCGCCGGATGGGACAGAGAAGCTTCCAGTTCCACCACCTTCCAGCGAGGTTACCACCTCTATCGTGGGATTACCCCTAGAGTCTAGGATTTGCCTAGCTCTGATGTCTCTTATCCTGAATGACATGGTCCCTAGAACGATGGCTTTTTCAAACTTAAAATGGGTACCTCCATTGGTGATCAATTGGACGATGTAGGGATCGAGTTCGTTAGGGAAATCCTTGTAAAGATAGTTAGGGCTCCTAGAGTTACAGGAATAGAGTATATGGCCCTACCTTTACTCAGAGATTTAATGGAACCCTTCAGCGATATCTTCAAAGTAGATAACTGGGGGAACTCAGAGGCCGTGATAAACCCCGGAGGCAAACCCGTAGTAATGTTCGCAGCTCATATAGATCAGCTGGGAATAATAGTGAAGGACATCACGGAGGATGGGTTCTTGAAGTTCGAGGGAGTTGGATGGGATCCAAGAGTGGTTTATGGAATGAGAGTAAGGCTTCTTACTGAGAAAGGGGAAGTGAAGGGTGTTGTGAGTACCTTACCCCCTCACATCTTTAAGACATATAAAGAGCTTGGAGAGAAGAAACTGGAGATAAGAGATCTAACGATTGATGTTGGTGCCAGTAGCAGGGAGGAAGCCGAATCCCTTGGTATAAAACCTGGCGTGTATGGGGTCCCAGACTACAATCCATGTGATCTCTTTGGAGATTACTTTACATCACCAGGTCTCGATGATGGGGCTGGTGTAACAACGATTCTTGTGGCCCAGAAAAGGATATGGGAGCATAGAGATGAAGTAGATGCTGAAGTTCACATCGTAACGACAATACAGGAGGAGATCGGGTTAAGAGGTGCTGAGATGATGGCTTACAGGATAAAACCGGACATAGCCGTGGCCGTAGATGCTACCTTTGCTAGACAGCCGCGCCTTCCAGAGGAATTCGTTATCAAGGCGGGAAAGGGTCCCGTGATCAGTAAAGGGCCAATATATCACTGGGAAGTGGTAAATACGTTGGAGGGAGTTGCAAGAGAGTTCAAAATACCGTATCAGATAGAACCTGATTATAGGGGATATGGAACTGATACATGGGCTATCCAAGTAGCTAGAGGGGGAGTAAAGACTGGCTTGGTCTCAATACCATTGAGAAACATGCATAGTCCTGTAGAGGTCATAAATCTAAGGGATGTATGGTGGGGAGGAGAGCTTCTGTTTAGATTCGTGGAGAGGCTATAAGCTGGCTTTCACTCAGTAGACTAGGGAGGATTCAGATATGGCTGGAACTTGAACTGCCCTGTTAAATAATGGGTTATTAGCGGAGAAATAGAAAGTACGGATGTAGAGCTCAATTAATTAGTCACGCTTGCAATTTCAACTCGAATGCTACAACTGGAACCGTGATGCCTAGCCGCAGTAGGATGGAGGGGTCTATTTCCCCTATGATACCTAACTCCCCTTTGGGGCTGTTGATCTTGGCACATCTACCACTTATGAATGGCCTCTCCTCACACTCTTCCAGCTTTATATCGAGGGATAGGTTATCTGAAAGTGCCTTTAGGTGGGAATAAGCATCCTCAAAACCAACTGAATAGTCCGCGTATACAGCTCCAAGCCTCCTCTCATCTCTAGCCTTGGTTTCGTAGCTCTCATCAATTATAACCACATCTCCTATTTCAAATATCTTTTGTGGATACTGAGAGTGAGTATTAGCTGCGAGAAAGTGAAGCAGACCGGGGAGGAGGCTATCCCTGAGTACACTATAGCTTTCAGATACGGGATTAGCTACCTCGACTACTGGCCTTTCATCCCTCCCTACTGAATTGAATAGGAATTCTTTGCTTGTCATTATATAATTCAGAACTTCTTGATAGCCCAACCCTATCATCAGAGTCCTGAAGAGGCTAGATAATGCTTCTCTAGGATGTCTTCTGCCTACAGTCATCACATTCTCTGGTAGCTCATATCCGAGGTTATTTAGGCCATAGCTTATAGCTACCTCCTCTGCAACATCAACCGGATGCAGGAAGTCTGCCCTGAACCCGGGTATAAGGACCTTTATCCGGCCCTCAGATAATTTCTGAGCACCTAGCCTGGACCTCTCAAGCTGATGCACTATCTCATCAATAGAAAGGGGAGTGCCTACCATTCTCCTTATGAAATCTACCTCTATAACCATCTCACTCGGTTCAGGTCTAGGAGTCTCAAGTAGCGTTCCATCGGGATATTCTATCTCTAGAGTAGATATTCGTCCTCCCCTCTCAGCTAAAGCAGCTACTATTATCTCCAGCGTATAGGAGATCGCTCTGAGATCAGTCCCCGTTACATCAATGAATAAGTCCCTTATACCGGGAGTCAACCTAGTTAGCTCTGAGTTTATTATAGGTGGCATGCTTAATACTTCCCCTCGTGAGTCTAATATCAGAGGAACTAACTCCCTTGGATTTCCGATTATATGGGCATATTCCCTTCCCTTCTCCGTCTGTTCTAGGATTTCCTTGGCGGTCATCTCCATTATTTCACCTAGTGGGGTGAAGACGACTTTATCTGATGGTTTGGCATCATATGTGATTGGTGGGACTACCTTCGAGAAGTCATGAAGCCCTATAGACACCCTCTTTCTTTTCCTCCCTAAGGTCTCATGGATCTTCTCTTGCGCCTCTATTAATGAAATCAGCGAGTCCTCTGTTCTGAGATCTACTTTCCTTACCACTGCAGCTACTACATAGGGCCTTACCTCAGAGACAGCCTTAGTTACCCTGACTTTGAACTCCTTCCTATCTAAGGGATATTCTGGGAGTCCTATTTCTTCTTCTATGAGCCCCTTTACAGTCCTCACTATCCCTTCTATGGTCACTAAGTCCATTCTGTCTGCAGTTACCTCAAACTCGAGTTCATCTTCCTCGAAGGCCTCTAAGTTGACCTTCGTATCCTCTAAGAGGGATTTTAGCTCTTCTTCTGATAACTCTTTTCCTAGGAGCCTGAAGAACTCCTCTTTACTAACTCTTATTACCGGCACGAATGTTCACCTCCTCAGGGGAGCTTTTCTTAGGTAATCAAGATTTTGTGAGTGCAGTTCTCTTATATCATCGAGATCTAGTTTTATTATAGCCAATCTCCCTATCCCTATCCCCCACGCTAGAGCCTGAACCTTGGGGTAGTCATAGCCCATTGGAATGAGCATTTCTGGTCTAAATAGCCCTGAGCCTGCTATCTCAATCCATCCGAGCTGATCATGCTTCACATAAGCCTCGACACTAGGTTCTGTGAATGGAAAGTACGCCGGCTTAAATTTCACCTCCCTAAAACCGAGCTGTTTCGCGAATTCAGCTAAGAACCCCATTAAATGCCTTACATTCATGTCTTCTGCCAGTACAACTCCTTCACATTGATGAAATTCGATTGCATGGGTTTTATCAGGGGTTTCAGGCCTAAATACCTTATCTATAGCGAATATCTTACTAGGTATCTCGAGACCAGCCGCTAAAGTCCTTGCGGACGCTGCTGTCGTTTGGGATCTCAAGATAAGTCTCCTAGCTATGTCAAAGCTCCAAGAATACCCCCATCCCCTAGATCCGGTGTTCCATCCATCCTCGTGAGTCCTCTTCACCCTCTCAACTAGTTCGATGTAATTGGAAAGGTCGGCGCCTGTTGATGGAAATGCAACTTGGTAGGAATCGTGGACCTCCCTAGCTGGATGATCCTGCGCCTGAAAGAGAATATCGAAGTTCCAGAACTCTGCTTCTACTATGGGACTTTTAACCTCTACGAACCCCATTCCTATTAAAATCTCTCTAACTTCCTCTAAGAATTGAAGGTATGGGTGAGGCTTACCTGGATAGACTATTGGAGGCATTGCCTTTACATTGTACACCTTGAGCTTCCTTTTTCTCCATTCACCAGAGAGTATTAAGTCTCTAGTGAGCTTTCCTATCTCCTCGACAATTTTTACATCTCCTCTTGCAGCAGCCCATCCTCTCTCAGTTAGAGACAGCTCGATGAATGTTTTCTCTCCTACATCGATGAGTCCTCTCCTCTTCAGACCAATGAAGACCTCCTTATCTATCTCCTCTGGCTTAACGTATCTACTTGCTATTTTTTCCAATATTTCCCTCTCTGGTACTTCCTCTCTAATTAAGGTGAGCGTGACCCTGCCATTTGACTTCTCTAGCTGGATGATCCCCTTCCTCCTACCTTCACCTATTGCTACATTTAGTTCGTCATCCTCCATAAAGCTCTTAAGCTCGTTCAGATTCGCTCTTCCTCCTCTACTCTCAAGTATCCTTATCAGTTTCTCCTCAGGGAGGCCCTCCTCCAAATGCTTCAAGCCTCTCGGTGTGAGGACCAGAAACTCATCTCGCTTTTCTAGGACCTCAACGAGTCCTCTTTCCTTCAGGAGTTCTGCCCAAGCGGCTGCCTTGCTCTTATCTATCCCTAATTCCTCTAAACTGGATCGTCCTCCCCTCTTATACAGCCTCATCAGCAGTTCTATCTCGCCCTTAGAAAGGGAAATTTCCATCGATGTCCTCCCCGTGTTGATCCTTGCATTACAATCATAAGCATGACTGATTAGCGCTGTCCACAGTGCTACCTAGCAAGAAACCTACCATAGTATATGTTATCTTTATCCCTAATTATTCTCAGCCTAATTAGGGTTCCCTCAGGAAGGTAAGGTGCATCTAAGACCGTTATAACCCTTCCTCTGGAGGAAGCGAGTAGCTCCCCTCTTTTCCACCCAAGAGCTACTACCTTAGCAGTTACTATCTCGCCCTTTTTCATGGGCTTTTTAATAGGTTTCACCTTTTTTATGCCAAAGTCCTCCTTTCTCAAGATTAATTTCACACCATACTCCTCTTCCCACTCCCTAAGCTTAGAATAAAATTGCCCCCAAGATAGCGGCCTTACGCCCCTCGGGTTTCTTCCTCCCCTATATACTTCGAACTTCTGTATGCCTAGCGGGGGCCACTTCTTACCTGCACCTATCTTCAGAGAAAATTCAATTAGTTCAGGTATATCTTCATCATTAAGACCCGGAACCCAAACGGGAGCTATCAATAGATCCATTGAGCTATCTGCTATGGCTTTAGCGGTCTTTAGTATCTTAGAAAGCTTCAGCCATGGAGCTCCCGCAAGAAACCTCGCTTTTTCTTCATTTAGGGAATCGATGCTTAGGTTTATCCTATCCATACCGGCCTCCTCTAAGTCTCCTATTAGCTCGGGAGTTAACAAGAATCCATGAGTCTGTGAGGAAATTACACTCACTTCAGAGAACTCTCTAAGCCTAGCAACTAACTGGACTATCTGTGGATAAGTAAAGGGATCGCCAACGGTGTCTATATGGGCCTCTACCCCGTCTATCCCTTTTTCAGATAGTACGGCATTGAACCAGTCCATTAAATAATCCAATTCTATGATATATTCGGCTTGTCTTGTTCTAGACTGAGGGCCTGCATCTGTAGAGCAGAATATACATGAAAAAACGCAAGTAGAGATGGGTCTCACCTGTATAAGATTGGTCCCCCTGTCTATTAATCCGAAGGCGACAGTACCGATTAGAGGTATGCCTGTCCGTCTAGTTACCCTTACGAGCTTTACTCTAGCCATTCCCTAACTGTTAACCAGCTGCTCTTTTTATTCTGTTAATATTAGGGAGAGGATGCTATGAGGGTATTCTTAGCCTCCGATATTCACGGTAAATCTGAGAGATTGAGGGATGCTCTCAAGAGAGAAGATGTAGATCTCATAGTTTTAGCAGGTGATCTCTCCAATGGATCTCTTAGTGAGGTTAGAGATGTGGTAAGGGTTGCTAAGGAGCATGGCTACGTCCTTTTTGTCCCTGGCAATATGGATCCACCTAAGCTATTAACGATAGAAAATCTTGAGGGTGGAGTAAATATACATCTTAGAAGACATGAGTACTTGGAATGGACTTTCGGTGGACATGGTGGGGGTAATAAATCTCCTTTTACTACGCCAATAGAGTTCAGCGAGAAAGACATCAGAAGGGGATTGACTGGTCTCGGTGATGTAGATATCCTAGTAGTTCATGCCCCTCCATACAATACAAGGCTAGATATGGTTCGTTCAGGATTACACGTAGGGTCTAAAGCCATTCGTAGGTACATAGAGGAGAAGAAGCCTGCCCTATGCCTATGTGGCCACATCCATGAGTCCCCCGGTATTGACCGAATTGGTCCTACTAAGATAGTGAATCCAGGACCGATGATGAGGGGGAGGTATGCTATAGTTAAGTTACGGGAAGACATTCCCATCTATCTGAAAACCCTGTGAGGTTTTTATTATGCGGTAGTGTAACTGGTCAGGGTAAGTTGAGGATAAAAGAGCTTGCCTTGACAGCCATTGGAGGTGCCCTTTACGCTGTAGTTGGATATGTAAGCTACCTTGGCCTAACATTTTACGGAGTTAGGTTCTGGCCAGCTGTAGTAGTCCCTGCCACGTTTGCATGTCTTTATGGGGGGTTAGTTGGTGGTCTATCTGCAGCAATAGGGATATTCATCTCGGACATGATTACCCATGGGAATGCATTGCTTAGTCTAACTGTTGGAGTGACATCAAACTTTATCGGCTTTTATATCGTAGGATGGTTGGCAGGAGCTGAGAAATACTCTTTAAAGAGATATCTGATAGCGGTAACCCTTGGCTTAATAGTCGGTCATCTTATAATTGGTCTCGGACTCCTAGCATGGAGTCAGGCATTCCCACTTCCATTTAAGGAGGAAGTCACTCCTCTTTCATTAGATGCTGCTCTCCTTATATCCTTCGTCACCTTTGCATGGGAAATTCCGTTCGCCTTGCTACTAGTACCGTCAATAGTTTCAGTAATAAGGAAGTCTGTGAGGTGATTTTCATGCTAATAATCGGACTGGATATGGGCGGTACAACAACTAAAGCCGTGCTGTTATCGGAATCCGGGATAATGGAGAAGACTGTAGTTGTAGCCTCTGACTCTCTAGCTGCAGCAGCAGGAGCCATTGGAAAGCTCATTTCCCTTCAAAATATAAGAATAGATAATATTGAGGCGGTTGCTGTTAGTGGAGGGAAGACTAGGCCCCTGCCTAATGAGATATTAGGACTTCCCGTGAGGGAGGTAGATGAAATTGAGGCGGTTGGACGAGGTGGGGCTTATCTAGCTGGTCTTAAAGAATGTGTTGCCGTGAGCGCTGGGACAGGTACCGCAGTAGTTGAAGTCAGATTGAGCAACAGCGAGTGTAGGATAAGACATTTAGGTGGAACCGGCGTGGGAGCAGGTACTCTAATGGGTTTAGGGAGATTGTTACTTAGGAGAACGTCAATAAATTCCCTAATGGAATTGGCGGAAAAAGGTGATCCAAGAAATGTGGATCTAACCGTTGGAGATATAGTTGGGGGACCTGTGGGGAGACTTGAGCCCGATGTAACTGCTTCCAACTTTGGAAAGGTTGGGGATGACGTAAAACCGGAAGACATAGCAGCTGGTTTGGTCAATATGGTTGGACAGGTCATTGGTACTGTCGCTTACTTTGCTTCGAAATCAGTTAAACTTGAAGATCACATAGTATTAGTAGGCGGATTGATGACTCATGATCTCGTAGTTAAGGCAGCCATTAGGCCCATAAGTCTGTTTGGTGGAAAAGCCATAGTACCTCGGGATCCCCAGTTTGCAACAGCCATTGGTGCTTCTCTTAAAATATTGGCTTCATACACCTCACCTATAGGTGAGAAAAACGGAAATTAGAAGAGAATACCCAGATATTCCTTTAGTAGGAGTAGGCGGAGTCATAATAAAGGATGGGAAGATCCTCCTGACCAAGCGAAAGAAGGAACCTGGAAAAGGACAGTGGTCCATCCCAGGAGGACTTGTTGAGCCGGGTGAGACTTTAGTAGAGACAGTAATTAGAGAGATAAAGGAGGAAACTAACTTGGATGTCGAGGCCTTAAAGCCAATTTACACGGATGAGGTAGTAGTTAGAGACAATGAGGGTCGCATACGATATCATTACGTCCTCATTGACTATCTATGCCGCCTAAAAGGTGGTAGTTTGAGGCCGGGCGATGATGCAAAGGAAGTCAGGTGGATAAAGCTATCTGAGGCCAAGAAGCTGAACCTAACAAGATCCACTCACAGATTAATAGACAGGCTTACAGAGGGATTTTTCCTCGTCGTAAGGAATAGAGATGTCAAGAGAGTACTGATCGGCACCCCCAGGGGACATAAGCATCATAGAGTTATCTTTGAGCTTACAGACGGATCTATAGTAGTATTTCATGAAGCTACAATGGAGAATCTGGCTAGGGCGATGGTTGAACTTGAGATGCACCCGTATAGAAAGGCTATATGCCTTGTAGGAAGAGAACTCGACGATAGAAAAGAAGGATACGACAAATATCAGCTAATAGAGGAGGACATTCCTGAGGACGAAGTAATAAGCATGATAACCAAATTGTTAGGGATGGAGCGTGCTAACGAATCCTAAAAATTTTTCAATTGATCATGAGGCATACCAAAGGGATGAGGAGGAGTTACTCCGGGGAAGAATGACCGAAAGGTGCCTCACTGACCCCTAGGAAGGTGTTCTCAGATGAAGAAAAGAGCGCTCGTAGTAGGTAGATTCCAACCCCTGCATTATGGCCATCTCCATGTCTTCAGATATGCCCTAGGAAGGGCTAAGGAACTAGTTATAGTTATAGGAAGTTCACAGTTCTGCTGTGTCCCTAGAAATCCTCTATCCGTAGATGAGAGAATGGAGATGATAGTAAGGGCTTTAAGGAGGGAAGGCTTTCCATTAGGAGACATAATGCTGTCTTCTGTACCTGATACAGAGTCGCCGAGCGAACACTGGGGGAAGATGGTCTTGGATAGGATACCAGAGGTAGACATAGCTTTTTCAAACGATCCTGAAACTATAAAGGAATTAAGGGAGGTTGGTCTCCGAGTAGAGAATGTACCTTTCCTCAAGAGGGATCTCTATGCCGCGACTAAGATAAGGGAACTCATCTTAAAGGGAGATCAATCTTGGAGAGAGTTAGTTCCTCCATCAGTCTTGGAATTCCTCCTTGAAATAGATTTAGAGGGAAGGATAAAAGAGATATACAGCAGGAGTAAAGTAGCTAGCTCTCCTCCCTAGGAACTACCCTTAGACTATCGCTCTTTACAGCCTCTACTATTCTCCTTCCTATAGGGCTACTTTTAGCCAAGGTAATCTTGCCTTTAGCATCTGTCATTAATGTAGCTATCTCCCTATTCCCTGAGTAGAGGGTAACCTCCGTCTCTGCTAATTCAGGACCTAAGTCAAGGATTATCGTATGTTTCCTCTTCCTCAGCCTGTATCTTATAGGAGCTTCAACGCCCTCAGGTAGCTCATGTCTAGGACCTCTACCTCTCACTGGCATAACTACCACTTCGTCACCGAATGTATAGATTTCATATTCCACGGAATCTGTCTCGAAATCCCTAACTAAGACGACTGGCCTTGCTAGACTTACATCTTTCATGCCAGCTGGCATCTTTACGGTTATCTTAAGACTATAGACCTTCTGTATCCTCCCATCTTTGATGAAAATGACTGTATCTACCACATGAGGAAGAACTCCTAGGTCAACTCTACCGATGAACCTCTGGATGGCTTCTATTGGGAACCCACAGTGGATCACTCCTACCATACCTATACCAGCTAATCTCATGTCCACGAATATCTTGAAATCTTGAGTCTTCCTCATTTCATCGAAGATCACATAATCTGGTCTCACTAGAAGTAAGAGATCTGCCGTATTCTCAAAGGAGCCTGCTAACCTACCATACTGGGTTACCTCAGGACCAACTTGGAGGTCTCTGGGAGATTCTATTGTCTTGACGATCTTTCCTCCTGCCCTATAAAATTCTGCTAAAGCGCTGGCAAAGGTGGTCTTGCCCGCCCCAGGTGGTCCAGCTATTAGGATACCCTCTGCTCTCTCCCTTAGCCTTCTCTTCAACTTATCGCTCAGTTCATAGTCATCCAATGTTACCTTAACTAGGGGTCTTACTGCGGTAATCTCTATTCCATCTGAAAAGGGAGGAAAAGCTACCAAGATCCTGAAGTCTTCCAGCTGTATGACATAGGCGTCTCCGTATTTCACTTCTATGAATGCACTTGGATCCGTCTTAGCTCTCTCTAATACCTCGTAAGCAATTGTTCTAACCTCGTACTCTTCCATAGGGTTGTCAGATAACTTTACTAGGCGGAATTCCCCTGGCCTTCCCTTCTTTGCCATTGGAGGAGCTCCCTCCTTGAGATGTATGCTCATAGTCGATTCGTCAAAGAAGTTATAAAGCCTAAACTCACCGTACTCGGGACCAATGTAAATCACATCAACGCCCCTTGCTCTTAGAGAGAGAGTGGTCACCCTATCACCAGTAATTACTTTACCTTTCGTCTTTTCCGCTAGCTCAGCCAATGCGTTCAGTCCCCTTGACTGATGGTGTTCTATCGAGACCTTACTAATGTATCCCTCCCTCTCCAAATCCCTTAGCCACACAACTTCAGTTATGGCACCAATTGAAAACCTGTCTCCTTGAGAAGCCCTATCCTCTATTTGAGACATAATTTCAGACGGTATAACTATTACCGAGTCTTTAATTATGGATTTCCCCGGCTCATACCTTAGGAGAGCCCTCAGCAGCACATCTTTGCTGACCACTAAAACTTCCTTACTCATCCTCTTAAAGGTGCCATAAAGGGTTATAAATTATTACTGAGGACAAGTTTTTGTGTTCTACCTCAAGCTAGGAGGTTCCCTAATAACGGAAAAGAGATCCGGTGAGCAGAGAGTCAGGGACCAGGTAGTGAGGGACATATCACGGGATATCCGGGATTTCTTGCATGGGAATGATATAGTGTTGGCACATGGAGCCGGCTCCTTTGGACACGTACCGGTGGCCAAGTACGGACTAGATAGGGGTTTATCTAAGGGACATGAGATTGAAGCATCGGAGGTATTTGTTAGTGTCAGCAGGTTAAATTGCCACATTTCATTAATAATGCAGGAAGAAGGAGTGCCTGTGGTTCCTGTACCTGCTAGATCCATTTTCTACCGAGAAAAGGATGGGCGCGTTATAGCACATTTAGAGACAGTCTCAGAACTCCTAAGAAAAGGGTTCATTCCCCTTACTCATGGAGATTTGATTGCTGATTGTCTGAGTGGAGTGTACGTACTGTCGGCAGATGAGGTTCCCCTCTACTTGTTGCCACTGGGGCTCAGAGAGGTTATATTCCTAACCGATGTTCCGGGGGTGCTTGGTCCGGATGGCAGGGTGCTTGATGTGGTCAGCGAAGATGATGTGGTAAAAATCGAGAGCAGAGCTGCAAAGGATGTAACTGGTTCTATGCTAGGAAAGCTTTCTAGGGCATTTCAGTTAGCTCACAAAGGTGTAAAAGTAATAATAGCAGGATATTATAATAGAGGAGACCTTAAGAAGATTCTAGACGGAGAAGTAGGAACTAAAATAGTGATTTAAATGAGATCTTCTTCCTCTAAAATGCTCTTCGGGGCCACTAGTATGAAGTACTTCTCATTGCCCATTAGCTCCTCCAATGCTCTCTTAGCGAGAAGCTCCGCGGGGTTTTTCAGCCCAGTTCTATTAGAGACATCTATGTAGCTTGTAAACGGTCTTTTATTCCTCTCCTCTAGTATCTTCATCAACGTCTTCTTTCCTACACCAGGAAGGAGTTCTAGTTGGTGTAGTCTTGGGGTTATTGGCATACTCTCATTGAATATATTTACGAAAAAACTCTCGCCTTCTTGAATTATCTTGTGAACGATGGGCTCTAAGAGCATTCTGGATGATGGTACTATTTCTTCATAGTCCAAGTACCTGAGGAACTTACTAACTTCTTGTCTGGGGCCCTTACCCACGTAGACTTTCATCATGGGAGCAACGGTGGCATTGGGCTTGAGAAGGAATTCCATTAGTATGAAGAATCTATCTCCAATTAGCTGAACTCTCCTCCTAGCCTCGTCGACATGTAGGATATACGCCCAGCTATCATGGGGTCTCCTCCTGCCGGGTATGTATCTCCACATTAGTAACACCGGTAAGTATCTTTACTCCTTTAGGGCCCTCAATAAGTTAAGCATTTCCTTGTAATCAGCCTGTGTGAGAAGAGGATAATCCTTGTACAAATAGGCCTTTATTTCATCCTCCTTCTCAGGGAGAATGTTAACTAGCATGACAGCATGCTCCTCTGATAAGTTATACTTGTTTATAAGCTCGTTAACGACTTCTCTGGCCTTCTGAGCATCCTCTACCTTAGTGAACTTGGAGAGATATACTATAAGCCTTTTCTGGTCTAGATTTAGTTTATCCATGCTTTTAGTCCATTTATCGAACACTAGAGTCTTTACCTCAGCTAGAGTCAATGGTTTCTTTATCTTTGCTGCCTCTTGATTGGATTCTGGCAAGGGGCACATCCTCCTAACTAGATTCCTTATGCTTCTTCAAGTGAACGGGTAGAACTATTAAATGTTTTACCTTATTACCCAACTTCACATCCACAAGGTAGGCAAGCCCCCTCTTTCCCACTACTACACCGACCTTCCCCTGGTATCGCCTGTGAGGCATTCCCCTTCTAATGGAGGGATCCACATCTATGACGACCTTGTCCCCTATCTCAAATTCTCTCAGGTATTTGGCTGGAGAAGGCCTTCCCTTCTCTCTTGGCGTTTTAGAGAGGAAGTCCCTCGACTTATAGAGGAATCCAAATGATCTCCTTCCCATTCACATCACCTGTTGACTATTATCAAGTACCTCTAACACATCCAGCTCCCTACAAAAAGATTTTTTCCCCAGTATTTCTGACACGCTCGGCGTAGTTCTACCATTATCTCCGGATATAAGTTCCTTGACGTAGAGGCCCCCATCGCATAGAACTCTCATCTCAAATATATTTTTCCCGATCTTCATGGTCTTGACATCATATACCTTCTTAGTCCTCACAATATCAGCCCTTCTCCACGCTACCCTCTGCGGCGTCCTCTGCTTTATTACTCCCCTAAGGGAACTCTCCAGTTTCTCCAGTTCATCCTCACTTATATCTCCTTCTACTTCCACTAATGCCCTGTACAGCTTCCTAACGAACGGAGATCCCTCCTTTATCTTCGCTACTTCCTTACGATTAGAGTACCTTAAGCCAATTACTTCTATCTTTTCCTTCCATCTATCATTTATCCTCTTAGATACATCTTCTAAATCTAGCCTCCTCTTTTTAGGTGAAATTATCTCCATTACAAAGGGCCTACCCATCCCTAGCATTCTAGCATCTACATCTTCTCTTCCAGCAGCATGCAGTACATAATCCTCTGAGATGAAGGCTTCCTTGATCACTTCTCCTATCATACCTTCCACGGAGCCCTCGGCTATCTTGCCAGTCCAATTACATTTCTCGCATCCTTGTCCATTACAGTGCTGGCATATTCTCCTCGATTGAGATATGCCCCTCTCTAATTTTCTATATCTGCCATAAACGAAAACTGGAGCCACTTTAATGAGAGCATCCTTTAGAGAAAAATCAAAGATTACCTCAACGTCCGCTTCTTTACTTATACGCCTCCCCGTCTTAGCAGAAAGTAGTAGGTCAAGCCACTTGATTAGAGTTACCTTAACTGATTCCATAGTAGGGGGATTATAGCTGGCCCTTATTCTATCCTCCTTCTCGATAATGTCGGGAGGTAAGATAACACCAGCTTTTATGGAGTAGTATTCTATGTATTCAAGCTTGTTAAGGGCTTTCTCGAGGAGGTATTCTATGTTTTCAGATATGGTATCTGAGCATATTATACAGGCTTCCTTCCCCGAGCTAACTAGTCTATCGAGTATGAAGGATAAGGAGAGGCCCTTCACATAGTTAGGGAACTCCTTTAGCAGCGTACCTATGAGACTGCCCAAGCAGTAGGGACAGAGGGGTCCTCGTTCCCTCACTATTCGCGAGACTATGCTAAAATCATCCACCCAATCCCATCCTCCTAACGATCCGTCTCATCTTAGCAGGAGAGGACATCGATTCCATGAGTTTCTTCACTTGATTGTACGACCTCAGCAGCCTTCTCACATCTTTAGCTGTGGTTCCTGATCCTCTAGCTATTCTCTCTATCCTGGTTCCTCTTATTACAGATGGATCCATTCTCTCCTCCATGGTCATAGAATTAATTATAGCAACCCACCTATCGACATCTGAACTATCTATATTGAGATTAGGTACCCTTGGCCCTATACCTGGAATCATCTCGAGGAGCTTATCTAGGGGTCCCGCCTTCTTCAGCTGTGTTAGATATTCCTTAAAATCCTCTAGATTGAATCTTCCTCTAGATATCTTTTCTAGAAGTTCGGTCTCTCTAAAGGCATCCTCCACTTTTTTAGCTAGTTCTACTATGTCTCCACCCCCAAGTAATCTGGAGACAAACTTGTCTGGTTCGAATCTCTCGATGTCCTCCAGTTTCTCCCCTGTTCCAATGAAATATATAGGTGCTCCAGCCGCAGCTACTGCAGAAAGGGCCCCTCCCCCCTTCGCAGCACCATCTAGCTTCGTGACTACAACACCTCCTACAGGTATGCTCTCGGCAAAGGCGCTCGCCTGACTGTATGCCTCTTGCCCTATAGTTCCATCAATGACCAAGAGCACGAGGTCCGGTTCAGTTGCTCTGAAGTACTCGCCTAATTCTTTCATTAATCCTCTCTCATCTTTATGCCTGCCTGCTGTATCTACTATTACTATGTTATACTTATCCCTCCTGAACCTTTCAATGCCCTCCTTCATTATCTCCACGGGGTCGTTCACATCCTTCCAAAAAACAGGGATCTCTCCTTGTAACATCTGCTCCAACTGTAACTTTGTGGCAGGTCTTATAACATCAGAGGAGATGACAGCCACCTTTCCGTACCTCTTAGAGAACCATTTTGCCAGTTTAGCGACTGTTGTGGTTTTGCCTGAACCCTCTATTCCCACTATCAGAATCACATTTGTCTTCTTCTCTGCCAAAGGGAGGTCTTGTTTCTTGCCAAGTAGTTTTGTTAACTCCTCATAGAGGATCTTGACAGCGAGATCCCTCCTACTGAAGCCAGGTGGCGCTTCTTCCTTTAAGGCCCTCTCTTTTACCCTCTTGGATAATTCTAGGACCAGTTTCACATTAACATCGGCTTCAAGTAACGCCCTCTGTACATCCCTTAGGAAATCAGATATTACAGCCTCATCTATGATAGGTCTTCCTCTAAGCCTACTAATGGCGTTTCTAAGTGAGGAGCCGAGCTTATCTAGAACCACTTAACTAACCGCCGCCCCTGACCCTGACGATCTTCCTCTTGCCCATAGATTCCCAATACTCTACCTCCACGCCAGGCTGTAACTTCGGAGTAATGTCCGGATCGCTGGGTTTAGGCAGCTCAAAGGTATCATATGTCTCTAGATCCATAAGCTGGACATTGTCCCCATACACATTGATGACCTGGGCTGATTTCTTGTCTACTATGGGTATCTCTATCATGGCATCTGCTGGATATATTTTAGATCTCCTAGAGCCATCGAATATGCCCCTAGCCTCTATCCTTACTTTTGCTGCGCCGTGCTTACCCGGTTTTGACTTAGAAACATCTAGAACTTCGCAGGGCTCCCCATCTATCACTATATAGCTTCCCTTCCGTAGATCACCTGCATAACCTCTGGTAACAGACAAAAGTATCCCTCTTAGAAAGAAAAAGTATGTTACCTATAAGACTTCTGGAACCTGGCTCTCGCGCTCCTTCCACCATACTTCTTCGGCTCTGTCTGCCTTGGATCTCCCTTCAGTATAGTCTTATCGTATTCTTTGTAGAGCTCCTTGAGGTATTCACTGCCTGTATATTCGACAAGTGCTCGCCCAACGGCCATCCTCACGGCATCAGCTTGCGCCATGAAACCACCGCCCTTAACTTTCACGTAGATATCGATGTCCCCTATGTAGTCCTTGGCTAGCCATAGGGGCTCGAGTATTTTCATTCTGATAAATTCATTTGGGGCATAAACCTCTACTGGAAAGCCATTTATGTAAAGCCTCCCGGAGCCTTTCCTTATAACTGCCATAGCCCTGGCTGTTTTTCTCCTAGAGGAGGCCAGGGCCAGTACTCCATCACCCTTGCTCGGCATATTTTACCCCCTTCCACCCTAGTTCCTTCGATAGCCAAAGCACTGTGACATATCTTTTGCTCTTCTTAGGCCTTAGTGATTCGACCGTATATTTAATATATCTGTTTGGGTCTTCCTTTAGTCCTACGTCTTTCTCTACATCCTTTAGCTCCTCAGGAACTCCAATATATACTCTTAACCTCCTAATAGCCTCTCTGCCCTTTGCTTTCTTTATAGGAAGCATCCCCTTCACGGTTTTCCAAACTATCCTGTCCGGAGTTCTCGGTTGGATGGGGGACTTCCTAGGATGAATAGTACTCTGGATGGACCTCCTTTTCTTGTATTTCTCTAAGATGGTCCTCGGGTTTCCAGTTATGATTGCCTTTTCGGCATTTACTATCGCCACTCTCTTACCCTTGAGGAGTTCCTTCGCAACGAAGGAAGCGATTCTCCCGAGGATCTTACCATCAGCATCTACTACTAAGTCGAAGTTCATACATATCCCCCTATGCAACTATCCTAGTATTTGAACCCTTGGGGTTCTCATCCACATACTGGTCTAAGGGAACTGCTCTTCCTCCTGCTTCTTCTATCTTCCTCTTAGCAGCGGCTGAGAAGCTCATTGCAGCAACTACTACAGGTTTAGTTATCTCGCCCTCCCCCAAGACTTTACCAGGCACTATGACTGCAGAGGCGCCCTCTGAATACTTGTCTATTTTCCAGAGATTAACCTCTATTCTAGACCGTGTAGGCTTCCTGAGCCTATTAGCTACATCCCTCCATATTGGAGCATTATTTACCCTAGAAGCCTTTTCGAGCTTGTTTATCATCCTAATCAACCTAGGATTTGTTGGGCCAGTTGGCTTCAATGCCATCCTCCTCTCACATAAGCGGTATTGGCTTTAATAAAGATGCCTAGTGCGGGGGGTGGGATTTGAACCCACGCGGGCCTGACGCCCACCCGCCCCTCAAGCGGGCGCCTTGGACCTGGCTTGGCTACCCCCGCCACCTATTCCCTAAGTAAGGATTCTCCTATTAAAAGCTTAATCATCCTACCTTATTCAAGAAATCCGAGAATTTTAATTTTAGTTGGTTTACCGCTTCTAGGAATATATCGCTAGCTGATAGGGAGCCTGTGCTCTCATATCTCAAGATTATCTTGCTTTCATCCCACTTCCTCTCAACTTTATCGGGTTTGTCTAGTCTGCACCTTTCTAAAGCCTCAAGACAGCCAGGGCATTTAACTGGATAGTTTACCAGAAGCACGCCTTTTTTCTCCTCTATACATGCCTCGCATGGTGATATATCACAGTCCTTTTTCAGCGAGCTATCTAATTCATATATAGGCATATAGCTGTAACCGATTGCGGCTGCGGGTTGCCACTTAGAGTGATCTTTTCCCCTACCAAGTCTCGCTATCGCTTGTAGCCTAATTCTCTGGCCTTTCCTCATCTTTATTATTGGGATCTTCTCGTTAGCTGGCACGATGAGTGGATCGGATGATTCTAAATCTCCAGAATAGATCACTTCGATAGGCTCCTTTGCTTCCTTATTTAGCTCCAGTACAACGGTCCTCTCCGGATCAACTCTCACTATATTAAGGTCTGTCTTTAGGGGGATCATAGCTAGTCTATGGGCTATATATTCATCGAAGAATGGTGTGGTATTTTCAAAGAAGATGACTTCATCGACAGCAAATATAGGGACTTCAGAAGTTACTGCTCTCCTGAGAGCGTTAGCGAGTGAGGGATTTGAATCCTCTATAACAACAACGGCTTTTTCATGACTAATCTCAATTATCTTAGCCCTCAATATCTTCACCCTTCTTCCTCAGAATGTCAACCCAGGGATTGTTTAATATCTCCTCAAGGATATCCTGTGTGTCTTCAGGTACTCTAGGGGGGGAGTCTTCGTTTAGTATATTAACTTGCTCCCGTACTTCTGCATAACTCTCCATCTCATCTAGTATAACATCCTCAGATTTACTGTTGCCCTTATGCTCGGTAATTGCCCTCCTAACATCAATAGTCTCCTCCCGTGGTTGTTCAATTCTATTCGCTTTCACCACATTGGTAGGTATCTGACTCCCCAGCAGCCTTATCACTGCCTCCAATAGTTCAACCCTCTTCTCGAGATCCGACAGCCTTGATAAAATTTCCACCTCAATATGTTTCTCCTCTATCTTGGCAATTAGCGGCTTCAATGAGTCTTCTATCACGCTCCTTAACTCCGAAACTATTTTTTCTACGTTAATTTCTTTCTTTTTCAGCTCTTTACGTTTACGTACCTCGCTACCTACAACAATGAGCGGAGGTTTTGAAGGGGGCGATTTATCGCCGAGGATTTGAGATTCGGCCCTTTTACTTACATGTGTCTCACCTGAGACTGATAGTATGCCCTTTACATTGGAGGTTATCTCGGAGACATTTCTAACTATGACTTTGGATAACCATTTCTCTCCTGATTCGTACCTCTGCTCTACTTCCTCCTGTAGGTCTTTAAATGAGTCCTCTGGAACCCAGACCTCTATCCTATCGAAGGATATGCCGGCCCTAGTATGGGAATCCATTATTGATCTAACCCACTTTATAAAGTCGCCATCCCTAGATGGATCGTATATCGTTACTAGAAGCTTTAACTCCCTTCTCCCACTAACAGAAATCAAAATGGAGTAACCATCCAGACCTAGCCTTTCTCTCCTTATGCTCCCAGGTGTGTTTTTAGTATACCACTGAAGCAGGACATCAATGTGAGATAAGCTCTCCCCCGACAAGAGGAAGGACCTCTTCCTATAATAGGGTGGACGGGAATAAAAGTTTAGGTCTGGGGTTTATACCCTCCTACCCCTCCTGCCATGGGGTCTCCTACACCCATCATGAGGTATTGGTGTTACATCCTCAACTCTCACTAGAATTAGTCCTGACCTAGAGAGTCCCCTGATGGCGGCTGTAGCCCCCGGACCTGGTATCCTGCTCTTTATTCCTCCAGGGGCCCTAACCTTTACTATGAGGTGTGTTATTCCCTTCCTTTGAGCCTCCTTAGCAGCTGCCATCGCGGCCTTTAGCGCTGCATAAGGAGAGCCCTCCAGCCTATCTGCATCTACAAACATCCCTCCTGAGAATCTAGCGATCGTCTCAGCCCCAGTGATGTCCGTGATATGGACTATAGTATCATTAAATGAGGAGTATATGTGTGCTACCCCTATCTTTCCCTTTTTGGTCGATGACATTCATTTCACCCCTTCACCTTCTGTTCCGCTGTTTCTTCCAAGCAAGCAGGATGTGTGCACTCTATCGAATCTTCTTCCTCGACAGTCACTAGGTATCCGGGCTGCCTTATCCTCCTACCCTTAACCCTTATGTGGCCATGAGTAACCAACTGCCTAGCCATATAAGGGGTCTTTGCAAATCCCTTCCTCCAAACTATCGTCTGGAGCCTCCTTTCTAGGAACTGTTCAACTGTCAGGTCAAGGAGGTCGTCTAGAGTGGCGTCTTTACCCAAGACACCTAGCTTCTGCAATTTCCTGATAACAGGTTCGGCCATGGCTCTCTCCTCCTCAGGGGCAGCTATGAGTTCCCTAGCTATCCTCCTATACTTTTTAGCTAAGGAACTCATCCTCCATAGCTCTCTTTTATTCCTAAGGCCGTAGTATCCCGTTAACCTATTAGTCTCCTCTAAAATTCTCCTATCCCACGGTTTATATGGCTTCTCATACTTCTTCCTAGGTCTCTTCGGGTCCCCCAACTAATCACCCCTCTACTTCTTTCTCTGGTAGCCCACTGTTCTACCAACCCTTCCAGTTGTTTTTGTCCTCTGGCCTCTGACCTTGAGACCTAACTCATGCCTTATACCCTTCCAGCTCTTTATTTTTTTCATTAGATTGATGTCCTGTGTCATTACCCAACTTACATCATCTCCAATGAGTATCTTAGACTCATTAGTCTTGGGATCTCTCTGTCTATTCATCATCCACCAAGGGATGCCGTATTTATCCGGATTGTTGGCTACCTCTTCAATTTTAGCTAGTTCCTCGTCGGAGAGTTCTCCCAAGAGTCTTGTGGGTTTTATACCGGCCTTCATTAGTATGGCCCTAGCCAGTACAAAGTTTATCCCTTTAACATTCGTGAGAGATACTAAGACATGCTTAGTCCCGTCTAGAGTCGTGTTAAGGAGCCTGACCACCCTTCTTAGTTCCACTGTTTCCGACAATTTCTCACCCCTCTTTCAGGAGAGTTGACCCTAGTGTAATATAACCTTTTGGATGCATCCTCCCTATATGTTTGGGCTCCTAAGGTGTCCTACGTCATTATTTCAGTTAAGGTCCGAGAGGAATGTGATGATCTCGGAGAATAGCAATGTTAAGATAAAACATCATGAAGGAGAAAATGTCTTCTCGCCCATGACGGCACTGCTAAGGTGGTCGGGCTGCTTTTAACCACCTTAACTGTAGTTTACCTATATGGCGCCGGGGGTGGGATTTGAACCCACGCGGCCCAATGGGCCACTGGCTCTCCAGGCCAGCCCCCTTCCGGGCTAGGGCACCCCGGCTACTTGGGAGATACTTGGGCTGGGCTCCCAGACTATGATTCATCATATGGGGAATTTAATGGTTGCGCATCTGATTTAGATGTCTATGTCGACCCGCGCCTCCACATGGGAGGATACAGATCCCTAGGCATTACTACCCTCTCTATCTCCGCAGCTATACCACTATCTAGTTTTACTATATCATCCGCGCTTAAGACAGACCTTCCTATCGCAATCAGTTCCCCCTTCAAAGACATTATAGCTACGAGGGACCCCTTCTTTATTTCCTTAGATAAGGAGCTTATTCCTCTGACTTTTAGTGATGCACCATGTGTGATCGATGCTACGGCACTATCCTTCACTATAACCTTAGGCATACCTACAATTACCGTTTCTAAGGGGAGTATAACCCTCCTCAGTGGTTGATCATCTCCATCTTTTTTCCACTTTCTATAGGCATCAAATAGTTCTTCAAGAGTTATGCTATCTCTTTCGTTAAATCCCCCTGATCTAATCCTTCTAAGCTCCCTCATGCTCCCTCCAACACCAAGAAACTCCCCTATATCATAGAATAGCTTCCTTATGTAAGTACCAGATTCAACGTGTACTTTTAGTAGATAGAACCTACCCTCGCTCTCAAGGAGGTCTATCGAGTATACTCTCCTCACTCTAAGGCTTCTCTTGACTGCTGATTTAACCGGAGGTCTTTGAAAAATAGGACCTGTGAACTTCTCAAGGGCGTATAATAGTTCTTCTTCTTTTACCTCTCCGTGAACATAGAGGACCCCGATATACTCTTTATCAGAACCAGCTATTAGCCTACTCAGCTTAGTTGCATTCCCTAGGACTATTGGAAGCACACCTGAGACTTTAGGATCTAGAGTTCCACAGTGTCCTATTTTTCCTGGATATTCCAGTATTCTCTTGACTAGCCTAGTTACAGTATGAGAGGTCGGGCCTCTCGGCTTATCTAAGTTTATTACTCCATGGTCAATGTAAAAAGGAAGGGGCCTCTCATGAGGCCTGTAACCATATGGTCCTGGCTCTGCTGGACTCTTGACTATTAGCTCCTCATCTACCGTACTCAAGCAGTTCCCTCACTCTCTTCAGCTGATTTTTTCCCTTTCTTCCCCTTCCCCTCCCTCTTTTCCTTCTCTTCTAGTAGTTTAGGATAGAGATCTGTGTTCTTAAGGGCCTCTAAGACTTCATCATCACCTGCTCCCTCGGAGATCTCCAGCTTCACAGGCAGCGGAACCAGGTGCTTAACATTAGATCTCCTCCTTCTAACGCCTGTAAGTTCCTTAGGACCTGTCACCTCGACAAAATTGTCGTCTATTATCCTCACAACAACGCATAGCCTGCCGGCCTCTCTACCGGCGATCTTCCTACAAACCCTTCCAACCTCTATAACAGCCATTTAAACACCCCCTCTCGCGAGTAAGGGAGCGTCCCTTAGGACGCTAGGAGGGACATTCCCTCCTCTATAACTTTAGATATCATAAGCTCACGGAGGCAGCTAGGACAGAGGTTCCCTCCATATGGTCTATTAGGCCTTCTTTGGCTTTTTGGTAATTTTGCGATAATGGATCTGGGCCCGGTAGGGGTCGCATTTATGGGAGAACCGCATTTAGCACATTTAGCTACCGAATGTTTCTTGTGTCTATAATGGTAGACAGTTCTTCCTCCTGGAGTTCTAACAGCTACTCTTGACTTCTTTAATCGCCTTCTACGACCTCTCTTATTGATGTCTCGAATTATCAAGGGATTGCACCTCCGTGGCCGGGCTACCAATCCATTGTTGTATTTTAAAGGTTTCTCCAGTTCTCAGTGGTAACTCCTCAACATTGTAGAGCCATACCTTTGAGCTTAGGCCTAACCGACCCTGAAGTAATTACTGTGTTAATGAGGTTCCGAGTATTCTCTGAAGAATCATGGAAAAGAGGAAGGAGCATACTATATAGAAGCCTAAGTAACCCACTACTTGATTAGATAGCGCACTACTCCCATGGAAGTAATCTAATATGAAGGGTAGAGGGAAGGGAAGCTTAGCTACTGGAATTTCTGAGTAGAAGCTACCTAAGGCCCAAAAGATGATGAGTATTGGTAGAGTCGTATATAGCATGGGCTTAAGGTTCATCTTGGACATTTCTGACCTAGCGGCATCAAATTGAGGTTTCATCCTGTCCAGTTTTTTCTTTAACTTCTTGTTCTCGGGATCTTTTAGTGCTTCCCTCTGTAGCTTTGTATACTCATTTATGATTTTCTGTAACTCTCTCATCCTGTTATAGTCGATCTGCTTTTTGTTAATCAAGTTTATGGAGAGGCTTATGACGAATGCTAACACCATCAGGAAGAGAATCGAGCCAGGTGGAAAGAGGATTAGGTCCAGGGATAGCATGGTATGTTCACCCTATAAATCTCTTGAGCCTCGGATACATCTCTAGAGCGCGTTCGCGAGCCAGTGTCTCATAGAAGCCAGCTACTATTGTTACAGCCAGAAGTATACCACTTCCTGTCCCTAGAGCGCCTGAGAAGTTTGCTATTGCTGCCAATAGACCGACGACAAATCCACCTAGATAGGTAACCGCCTCTATGTACTTCTCTATAGTCTTAGCCATGACCCTAGCTGTAGATCTCCTACCGGGCACCACTATTCCTTGCTTAACTAGCTGTTCTGAGACGGATCTTGGGTCCATCCCTGCAGTTATCACCCATATTTTAGCGAATGCTACACAGGCCCCCACTAAGATCACTAAATATACGATTGCCCTAATAGGGTCTTCGATCAGAACTTCAGGCCCCCTTGGCATTGCTAAGTAATATGCCAGTCCGGAAACAGGTCTAATTGTCCCGGAAATGGGATCAGCCTCGTACTTACCTAGAAAGTCTACTAGATATTTGAGCCAGCCCTCGGGATTTGATCCAACTCTAGACCAGACTATTTTAGCCATTATATCTACATCGCCAAGTAGAGCAGAAGCAAATATTATCGGAACGTTGCTTACGTAAAGCAGTCTTATGGGATACTTTGTTCTATACCCTCCATACATTGTATGAGCGATTGGGACATTTATTTTGACCTCATAGGCCCATACTACAGCGATGAATACGACAAACGTGGCGATAAGCCCTAATAGATCAGGGAGGTAACCTCTATACAGCGCACCAGCTCCTTCGGTTAAGAGCGCCGGGATAACCCCCACATACCTTCCATGAGTTGTCTTGGGGGATAAGGCTCCCCATAATACTCTCTGAGCTACTCCTGCTAGTATGAAGAGACTTATTCCACTTCCAATTCCCCATTTACTTACTAAGTCATCTAACATCATGAGTAGAAAGCTGCCCAATGAAAGCTGTGCTATGGCTAGCAATGTTTGCTCGGTAGTTAGTGAACCAAACCTGCCACCTATTGCATAGGCAGATGTCTCAAACAGTATGAAGAATATGGCAGCAACTCTTTGGGCTTCTTGGAAGAATTTCCTGTCTTCTGGATCGGTGAGGTCTAGCTGTATGATCTTACTACCAACGAGTAGCTCTAGCACTATACCAGCTGTCACTATAGGTCCTATTCCAAGCTCAACTATACTGCCTTGAGCACCTGCGAAGATGACCCTCAGTTCAGCTAAGTAGTCAAGTCCACCACGAGGCAGGCCATAAAGTGGAACCTCTGTTAAGAAGAAATACACGAGGAGTACTATTGCCGTCCATAGCAACTTTTCCTTGAGAGAAGGCATCTGTTTCGGTTTTTCCACCTCAGGGATAGCTCTATTCATCTTAGAAAAGAGTTCCCTGACTAGACTCATAGAACATCACCTTAAACTCTCGATTTACCGATGACTACCGATCCCCCAGCCTCTTCTATCTTTCTCACGGCGTTATCTGATGCTGAAGGTACTTTGACGATTAGGGGTTTTCGTGCCTCTCCTCTCCCCAAGAGCTTATCGTAACCCGCTTCTTCTAGGTTTATCTCTATCTTGCCATTCTCATGTTGCTGAGCATATCCTAGGGCAATTAGATCCGGTAGTAGCCTCTCCAGCTCGCCAACGTTTATGGACCTTACCTCCCTAGTAACAGCCCTCGGTCTCTTGAATCCTCTCCTTCCCCTTCCAAAATAATCTGGCCAGTATGCAGTTACCCAAGTCCAGAGGTGCTTCTTCCGTCCAGCTTTTCCGAAACCACCCCTTCTACCACTCCTCCTATGCTGCCTTTGCTGACCATACCCATGCAGTCTATACCCTCTGAGCCTCCTACTTTTCTTCCTCCTCCTAGGGATAGTACGCATCATATCATCCTCCTAAGTAGCTTATTTATTTCATCTCCTCTGTACCCCAATTCACCCCCGTCCGTCCATGCCCTCTTAGTTGTCCTTTTAAATCCTCCTTTCGGAGGAGTCAGTCTGAAGTATGGTTTTAACCATTCCAACTTATGAAGCCTCGTCTTTCCGGAAATTAACGCATCAGCCAGCTCTTCTATGGTAGAGAACTCGGTATTTTCTTTGAGCCAACTATCGGTCAATTTCCCGCCGTTTGTAAGTTCTCCCCTATTCCTGAGAAGATCTATCAGCGTGTCCTTACTTATCTCACCATAAGTCGTGTAATCTTTGACTTTATGAAGCATTCCTCTGTAGGAAGGAGTTAACGGTACTATAGTAGCCCAGAACTTCCTCCTTATATGAAGCATATCTAGGGTATACCTGATATCAGGTTTTATGTCAACACGCCCTCTTATCCTGACCACAGCCATTAAAGGAACCTCTTCCAACGCAATCACCCCTTAAGGGCGCACCCGACATCGTGCGCAAGGAGCGCCTAACGGATGCGCGCCTTCCTGTAGAGGAAGAATTAGGGATTAAAAACCCTTTGGGATTAAGTTCTCCAGTCATATGGGAGTGTCATTAGGAGGAGCTTCCAAAGGGCATCATGTACAGCAAATGCATAATTCATCCTATTTTTGGTCTGGCCTTTCGAGAATACTCTAACATCTTGAAGGCCTCCTAGAGACAATATAACCTTCGCTGTTTCATTGCCTACTATACCGAGCTTCCTCGGAGCAGGCATTAATCTAACCCTGACGGACCCAGAAGAGCCGGTTACGGTGGCGGGAATGGAGTGAGGCCTCCCACATCCACATTCCCAAGACCCACAGCCCTTCCTTACTTTAACTATGTTCAGCTTCGCATTCCTTATGGCATCAGCTAGAGCAATCCTAAATTCCCTACCTTTACCTTTTCCGACACCAACGTAGTTCATGCCATCTCCTACAGCGGCAACTATCCTTAATTGAGTAAGTTCGCCTGCATCTGTCTGTCTCTGAACCCTTCTTACCTCTATTATCTCCTCCTTGAGTCCAGGGACTAGCATATCCACTATCTCTGGTTCCTGTATTGGTATTCCTCTCTTTAAAATCTCATCTAATGTCTTTACCTTTCCCTCTGCTACTAATCTTCCTACTCTGGTCTTCGGGGTCCAGGTCCTTTCCAATTCCTCATGAGTTTCCTCCAAGGACATTTACCTCACACTCCCATCATACTTTCATCTTTATTTAACCCTACTCCTCGCTCTTACCCCCTCGTATCTGAGACAGAACTAGTTCAAATGTCTCAGGGATTCTCTCCGGTTCTAAGTTATTCTTAATGTAATAGGAGAACTGTCTCTTGTAGAATTCCTCATTCTCCTGTTTCAATTTAGTGGCCCAGGACGATATATGTTCTCCCTTTATCCTATCCTCCTCAGGTAGTATCTCTGGAGAGTGGGGTATCTCTATTCCCGCATCTAAAGCGCCCTTTAAAGCAGCATATAGCCTAGACCCTCTCGTCGACGGGTATCTACCTATGTCCAATACTGCTCTCTCAATACCTGCCTCCTTGGCCCTCAGTCCCGCTAGGTACCCTGTCAGGTAGGCAGCTGGGAGACTTTTACCACTATAAGGCCATCCATACTTCCTTAGCTCCTTTGAGAAGGCGTAGGCAACTACTTCGTCACCTTCATGCCCGAATTTAACGAATTGTACCACTATATACCTATTTGTTCTCCTTACGACCATTCTAGGCAGCCCACTTTTTAGAATGGCAAGTCTCTTGACGTAGTCCGTCTTCCCCTCTCTTCTCCTTCTGAACTTTACCTTATACCGCCCAGATCTCGCCATTTCATACCTCCTCCTTGAGTATTTCTCTCCTGATGTAGGACTTGAGGTGCGCTACACTCTCAAATTTAGCTAATCCTCTGTAGAGATCTCTATAGGTCCTAGCATCTAGGATTCCCTTCTGTTTCATGATTTTGAGCTCTCTCCTTAAGGCTCTCACTCTATTAATCCATCTCCTCTTTCTAGGTATCTTAGCGTACTTCCCTCCCTTTCTCCTACCGGGCCCCCTCCTCTTTGGCCTTTCTCTAGCCCTTGCTCGGCTTACACCTTTTTTAGGAAGTATTTCTATTGCGCCGGATTTAATAAGCCTCCTGATGTCGCTTCTAGTTATGGCCTCAGTTATCTGTTCTATTTTATCGGGGTTTATTTTGACCCTATCAAGCCCAACGCCAGCAACCTTAGCAGCAAGCCTCTTCTGATAATCTATCTTCATTTAATCACCCATCTAATTAGCAAGTTTTATTCCCAACTTCGCGGCTTCCTGTCTTATCTCGGTTCTCTTTCTTTCACCAACAGTTCCTGCTATATAAGCTATTATATCTTTGCCATGTTTCTCCACAGCATCTCTCAGGTCCTTCACATTGGATACAATAACTGGCTTAAGGCCTGAAGGGTGTAGCCCCCTTATAATATCTGGATTCTTGTAACCTATTGTTGGATGTTTTGGTCTACTCTTCAGTTTTAATCTCTGCTTGTTATCTATTCCCCTTGGTTTCCTCCAACTCTTAACTGCACCTAGCTTCCAGTACCTAGCGAGGTTTAGAAATCGCGGCTTTTTCTTCTTTAATCTATTCATAAGTTCCTTATCGACCATATCACTTCACCACGTAAATACCATCCATAAATACCCTTGGATCCTTGTCCTTTATCTTAGTAGCCTGCCGTATATTGGCTGCTGTCTGACCCACGTCCTCCTTCGATATACCTTCGATATATATTCTATCTCCCTCTACTCTGACCTTAGTGTCGCCTACGATCTTAGCGTATCTAGGGGCTCTCTCGCCCAAGAAGTTAGTTATCTTCACCATTTTTCTAGCTTCATCGACCTCTACTTTTATCGGAAAGTGCGCATAAACTATAACCATCTCCTTTGAGAAGCCCTCAGTTACTCCTTTCATCATATTCCTTATATGGGATGTGACTGTGTTTAGATAAGCTCTATGGAATTTCCTCTTCCCATAGACCCTAACCTTTATTGTACCATCTCCCTTGATGATTTCGACGATCTCGTCATGAAAGGACTTTTCCAGTGTACCCTTAGGTCCCGTTACGGTGATTTTTGAGCCAGATACTTTGACATCAACTCCTTCTACTATAGGAACCTCAACTTCCTGAACTTGTGTTATAACTCTGGGATATCTAGCCATAGAATCACCTCTAGTAACAGTACGCTAAGAGGACCCCTCCCAGTCCCCTCTTCTTGGCCTCCTTATGACTCATGACTCCCTGGTTCGTGGATACGACTATTACTCCTACGTTCTCGGCCGGGAGATACATCTTCTCCCAATGTAGGTACTCATCCTTCTTCACCGAAAATCTAGGCTTTATCACACCAGCTTTGTTTATTCTACCTTTTAGCCTCACTTTATACTTTCCAGCTCTGCCATCATCTATATACTCGAATTCCTCTATATAGCCCTCCTCCTGTAGTATCCTGAGGATCCTCCCTATTAGCTTGGAAGCCACATTTATCACGGTCTCCCTCTTACCCACCCTTGAAGCATTGGTTAGAGCACTCATGGCATCCGCTAGTGGATCAAGTCTCGTCATTTCCTATCACCTCACTCGTATTTCTTCCACCCCATGAGAGGAGCCACTTCTAGAAAGCACTGTCTGCATAGGTATAGACCGTACTTCCTGATTATGCCACGTCCTACCCTCCCACATCTCCTACATACGTAGGCACCTTTTCCCTTGGTCCTTACTTTTCTCTTAGGTTTCGCCATTTGATCACCCTTATCATTCAGTATCGGACACCACTTCTAGCTTTAAGTACTTTTCCGCGAAGATGATAGCTTCCTCCTTTGTTAGTCTATGCCTTCTAGGTATCTTGCTCCTCTTTACCCTTCTCTTAGCTATTCTATATCCTGCCCTTCCCATTGTGACAATGACGTCCATCCCAAAAATGCCTATGTCTGCTTTATATCTCACTCCCGGTATCTCTATGTGTTCTTTTATTCCAAATGCGAAGTTCCCAAACTCATCGAATGAGCTAGCCTTTATCCTCCTATCTACCGCGTTAGCTATCCTGTCCAATAGTTCAACAGCTTTTTTACCCCTTACAGTAACTGTAACAGCTATAGGTTCCCTCTTCCTAATTCCAAACTCTCTAATAGTCCTTTTTGCTCTTCTTTGAACAGGTTTCTGACCTGTCAGTTCTTCCAGCACTTTACCGGCTCTTAATAGGATCTCACCACTTTTTCCTACCGCAATATTCAATGTTACAGCCATAACCTTGGGTATTAGCATCGGATTCTTCTTCCACCTCTCTTCAACCTCAGTAAGCTCTACAACCATTTAATCACCTCATTTGACTTTTAGAGCTGGCTTCTCTTTCCCGACAATTATTATATTCTCCTTAGTCCCTCTATATGTTAATTCAGGGTTTTCTAAGTCCTGTAGCTCTATAAACTCAGCGATTTCTTTTATCCTACCAATGTGGCCTGCCATTCTCCCCCTTACCATGGCGCCAATAGTACCCAGCTCAAAGGGGAGGACTTCCTTGATCTCCTGGGAGGGAACCTCTATGAGTAACGAGTAACCTACTCTAATCGATTTAGCTAGCTCAGAATCTGGATCTAGTAAGAAGTTCCTCGCATCATGGGAGGATACCTGTATTTTTCCACCCCTCACAGTCCTCTTTCCTGACACCTTGACTATCTTACTACTTGACTCCTCCTCTGGGATCTCCACTAACTTAAGCAGCTTGTAAGGATCTGGAACAACTCTGTAATGCTTACCCATGTCAGGTATGGAGACGACATCCATCAGCCCTACTTGGAATTTATAGTCGTATCTGGGCTTACCGTCAACCCATATCTTCTTCATGAAGATGATTCTCTTGGCCTCTTTAGCAGTGGTAGCTAGTCCTAAGATATCTCTTACTACTAGGAGTAGGGGAAATCCTTGGTCAAGTGGATGCGGACCTGGTCTCGGCTTAACTACCCAAACCTTCTCTCTCTTGGCCACGGGCCAATATCCCGGAGCAGCCAGCCTCTTCAGATGTCTACTGCCTCCCATCTTACCCATTTACATCACTCCTCCTCTTCCTCTTCTTCCTCCTCTACTTCTTCCACTACCTCTTCCTCCTCTTCGAGCTCTTCCTCTGGGACTCCCCTTCTCTCCAATATTTCCCTTCTCCTGTCATCACCTAGGTTCAGTTTAACTATCTCGACCTTAGATGGATGTATTAGGACTGGGATCTCTGTACCATCTGCTTTCTTCCTGATGACCCCTTTTACGGAGATCCTGTACTTCTCCCTATAGACCTCTAAGACTTCACCTTCAGAACCCCTATAGTCGCCTCTTAGAATCCTTACTTTATCCCCTTTTCTTATTGGGAGTGACCTTATACCATATTTCTCCCTAAGAGCGTCAGAGAGATGAGCCGACATTATCTTGCCTCTGTGGTGCAAGGGTGCATTGTAAAGGTACTTTCTCTGCTTACTCGGCTTGTGAGACTTAGTCCTCATCATACTAGACACCTCACACTACCTGTGCCGAGACTGCACCCAAAGCAGGCCACCTCTCGATAGCCTCCTTGGCAATTGGCCCTCTGAATTCTGATCCCTTTGGTGTACCATCGTCATTAACTAGAACGGCAGCATTATCCTCAAATACCACCCACTGTCCATTTTTCCTCCGGTATGGCTTCCTCTGCCTGACAACTATAGCCTTCATTGGCTTGTGCATGAGGTCATACTTCCCCCTCTTCACAACTACCGTAACCATATCGCCAACGCTTGCCGATGGTATTCTCCCCTTCCGTCCCTTATAGCCATGTACACCGATGATCATGAGTACCTTTGCTCCCGTATTGTCAGCGCATTTCAGCTTAGCCATTACGGGTAATCCTCGCGATATCTTCGGCTTTACACCTTCGATCTTCTTTCTTCTAGCTACCCTTGACATAGACCATCCTCAACACCAAGTGGGTCGACTGATATAAAAAAGGTATCTAAGGTTCTGAACTGGGTTCCATGATAGAGGAGCTGCCCTCCTGATTCTCAATCAGTTTATTAATCTTGTACAGGTATCTGGCGTACCTTATACTTTTTCTCGCAATTTCAAAGAGTTTGCCCTTATAGATTACCATGTGCCTTACTTCGGATCCTAGTCCAGTTACCTTCATGGCCTCCTCTAATGCGTGGTGAAGCTGGAGACAGTGGGGACTCCCATCCACGGTTAAAACAGTGATTTTCTCTAATTTAACTCTAGATAGTATCGAGGCCAGTTTGAGGGATATTACATTTATGTGATCTCTCTCAGGACATGCACTGAGACAGATTGCCTCCTCGCAAACGGAATTCACTATGTCAGGCCACTCCACTATTAGGCAACTTCCCGTTATAACTAGCTCTCTGTGCTCTCTAAGTAATTTAGACCCCGAATTTATGGAGAGGAGTTCCATCACAGGCATAGTCACCCTGAATAGGAATAGTTATAAGAAATAAAGCCTGGTACAAGCCGCAAAGTCTAACGAGGTGTTCACTTTGTACTTAGATGCTCTAGGGTTCTTAGAGATAGTTTCGGGTGGCATTGGCATAGGGCTTATATCCTCAGTAGCAGGCATAGGCGGAGGCACCCTAATGGTCCCCTTTATGATCCTCATCTTAGGAATAGATGCTAAGGTAGCCATAGCTTCTAGTCTGCTCACAGTTATAGTCACCTCAACCACGAGTTCCGCGGTCTACCTGAAAGAGAGATTGGTAAACTTGAAGCTGGCTCTAACATTAGAACCAACTACGGCCTTAGGAGCGATCGTAGGTGCTTTAATAACAATAAGTCTTCCCTCCATGACCGTAAGGAAAATTTTCGGGCTAGGATTGTCCATAATATCAATAATAATGCTAGTCAGAACATTCATTAGGCCTAAGGAGGGCAAGGAGATTAGGAATTGGCCTCTTGGTATAGCTTCCTCGTTCATAGCAGGACTGTCATCGGGTATGCTGGGGATCGGTGGGGGCGTACTTAAGGTCCCTATAATGAACCTAATAATGGATGTTCCTATAAAGATGGCAGTTGCTACCAGTTCATTTATGATAGGATTTACCGCCTCGTCAGGAAGCATAGTCTACATACTCAGACAGTTAGTGGATCCTATCCTAGTAGTTGGATTTGCCTTAGGGATAATTCCTGGAGCTACTATTGGTGCAAAGACCCTGAAAAGAATTAAATCAAAGTACATCAAGGTGCTCTTTAGTATGATACTGCTATACGCCGGATTAAGGCTCTTGCTGTGAGGGGGATTTACTTGATCTACGAAAATCACTCAGAGATCCTGAGATGGGGCATAATCTTAGGATTGTCTGTTCTCGTGGTAGCCCTCATACTGAGGTTCTCAGGAGCACCTATACCTCAACTAGAGATGGCGGGGCTCCTCATAATAATAGCCACGCCTATATCGTTCTTATTATTGATAATGGGAGAACATCTGCTAGCAGGAGATAGAAGGATAACCTTGTTAGCCCTACTGACACTAATCATGCTCGTGCTTTCCGCCATAGTATCCCTGACAAGATAGGGGATATCCCCTTGCAAACCAGCCAGATATCTTTGAGACGTAAAATCGTTAGTCTCTCGATAAATTCATTCTTCCAAGGAACAGCCTTCAGTTTCACTTTCTTCCTGCTGCAAGTGTATGCTATAGAGAATCTGGGCTTTTCTTCCTTTGAGATTGGTCTGGTAATCTCTCTAGGAGGATTTTCTTCTGCCATCACACAGCCAGTATGGGGTTGGATCGTAGATAGAACTAATAAGAGGAGGATCTTGGTCTTCCTAGGCTTTATTTTATCTGGACTATCGATCCTTGCAGCATTTAACTCTACTACGGATTTAGAGTACTATCTAGCGAATTACGCGTTGAATGCATTTTTAGGGTTGGCGAATACTTCTTGGCTCTCTATGCTAGGTGATTTAACTTTAATAGAGGAAAGAGGACGTGTTTCAGGTGTAGCTAATGCCTTTACTACATTAGGGACTGGCCTATTCTCTCCAATAGCCGGTGCTATAATGGATCTCTGTGGATATAACTTAGCTAGCATCGTTGGACTCTCACAGTTCATCCTAGCGGCAACAACTATATATATCGTCCCCGAGCCAGAGCGGACCTTACAGGAAGGACCTTGTATGGCAGAGACGGATTACGTTAAGGGTAGTTTCAGGCCCTTTCTAGTAGCTAGCATCCTATGGTCTCTCATATGGTCCGTTGCATGGCCACTCTTCTCAGTCGCCCAGGTAAAGCTATATAAACTGTCTAAAGCTGAGATAGGCTTCATTGGGTCAGTAACTAATGCAACCAGGCTTGTCTTACAGCCTATATGGGGATACGCTGCCGATAGGATAGGGAGGAAACCCTTACTCATACTCTCGCCGATATTTGCCTCAGCAATTCCATTATCCTATGCCATAGGAAGCAACTTATGGCATATTATAATTGGTGCAGCGATCGGGACAATAGGTTTTTCCATGTATTTCACGGCTTCTCCCACATACCTACTAGACTCATCCCCTTCATGGAAGAGGGGGAGTGTTGTCTCTACTTTTAATGCATTGATCTCATTAACGAACTCGATAGCCCCCCTCATAGGAGGAGGTATAGGTGAGGCGCTAGGGATTAGACAAAGTATGTTCATTTTTGGAATCATGAGAGTGGTCTCTTCACTATTGTTCGTGAAAATCCCAGAGACATTAAGGAGAAACTCACCTTCTAAGTAGAGAATCTAGGATCGAACTTACATCATCTTTAACGGCCTCTATCCCCTTATTAGCATCGATTGTTACTAGAAGGTTCTTTTTTGCATAGTAATCTATTAGCGGTTTAGTCTCCTCATTAAACACATCTAGCCTCTTCAGTATCTTCTCATAATGGTCATCTTCCCTCTGATAGAGGGTACCTCCGCATTCACATTTTCTCACGTCTGGAGGAGGGTCATAGAATATGTTATAGGACCTTCCACATTTTTTACACATGAGGCGGCCCATTATCCTCCTGAGTACAGCTATCTCATCCACGTTGAAGTACAATACTGCTGTTAGCTCAGCGTTATTCTCTTGGGTAAATTTATCAAGCCACTCAGCCTGGTTCAGGTTTCGTGGAAAGCCATCCAAGATAAATCCTTCCTTAACTTCTATTAGCCTTTTTCGAAGTACTTGGTAGACTATCTTATCTGGAACCAGTTTTCCCTCAACCATATAGCGCTTGATCTCCTTTCCTAGCTCTGTTCCTTTGTGAACTTCCTCCCTCAGCAGATCACTCATTACTAGCCTAGGTACGCCAAACTTCTTGGATATGTACCTGCCCTGAGTGCCCTTTCCGGCCCCTGGTCTGCCAAGTAGCACCAACCTTAGCATGATCGGCACCCAGCCTATGCTAAGTTAAATATTATAACCATATCCGGACGGGTCATCCTTACCATTATAAGAAACATGACTCCCCGAAACCATATGAAGGACGAAGATATGTTCTCATTCTTGGTGGAGTTGGTCAAAATAGATACAAATGCTAATGAGAGGAAAAACTACTGGAATATAGCTAGGCTCATAGAGGAGAAGGCAAAGGAAATTGGACTTAATACGTATATCCATGTACACAGAGACGATAAAGGAGAAGTCCCTAATGTGATCGCCTGGGCCGATCTGGGGGCTGATAAGAATCTGATATTGTTATCTCACTACGATGTAGTCCCAGCAGGGGGATTATGGAGGATTGGAGATAAGACATTCGAGCCGTTCGACCCTTTGAGGATTAATGGTAGGATCTACGGTAGAGGAGCTGCAGATGATAAATCGGCCATAGCTCTGAGTTTATCTGCTGCCTCAATGATTCTAAGCGAAGGAAAGGCAAGGTATAACCCAGTGGTAGTGGTAGTAGGAGATGAGGAGGTGGGAGGAACTGGTGTCTTTGCAGTAGCTGAGAGGGGATTCAAGGAGGCAGGTATAAAACCGGATAGGGTGATAGTTATAGATGCCGCTCCCGACTTCGTTGGGATAGGTGCGAGTGGTGTCATTGGAGGGGAAATTATAGTGAAAGGCAAGGGTGGACATGCAGGTAGGCCTTTCGTTGCTATAAATCCAGTCCACTTAGCGATAAGAATAGCAGATGATCTGTTGACCGGTTTCGCTCAACAACATGCCTCATGTGTGTCTGTTATACCTTCTCCCCCAGGCTCACCGGTACCAAAAATATGGGGAAGGTTTAGTATAACGATAATGAGGGCTGGAGAGAAGCATAACGTCATACCAGACAAAGCGATGCTGGGATTTGATATTAGGTTCATACCCGAGGAAGAGAAAGATAGAGTGATTAGTAAATTCCTAGCTGCTGTTAGCTCTACTGCTGCTAGATATGGGGCCAACGTAGAGGTAAACATACATGAGACCCTCAATCCGGGCTGGATGACTGATCCAGATCATGAGTTCGTTTCAGAAGTCCTAGATAGCTACGAGAAGTTCTTTGGCAACAGAAGAGTTGCTGGGTCATTAGGTGGGAACGATGGTTTCATTTTCGCGAGAAAGGGCATTCCTACGGTATCTCTGGGGACGATCGGTTTAGACAGCAGGGCTCACGCAGATCTGGAGAACGTAGAGGAAGAAATTGTGGTTAAGATTAGGGATCTCTTAGTAGATTTAATGACCCCCTAATTCACTTTATTATAAATCTGGGGGGTTCTATCCACTCACTACCACATTTCGGGCATTTACTTGGTTTCTTAGGCCTCTTTAGGTTATTAAATATGTATCCGCATTTCCTACAGTATGGGGGCTGCATCATGAGGGTCTTCCCGTACTTCGCCCTCACAGTCCTAGCTACGTGTTCTAAATGATTATAGATCTCGCGAGACTCTCTTGGACCTAGATCAAGCTCTCTAGCTATATCATCTACGGACAGAGGATCTTTCGTTAGCATTAATATCTCTAAAATCTTCTCCCTGATGCTCATCACATCTCCCTCTTCAGTTAATAATTTAAAGCAAGATGAGTCTATCTAATGGCATGAATGAGATAAAAAGGAAGAAGAACGAAATTAGGCTGAAAATATGGGATCTCCTTGAGAAGAGTGGGGTGGCAAGGTTTCCTAAGCCAGTTATGGGTAGAATACCCAATTTTAAGGGAGCTGAGCAGGCTGCTGTTAACTTAACAATGCAGCCGGAGTGGAGAGATGCTAGAGTTGTGTTCGTCAACCCTGATTCGCCACAGAGACATGTGAGGATGCTTGCCTTGATGCAGGGCAAGGTCCTTGTAATGGCAACTCCCCGACTTAGGGAGGGTTTCCTTCTCCTCGATCCCAGGAAAATCGCGCCTTATCGTTATCCTGAAGCCTCTACGATAAGGGGAGCCTTTAAATGGGGAATTAAAATCGGTCTGGATGTCCCAAAGATATATCTGAAGGTGACCGGTTCGGTTGCTGTTGATCTAATGGGAAGGAGGCTCGGCAAAGGGCATGGCTACTCCGAGATAGAGTACGGAATACTAGGTGAGATAGGTGCTTTAGACTCGGATACGCCAGTTGCAACTACAGTCCATGAACTCCAGATAGTGAGTGAGATACCAGAGGAGGAGCACGATATGCCAGTTCATCTGATAGTTACACCTGAGAGGGTTATGAGGACGAATGCCAAAGGTAAGCCCAGGATCTTATGGGAATTAGTAGATGAGGAGATCCTACGAGAAATCCCTATATTAAAGAAGCTTAGGGAGATGAAATCAATCGGTAATTAACTTGTTAACTGGGAAGAGACCTTCATGCGGACTTTTAAGGACCATTAAGGTATGGGTCCTCTCTACATCCGGATAGCGAGCTAGTTCCGCTATCAAGAATCTCGTTAGCTCGTCAATGCTCCGCGCCCTGACTTTAAGCAATATATCGAAATCTCCAGTTATTATATGGGCTTCCTCGATCCATGGTAGATCGAATCTCCTCTCTGACTCACTAGTGATCTTTTCAACGAAAACCTCTTGGTTAGATTTTCCCTGTATCGGCTTACCCCTCTTAACTTGGACGAGGACAAATGCTGTGAGTTGATAGCCTAACTTCCTATAATCTAAAATGGCCGTAAATCCTTTCACATGCCCTGACTCTATCAATTTCCTAAAGCGGGATGTTAAAGTTGTTCTTGGTGCCTTCACCCTTTTAGATAACTCAGTCAGGGTAATCCTTCCATCTCTAACAATTTCGTTCAGTATGCGGGCATCCAGCGTGTCCATATGGTAAATAGTTAATGCCTTAAAATAAAAATTCTGGACATAAATAGTTATATGAAGCCGAGGAAGAGCGCTGACCAGTAGACCAAGGATGCAGTAATTAGAGCAAGTCCTAATTCCATTAATATTGTAATTATAACATATTTGCCTATTCTGAGTTCTGTGAACAGAGCAGCAACCGTTGCTAAGCATGGGACATAGTAGTTCATTGCTAGCGCGAGAGATATTGCCTTTACAGGAGTTATACCAATGGACTTCAGGGCTTCTATTGGATCTGGTACGCCAGCTATGCTTGAGAACGTTATAAGTAACCCTTCCTTAGCCACAAATCCTACTTCGAATGCTAGCGCGTATCTCCAGTCAGGAAGCCCTATTAAACCAGTAATAGGAACTAAGAGCCTACCCAGCATTGCTGCATAACTACCAGCAATATTTCCATTAGATAGAAAACCTGAAGGCCCGAAGTTAAGGAGATACCATGTCGCTATACCTAAACCCAAGATTAGGAGTCCTGCTCTCCTGAGGAAATGCTCCGTGTTACTCCTAGCGTACCACCAGATTACCCTGAGACTCGGTCTATGGTAGGGCGGAAGTTCCATTAGGAGATCGGGGGCATGTTCCACTTTGAACAGATATTTATTCAGTAGCTTTGATGTTAGCAAGTAGAGAATAAAGCTCAGAATATAGATGGAGACGGTCAATATGGACTGATGAAGTGGGTTCGCAAATGCAGCAGATGCTATAGTTAGTAGGACTAGAAGCCTGGCCTGACAGGGGATTAAAGGTGAGGTCATGGCCGTCACCATTCTCTCCCTATCATCATCTATCCCCCTAGTTGAGACGACAGCAGCTACACTACATCCCATTCCTAGGGCAGCAGGGAAGAACGCCCTTCCGCTGAGACCAAACCTCCTAAATAAGTTATCATATGCAACAGCTGCTCTTGGAAAGAGACCGCTGTCCTGCATTGCACCTAGGAATATATAAGCCATCAGTAAGAGGGGGACGAAGGAGATTAGGGTCCCTAGGCTGCCAATGAGACCTTCTGTTATCAGACTAGTTAGCCATCCATTGTACCCCAGAGAGTTCATCCATCCCCCTACTGTCGTGGAGAGCCAATCGAACATTAGGCCAAGTACCCCAGAGAGGCTGTATTCCTCTACGAGACCCGCTAGCTCGCCATACCCCAAATGCTCTAGAATTATATTGAGGGGGAATCCCGTATTTACTGCAAATATGAGGAAGAAAGTGGCTAATATAACGAATGTGGCTGCTATGGGACCAAATATGGGATGAAGCATTACCTTATCTAGTCTCTCAGATAGGCTGGGGGTAGCTAGTCTTACCCTAGCTACACAGGACTTAACGAGATCATCTATGAACATGTACCTAGAGCCTATTGCTATCTTCTCAGGATCTTCACCAAGCTCTATTTCAGCTCTTTCCCTTACGGATCTAACGTAATCTGCTAAATCTTGATCTACTTTCTTCAGTTCCTCGAATATCTTGTCATCGCCTTCCAATAGTCTAATAGCTGCCCATCTAGGTGGATAATCCTTTAAAGCACCTTTTATCCTGAGGTGCCTTGCGATCTCATATATGTATGGTTCTAGTCCGTCATAGTCTATTTTAAGAGATTCCCTCCTGATAGTTTTCCCCTCAGCAACTTCTAGTATTCTATCCAGTAGGACTCCCACTCCTATTCCCTTTAAAGCAGAGATTGGGACTACAGGAACCCCTAATCTTGATTTTAGGCCCTGAAAGTCTATGTGCAAGCCTCTCTTACTCGCTGCATCTATCATATTGACTGCCACTACTACCCTATCATAGAGTTCCATCGCCATCACTGCTAGGTAGAGGGATTTCTCGAGCGATGTGGCATCAACTACTACCACTAAGACGTCAGGTTTCTCCTTCACTAGAAACTCTCTAGCTATGAGCTCACCTATATCCTGGGCTGAGAAGCTGTAGGTCCCAGGTAGGTCTACTACCTTTATCTTCACATTATGATGCTCAATATATCCCTCAGTCCTCGTTAAGGTGACCCCAGGCCAGTTAGCAACATGTACATCCCCTCCCGTTATCCTATTGAAAAGGGTACTCTTGCCAACATTTGGAGAACCAGCTATTGCTACTAAGATCTCTCTGACCACTAAGTCACCTCCACCCATATTCTAGATGCTACATTTCGCCCTATTGCCAGCATCATTCCCCTTACCCTGATTACCACAGGCCCTACTGAATTTGAGATCACTTCCACAAATTCACCCGGTAGTAACCCCATTTCCATCAGTCTGCGAGCTTTCCCTCTGCCTACATCAAGTGTTACAATTCTCCCTCTTTGACCAGGCATTAGGAAGGCTAGTGGAATCATCTTACTCCTCAATTTTGGAACCACGCTTTAGGGATATCTAACTTTAATAAGTGTATTGAAAATTTAAAACCTCTTATTGAGGGATATCCTGAAGGGAGAGAGTCCTCTCCTTCTAATTCTAGATAACCTCTCCTCTACAGTCCCCTTAGTGATTATTTCGTACACATCAGCTATCTTATTTTGCCCTCCCCTGATCACTCTCCCGATCCTTTGGGCCATCTGTCTCCTCGAACCAGATCCGCTCACGATTATGGCCACATCTGCATCCGGAACATCTATCCCTTCATCTAAGACCCTAGTAGTCACGATTATGTTTATCTCTCCTTTCCTGAATCTATCGAATATTTTTGCCCTATTTCTAGTTCGTCCTACCAGTAATTCAACTCTATAGCCTTCCTTCCTTGTTTTCTCATAGATCTCCTCTGCCTGGTCCACATACTCTGTAAATATGAGGACCTTCCTATCTCCGACTTCTCTAAGTAATTCTAAAACCTTGTCCACCTTAGCCTTAGCTTTTAAGGCATATTTCCGCTCAACAAGCCTCCTCTCCTCTTCACTTCTAGCTATGAGAATTTCCCCCCTCATTCTCCTTATCTCATCATCCGATAGCTCGACATATATCAAGTGGTGTCTTATAGGAGCTAAGAAGCCTGCTTTCATTAGCTCTATGTAGCTAATCTTGTATACTATGTCACCGGCGGTCATGAATATCAAATGCTCGTTACCATCAACCCTTTCGGGGGTAGCAGAGAGGCCCAGCCTATACTTGGCCTTAGCCTTGAAAGCTATCTCTTTGAACGTAAGTGCGGGCACGTGATGGACCTCATCAAATATTATGAGGGCAAACTTATCGAATAGCTTATCAATATGCTTAGCCACGGAGTTATAAATGCCAACAGTGATCCCCTTGATCTCCTTCCTTTTACCAGTAAATATCCCTGGGCTATACGATAGCTTTTCGTTGATCAGTTCTGACCATTGCTTAGCGAGTTCCTCAGTAACTACACAGATTAGGGTGCTTTGGGAGGTTCTAAATAACGCCTCCAGTCCCACGTAAGTTTTTCCGGCTCCCGTCGGCATGACCACAGTACCAAACTTCCCATTCCTCTCCCAATTCTTGATTGCTTCCTCTTGAAAGGGAAAGAGGGAGTACCCCTTGAATAGATCGATTGGGCTCTCTGGCCAGTCTACCTCATCCTTAATGGCATAACCATGTTGTTTAGAGATGTCCCTTATCTTGTGATACATAAAATAGGGCGCTTCATACGTTGCATAACATATTCTCCTAAGTATCTTAAGTTCCTTTACCTCTACATCCCTTAACGTCTTGACATAATACCTAATCGTGGAGATAGAATCTAGTGTCTTTATCACCGGCTCCTCCGGGTAGCTTATATTCAAGATCATCTTGCCGTTCCTATCGGAGAGTATAATCTCCTTCTTCGCCATCAAGAGTTTTTCCAGATGCTTGAGATGCTCCTCCCTATAGTAACCATTTATGGCATTTATTATCGTGTCATAAGCCCTCAGAGGCCCTTCTTTGGAGAGTATCCTTCTTACTTGGTCGAAATCTATTATAGCAATACCCCTCTCCAGCCTAAAGGGCGACCTTACCCTGTTACAGGGAATAAAGGCGAACATACCCTGCTCAAAATAGCTATCTAGCAACCTATCAACTTCCTTTCTCTCCTTATCGATCTCCTCAACTATTAAAGACTCGGGAATATGGAAGAATTCCACTAGAATCTTCCAATCCCCACAAATAGCTTTTAGTGGATCGAAGATCCAGGTCTTAGTCCTAGTATCGAACCTACATACTTTCTTAATACCTTCCTTAACTTCCCAGAATCTAGCTTCTGGAATGGACCTCTCGAATACTCTATCAGCAACCCTAACTCTCACCTAGGGCACCTAGTCCAGTATTTCAGTTACCTTCCCTAGCCCTTTCGTCCTACCTTCTCTGAACACGAATGTATCTCCAACTCTTATATATTCGGGCCTCTTTCTGAAGGAGAAAACCACTTCGGCCTTATCTCCACTCCTAAGGTAGGGCTTAGGAGACCATACTAGTTTCACCGGCTGTCTTATAGTTCTTAGCTGTATCACAGGTTCATAACCCACTCTTATTGTAGTCGGATGGTGAAGTACCCTTATCTTCGCTTTGAAAGTCCTAACAGCCCTGGGCTTGGAATCAACATCTAGTAAGACCATACCCTTCTTTATTTCGTCATATTCCACGTTTGTTATAGCAAAGGTAGCGAATTGCCCGGCTGTTACCCTCTCAACGGGAACCCTACTTATGTGTATAGACTTTACCTTCACCGTCCTGAATGAGCCGTCGTCGAAGGGACCTAATAATGCTCGCTGGCCTATCTTGATAGATCCTGATTCTACAAGGCCAGATACAACTACCCCAACACCGGAGACATTGAACTTATCGTCGATGTACGTCAGGAACTCCTGTCCCTCCCTCTCACTCCAGTTTAATCTGGGAGGTAGTAGGTTGAGGAACCTCTTTAGGAGATCTAATCCCTCCCCAGTAACATTGGATACGAAGAATATCGGTGCTATCCTACCATGAGGCATGTTTCTAGCTGCTATGGCGCAGTCATTCTCGCTTCTCACTGGGAAAGGTATCTTATTGACGCCTGGAAGCTTTAACAATTCGATCACTTTTCTAAGGTTAGTTGCCAGCACCTCTGGAGGGGTCATGTCTACTTTAGTCATGACTATGAAGGAGGGTATATTAAGCGCTACAGAGATACCGAGATGTTCCCTGAAACTCCCTATTGGGCCTGCATTAGCGGCAACAACTATGGCAGCATAGTCAGGCATTGATCCCAATACGCCCTTCAGCGTTGTCCTGAGATATCGCTCGTGGCCTGCAAGATCAACCAGAACCACAACCTTAGAGGACCTAAGATAGATCTCAGATTCATTATAGCCCTGAAGTTCATCGTTTATCGTCTTTCCCTCCATTTCAAATCCTAGTATATGTAGAGACACAGATGAGGACCTCCTAAATTTCAGTTCATGGAGATATCTTGCTACTTGGCTCATTGCAAGCCCATCCCCGTCATCTAATATACCTGACACCAGTACGCCCTTCAATGTGGATTTTCCTGCATCTACATTTCCCAGTAAGGCTACCGAAATCTGTATTGGGGGTGTGTCTACCGTTCTCCTTATTAGGAGTTCGTATATGTAGCCTCTAGAGCCCTTTTCCTTTCTCACTATCATATATCTCGCTCCTAGATTCTCCACTATCATATCCATAGCTTCTAGTGATCTCTTTGCTTCTTCCTCCGTTAATCCTACTGGTAGTCCCTCATCCGATATGCCTAGCTCATAGAAGGCCTCTCCGCCTCCCTCATTTAACCTATAATTGAGTTGCGTGGCTAGTTTTATGAGTCGATCCTCATTTCTGGGATCTAGCTTGAGCTTGTACTCTAGGTTCCCGTCCTCCCTCTCAGGCTCTAGCCTAAATACCAATCACCATAATAAGGGGGTTGAAAGGGGCTTAAAATGTTTGATTAGCTGGGTGGGATTGAAGGTTAATAGTATTCACTTCTCCAACTACCGGTGGTTCTCTTGAGGCCTAAGGTATTGGTCACTAGGGAAATCCCTGAGAGGGGTCTCTCTAAAATAAGGGAGTTTTTTGAGGTGGATCTGTGGACTGATGAAGCACCTCCTCCTAAAGATGTCATATTAGAGCGGATAAGGGATAAAGATGCATTGGTTTCGCTTCTCACAGATCCTATTGATGAGGAAGTCTTTGATGCAGCCCCTAAGCTCAGGATAGTATCCCAGTACGCTGTTGGTTACGATAACATAAAGGTGGAGGAGGCCACTAAGAGAGGGATCTATGTAACTAATACTCCAGGGGTTTTAACGGAAACTGTTGCTGATTTCACCTTTGCCCTCATGCTAGCGGTGGCGAGAAGAGTTGTAGAGGCAGATAGATATGTGAGAGAGGGTAAATGGAAGGTAGGCTGGCATCCACTTATGATGGTAGGAACTGATGTATATGGGGCTACCTTAGGCATAGTTGGATTGGGAAGGATAGGTAGTGCTGTGGCAAGGAGAGCTAAGGGCTTCAACATGAGGGTCATATACTATGACGTAGTTAGGAGAGAGGATTTAGAGAGGGAGTTAGGGATAGAATACGTTAGCCTAGATAGGTTATTGGAGGAATCTGATTACGTTTCCCTACATACACCTCTAACTCCACAGACGTATCATCTGATAGGCGAGGAACAGCTCAAGAAGATGAAGAGGACCGCCTTTCTCATCAATACCGCCAGAGGGAAGGTTGTAGATCAGAAGGCATTGTATAAGGCATTGAAGGAGGGATGGATAGCTGGTGCAGGCCTGGATGTATTTGAGCAGGAGCCCATATCCCCCGACGACCCACTTCTGGAGCTCGATAATGTGGTACTGGCACCCCACGCGGCTAGTGCAAGCTATGAAACTAGGTCTAGAATGGCTGAAATGGTCGCTGATAATTTGATAGCCTTCCTTAAGGGGGAAGTACCTCCTAATTTAGTCAATAAGGATGTGGTAAATGTAAGGCCCCCAGGATTTGACTAGACTAGGAGTACCTTTCTTATGTTCTCTTGGAAGGGCTTCTCTATAATCCCTTTTTCCGTGATGATACCACTGATGTTGTCTGGAGGGGTTCTATCGAAGGCTGGATTCAGTATATTCACCCCTTCGGGAGCTATCCTCCTGCCATATATCTCAGCAACTTCGTCAGGATCTCTCATCTCTATTTTGACCTCTTGAGGCTTGGATCTAAGATCAAATGTGGATTTAGGTGCAGCCACGTAGAACGGGATTTCATGCTCCTTGGCTAGGATGGAAAGTGAGTATGTACCTATCTTGTTATAGGTAGTCCCGTCGGAGAGTATCCTGTCAGCTCCCGTGATGACTAGGTCTACTCCATACTCGGACATTATGTGGCCTGCAGCCCCATCGACTATCAAGCTTACCGGTATACCGACATGTTTCAACTCAAATGCCGTTATCCTAGCACCTTGAAGTACTGGTCTAGTCTCCAGCGCTATGACCTCGAATTCTATCCCTTCTTCGAAGGCCCTGTACATGGGAGCAGTGGCCGTACCGTACCATACCGTAGCTAAGGAGCCTGCATTACATATCGTCATGACCCTATATCCATCCTTTATTAGCTTGTAACCATGCTCTCCAATCAGTTTGTTGTTTTTAATGTCTTCCTCAGCTATATCTCTAGCTTCAGCAATTACCCTCTCTCTCATTGCTTCTACATCGTTTAACTCATTTATGCCCTTAAGGACTCTGTCTATAGCCCAGAATAGGTTATAGGCAGTTGGACGGGTGGATCTAAGCTTATCTGCAGCCTTCTGCAGCCCTCTAATGAATTCATTGGTATCGGATCCCTTGAACCTCGATGCATAGAGCGCGAGCCCGAACGCTGCAGTGGCTCCAATTGCCGGTGCTCCCCGAATAACCATCGTCCTGATGGCCTGAGCGACGCAGTCCACATCTGCGCATTCAAGGAAAGACAGCTCCTCCGGAAGTCTCCTTTGATCTACTAGGACTACCTTCTCCCCGTCGAAATCAACCGTTCTGGGCAGATCTATCATTGTAGTACCCTATCGATTGGCCCTCTCAAGGGAAATAATAATTTCGGGAATATCCCAACCTTCCTAAGCGCATAAAATGGCATGTCTACTACGCATGGGGCCTTGCCGATCACAACCGTATCGCTCGTAGCGATAACCTCATGCCTCAGGAGATCCTTGTCCACATGTTTAGATGTTTTAACCTCAACTATATCCCCTAACAATTCCCTAATAGAGGATGCTATCTGTCCGCTCTTTGGAATTGGAGAATCCAAGTATATTTTAGTGGACAACGGTTTATTCTCCTCTATTAGCTCACCTAGCAGGTTAACTGCCTCTTCGAACTTATCGGTCGGTGAATAAGATGAGTAGGCCAAGCTTATATCCCTAACAAATCCATCAGAGCAGAGATAGACTTCATTTCCATTAAGCGCACTCTCGATCGTGATAAGGACATTAAATCCATCTATACCAAGATCCCTGCTCCTAATGCAGACGAGGGGTGACCTCTTAAGGGCATTTGCCATAGACTCGGAGGGATCCCTTATCAACTTGGATAAAGCTATTTTCTCCCTCTTATTCAGGGAGAGCTGTCTCGATACTATATCAACGGCGTCAGGAAATCCCAGGGCATAGAGTAGAAATGTCTTAGCGGATGCTTTCTCCACTAGCTCCCTCCTAATCGTTTACGGACCACCTCCATGAATAGGTCTAGCTTATCTGAGGGAACGGATCCCCTTCCTAACTTCGGATCCCCACCGCCCCCTCCACCTACCTCCTTAGTTGCTTCTCTGATCAAATTACCAGCATGCAGTTCGTTCTCAAGCCCACCAGTGAGTAAAATTGCTACATCCGTCCTCTCCTCTCTAGGTTTGGTTATTAATATGATCCTACTCTCCCCCCTAGATAGTTTGTCAACGAGCTTTATGCCATTGTCCAGATCTAGCTCCGACAGCTGGATTTTAGAGATCTTATACCTCCCAATTACATCGTGACTTGCTAATGCCTCCCTTATTCTCCTTTCCTCTATCTCCCTTGATCTCCTCCTCAACTCCCTCTTCAACTCATCTAACTCCCTCATGGTGTTGAGGAATGCCTTCTCCGTCTCCTCCTCACTAACACCCAGATATTTCGCTATATTCTTTAACTGAGCGTGACACCCAATTAGCCTATGTGCTGCAGGTATACCTGCGGAGAACTCTAACCTTATGACACCGTCTTGGATTTTTCTAGTCCTCCATATCTTGATGGGACCTATGTCCCCCGTCCTAAGCACGTGTGTTCCACCACATGCCTGAACATTGTAGCCCTCTATCTCAACTATTCTCAGCACGGGATCGGGGACCACCCCTCCTTGGTACAGGATGAAGCCGTACTTCTTCTCGGCATCGGTCCGTAATAACCAGAAGGTATTAACTCTCATATTTCTCATGACGGCTTCATTTGCCAGTAACTCTATTTTCAAGAGTTCCTCTGGCGATATGGCCTTGTAATGTGTGATATCTAGTCTACTTTCTTCATCTCCCTTCTGAGCACCCCACTGCCATACATGTGTTCCAAGAACCCTCCTTGCAGCCTCTAATATCACGTGTGTAGCCGTATGATGCCTCATCCTAGACAATCTCTTCTCTCCATCTACTCTACCATATACAAGCTCCCCAACAGGAGGTAATGGTCCCTCCAGTTTATGGAGGACCCTCCCCTTGTACTTTTCAGCTCCCAGAACCTTTGCTTTACCCCCCCTCCAGACCATCTCCCCTACATCACTTGGCTGTCCCCCTCCCTCCGGGTAGAAGGAGGTAGCATCGAGTATGACCATCCCATTGACATGGCCAATGACCCTCGCACGGAACTCTAGGTTATATGGATCCTCGTAGTACAGTAGCCTCGTGGGAGGATACTTATCTAGCTCGTCTAGGAATTCAGGTAATTTAGGGGCTTCTGGTTTCTTGGATTCATGCCTAGCAGCGATCAGCTCATAGAAGTTATCTGGGATATCGACATGAGATCCCATTTGACTTGCTACCGTCTGAACTAGCTCAGGTGGCACTCCATGAGAATCATAGAGCTCTATCAGATCCTCTAAGGTGATTTTACTTCTTGATCTAAGTTTGTTTTTGACATGCCTCTCTCCTTTCCTAAGCATCTCCTCATACCTAGATTCCTCTAAGTCTACTATCTCAACGATCCTATCTAACGACTCATTTAACTCGGGAAAGCCTTTCTTGGACCAAAACTCCGCCTGTTTAGCTACTAGACTTGAGAGTTTCACATGAGAACCTAGCAGTTTGAGGAGCTTCAAGGACCGCCTTATCAGCAGCCTGCCAAGGTAACCCTCATTTACATTTGATGGCACTAATCCATCTGCTAGCATGAAAGCTATCGTCTTGGTGTGATCCAGAAGGGCAAATACCTTCTCTAAGGGAGCTATCTTCTCCTCTAAGTAGGAGTAGTCCACTCCGAGGCTATCTGATATGGATCTCCTCAGTGCCTCTACCTTCCTCCCCTTCTCAAGCTCCCTGAGTAGGGATGACACCTCGGAGTATCTCATGAGGAGGTCCTCTTCCACTCTCTCCACTCCTAGAGTTTCGAGAAAAGAGTCAACTAGTGGGCCATAAACGGCGTGAAATCCAGTAGGGTCTCCTCTAAGCAGCCACGCTATCCTCTCTAGTCCATACCCCGTATCAACGATCTTAGTATCCATGGGCTCATATCTTCCATCTATCTGCTTGTACTCCATAAAGACGAGTGTTGCTATCTCTAGTCCCCTCACTATGGGCTCTAGATCAGGTCCAGCATTGCCACCGCCTTCCCATATCCCCTCTTTGTATATGATCTCCTCTTCCGGTATCCCTAGGACCTCCATAGCATACTCATGAAATAGCTCGACTGTCCTGTCCTTCCAGTAAACGAATCTGTCCCTCGTGTTGAAGGCATGATGGGCCATCATTTCAAATATCGTAAGATGTCTGCCCATGGTAGGACCTACCTTGTCAACGTCCTTGAGCCTGATGCAGGGTTGTGAGATGGTGAGGGGGTTTGCAGGTGGTGGAACTAGTCCTGCTGTTATGAATGGTTGAAAATCCACTATAGAGGCGCTAGTTAAGAATAGGTCATCTCTCCACCTAGCTATTACAGGGTATCTTCCTATTCTGGTGTGTCCTTTAGATTCCATAAAGCTGAGGAAATCCTCCCTCACTTGTTCAAGGTCTTTGTCAGATGTCCCCCTGCCTATAAAGCTGTATGGCTCACAAGGTGCTTCTCCACACGTTTCCCTGCTAGGATCCAAAGTCCAGAAGTACTCTCCACATTTAGGGCACTTTTTCCTGACATAACCCCTCTCAATTAGAAATTGTATCTCGATGGGATCGCCTAAACCCATTTGTCATCCTTAGAAAATTGGATAAAGGGGATAAAAAATTATGCAAGTTCCTATCAGCCGAAGAGAGCACCAAGGCCGGCGAGAGCGGCTTCCTCTTCCTCCTTCTTCTCCTCTTCTTTCTCCTCCTTCTTCTCTTCTTCCTTTGCAGCTTCTTCGGCTGGAGCTGCTGGTGCTGGAGCAGGAGCGGCGGTAGCGACAACCGCCTGGCTTATTATCTCATCTATGTTGAGCCCTGAGAGCGTACTAACGAGCTGTTTTATCCTAGCTGGATCTGGCTCAATGCCGGCAGCCTTAAGTACTTGAGTGAGATCGCTTTCCTCTACTTTCTTCTTGACCTCATGGAGCATGAGAGCAGCATATATGTACTCCATTCCCATCCTTATCACACCTCTCTTCTTACGACCAACTCACTATTTTAATATTGCTAGCTCTCGAAGGCACCTAACCTCGCCTTCGGTTTGCGCCTAGATACTGATATCTTAAGTCCTCTGGTAACTCCAATGACGAACATCGCTACTAATAATACCGAGAAGGTGAATATAGCTAGGTAGAACATCCTGAGCTCTAGCGGAGTGACTACAACGGTCTCATATCTATATGAGGATGTCGGTATTTTTATCGTGGTGAGCCCGTCAGAGGATTTATAAGATATCTCCTTCACCCTAAGCCATTGCTTTCCGACGGTCTGGGTTTTCAGCGTCAGTATTAGCTTAGCGAATCCCTCTGGCTTTAAGGTACTGCATTTCATCTGTACCCTTATCCTATCTTCCTCAGGTTCCCAAGCTGGTTGATCGCACGATACTCCCTCCCCCTTCTTTATAGAGGGCGGACTGACCATATAGAATCCAGGTGATAGCTCCAGCTCAACAGCGAGGTCCTTCGCATCACCACTACCCCTATTGATCATGTATATTGAGAAGCCCACCAAGGAGTTGACCACGGTTACGTTCTGCGGTATATCCTCTATCTTAACGCTCAGCTCTGGCTTCACTATAGTTATTACAACTGGGGATCTCTGCGTTGATAGGAGAGTCTTCTGACCGGCTTTAGGGTCTATGAAGGTTACCTTTGCAGGTCCGAAGTTAGTTACCCCCTCCCTAACAGCCCTTAACTTGTAGGATAGAGTTGTCATGCTTCCTGGCTCCAACTTGCTCACGGATAACTTAGTCTTACCGCTCACTAGCTTGAAGTAGTTCTCCGGATAGCTATCTTCGATTACCAAATTCGTAGCAGCAGCAGTTCCATTATTCCCCACCACGACGTTCACTTCAATCGTGCCGTTCACGGGAATTGTCGTTGAGGATATGCTTTTCGTGATGTAGACCTTAGATACACCGAACTCTCTTACAGATATTGTGAAGAGCTTGAAGTTCTGGTTGTAATTCCCTCTGATGTCGAAGTAACCAGCTGTCAAGTTCACCCTATACACAAGGCCTTCGGCATCTTGGGGTATGACTATCCTGAACTCTATGGTCTCCGTCATGGCCTTGGGTGGCATTTCTTTCTGTACTACGATTGGGAAATGGCCTCCTGCTATGCTCGATGGCTTCGTTATCTCCACCGGTAGGTTAGGATCGATCTTCGCATTTATGGTGACGTTGTACGCATCATCGGAGCCCGTGTTCTGTACCCTGAAGCTGAAAGTTATGGGGGCTCCTGGATCTACATTCAGATCACCAGTAGGCTTAGAGACAGATAGAACGACATTAGGATTCCCAGTATGACCCTTATACAGGACTCCAAAAGTAGCTATTATGGAACCACGATAGGTTTCGGTGGCATTAGGATCGTACTCAAACATCTTCACGGATCTGTTCTCATCGAAACCCACGTACTTGAATATCGTCGGATAGGTGACGATGAAGTTCGCTGTGTAGTTCCCATACTTGCCTTCCCCTGGTCCGGCATTGAAGACAAAGCTGATATCATGAGATTCCCCTGGAGCCAATCCACCCAGTGATATATTCACCTCGTTCCCGCTTGGAGGAGATGTCATCGGTACCACTGAAGTTAAGTTTATCGAACCCTCACCATCTAATCTATACCAGTTCGAGTAGACCTTCACCCAATCGACATTCCTAGGTCCTACATTAGTTATCTTGATGGGAACCTCGAACTGAGCGTAGGGCTCATCGAACTCCTTCTTCTCAGGGAAATTGATTGTTACATTGATCTTGGTCTCTGGGGAGTATATGGAGCTGAGGATATCGAAGTATATTATCCCATTGTTCATATCTGTTTCATCGCCCTTGATCAGTATTGTAAATACCCTCTTTCCCGATCTCAGTTTACAACCTTCGTAGACATCCATCGTCTTCCTAGTATCGAGTTTAGAGCCCCCAGCATACTCCTCTACAGCGGCATATGCATAAGAAGTACATGGTGCCCCCTCTTTTAGGACTCTTGCTCTGACATAGTATGCCGCGCCTGCTGAGAATACTATTTCAGCCTCTAATACGAATCCGCCCGGAAGCTCATATCTCGTAGCGTTTAGCATTGAAAGGCCTTTCCAATCGTATCTTACCTCTTCTTGGGCTTTTACAGTTACTACTTGAGGGAATAGTACTGAGAGTATTAGCATGATTAATAGGAATAACGTTATTAACCTAGGGATTTCCATCCTACATCTGGTGTGAAACGACAAGGGGAATATTAATTATATGTTCGTCTATGGTCGTATGAATGGGGGCCCGTAGCTCAGCAAGGATAGAGCGGCGGCCTTCTAAGCCGCAGGTCGGGGGTTCAAGTCCCCCCGGGCCCGCTATGGAGAGTAGGGACCAAGAAGTAGGTCTCTGAGGCTGGAGATCCTACCTCCATAAACGAAAATTGGGACCCTTCTAGCAACAGAGGTAGGTAATTTTCCTAGCCAAGGTAGGCCTACCTTATGTCCCTTAGATGGGTGGACAACTATCAGGTACTGCCTTGCAGAGTCTAGGTCTAGAGCGTACTCCCCTGCTATCTCTAGTATTAGTCTATCCGTCGCTGCGAACAGTTCCTCCGGATTCCTTCCCTGAATTAGGACCGTGGAGTTGGGGGCGAATATCTTTATGCTAGTCTCGTTTGAGAGTGAAAATACTACCGTAGCGTTTCCAGGTGGAACTGTACCTAGAGGACCTACCATGAAGCTAGATTCGTTCAGCTTGCCTCCAGAGAAGAAGGACAGGGTCATTGTAACAGCATAGGATGAGAGACCTATGCTACCTGATCCTTCTTTCATCGTCGTGTTGATCGGATACGATATAGTTACTATCCAGCTTACCCCCTCCCTAGGTCTATTATTATCCTCAGGACCTAGGAAAAAGGAGTATGTGACTAATGCAATTACAGCGAGCGATATCAGAATTATAACTAAGTATTTAGCCTCCAAAGGGAGTCCTCCTCCTTCCTCTCTTTCTAGGGCTACTCACCAGAGGCGATAATCTCTTGGACTCGCGCTTTCTCGCCTTAGATCTGTTATATATCCTTATAGCTATGAAGGCTGCTATTATTAGAATTATAGCGGAGACCACGTATATGAAGGTCTTAGAGACCACAATAGCAACTTTTATTATCAGTGAGTCGGAGAATTGCGGCATGCTCCTCCCTATAGAGTCCTTATACTCGTACCCTATGCTTATAAAGCTACCCAGCTCGGTTGCGGGATAGAAGTTCGTGGCCTTTATCCTGAGTGGTATGCTTAGCGTATCCCCTGACTTAAGCTTTTCAACCCTTATCAGCGTAGAACCATCTGGGTTTGGTCTCAACAGGACATCCTTAGGAACGTAGGTGAGGTTGTAGGTAAGCCCTTCTCCAAAGGAGATCTTAAGCTCCACATCAGTCGCATCCTCATTCCCAGTATTTGATATAGCAATTACTAGGCTCTTCTCCTCATCCCACTCCATCCTGAGTGATGATGAATTCGTTGATAGAACTATGAAGGGCCTTAGAACTGTAACCTTCACCTCCTTACTTAGGTTGTGCCTCTCGCCCCTAGCATCTGTATATGTGATCAAAGTGGTTGAAACTGTCTGAGGGCCTGGAGGTGTATCTTTAGGCATTACCTGATAGATGAGCGTTAATTTGGCGCCTGGTTCTAGAGGAGATGGGAAAGTATAGCTGCCTAAACTGTTAGTCGAAGTTACTAATGCAGTCCCATTCCCCTCAAAGCTTGTAACGAGTTCAAAGCCTGCCATCAACTTCTCTATTATACTGACGTCATTTATCGGTAGATCGCCCAAATTAGCTAAGGTAAGCGTTATGTTAATGGGCTTTCTGAGCTGAACACTAGTGGGCTTCGCGATCTTAGACTCTAGGGATAGCTGTGGGTTCCTGAGTATGCGAAATGTCAGCATTTTCGTGAATAGAGGTTTACCTGAGCCTCCCTCCCTTATAAATAGTCTAACTGTAATGTTCTTGGGTGAGGAGATCTTATCTGGAGCTTTTATCTTCAGCGATATCTCTTTAGACTTCCCTCCTCCCAGGTTAAGTTCCTTTGGTGGAGCGGTTACTAGCTGAGCTGGGGAGGCGACCTCCAGGCTCATGAGTAGATTCAGAGTGGAGGATATCCTGTTCTCAACCTTTATCTTCAGGGTTATATCAGTTCCCTCCACTACAACAGGTGGTTCGTACTCGCCATAACCCCCTATGAAGTAGGCCTGAGCAGATATCGAGGATACCCTAAGCCAGTAGGAGAAGACCGATACATACGGATAGGTATAAGCATATCTCAGCCATATGAAGGGGAGCTTGCTAAATAGCCCATCTGGCTGTATGGATGAAGATAAATCCACAATTAGTGGCTCCCATGATGTGATGAATTTATCCGTCTCAAGGAAGCCCAGAGAGGACAGCTTAGCTAGGGCGCCTATAGCTATGGCCGTAGTTATGTCATAGGTTCCGGAGGAATAGCTCTCCTTTACCTGAGCCTCTAAGTAGTTAACGACTCCTTTCATTAGTTCTTCATCTACATCGAACCCTTGAAACATGGCTTCAGCTAATGCATTAGCCACTTCACTGGTCACCTGTATTGTGGAGATCTTCTCCTGTTGCCAGTAGGCCATATCCTTTGACCTCTTAGCTGTAGCCTTTAGATAAGTTATGGCCTTCTCAATGCTCTTATCTAATCCAGTAGCTTTAGCGCCCACCTCCCTTGCACTTAAGAGAGCGGAGAGGGCTAGCGCTGTTATATCGGGTGTGGGTTCCTTAAGCTGGAAGATATCTGCTTCTGGTATCTTACCCCAGCCACCTCCCTCAGACTGTAGATCTATGACCCTAGATATCGAAATAGCTAGGTTACCTAACCTATCAGGAGGGAGAGCTCCAGTAGCTATGGCTCCAGCTATAGCTTTTATGGCCTGTGAGCTAAGGGAAATATCAACTAACTGTCCGCTGACATCTGAACCCCATAGCCCGCTGGACCTCGCCTTATCTATGAGCCAGCTTGTCATGGAGCCTAGCCTCGCCTTGGCAGCATCAACCTCTCTTTTATCATATGTAACGAAGTTACTGACCTGCAATGCCTCAGATAATATTAGAGATGCGTATATGTTCATCTCTAAATCTGGAATAGCTCCGAAGGTGAAACCGCTCTTATCGACGTAAATGACCCCATTAACGAATCCGTAACTCCCTTGGTATATATCGCTGGGGGAATTGTACTCAGCAACGGATATGATGTTCTTTAATGGTGCCCTAACTGCCTGTTCTACTACCTCCCTATAAGTCTGGCCTTGAGAGGGTGGAACTACTATGAGGAGCAGTAGTAATAGTAGGAGCAACGACCAGCTTAAATCCTTCATTCCACTACCCGTCATGGTAGAGGCCGCTCCAATATTTAAGGTAAGATGTGTACATCTCCAATATCACATAGACAGAAGGCTAAAACAGCAATCCCGGGGGCCTATTAATCAGCGGCAAACGGAGAAAAAGAAAGAAAGGGGAGGGCTTAGCTGCCGGCAGGCAGTCCAACGGGTACTACGAGTACAGGCTGTACAGCAACCCTGGTAGGTACGGTGGTCGGCCTTATACCTATGACTATCACGGCAGGAGCGGTGTCACCGACTCCAGCGTTGTAGTAGGTCTGTATTGTTATGTTAGCCAGCTTGGTCGGATCGGCCAGAGCTATGCTGGCAGCGAGCGTACCGAACCTGTCAGTACCAGCCACCACCAGTATGGGTTTGTCTGGGTTCCACGGGTTCTCCTTAGCGTACTGTATTACTCCGAGACCGTTGGTCTCGTCCTTGTACTTGTAGACGTACTTGGTATCTATGGTCGGATCTATCAGTGATATAGCGTAGCTGAGGTTGATGTCCTGCTCACCAGGAGCACCGAGCGGGTTGTACAGCCAGGTGGACCTTCCATCGGTCTTGTAGAGTATGTACAAGTTACCAGTGTCGTTGAGGTACTTCACCACGGTGTTGACGAGAGGACCACCAACGAGTATGAGGGCCTTGTCAACCACATCCTCGGAGAGGCTCTCGCCGTCGAAGACCCACTCGTCCATGTAGGCTATTGGAGCCCTTACGAAGCTGTAGACCTCCTCCGGGCTTGCGAAGTTGAATACGAGGTCCTTGTACTCATCGGGTGTTACGTCCTCGTATACGGTGCCTCCCTCCGGCGTAGCTACGGGCACAAGCTCAGTGGCGCCGGTGAATATGCCGTCACCGTTCCTGTCCTCTACTCTGTCGTAGATGCCTGCAAATACTCCAGTGGCGTTTATCGGGTAGAACCAGTTGAGCTGCCAGTGGTACACAGCCAGGGATACATCCTCATGATAGACGTCGCTATCAGGGTCAGCTGAAGCATATATCATATCAGTTAAGTTCTTCGGGCAGCATACACCCTCACCCTCCTGTATTTCTTCACAGCCGGAGTAGTATGCGGTTAGGTTGTCAGGTTCAACGAAGTGGTCGCACTCTACCTCAGTGAGTACCTTCTCACCCTCAGTGAACTTGTAGATACCCCAAGTTGGTCCACAGGCAGGACCGCAGTACTCGCCAGCTATTCCCGGTGGTAGAGCAGGGCACTCCTGTCCAGCAACTATCTGCTGAGTTACTACGCTAGTGAACCAGTAGTCGTTTCCTCCAGCAGTGAAGTGACCATCCTCATTCAATGGAGTGTACCAACCAGTCTCATTCTGTACGAAGAGTGTGGCACCTAAGGTACCAGACTTAACTACCATGTACCAGGTGTACTCATCATCACCAGTCTTGTATCCGCTTATACCGAGGAAGGCCTCGTCGTCAGGTAAGTCAGCAAGCCACGGCTCGAATACACTCTGCTCATCAACTATGTAACCCTTGGAGTGCGAGAAGCCCTCATCTAAACCTAGATCGTCCCATAAATCGGAGTCAGGCTCAAGCCACATGTTACCTCCGGCGAAGACCCTGGGTCCGGCCGGATCTGGATAGTTGGAAAGTTCAAGTATCACATCAACATTGTAGCTTCCCTCATCTGGATCCGCAGCATCAGCATAGTCGCTGTTAGATGGGTGAGGCCATCCGTAGGTATCATCGAAGAACCATTTAGTATTCCAGAATGCATATACATCGTCAGTGGGATGCGTAGTACCATCGATTGGGTCGGTACCTCCTTGTGATCCTTCTCCATATCCCGGATATATGTTCGGAGCAAGCACCAGTGAGTAGAAGTCCATTGTAACAGTCTGGAGTACTTCATCAGTGTCCCTCACGGTTATACCGAAGTACGGCACGAGCCTCTCATCGTCCTCGATAACACCATCCCCATCTATATCGGCTTTTATGTATATGTCCCTGTGGATGATGCTGTATAGGAAAGTCTGGAACGTGTCTGGATCGTTATCCTTTGGATTCTCAGTCTGAGTTCCTGCATTATTACTGTTCTCTATGTGGAAGTAATCTACGGGCGTAGTACCTCCTATCTTGTACACAACGAAGCCTACACTGTAGCTACCAGGTTCATCAACATCAACGGTGTCTGCAGACAGTGTGTAGCCAGCCCATGGCAGGTCTATAGTCGTCCCTATCTTCACATCAATCGGGTTGAGCGGATGTATGAAGTAGAAGCCTGCGTGAGACCATGTATATTCAATGTCTAACTCAACCGGGGTGAAGTCTTGAGTGGTGTCCCATGCATCAAAGCTAAAGAGCCAGCCACCTGGGCAGTCAAAGTTCAGCTGGGTAGCCCAGGACTTCTCCGCATCAGTGTAGGCAGGCGGGAAGTAGCCGGGTGCGAAGACAACGTACTCACTGAGATCGTCAGGATCGACCTCGAGACCTATGGAGAACTTTATCTCAGTTGGGTTCTGTACGCTCTCTACTTCGGCTGGTACGAATACGTAGTCGCCTTCAAGTGGGAATATCTTACCGAATGGGTTGGGTAAATCATCGCCAGGTTCCCTTCCCCAGTCCTCATCCCAGCTCCAGAGGAAGCCTTCTACCTCAAGGCCGTCATCAGTAAAGTTATAGTCCCCTACTAGGTCTAAGGCCTGGTATCTGTGACCATAGGCCTCAGCAGTGAAGCTACCATGGTAGAGTTTTACTCCATGGGCCTCAGCATCCTTAGCATCAACGTAGAGGGCATTTGTGAAGTAGAGGTGCGAGGCCATCTTTGCCGCTATAAGTGTAGCGCCTAAAACGTCCTCAGGGGCTGCCTTGCTACCTAATATAATAGCAACGTCGGGCATGCCATCAAGGTCATAGTCTATAGTTCCATCCTGTACGAAGGGCTGTGGGAATAGATGTATTGGGTAGGCCATAGCCGGGAGTACGCTAGCCCCCAGCAGGACTACCAAGGCCACTATTATGTATGCCTTCTTCATAACGAATTCACCTCCCCTTGCCACAACTGTGGCAAAGGGCTGAGGGTCATCACCATGAAGTATTTAAAATTATTGTCATTGGAATCGTTGCAAAACGTTGCAAAACGTTCATACAGATATACTATGCCCTATAGTGAATAGATAGGCTATAATTTCTCTGTTTATCCTTCTATAGGCGATTAAAAAGTTCACAGTGATTAAACAGAGCCCAATTACACGGAAAGATGAAGCAGAATTCACTTATATTAACTGATATGCGATTATTATCATAATATTTTGAAAGAAAACAGATATGTACCCTGTAAATAATCTAAATAAAATATAAAGCTTAATGGTTTTGTATTGACATACTTTTCCACAATTGACTAATTCTATAGTGGTCATTCGACGTTACGAGTAAGCGCTGCGGGATTAAAAGGCTTCGGGTGTGGATCTGTTGTTGGAGATCCACATCTAGGACATACCTCTCTGAACGTGTATGTCCAGCAGACACTACATCTTCTCATTCTCTTCGAGAATTCGGTGTTTACCTTATCTAGGGGCATTTATGAAAGCCTCTTCCTATATTCCTTCTCCTCAACTACTTCGAATATCTCGCTAGGAGATATGCTCTTGCTTATTGCCTTCACAATATATGTAGTGGTTCTCCTCACTAGCTTTGGGTCCTGCGATCTTATTGATATGACATATCTAGGAGCACCAGCTGTGTATATCTCTACAGAGACATCTTTACTCTTAGATACGGATAATCCACTTGAGAGGGCTTTCCTTATCCTTAGAACACCATCGTGGGCAAAAGATACGAGCTTCACTACTATATTCTTTATGTAGATAGGTGGTTTCAGTTGGGTCTTTACAACACCTTCTAACTCCTTAGCCAGCTTCTCTTCTATGCCTGCTTTGGTTAACGGTTCTATCCCCTCATAGAGGACATCTTCAAGCGCATCCATTGGATTTCTGTAATACTCGACGAGTTTAGTCCAAGCCTCCCTCGCCACGATATCAGGATCGCTATATCCAGCTCTTTGGGCCGATATCTTTAGGAGTGAAAGGACCCTTATCTTCTCCTTCCACTCCTCTAGTTTCCTCTTCTTCTGCTCCTCGCTCACATATCTTAGGGAGAGATCAACCTGTCCAAGCTTCCTATTAGCCCTTATAACCCTACCAACTACCTTATCTCCCTCTCTAACGAAATCCCTTATGTCCTTTATCCTCCCAGAAGCTACATGGCTCCTAGGGATATAGGCCTCAAGGCCCTCATACTCGTCCAGCTCTACGATCACTCCGTGATCCTCTACCCTCTTTACCGTCCCAACGACTAGCTCATTTCTCCTAGGAAAGGATTTATAGCTCATTCTCTCACTCTACCTAGGTATTCTATGACGGTCGCTAAGATCTGGGCTTTTCCACCCTTTGGACGCACCAGTACTTCATCACACACCTGACATTTTACGGTCCTAGAGGCATGGGAGAACACTATCTGCTCATTACCACACTTGGGACATCTAACCCTAACGAAGTAACTCTTAGGAAAGGGTATAAGTTCTAACCTCCTGCCCAAGGTGATCACCTCTTTATCTCAACTCTAGAGAGTCTTCCTAAGTTTCTCATTACTTTTCTACCGCATTCTTCACAAGTAAGCACTAGAAGGACTTTCTTTGTGGTCTTCGCTTTCCTCCTCAGCTTACCCCTGGGTTCACCTCCATATCCCCTTCTCTTCCTCTCAAGCTGCCTTTGTCCCCATGAGAGGGCCCTAGCTTTGCCTTGTTTATAGAGAGAGACCTTATGCTTGGTATGCCTACCGCACCTCGGGCAGTAGGTATTCATCTCGGATGGTACCTTCATTCATTCACCTCCTCAGCAACACCTTTGGTAATTAAAGCCCTTGCGTTTTCATACGGTATTAGGGCGACATCCCCTTGGGAGAAGGGTCCATAAACTTTCATGTCTACACCAACGAATTTAGGTATTGGAGTTTTAAAGATTACTAATGTTCCCTCGATATCTCCTTTTAGTGGCTCGTATCCTCGCTTAACCGTTCTTTCCTCCTTATACTCGATTCGGGTTAATTCTACTGCTTTATTTCCTCTCTCAGTGGCGTGCCTGATCGGAATTCCATAAAATGCCTTTTTTGAGGACTCATCCATTTCTAAGGCATTCTCTAACTCCTGCCTTAGGGTCCTCAATATATTCAGGGCCTCCAGATATATCCTATCTTCGAGATCAGATCCCGTCTTCTCCAATAGTTCTTCCTCAAGGGACCTAATTTCTTCTAGTAGCGGTTCTGATAGCTTCCCTTCTGATATATATGAGTAGAGGGCCCTTACTATCTCCTTATATTTTGCCATTCACTCAGTGAAAGCTGGTGTGGGAGTTAAACTTAACTCCCCAGTAGCTGGGCCCTATCCCTCAACACTAGGAAGATTCCAGCATATCCTGGGAGCCTTATCTCCTCTCCAGGCTTGAAGGGGCCAAAGCTTTCCTCCTTTAAGTGAAATTTGGGCACCTCTAACGTAATCCTTACTGGAACCTCGGGTTCCGGAGGTAGACCAATGGCATCCGTAAACGGATTGAATAGTAAGCATTCATCAAAGGTAAGGCTCAGTGCTCTGAAACCGGTCTTCCCGTGTAAGCTATTAGGTATCCTAGTTAGCCTACCTGTATCCATTGTGACCATCCAGTCTATCCTCACGCCAGTTTTCGAAGCCGCTTCCTTAAACTTATCTATCACAAGTTTCCTCTCCCTAGAATTCAGTCTGATGGGCTTTCCCTCGCCCAGAAAAGCTTTGAGTTTAGGTTTTAGTGACTTCGGTAATTTCATGTTGTCTAAGTTAGTGAGCATGAACTTTATTGTCCTCGAGAGAACCCCACCAACTGGAGATGGTAGTACTGCCATTCCATCTCCAGTAATCTGGATGAGCGAGAATGGATCGAAATCTCTTCCCATGATGAAGAAGCAGATCTCCCTCCTTTCGTTTCTTCCCAAAGTTGTCAAGGGGCCTTCAGTTACCCTGACATGGAATCCCCTATTTCCCGTGTAGGATATTGCTATCTTCCTTATATCTACATCTAGCTCGCTGCTCAATATGTCTACTAGCCTCCTTACCTCCACCTTCGCAAGCTCAATACACCTCTCATTTAGCCAGTGATTTACCTCTAGCCTATCTGAACCACATTTAGGGCATCTTCTTGGTCTTACTCCCTTACCAGAATTACCGCATTCCTTACATCTCCATAGAGAGTCCTTCTCACAGACTTCGTCGTTGAAATCAGTGGAGTCTATGTCAAAGAGTAGCTCTGCTCTTATCATTCCTTTCTCATCCATAGGTGCGGTTGGATTCGTGTATAGGGAGACGGAGTAATACGCATGCAGGGGAGGATCTGTTATTAGATACCTTCTGAGGTCCTCTAAATTCCTGAACGATATATGCCTTCTTACAGTCCTATCAAATGTCATAAACATGAATTCCCTCTTAGGAACATCGCTTACATATATTGTCTTGGCCATATGTTGATAATATAGTCCGAAAAGTCCCTCTATTAGGGTCAATTATAGTCCCTCTAACATGTACTTCCTGCCGCATTCTTCTGGACAGAGGCCCCAGCTCCTCATCGTATCGCAGTTAGGAGGCATGTACTTCTTCTTAGCTATGTGAGATATCTGGTATGATGTTATCTTCTCATTGAAGTCCGGTAGATTCCTAAAGAGATCGAGGACTTGCTCTTCGTTCCATCCAACCTTAAGTAGGAAAGTTGCTAGGGTGAACCTGGCCTGATGCGTTAGGTTCTCCCCTCTCCTCAACCTGTCTATGAGAGTCCTTATGCAAGGAGGGAAGTCTCCTTTCTTGGGCTTCTTAGTTCTCCTCCTCATCCTTGCCTTATATAGGAGAGATATTTCCTCGGCAGTCCTCTTAAGAGGGTCAGGAAGTTCTATCTTCGGAGTCTCCATTACGCCAATCCTTACATATTCGGCCAATAGCCTCCTGAGTTCGGTCTTATCTATCATGACCTTGCCCTTTCTAACTATTCTGTTGACAAGTCTCCATTTTACGCCACCTATATGGCAACTAGCCCTTAGAAACCCCGGTATATCGATCCACAATACCTCTCCTCCTTCAATGGAGAGGTCAAATGTTTCCGTCGCTATCTCCTTTAGCCGATCTAGTGGGAGGTCCTCTGAAAGCTTAGAGAATCTTTTAGACTCATAGACAGCGAGTCTACTCAACACGGAACGACCAACACTGGCAGCTATAAGTTTGGCCGCTACAAAAGAGTAGACTTCATTCATAGGATTTGCTCTATCGATGATCCAGTCATGCTTGCCAATGATGGCATTTAGCAACCTCTCTTTAGCCATTAACCTAGCTCTTTCGAACAAGGGATCTAGCGCTAGATCCTCTATAGTTACTCCCTGTTCCTCTAATATCTCTGCAGCTTTGCGTGAGAATGGAGCTATAGCGAGAATATTACTATCTTGCATCTAATTCACTTATACTTGAAGATGAGCGAGATAGTATGTTATACCTGCCCCCTCTATACCTCCCAGAGGATATGTAAGCTTCATAGGGGCCTGTGTCTTTATCTCTATATCTGTTTCCTCAGAAATCTTGGCAGGTTTAGTCATTTTCTCCAGATAAGCCATATTGTATATGCTGCTGGATGGTTCATCTGCCCATATGTCTATTAAGGCCCTATCCTCCTTTCCAACAGTTATAGTAGCTTTTCCCCTATCACTAGTTGTCTTGAACTCTACCTTCTCCTGATCTATGTATATCTCCACATCGGACCCTATGATCTTGAGGTCCTTAACTACGCCGGGTAGCACATCACTATCAAGCCTCACTCCCGCCTTGAAATCTACTTTGAGCGTTTTGAGCTCAAAGGGTTCCCCTGCCATCAGTGGGAGTTCAAACGTTTTTCTATAGCTGTTCATAGCAGTAACATTCATAGTCGACTCGGTAAAGGATAGTTCGACTCTCTCCTTAGCTTTTACTCTTTTCAGCAGCTTAGAGAGGTCCGTGAAGTTTATCCCATAGAAGCCCGACTCCTCCGCTTCAAACTCTATGAAATACGTCCTAGGTAAGAGAATCTGTATCATGGCTGTTTTAGATGGGTCTAGAGCTGCTAAGCTAAGACCCTCTTCTGGGTCCAATTTTATGGATGCTTCGCCCACTAATGCCTCGACGGCGTCGACTATAGCCTTCAATGTACTGGCCTCCTCAAAAACAACTCTATTCACCATTCGTCACCACCTTCTAACTTTCTTTCTACCTCCGATCTTACCGATTCAACTTCCCTCAACAAACTTATATCTATATCTGAGATATCAGCTACTGCATAACCTTGGATCTCCTTAAACTCCTCTGATGAGGTTATAATAGAACCTACTACGAGTACGATATCTTTAGGCTTGAACGACTGCGCCTTATCATAGTACACTCTAGCTCTCGATGTCCCATCATCTATTATGAGGTAGTTCTCAATTACATCAAGTACTACGCCTATCACCATGATCTCCCCTTCCTTTACCTCGGAAATATGATGCCAGTACATAGTGACACCTACAAGAAATCTACTAACCTTCTAGGTGATTTCTCTCCTTCTATCTCAGCTTTCAGTCCATCTTCCTCACTGGAGTCTTTATTTACCTCTATCATCTCCTCTAGCGTAGTTGGCCTAGATTCTCTCCCCACACCAACTTCCCTGAATAGGGACTTTGCTTCGTCATATATTATCCTAATCCTCTGCGATAGGTATCCTTCTATACCATATCTCCTGACCATGCGGATCGTTGGCTCAAGATATTTGAGAACCGTACCCTTGTGGACAGTCAGCTGGATAGGACCACCGCATTTTAGGCACTTCCCGGATATTGGGGGTCTTCTATACTTAGCATTACACTTGGTGCACCTAAACATTTGCTGACCGAATTTCCTGAGATTGCCAACTATATCCCTCAGGAAGTGGGAGGAGATTGCCCTAGAGAGCGCATCTATCCTATCAACAGCTCTAATTTTCTCTTCTAAGCTAAAGTGAGCTTCTAACTTTTCTGACATCCTGCTTAGCTTTCTGTACGTTGTCTGTAGGGGACCTCCAGCTATATGGGTAGTGGGGATTGTGAAGTTAATGCTGGGGTATTTTACGCCAGAGGCCAGTTCATGTTCCACCGTTCTTACAATGCTTTTCAACTTATGCGGGTCCTCAAAGCGGTATGTCGCTTCATAGAACTCTGGAGGGAACTCTTCAGTTACCTCCATGTTATAGACTTCATCGTCTATATAATCAGGATCTATTCTCGTTACTAAGATCAGAGGAGCATCTTCGCGACCACCCGGGGTGGATGGGAGAAATTCCCTAGAGAAGTTTATCAGAGCATCTAGAACAAGCATTATGGAATCTTCATCTCCATCTACGTTTCTCCTTTTTGCTGCATGCAAAAAGGGATGCGCGAACAGGACATCAGCTTCGGTGAATCCGATTATCCTAGCTACATTAGCCACGAATGTATGGGGTGATATCGTCAGTACCAGATGTCCCACTAAGTCCTCCTCACTCTGGAGTTTATAGAAGGGTTCAAGGCCATATACCCTCTCTAGTAGCTCATCAATATATTTGGAGACCCTGAAGAGATACTCTGCTCCTTTCCTGGGGATTACTATATCTTGGACCTTTAACTCTAAAATCTGATCGTCATTTATCAGTTCCTGACCAAATATATCGTGCGTATATCCAAGCTCTACGAGCTTTGACACACTGACCCCTATCTCCTTAGGCTTAAAGTGAGTGAGAGCTGCATTCACTGCATCAAATCTTGTAGTACCATCCTTGAAGACAAACAACCCATATTTACCCCTCAGAATTCCCTTCTCTACGATCTCTGGAGATTTAGACCCGCTGGTCAGGCCCTTAACACCTTTCACGTTCTCCAGCTGAGAATGGTCTTCTCTAAGATTAGCGAGCGCCCTATCTACCTCGTCCTTGATGTTTAGTCTCACGGTAGTATAGGGAACAGGCTCTACATTCGGATGGTTGGGGCACCTGCCATTGATTGGCCTACCACAGTAGGGACAGAACTGCATACTGATTGTTCTAGCCCCGCATTTAGGGCAGCTATAATTCGTCGTCTGAGCCCCGCATTTAGGGCACCTCCTTAGGGAGACTTCAACTGCAATTTTCCCCAGAGAGTAAGCTAACGCTAGCGATCTGCTCATACCTTTAAGTTCCCCAACTGGGAAGAGGAGGTTGACTGGTGGTTTCATCTTCCTTGGCTTTGCCTTTTCAGGCCTTCCAATCCTCATCCCTATTCTTGTAGGTCCCTTGGGCATTATCTTGAAATCTAGATGGGAGTTTAGTACTTCTAACGTACTATATGAAGATATATTTTCTATCTCTAACCCAGACGGAATTTTCTCCGAAATATACGAGAGGAGCTTCGCGTGATCGCCCTCTATCCTAAGAAGATCATCACTAACCTTGTGGGGAACGCCTATTGCCTCTAATATCTGCTTCACCTCACTATCGAATTTCATGATTAATCCATTATCCTCCCTTATGGAGGAGGAGATTGCTTTAGTTAGGGATAGGAGCTCCTCCACCGTTATGTCCTCCCAGTAGTAAGTAAACTTAGGATGTAGTGGTATATTGTACTTCTTCGAGATATCAATCGCTTCCTCTAGTGATAAATGCTGCCATCTGTCAACATCTATAGGAATACCGAGCTCTTCAGACCTCTTTCTTAGGAGAGAGTACCACCATTCCTCAACCCAGGCCGATGGTAAGAGGACATGGTTGTTTTCTAAGAATTCACCGAAGCCTATTAGGACATCCCCTAAATGCAGTATCTTCTCAACCCTGCCTGCGAGTTTAATGGCATCCTGAACCGAGTTGACTTTAACTACAGTGCCGTCAGTCAGCCTCACGATAGGACCTTCTAACCAATCCACTGGCATGACTACCGCACTTTTCCCCGGCCTTTCAATCCTGACCTGAGTTCCTACTGCCATAAAGCTCTCGAGTATGTACATAGTAGCTGGGCTGACACCGATAGAAGCAAGGCCAGTATTTCTTGACCTACCATATCTTAACCTGAATCCTCCTGGCCTTGATGGATGGGCTATGATCGGTCTACCCATGACGGCATCTTTCAGATACTTATAAGATGGTTCGATCGCAGGACAACCACCCTCACTACCTCCTATCTTTTCCTCAGCATTGATACCCCCACTGATCCATTTCCAGTAGCTATCATCAAAATCAAGGGCTTCTTTAAGTTTCTCGATTATCTTTTTGAGCTTCTTCGCCTTCTGTATGATACAATCATTTATTACCAGTACAGCACCACCCCTGATCCTGTTAGTCTCTACCCTAGGGAGGTTCCTAAAGGAAGATACCTCTTCTTTCTCGGTTGGTGGGCCAGTTACCTCTATAGGTATGTTCTTCACAGCATTTCTTACCTCTTCTGGCTCTGAATTATATTGTAAGTGTACTATCCTTTTGTAGAGGAAGACCTCCTCCACATATCTCTCTATTTCCTCATGAGTTGGTATATACCTGCCTAATCCCAGTCTCTGCCTTATATAGTCGGCCATCAAAACACTTATTGCTCCTTCTGTACCACCGGCAGTTCTTATGGGGCCATTATAGTATACTGATAAGTATGTATCCCTTCCAGAACCCTTTATTTTGACGTAACTAATTCCCTCAATGGGTGCCGAAACAGTAGCATCTGTTATTATGGCCATACCGACCCTTAGGGCTAGTTCCGCCCTCTCCTCATCACTACCACTGAAGGGTATCTTAGCTTCCTCTCCGGACCTAGGTATTATCTCTGATATTATTCTGAACGCTATTTCTACTTTATTATCCGTCTTTCCTAACCAATATCTCACCCTCTCTCCTAGCAACTCTATAGGGAAGAGAGCGACTATCCTTTCATGTAACTCATTTGCTTTCTTTATTTCTACATCTGTGTAGGGATCTATACCACGAGATCTTGCTCTCTTGGCAATTGAGGTTAGCTTCTCAATCTCTTCTTCTAATGAGAGAAAGTATTCCTCACTATTTGGGTTGGAGTTCATCCTAGTGACTTACTACTTATCGGTGTATAAACGATGCCCTCTCATGTCAGGTCCGTTAGATCCAGTTAGGACCATCTATGACGCTAGTGATTAGAGACGTTAAGGTTGGCTCAGAGTATTCGCCAATAGTGAATGATTTTAATGGAGTTATGGTCGAGTAGATCGGTGATATATTGGGAAGAAGAAAAAGGAGGACTACACTCCCGGTAAGGAGGAGGAGAAGGTCTGCTTTCTTTAGATGTCCCGTTTGTCAGCATAACTCAATAATAGTGGATATTCATGAGAAAGAGAAAAAGGCCCTAATAAAGTGCTTCAATTGTGGCCTCGTTGAGGAGATGACTCTAAAGTCAGGAGATACTAAAGTAGATGTCTACACTAGGTTCTTCGATGCATACATAGAAAGGGCGGAGGGCGATTAGCCCTCTCCTATTACCTCTGGTACAAATTTGGGCTCCTCAATTATCTCAGTTTGCTCGTAAGCCTTTCTCAATGCCTTTAAGTTCGTCTCCTTGAGCCTCTTCAGCATTGTACTGACGGATTCCTCAGCACTCTCTAATCTAATGACGTTGGTTGCTTTGACTAAGGCTCCGACCATTGCTGAGTTAGGGACTGGGAGGCCAGCAACCTCCAAGCCCAAATCTACCGAAATACCAGTAGCATTTACAACTGCGAGCTTCTTTACTCTCTTAGGGAGGAATATCTTATCGGGATCCTCGGGGGTATTTGCCACAACGATTGTCTTCGGGGTAACTCCCCTCCAAGCTACCTCCAAGCTTAAGAACATGGGATCTAGCATTACCAATATATCTGGCTCGTATATCTGGCTCCTAAGCCTTACCGGCTGCCTTGCTATCCTAGTGAAGGCCATTACCGGTGCGCCCCTTCTCTCAGCCCCAAAGAAGGGAAATGCCTGGGACCACTTTCCCTCTAAGAAAGCAGCCTTAGCGACAATCCTAGAGGCCATAACAGCCCCTTGTCCACCTCTACCATGCCATCTTATCTCTATCAGGTCATCCCTCAACTCAGTTCCCTCAATGTTAGGGGTGTAAACTTTTTAAAACCGTATTGCAACTGAACCTGATGCATACGTTCCCTTTTAGGGGGTGCTTATTTGGTAGAGTCTAGGGATAGTTCTGACGATATTATTGTTGAGGAGAAATCTTCTCCTTCTAAGCGGAGAAAGGCTTCTAAATCTTCTTCTACTGGCAAGAAGCGGGCCATAACAAAGAAGAAGACTGCAAAGAAGGTTAAAGCTGCCAAAAAGGCCAAGAAAGTAATAAAATACGATCCTACAGAGCATTTTATGGTACCTAAGCATGAGATAGTTGATGAAAAGGAAAAAGAGATGTTAGTGAAGAGATACGGAACTTTAGATCGCTTCCCCAAGATACTATTGACGGATCCCATAGTTGAAAAGTTGGGCGCTAAAGAAGGTGATCTCATCCGCATTTATAGAGAGGAAGGTATTTACTACAGGTACGTTGTTGGTCCAAGAGGATTTTGATTATGGAGGGTGAATTGATTTGGGTGTTAATGTTAATCTAAATGTGGACTTTTACCCCATTGTTAAGGCGTATTTCAAGGAGAGGAAACTCTCTGATGTTCAGATAGAATCATTTAACCGGTTCTTAGAAAGAGGAATCCAAGAGGTAGTCGATGCATTCAAGGAGCTTGAACTTGTTGAGAATTATAAGATGGTGCTCAGCAAGGTATACATAGGAAGGCCCGAAGTTGAGGAGTACGATGGGTCCGTACTACCTGCCATGCCCAATGAGATAAGGTTAAGGAACGCTAATTACCTAGCTCCTGTCGAACTTGAGATAAAGATCTACTCGGGCGGCATGGAGTTGAAAAGCGAGAGGGTAAGGATAGGCCATATTCCTATAATGGTTAGATCGAAGGGGTGTTATCTTTACGGATTGGATGAGAAGGGGCTCATAGAGAAGGGTGAGGATCCAAGAGATCCCGGGGGATATTTCATAATTAATGGCTCTGAAAGAGTTCTCGTCATTAGGGACGATATTGCTCCTAATAGAGTGATAGTGGAGCAAACTACAGCTGAAAACAAGCCTTACTCGCACGTGGCTCAAATAGTATCAGCCAAGGCTGGATTGAGGACGAGGATCTACTTAGAGTACTACATGAGGGATGGGACCATAAAGGCATCAGCTGGAGCCATAAGAGGAGTTCCCGTAGCCATGTTACTGAAGGCACTTGGGCTTGAAAGAGACGAGGATATAGTAGATGCAATCTCATCTGATGAAGAGATAAGGAACGAATTCCTGTACAGCCTCGATGATGTCCAGAGGAGGGCAGAAGAAGAGGGTACAATGGGTATGTTGACCCAAGAGGAGGCCCTGGATTACATAGGCAGGAGGTTAGTACAGGCAGTTCCGAAAGCAGATAGAATTAGATATGCCAAGGAATACCTCAAGAATAATTTCCTCCCCCACATAGGAAATAGCGAGGAAGATAACATAGTAAAGGCTTATTTTCTAGCCAAGATGATAGAAAAGCTCCTTAAGGTAGTTAGGGGTAAGATAGATCCTGATGATAAAGATCATTTCTCCAATAAGAGACTTAGATTGGCAGGAACCCTTATGCAGGAGGTCTTTAGGGATGCCTTCTATCAGCTAGTCAGGAGGCTCAAAGAGAAGGCTGATGAGCAATTAAGCAGCGGCGTCTACGATCTGGATGTAAGGAGGATACTTACTAGTCAGAAGATGATAACGCAAAGGATACTCAGAGCTGTAGCTACTGGCGCTTGGCCCGGTGGAGATCTAGGCGTAAGCCAGAACTTGGAGAGGACGAATTACATAGCTACATTACACCATCTCAGGAGGGTTAACTCTCCACTCCCAGCAGGCCTCCCACTGCATGAGGCTAGACAGATACATGGAACGTCTATAGGAAGGCTATGTCCTCTAGAGACACCAGAAGGAACTAATGTGGGGCTTGTGAGGAGTTTAGCTGTATTCAGCGATGTAACATTCGGAGCAGATCCGGAGCCCATAATAGAGATGGTATTGGACTGGGGAGCTAAACCCGCTGCTAAGGCCACTCCTAAGGAGGCTGGTTCCCTCACCCCCGTATATGTTGATGGTAAGCTTATTGCTTTCACAGATAAACCCGATGAACTAATATCTTTCCTTAAGGAAAGGAGACAGGAACTAGATCCCGAGGTGAACTTCACATATAATAGAGAGGTTAACGCGGTCTATATAAATGCCGATGCTGGGAGGATGAGAAGGCCACTTATCCCTGTAGATAAGATAGAAGAAGCGATAAAGCTCCTACCCGAAGTTGAGGCTGGCAACTTAAGTTTCTCTGACCTAGTTAAAATGGGGGTAGTGGAACTCGTAGATGTGGATGAGGAGGAGTCCGCCGTAATAGCCTACAGCTTAGATCAGATAACCGATAAGCATACCCATCTAGACTTCGCTCCATATGCGATGTTCGGTGTAGCGGCTTCTCAGATACCTTATGCCGAGCATAACAACATTCCAAGGGACATTATAGGAGCTAATATGGTCAGACAGGGACTGGGCGAGTACGTAGCTAACTGGAGGTTAAGGTTTGACAGCAGGGCCTTCATGATGTTCTATCCACAGAGACCAATAGTGAGGACCAGGGGTTCTGAAATAACTGGTTATGATTACAGGCCCTCTGGGCAAAACCTAGTTGTTGCCCTAATACCTATGGATGGCTATAACATGGATGATGCGTTAGTTATGTCTAGGGGAGCTATAGATAGAGGAGCAGCTAGGGCCGTTTTCTTCAGAACATATGAAACCGAAGCTAGAAGACAAGCAATAGTGGAGGGAGATAGGTTTGAGAACCCACTACCCCTCAAAAAGGTGTCCGGTAAGAAAGAAGAGATGTATTACCAAAAACTAGGAGAAGATGGAATAGTCGATCCAGAGACATATGTTGAGGGAGGAGATGTCCTTATAGGAAAAACAAGCCCGCCTAGGTTCTCTCCCGAGCTATCAATAGGAGGTAGCTACCAGTACACATTTGAGCGCAGAGACACATCGATCTCAATGAGGGCATGGGAGAAGGGGGTGGTAACTGATGTACTTTTAGCAACTAAGACTGGTGGTGAAAAGCTCGTCAGGGTAAAGGTCAGGGATACCAGACCTCCAGAGCTCGGAGATAAGTTCGCCACAAGGCATGGCCAGAAGGGGGTGTTGGGGATGATATATAGACAGGAGGACATGCCCTTCACCTCCGACGGCATAGTCCCCGATATTATACTAGATCCCCATGCAATACCCTCAAGGATGACCATAGGTCAGTTATATGAGATACTAGCAGGGAAAGTAGGTGCCTTGGAGGGCAGATTCGTTGATGGAACTCCGTTCATGTCGGAACCTATTGAGGATCTGATGGAAGCTCTGAAGAAGCTGGGCTTTGATTATGGCGGTGAAGAGATAATGTATGATGGAAGGACGGGTAGGATGGTGAAGGCCCCAATATTCATCGGGATCAGTTATTACCAGAGGCTGAAACATATGGTCAGGGACAAAATTCATGCCAGGGCAAGAGGTCAAATGCAGCTTCTTACAAGGCAGCCAGTAGAGGGCAGAGCCAGAGGAGGAGGTCTAAGGCTTGGAGAGATGGAGGGCGAGGTCCTCATATCTCATGGCGCGGCCTCGGTGATACGAGATAGGTACGTGGAGCAATCTGACAAGACGATAGTGTATGTATGTAAGAACTGTGGGACAGTGGCTTTCTTCAACCAAAGGACCAGCGAGTTCTTCTGCCCTAGATGTCAATCATCAGTAGAGGTAAAGCCCTTGATAACAAGTCACGCGTCTAAGTTGTTCGTAGATGAGCTGACCAGCGGGCATGTGGACGTTAGATTGGATGTAAAGGAGGAGGTGTGAATCAAGGGGGTGTTATCATGGCCTTGATATGGGAACCAGTCTCTGACGAAGAAGCAATCCCATACAGCCTAAGGCGTATTAAGTTCGGATTAATATCACCTACAGATGCAAGAAAGATAGGCTTCATAGAGATAACAGAGCCTACGGCCTACGATGAGGGGGGTCTACCGGTACAGGGAGGGGTCCTCGATCCAAGGCTTGGTACGATAAATCCAAGGAAGAGATGCCCTATCTGCGGTAACTACCCAAAGAACTGTCCAGGGCACTTTGGGCGAATTGAGTTAGCTATGCCAGTAGTTCATATCGGCTATGTGAAGCGGATAAAGGATGTACTTAATACTGTATGCCATAAATGCGGAAAGGTCCTTCTTCCTGAGGATGAGAGATCTAAATACATAAAGCTTGCAAGGGAGAAGCTGGAGAAGGACCCCTACAGGAAGGTAGACGATGCGCTAGTTAAGGTTGTAAGGGAAGAAGTTAAGAAGCTAGTGAAGAAGCAGAAGAAGTGCCCGCACTGTGGTGCTCCAATTCAAAGGGTAGAGCTTGAGGAGGTTTACAAGTTTATAGTGAAAGAGCCTGAGCCAAGAAGACTTTGGCCTACTGAGATAAGGGATATACTGGAGAGAATAAGTGATGATGATTCCCTACTTGTCGGATTTAATCCTGAGAGGGCCAGACCTGAATGGACTGTTTTAACAGTTCTATTAGTTCCCCCTCTCCCGGTAAGGCCCTCTATATATTTGGAAACTGGAGAGAGATCTGAAGATGATTTAACTCATATTTTAGTGGAGATTTTGAAAGCGAATAGAAAACTTCACAATTCGAAGAAGCTAGGAGCGCCAAGCAGTATGGTAGAAAGCGAGTGGGACCTCCTACAGTACTGGGTAAGTGTATTCTTTAACAATGCCGTAGCTAACATGCCGATAGCGACCCAAAAGGGAACTAGGAGGCCCTTGAAGTCACTATTCCAGAGGTTAGAAGGTAAGGAAGGTAGGCTTAGGAAGAACCTAATCGGGAAGAGGGTTAACTTCTCTAGTAGGACTGTTATCTCCCCTGATCCCATGATAGATATAGATGAAGTAGGTGTCCCAGTTGAGATAGCTATGGTCCTAACGGTTCCAGAGTATGTGAACGAGAACAACATCGAAAAGCTGAAGGATCTCATTATGAGAGGGCCTGACGCTCACCCAGGAGCTAATACCGTGAGAAAAGGTGGGATAACTCCAATAAGTCTTAAGGTCATACAGAGAAAGGGTAAGGAGGCGCTTAAGGAGATAGCCGATCAACTAGAGCCAGGAGATGTTGTAGAGAGGCACCTAATGGATGGTGATTATGTAATCTTCAATAGGCAACCTTCCTTACATAAGCTCTCCATGCTAGGACATAGAGTTAAGGTGCTCCCGGGAGCTACTTTTAGGCTTCATCCATCTGTATGCGTACCATACAATGCTGACTTCGATGGAGATGAAATGAACCTTCATGCCCCACAGATACTGGATGGAGCCATAGAGGCAAAGGAGCTCATGGGTGTAAAGAAGAACATGCTTTCACCTAGGACGGGAGGTTCCATAATAGGGGCAAGACAAGATTTCATCACAGTTCTTTACCTAATAACGAAGAAAGATTCTCTCTTTGATAAGTCTGAGGCCACCAGGATACTTGCTAGGGCAGGGATAACGGAACTCCCTGAACCAGCAATAAAGAAGCCTAAGGAGCTTTGGACCGGAAAGCAACTCATATCTGTGCTCTTCCCGAAGGACTTAGACTTCGAATCTACTGCTAAGTCCGCAAAAGGAGTTGAGTGCGTAGATCCCTCCTGCCCTGGAGATGGATATGTCCTCATAAGATCAGGAAAACTGCTCTCGGGTGTTCTTGATGATGATGTAGTAGGTACTCTCGTTAAAGGTAAGCTAACAATAATAGATGTCTTGATAAGAGACTATGGAAATGACGTTGCCGCTGATTTCCTAAATAAGTTACTTAAGATAGCTGCCAAGGAGGTCATGCTCTATGGCATTACCACATCTCCTAAAGAACTAATGATGCCTAAGGAGGCTTATAAGGAGATCGATAACATCTACTCCAGCTTGAAAGAAGAAGTAATGAGAATCATTGAGAGTAGACCTATAGTTAGGAAAGCAGCGATATATAGGACGAAGGAGGAGCTACTAAGGTTAATGAGAGAGGAGCAGATGCTCGAGTTTGACATAGTACAGACCATAGATAGTTTCTGGAGTAAAGTAAGCGATATAGTCTCCAAATATCTAGATCCCAAGTCTAATGTATCTATAATGGCGAAGACTGGAGCGAGGGGATCAGTAGCGAACTTATCTCAAGTGATGGGACAGGTAGGCCAGCAGAAGATAAAGACTAGAATAGGCTTTGTATTAACTAGTGGTAGACCGAGAAAGGGTTACAGGGATAGAGTCCTCTCATATTTCCAGAAGAACGATCTGAGCCTAGAAGCTAGAGGGTTCGTTAAGAGCAGCTATGTAGTCGGACTTAATCCAGCCGAGTTCATATTCCATGCAATGTCAAGCAGGGAGTCACTGATAGACAAGGGTAGAAGGACTGAGGACAGTGGATACTTCTACAGAAGAGTTGCTAACTCCCTTAAGGATGTCTACGTATCTTACGATGAGACGGTCAGGGATTCATTGGGCAATATATTACAGTTCAGATTTGGAGGGGATGGTTATGATCCCACTAAATTGTTTAGAGATGAGCCAGTTAATATAAAAAGAATTATAGAGAAACACGTAAAGACGAAAAGGAAGAGGGGTGTGTCAAGGAATAAGATAGAAGAGGCCGTTAGGAAAGCTGGATTACCTGAAAGCTTAGTGAGCAAGATTTATGAGGCCAAACCCAGGGAAAACGAGTTAAATGCAATAATAGAGGACCTAGTCAGAGGATTTGAGAAGGCCAAGGTTGAGGTACTTACGCCTATAGGATTGATAAGCGCCCAGAGCATAGCTGAGCCTACTACGCAGATGGTCCTCAGGACGTTCCATGCTCCTGGCTTGCTTGCACTCGATGTGACCCATGGAGTAGAGAGATTCAAAGAACTGGTGTTCTATGCGTCTACTAGCACACCAACTATGGAGATCTATCTGAAACCTGAGTGCATGGAGGATGAGCTCAAGGTGAGGAAGGTGATAAGGAGTATAAGGGAGCTGAGGATAAGGGACTTGATAGAGGAATACGCTATTGATAACTTCAACTACTTACTCATATTGAAGCCCGATCTGAGGGCTCTAGAACTAAACCTAATAACTCTCGATAAATTTGTAAGCTATATTAGGACAGCAGTAAAGAACATGAAGGGAGAGGTTCGTGTGGAGGGCGATAAGGTTATTGTAGAACTATCTGAAGCCACTAAGAAGGACAAACCCCTACAGACCCTGAGATCGTGGTCTTATAGAATTCTGGATAGGCTAGTTTCTGGTATAAAGGGAATAAAGAGGGCTTGGGTTGAGACCATCGAGGTAGATGGGAGAAAAGAATACGTGATCAGGACAACTGGCTCTAACCTTAAGGAGGTACTCAATCTGTCCTGCGTAGATGCGACAAGAACTATAACGAACGATTGTAGAGAGATAGAGAGTGTGTTAGGAATAGAAGCGGCAAGGAATTGCATATTCAAGGAATTAGCTAGGATACTTGAAGAGCAAGGTCTCGAGGTTGACAGGAGGTACATATCCCTCGTAGCAGACACTATGACGTATACGGGAAGGATAGAAGCTATAAGACTTCAAGCAGCTGGAGTAGCGTCTGGATTCTTTAGCCAGATGAAGACCCCCCTAAGTAAGATGGCTTTTGAATGGACGTATCATGTAATTTTAAATACTGCCAGACATGGAGAGGATAACCCAATAGTAGGTCCTCTAGATGCTCTGATAATGGGGCAAACCCCCCCAATAGGAACTGGCAGAGTATCCATAAGGTGGGATTTAAATTCCCTATTAGGAAGGAAGGGTGAGTGACCATGAGTAGCGAGATAGATTCCGAGCTATATTTAGCCCTCAAGTCAGGCAATGTGATATTAGGAGCAGAGCGTGTGATAAAACAATTAAAGAGCGGGAGCAACCCGAAGTTAATAGTGATGTCTAACAACGTGCCACCAGATATGAAAATCCAAGTTGAGTATCTGGCAAGGTTAGCTAATGTCCCGATCTTCTACTATCCAGGGAAATCCATAGATCTTGGAAGGGCTTTCAAGAAGCCTTTCTTCGTTTCTGTTGCGGCTATAATGGAAGAGGGAGAATCGAGGATCTTAGAGGTGGCCGAAACCCTATGATTCCCGGGAGGGTTGGCAATTTCCCCTAGAAAGGTAATCATAACCCCTGAACAATTCCGTTACATAAGGCTCTTCCATGACATGCTGGGAGTTAAACCAAAGGATGTCGTAGAGGACAACGAGGAAAATAGGCTAATATTCGTGGTGGAGAAGGGAGATCTTGGTAGAGCAGTGGGTAGAGGTGGAAGAAAGCTTAAGACAATGAAGAGGCTACTAAGGGGAGATTTAGATAAGAATATAGAGGTCGTTGAGTTTGATGATACTCCAGAAGGGTTTATACAGAACCTCCTCAGCCCAGCAAGAGTCCCAGTAATAAGGATAACTAGGCAAAACAATGAGACCATCGCTATAGCGTATGTCATCGAGCAGGATAAAAGTGTAGCCATAGGTAAGAATGGTAGGCGGATAAAGAGGGCAAGACTTCTCGCTAAGAGGTGGTACGACATAGACAACATTAAAATAGCCACATGGACTAACTCTATCTCGTAGGTGGTAACATGGGAAAGAAATCCCCACTAGGTCTATACGCTGCTAGAGGTCTACATGAGAAATATAAAGAGAAGAGACTCCACAGCTGGAAAGTCAGGAGGAGGATTTACAGGCTCAAGGAGAGATTCGATCCCCTAGAGGGAGCTCCCATGGCGAGAGGTATAGTACTTGAAAAGGTCGGATTAGAAGCTAGGCAGCCCCACTCTGGACTAAGAAAGGCAGTTAAGGTGCAGCTAGCTAAGAATGGAGTTATAGTTACTGCATTTGCTCCAGGCGATGGGGCTCTCAATGTGATAAATGAGCATGATGAGGTGGTAATCGAGGGAATAGGGGGATCAAGGGGTAGGTCAATGGGAGATATACCGGGAGTTAGGTATAAGGTAATTAAAGTTAATGGAGTTTCCTTGCAGGCCATATTGCAAGGAAAGAGAGAGAAACCCAGTAGGTGATCTTATGAGTAATGCCGAAGGGAAGGGAGGAGAAATAAAGCTATTCGGTAAGTGGAGCTATGATGGTGTTGAGGTAAAGAACGTAGCTCTTAAGGGGGTTATATCCCTTAAGCCCGTCTACCTACCACATACGGGAGGTAGACATGAACATAAGAGATTTGGAAAACTCGAGATCCCGATAGTAGAGAGGCTAGTTAATAAATTAATGGGACAGGCGATTAATGCGGGTAGTAAGAAGGACCATGTTAACAGCAAGAATGCTGGCAAGAAGCTTAAGGCCCTAAGGACGGTCAAGTATGCCTTTGAGATAATAGAGCTTAGAACTGGAAGAAACCCGATTCAGGTATTCATAGATGCAATAGAGAACTCCATAATAAGGGAAGAGGTAACTAGGATAATGTATGGAGGAGTAAGCTACTTCCATGCGGTGGACACATCGCCCAGCAGGATGGTAGATCTAGCGATCAGGCATATAGCTCAGGGAGCAGCTATGAAGGCGTTCAGAAGCCCAAGAAGCTTAGCAGAGGCTCTTGCAGACGAGATTATAGCAGCAGCCCAATACGATAGGAATAAGAGCTTTGCAATAAGAAGAAAGGAGGAGATAGAGAGGATAGCCTTGAGCAGTAGGTAATCATCACTAGTAGCTTTTATATTATGGGGAGGAGAGGATAGGTGATGGATCATGAGTAGGGAACTGCCTATATCTCACCTAAAGAAGGCTCACGGTGCCGAGATAACTGTTCGTCTTAAGAATGGAAATGAGATAAAGGGAAAACTCCTTGTATACGATGATATGATGAACTTGGTACTAGATTCGGCTAAAGAGCTAGACCCTGAGACTAAAGAGGTTAGGAGGAACATGGGGACCCTCTTCATAAGGGGAAATAACGTACTTTTCATAACGTTAGAGTGACATTTTACTCTACTGTGACACTCTTAGCTAGGTTCCTAGGTTTATCTGGGTTCCTATTCAGTGATACAGCCGTATAGTATGCTATTAATTGAAGCGGGACCGCATAGATGAGGGGTGATAGCAGCTCCTCCACAGTACTATCCGTTGTTATCGCAAAGTCGGTTGGGACATCCACATTGTCGGGCTGGATTGTTATCGTTAAAGCTCCCCTGGATTTTACCTCCATTATGTTATAGATTATCTTCCTCCTGAGATCCTCGTCATATGGAACGAGCACTATGGCAGGAACACCCTCTTCTATTAGAGCAAGAGGACCATGTTTGTACTCTCCTGCTGGGTATCCCTCAGCATGTATGTAGCTTATCTCTTTCAGTTTAAGAGCACCTTCTAGAGCTGTTGGAAAGTTGATGCCTCTACCTAGGAAAAATGCGTTCTTTTCTTGCTTAATGCGCCCACTGATATCCTTAGAGTGTCTTTTGAACTTATCAAGTTGATCGTTAAGTACCTTAGATACACTAAGAAGGGATCTTTCAGTGTTTTCCCTGATCTTACCTTCATTGAGATCCTTCATCATGGAAGATACTAAGTATAGGACAGCAACTTGAGCTGTAAACGTTTTAGTAGCTGCTACGCCCACCTCTGGACCAGCTTGTATATAGGCAACTTCATCCGATAGCCTAGTTAATGTACTCCCCGGTACATTGACTAGTGATAATACCCTCGTGCCCCGTGACCTTGCGATCCTAACTGCCTCTAGTACATCTGCTGTTTCTCCTGATTGACTTATAGCAAGTACAATATCCCCCTCCTTGAGATGATGAGACCACTCTTGGAATTCAGAGGCAACTATGACCTCAGACCTAACTGAGAGCATTTTAGAGAACAGGTACTTCCCTATGAGACCTGCATGATACGAGGTACCAGCTGCCACTATAGATAGGCTCCCATCCCTTAGATACCTAAAGAGAGCTTCGGCGAACTTACGGTAGTAGTTCAAGTTTTCTGCGATCTTTCTTATGATATTAGGCTGTTCATGTATTTCCTTAAGCATGAAGTGCTCGTAGTCTCCTCTGCTGAGTAGTTCTGGGGACCATTCTATTAGCTCAATACCCCTCTCAACACCAAGAGCCTCCCCAGTTGATGTAAGATGCCACACCTTAACAGTATCAGGCGTTACTAGGGCTACGTCACCATCTTCAAGGAATATAAATCTATTAGTCTTATGTAGGAGAGCTGCTACATCGGAAGCACAATAATTCTCGCCATTGCCCAGACCAACAACTAGGGGGCTTTTATTCCTAGCAACTAAGAGTACATTATACCCTTGAACTATGGCAGCTACTGCATAGCTTCCCTTAAGAGATGTGATCGCTTTCACGAATGCTTCTATGATATCTCTATGCAGCATTATGTTTTCTTCTATCAGATGAGCTATTACCTCGCTATCAGTATCGGATGAGAACCTATGTCCCTTAGCCATTAGATGATCCCTTAATTTCTCAAAATCATCGAGAGTCCCATTATGAACTACTGCTACCCTTCTATCGCAGGATAATAATGGGTGAGCGTTTTGTTCACTTACCTCGCCATGAGTTGCCCATCTAGTGTGTCCTATACCAGTGCTACCGTCTTTAATCTTATCTAAGGCTCTTGAAATCACTTCACTTATGGTTCCAACACCTTTTATCACTTCTATTCCCTTATCGGTAAGTATGGCAATTCCTGCTGAATCATACCCCCTATACTCCAGTTTTGTAAGAGATGAAATTAGATCCTTTAATACGCCTGCCCCTTTCTTGCCCGTAATTCCAACAATACCGCACAACTCTGACACCTATTTACTCTGCTTTTCTCAGTAGAGATTTCCATTTTCTCAAAATAACGGTTACACCTGAAATCATTGCAATGAACATTAATGATACCGTTATGGCCGATAGGAGCTTGGCTTCCTCTAAGGTCTTTTCTCTGATGGATTTTATGTAGTACTCAATAGAATCTAGTTCAGATGTCACATTTAGATATATCTGGGTAATATCTTCCTTAGTTGAGCTGTTTATTGCCTCAGATACTCTCTCTAGCCTCCTTTCTATGTTCCTTAAATCGGTCTGATTGACTATATTCTTCACTCCGTCGAGTTCCTCGACTACTTTAGAGTACCTCCTCCTCATGACCTCTTTATAAGACCCTATTATGGAGCCAATAACTTCATCCATCATCTCTTTAGATTGATTTAGCATCTCGATACCTCTGATTACATCTGAGTATGACAGTTCGGATTTATTTAGGAGCTTAGAAACTTCCCTTATTTTGGAATCAATTAAAGCCATTTTTAGTAAGGTGTCTTCTCTCAGAGCTACTGAGTTGTTAACAGCGCTCTCATATATGTCCTGGAGTTCAGCCCTAATACCTCTCACCTCGTTAAGCGTTTTAATAATCTCGTCCTTTCCATACCCACTTACTACCTTGATAGGTCTCTTAACAATTACATTGAACTTCCTGTCAATACAACCTACCTCATAGCATAGACTAACCGTGAGGGAGTGGTTTCCCTCCTTATTCATGGGTATGCTGAGGGAAAAGCTGCCAACAGTACCATTAAGTTCTCTTTCTACCTGAAGGTGATCGTCTATATACAGCGAGAGGGAGGGATTAAAGCCCTTCGGGATTCCTTCAACCTTATAACTCCCATCAATTTCCAAGATCTCCCCGATATAAGTCTCTTCCTTACTTGGAAGAACAAACAACGTTGCATTGATTTTTGGCTTTATAACCATTATAAACGATCTATTACCTTCTATTGTATTAAGGCCTAGTTTCCCTTTCTTATAGTATTTTATAGATGGTATTAGGGGGGCTGGCCCCTCTAGAGCGTTCCTATCTATCTTTATGGTCATAGTTACAACTAATTTGGAGTTTTCCTTCATCTCCTTCCATCCCACCTTCTCAGCGAATACCCCCCAAGGCGATGTTATCTTCACATAATCGACGAGTATGAGGCCGTCATAGTTCCTAATCGTTATATTGACCTTACATTTGAAACCGGCTATACAAGGATCTTCTGCCTCGACTTCTAGAGAAATATAGTTATCTTTGGCTGAGGCTGGTGATAGCTGAGCTATTACTAGAACTATTAAGACAAGCACTGCAATTCTATTCAAGTTCATCGGGATAAGGGGGAGCTAAGCTTTATTAAACTAGTTGAGGTAACGTCTTATCGAATGAATGATCCCATTGTGGTAGGCATTGACATAAAGTCTGGTTCGCCGAGGTCAAAGCAGAGGCCGCTGTACTCAGTTTCCATTGTTAGTAATGATGGTGTATTATTCGAGAAGGAAGTAGCTACGTTCGATGAGATAATAGCATTGATGAATAGGTATGGTGCTACTATTCTAGCAACAGACAATGTGTACGAGCTAGCAAGAGATTCAAAGGGTTTAAGGGAGATAATAAGCAAGCTCCCTTCGGGTAGCAAGTTAGTTCAGGTGACGGGCTCTCCTAATAACTTTAGACCCCTATCTTCGATAGCGAAAGAAATGGGTCTATCTACTCCTTCCCGTAAAGATCCGTTAGAGTCGGCCAGATTGATAGCGCAGCTAGCCCTCAGAGGTGTGGGTTTCGAAGTAGTCGCAATGTATCCTGAGACGAGGATCCTGATAACGAGGAATCGAAGTGTAAAACAAGGTGGTTCTGGAAGCGATAGGTGGAGAAGATCTATAGAGGCAAGTATCTTAAGTGAAGCTAATAGGATAGCGACGGAATTAGATCTAGCTAACCTAGACTACGATCTTTACGTTGAAAGAGCTTCAGGCGGCCTTAGAAGAGCTGAATTCATAGTTTATGCAGGTATGAGTGAGGTTAGGAAGGTTGTAAAAGAGAGTAGCGAATGGGCCCCTCTTCGCATATTCCTAAGGGAATCTTGGAGGAGGAAGATTAAGTTCCCATCAGGTGACGTGGTAAAGCTACCCAAATCCAGACCAATAATAGTTGGGATAGACCCTGGTATGTCTGTTGGACTCGCTATTTTGGATCTAAAGGGAAATCTACTCCTCCTAAAGACATTAAGAAGGGCCTCTCGCTCTGAGATTATAGAAGAAATTCTAGATCATGGCTACCCTGTTATAATCGCTACGGATGTTAACCCTCCCCCAAAGAGCGTTATTAAGATAGCAAATACATTTGACTCAAAGCTTGTAGTGGCGAAATACGATATGAAAGCTGAGGAGAAAAAGAGAATAGTCTCAGAGTATGAAGAGCGAACGGGTATAAGAGTTGAGAGTTCGCATGAAAGGGATTCCTTGGCTGCCGCATTAAAGGTTTACTTAAAGGTAAAGAATCTCATTACCAAGATAAGACAGAGGATAAATGAGCTAGATCTCCCCTTAGATCCAGATGAAATCGCCAGAAAAGTATTGAAGGGAATGTCGATATCTCTAGCCATTGAAGAGGCTCTCTCAGAGGAAGTTAAGAAGGATAGAGATCTTGGCCTCAAACATAAATACAGTGAGGTCAGAAGGGAGCTTAGAAGGGCAAACAGGTATATTAGGAGTCTTATGAGTAAGATAGCTGAGCTAAAAAGAGATATAGAAAGATATGAGGCCTTACTTAGGGAAAAAGAGGAGGAGATAGCTGAGCTAAAGAAAAGGATTGAGCTCCTGGAGGATAGGAGAAACATGGAGATAGAGGTAGATAGGAGAATATCAGCTAGAGATGCTAGGATTAGAGAATTAGAGAAACAGTTGGCTAGGGAACGATGGAAAATAGATCTCTTGAGATCCCAGATAAATCAGCTTACCTCCCAAGATAAGCCCCCTGAGGGAATAAGACTGACAGTCCTCCCATCTTTGTCGAAAGATAGGATAGAAATGCTACAAAGTCGGGTAAGTAATGTAGGAGAAGTTATAGTGGCTCTAGATGCCTCGGGAGCAAGTTCAGGCATATTAAGGAAGTTAAAAGATCTTGGGATTAGAGCAATACTCTATAGAGGAAGCCCTCCTCCTAAGCAATTCATAGAAAGTGCGAGGAGTATGAATATTGTTGTCGGATCCGTTGATGAATATAAGATAGTATGGAGTGGAATCACGCCTGTAATCCCAAGTGAAGAGGCATTTAGGCTCTTAGCAAAGCTCAACGAGGACCTTCTAAAGGAGAAAATGGAGGTAGAAACAGATCTATTAAACATCATTAGGAGTTATAGACTATCACTAGCGAAATCGCGGATAGATCAAGAGGTCCTTGATGAAGAATGACCCCTAATCCCAACTGCTGATGAGGAAAATATATTTAATGCAGTCTGAGGTAACTTTAGTGGTGGATAAAATATGCCTAGAGGTACACACGGTGCCTTGAATAAGGCTGGGAAGGTAAGGTCGCTTACGCCTAAGGTAGAGGCTAGACCCAGGAGAAGTCCCGTACCCAGAGTGAGGATTAAGAAGATTTATAGGAAGAGGTTCATCCTAGGTAGGAAGCCAGGACAACACCCCATCTAAGGGAAGTTTTTTTAGAACTGATTCCTTTATTCGAAGGGAGATAGCTTGCCGATATTCCTTTCACTACAGCCTTTTGGTATAGTAGTCCTTGGACCTAAAGGAGAGATAATCTCTTCAAACGGTTTTCCCAGAGACCCTGAAGTTGTTAGTCGAATAATAGCCGATGGGAAAGCTATTGAGAGGATGATTAGCAAGTTATTACCAAAATTAAGGCAGGAAGATGAATTATATGTCAATGATCAGCTTTTAAAGGAAGTAATGGGTGAAATGGGAATCAAAGCCATACTTTCCCCGAACGAAGAACCTTTCTTAAAGGTTAGAAGGTCTCCACATAAGTTTGCATCAGTTGTATGGAAGGGGATCGGGCCTAGAGAATATTACGATTTCTTGAACGATCTGGGAATTGAGCTTACTAAGTTAAGGATAAGAAGGCAGCTAAGTTCTTTGGATCAGCAGATAATAAAGGCGATAGACTATATAGATCACGTAAATAAGGCCCTGAATATCTTGGCGCCCGCCATAAGAGAATGGTACTCCATACACTTTCCTGAACTCGATGAACTAGTTGAGGATCACCCAATATTCATGAGGATAGTATCTCTAGAACCCAATAGGGTCAAAATGACTGTAGAAATTTTGAAGAGAGCAGGATTAACAGATAAGAAGGCTAAAGAGATCATAAAGGTCAGAGAAGAATCGATGGGAGCTGATCTGAGCGAAGAGGATCTAGAGATAGTGAAAAATGTGGCTAGAAATTGGGTATCTCTATACGAGTCTAGGGAAAGGGTTGAGAAATTTATCGAAAGTTTAATGAAGAGAGCGGCACCTAACCTCTCTGCTGTCGTACATCCGCTGGTAGGTGCTAGGTTAATAGCCACAGCTGGTGGGCTAGAGAGATTAGCTAAGTTACCTGCTAGCTCCATACAGATATTAGGTGCGCATAAGGCGATCTTCATGCACTTGGTGAAAGGTGCTAAGCCGCCGAAACATGGAATCTTATTCCAAGCCAAGGAAGTTAGAGGTGCTCCTAAGAAGCTAAGAGGTAAGATAGCACGGTTATTGGCCACAAAGATAGCCATAGCTTCCAGGATAGATGCTTTCGGGAGAGAGAAATATGTAGGAGATGAGTTAAGGAAAGAGATAGATGAAAAATTGAAGAACCTATTGAGAGGTGGTAAGAAATGAAGGTTAAAGAGGACCAAAAGTTTAAAAATATCTTCTGGATTCTGGATGGAAAGAAACAACTTGCCACCAAAAACCTAGTCCCAGGACATCGCGTTTACGACGAGATTGTTAGACAAGTGAAGGGAGTGGAGTATCGTATATGGAACCCCTATAGATCTAAGCTAGCTGCTGCTCTCTACAAAGGGATGAGCGTCTTTCCCTTTAAGAAGGGAAGTAAGGTCCTCTACTTAGGCATAGCGTCCGGAACAACTGCCTCCCATGTAAGCGATATCATAGAGAATGATGGTGTTATTTTTGGAGTAGAAATAGCCCATAGGGTTATGAGAGATCTCCTATCCGTCGCATCAGTCAGGAAGAATATCATCCCCATATTAGAAAGTGCTAGAAGACCTCAAAACTATTCATGGATTGTACCGGAAGTAGATGTAGTTTACGAAGATGTCGCTCAACCAGACCAAGCTAAGATACTCATAAAGAATTCAGATATCTACTTGAAGAGAGGGGGTTACTCCCTAATAGCCGTTAAGAGTAGTAGTATAGATGTAACACTCTCCCCAAAGAAGGTTTACAGAATGGTGGAGAAGGAAATTACCTCAACCGGAAGGTACAAGCTAGTAGAGACTATAGACCTGGCACCATATGATCCGAAGCATGCCATGATAATCTTCAAAAAATTACGATAGTTCCCCGATAATTTCCTCAATCTCCTTTATGGAGGCGTTGGTCTTCACTCCAAGCGGTTCTAAGTGAGTTCTAGACGAGAAAAACCCCCTCTCTCTTAACTTAATGATAACTTTGTTTATCTTAGGTGTTCTTACCTTTAGGCGAGAGCATATCTCATCCAGCATGTAGTAGAAGGGTGGACCGTTGGATTCCGAACTTAATTGATCTAAGAGGACTTTTAGCTCGTCGCTAAGAGACTTGTCCATCTTATCTATTAACTCTGGGTCCGAGATCTTCTCTAACCAGATCGGGCCCATCAACATACCATTACATTCCCTTTTTGGGATCTCCAAGCCTTTATGTGTAATCCAATTATCGTTGCAGCACTCCACCCAGCCCAAGCTATTCTTGATCGTATGTGAGGAGAGCGATGGGCTCTTCCTTATCCTAAAGAATACCCTGATGTAATGTTCTCTTCCATAGGACAATATTGGTGTTGCTAAGAGGTCCAGCCTTGCAGCTACTCTGGTTATGAATGAAATGAGTGACCTAATCCCAAATTCCTTATGGAATGGTGTTTTCTTACCCCATATGCCGTAAAACCTATGGAGCTTATCAGGATAGATCCCAAAGAGAGGAGGAGTATCTGTAGCTGTTACACCTATTATCCCTCCACCCCTCACAGCCCTCAAAAACGAGTCTATATAAGGTGCCGGGGAACCAAACGGATCTAGATCTATATAATCTACCCTTTCTCCCTCCCAAGACATCCTTTCAGCCTCAAGCCTAGCATCAGAGCACTTAACTTTGATTTCTTTGAAGAGTCCATTCAACTCTACATTCTTCCTCATGATATAGGCAGCTAAGTAGTTAGAATCATTAGCTATCACATGCTCAGCTCCTCCCTCTAATACAAGTCTGATGGCCCTAACCCCCGAAGCCGCCATTAGATCTGCTGCCGTCTTTAGCGAGAGAGTGGAAAAGAGGGAAATTGTTACATCCCTATTTAACTTCATTCGAGGGTTGTAGAATACCGGCGCTCTAGTATAAGATATGCCCAGTCTCTCCAGATAATCTAGGTCTGTCGAGTAGAAGTTAGCTTCACCTTCCCTATATAGCTTAAGTGGTATATTCAATTCGGTTGGGGTCACATGAGGAAAGAGGGTAAGTATATAATAAGGGGTAGACCAGGCTCTGGCAAGTCTACGACAGTCGAATTAGTGAGAAATAGATTAGAAAATATGGGCGTCAGAGTAGGAGGAATTAGGACGCCCGAAGTGAGAGAAAGGGACGTCAGAGTGGGTTTTATGGTGGAAGACGTAGATAGCAATATGAAGGAAATGTTTGCCTCCGTGAACTATACAGGAGGACCTAGAATCTCCAAATACACGGTTAATATTAGCATTTTTGAAGATATAGCCATACCTGCCCTAGAAAGGGCATTGGCCGAATCAGATGTGATTATAATTGATGAAATAGGGAAGATGGAGTTATTTTCTCAGAAGTTTGAGGAAGTAGTGCTTAAGATATGGGAGTCAAGTAAAGTTGTGATAGCGACAGCCCCAGTATCTAGAATACCATTTGTAGAGAGAATATGCGAGTATTCAAAGGTCTACTGGCTGAAGAGAGGGGAATCGGAGAGGATAGCTAATACCCTAATCGGGGAGATCACTCAGTATCTGGGTATTTAATCAGTTTTGCTTCCTTTTTACTCTCTACTAAGTAAACTCTCTTTCCTACGAACTCAAAAGACCTATCGAGAGGGACTAGTATCTTCACCAAAGCATATGGCTCGTGAACTGGCCCTATTATGTCGCTGATTACGCCGATAAGTGTTAGGTCCTCTGATACCACCTTACGATCCTTTAGATCCTTTTCTGGAAGTGATTTCAACTTAACTAGGAAGTTCCTAGATCTAGTAACCTTAATAACCTCACCCAGTGCTTTCATCCTTGCCTGCCCTCAGTCTCCTTCCTATCTCTTTAAGGAGCTGTTCCTTGCTCCCTTGATACCAGACCTTGATCCTACCCTCCATCCTATACCATCTGGACGGTCTATGCTTCTCTCTCTCCACTTCATATTGTAAGGAAAGCCCTAATAAAGCTCTTTCAATATCTTGAAGGCTTGGCTTCCTCACAGCTAGCTTTCTAGGTACCCTCCTACCTCTTGACCTGCTGAGTCTGGAGTCAAAATAGGATGGATATATTATCTTCGGCCCTTTAGGAGGCAACCTCCTCCCTCAGTAGGATTCCATTGAGTATGCCGTGCTGACCCGGTCGAGATGTTATTTTAACCATGCCTATCTCAGTCTTCACTATTGCACCTTTGGTAATTATCCCCCTCCTCTTTAAGACCTTGCTCGCTGGGTTATCTATCACATCAAGTATCTTAACCCTCTTTGTCTGTCCATCACCAACGGCTACATTCACCTCATGATCAGATACTAGTCTAAGCTTCCAGTTACCCCCCATTACCCTAATGTGCTTTAGTTTCCTAATGCCAACGACCGTAAAAGCTGGGGGTCTGCCGGCTTCTCTTCTCCTCTTCCCTCTACTTTTCCTAATCTTGCCTCCTGTTGGTTTTCTACCTCCGGGCATTACTGGACCGTGGTAGTAGTAGGGCATATATTCCTCACCGTACTAGCAGATCACTTCCCATTAATAAGGTTCGCTAAGATGGCGAAGACTACGGAGCCCGCTATCAATGCAAGGTCTAGTTGGCTCAGCCCTATTTCGGCTCTAGTAATAAGTATAGACCAGATAATTGGGTATGAGGAATGATCTCTATTCTCCTTAAATAGCCTGTAGCTATAACCTGACAGTATACCAATAAGTAAGCTGAGGAGGATGATTCCCAAGGTTCCATATATTAGTGAGAATTCCACGAATATCGTAGGTGTTATACCATATTCTTTCCCGAAAATCCCCCTTCCTATTGTCTGTGATGGATGTAGTGGTACTGAGAACAGCCATAGGGGATCTCTAGTGAGTGGTAGCGATAAAGACCAGTTAAGAAGCTCCATAGAGTAGTAGTACGTAGTCCCTAATCTGTAAGCAATTCTACACATGAGGGGGACATTTATATCTGTCCTAATCAGGTCTACAAAGAGAAATAGCACCAAAAATGTGGCTAGCAAGATATAGGAAGACCTACCCCCTCTCTTGTAAACTATGATAAATGAGGATAGGAGTATTAGGGCTGCATCTGCTCTAAATCCGTGTAGTAACATTAATCCTAAACTTAAAGCTATGAACAGGGGAGGTAAGGCTCTATTCTCATTCGATAAGAGGTAGTCAAGAATGCTTGGAAACGATATGAATAGTAAGAACATTCCAAAGGCCCCTTCTGGGGGGGTTAGTGGCAAAGCCCTAATTGCGTGCCAGCTGCCATATCTCGAGAAGGAATGTACTATAAAGAGCGCCCCCATGACGTATATCAGGATTGAATATCGTGGGAAGCCATTATGATTGAATATATTACTAGAGATTGCCGACAAGCCGAGTACAAGAGTCCATAACGTTGCAATGACTGTCGCCCATGGGATACCGGAGATCCCCCTAAATGATGCGAAGATCGTTAGGAAAACGACTAATACTCCTAGGAGGAGGGAGGCCTTGGTTACCTTCTTAAAGTTCATATGAGAGACTCTAGTCCCTAAGTAAAGACATAGTATCCCTAAAGCATTGATCACTAGCCATAACAAGCTGAATCCAAATCTTGGAATCCCTGATAGAAGTATCAAGAGTAATACTGCAGATACGCCAATAGGAGGGCTCAGGAGTTCCTGCTTAATCTTGTTCATTGCCAGCCCTCAGGGAAAGTATTACTATAATTGACGAAATCAGTAGATATCCATAGATATTGATGTCTAGTATGCCAGTTTCTATCCCTACTAGAGTATAGGCGTAGAATATAGCATAGGGACCCAGTAAGTGCTTTCCCTGGGCTGATATTTTATAAGATAATGTCATGAGATACGCTGCTATGAATGGTACTATTAAGGCCCCTAATAGCCCCCAATCTAGGAGCGGTCCTCCTACTAACGTGGCTGTGGTAGAGACGGTCCTTCTTCCCCTAGTATATATACTTATGAGCGTTCTAGGACCGTACCTGGTGCCTCTTATCAAGCCAAGGGAAGATAGGGCCGCTAGATGTACCCAGCCTCCTGTAACGGGCCTTAGGCTGTAGAGCCTAACTATTGTATCTAAAGCTGCTACTGTTATCGTGGGCCTGTATAATACTGAAAGAATTGGATCTTGAACCAACCCCGTTGTTACCGATCTAATCGCACCAACTCCCACAAAGAACACTCCTGCTAGTATAAGCCCGAGTACTATGTGAGTTTTATCTATAAGTTCCTTATAATAGAGGACCACCATCACAGCAAGTAGGTAAGCTATCATCTCAGTCCTAAAAGCTAGGAAAAAAGATGGAAGGAAGCCGACCAAGGTTAGGGCATATGCACTACATCTCCTAAGATCTAAAGAGGAGAGGAGAAACGCGGTTCCTGGAACGGTGGTCCAAGCTAGGTAGTTCAATAGAGGGGATAAACCTTTCCTAAGTTCATCATTTAGGAGAGGTAGACCGCCTACCCTGCTGATCTGTATAACAAATGCCGCATATCCTACGATGAACATTAACAGGCCTGCTAAGAGGACCAGATTCCTAGTATCTGCTACACGTAACCCCTCTTCTCTTGAAGCTATTGCGATAGCAATTGACATCGAAATAACCACAGAGTAAAGGAGTAGAATTGTATTAGGAGAGACCCTAACTAGGGATAACCAGAAGAAGAGGAGCATACCCAAGGGAAGGGCCCAGGGGGAGGTAATCAGTTGGAAAGGCCTCTCCATTATACGGCTGAAGTTATAGGTCTTGCTTGAAAGCATGTCACCACGCGGGACTATCCTACACAACCTATCGAGGAACGCTAGTACACGAGATGAGCTGACAGATGAAGTTAACGCATCCTTAATGCTGACGACTAGCTCATAGCTTTTGCTCATTTTAACTATATCGGTAAGCCTGGTAGTAGGCAATCCTGCCCTCTTCAGCATCTTTGCTATTAAGGATCCCTTTACAGACCTTACGAGAAAGGATACTATCAAGCTACCTTCACCCTTTTAGGGTTTTGGTATGTAAGTAAGTCTTGTCACATCTATTACTCCTGACAGAGGTCTCGCATTCTCCAGTATGTCAGAGTATACGGAAATACCAGTTAGTGGGCGTTCAGTGCCAATGTATACATAAGCGTCATCAAGAACTACCTTATCGTACTTTATCCCCACTTCCTCCAATATCTCATCTATCGTCCTTAGATCATCCGTCGTCAATGCTATCTTCTGGGTATAGTCAAAGGTTATAGTTATGAAAGAGTCTCCGAGGTAAAGGTAAGGATAGCCCCAAGGCACTTTATTATAGATCCCCCATTTTATCCTATTGTAAGTGAACGCATTTGGCTTCAGAGATGGGACATCTAATATTATGGATGACCTTATCTTGACTACTTTAACGCCATATTCCCCAGCAACTTTTCTACTAATCTCTTCAAGTTTAGAAGCCAGCTCTTTAAGGGTTTTTGCCTCTATAGGATATGTATATATCCTTATAACTGAAGGTGATAATGTCTTGAAGGTTATCTTTGTGGCAGCGATGTCCTCGACGTATGCATTAGGTCCACCAATTGTAACCCTTTTGCCATTGAGCCAACCAAATAACCTAGTCTCATACGACCATGTGATGAGCACTTCATCATGGAATTCTGTTCTATTAGATGTCCATATACCATCTACTTTTGCTGTAACGATATATCCCATACCATACAGCCTGGAGAACTCCAATGCTGCGTTATTGATATTCAGCCCCGAATATGCGGTGACCTCCTGAGGAGGGGGGACGAGATTCATGTAAATATAGTAGCCAGAAAATGCGACGATTAATATAAGCAAAAAAAGATCAAAGGCGTTTATGCCAAGGATTTTTCCTGATTTTCTATCTATAATTCTCATCTAGTGCTTTTAGTCGAACTCAGATTTAAACTCTCCGCCGCCCTCTTCTTCTTCGCCGCCACCTTTCTCCTTACCCTTCTCCTCATAGGGCTTTGCAGCGATTATATCATCGGTCTTTATTATCAGGATGGCAGTCTCTGTAGCAGCAGCCACAGCGTTCTTCACTCCTCTGTATGTATCAACGACTCCTAGTTCTTTCATGTCAGCTACTCTGCTGTTTAGGGCATCTATACCAATAGATACGTTGCCATTCTTGTGAGCATTCCTTATCTCAACTAGTGCATCAACGGAATCCATTCCGGAGTTCTCGGCCAGTATCCTAGGTATGCTCTCTAAGGCATTTGCGTAAGCTTCCATTGCCAGTTGCTCCTTTCCCTTGACCGTGTGAGCATAATCCTTAAGCCTTAGCGCTAGCTCAGCCTGTATGGATCCTCCGCCATAGAATACCTTTCCGTCCTCTACCACATTTCTTACGACATAGAGGGCATCCTTGAGGCCCCTCTCTGCCTCATCCAGTATAGTATCTGCTCCAGCCCTGAGGAGTATAGTTACAGCCTTCGGATTCTTGCACTCCTCTATGAATATCATCCTGTCATCTCCTATCTTCCTCTCCTCAACAAGACCGGCGTAGCCTAGCTCTTCCTCAGTGAGGTCGTCCAGGTTGTTTACTATCTTGCCTCCGGTAGCTCTTTCTATTCTCTGCATATCCTTCTCGCTTACCCTTCTAACAGCTAGTATACCATGTTTCGCTAGGAAGTGCTGAGCGACCTCATCTATACCCTTCTGGCAGAACACTACATTTGCTCCAGTTTTCGCGATCTTTTCAACTTTGTCCCTAAGAATTTTAGTTTCCTGCTCTATGAACTCCCTTAACTCCTGCGGTGAAGATACTTGGATCTCCAAATCTATCTCCGGCTTCTTTATCTCCAGTGATAGGTTTAATATGGCTATTTTGGCATCCTTTATCCTCTTAGGCATATCCCTATGAACTACTTCTTTGTCCAGCACGACCCCTCTTATGAACTGGGTGTCGGAGAGACTGCCACCCTTCTTCTTGACTATCTTGACATTGTCTATATCTACTACCCTTTTGTCACCTTTCCTCTCTTCCACAGACTTTACAGCCTTAACAGCGATTTCAGCCAGATTCTTCTTCTCTGCGCTGATAAGCTTGCTGCTCATAGCTGTTTCAGCTACCTTCTTTAACCACTCCTCGTCGTCAGGATTCACCTCTATAGCTAGCTTTTCTAGCTCCTGTTCAACAAACCTTAGGGCCTTCTCATAGCCGTCTAGGATTATGGTCGGATGTATATCCTTCTGCAGGAGATTTTCCGCCTCAGTTAGTAGTTCGCCAGATAAGACAACGCTCGTGGTAGTGCCATCGCCTACTTCCTTATCTTGGGCCTTTGCTAGATTCACCATAAGTTTAGCTGCGGGATGGGCTACTTCCATCTCCTGCAGTATCGCAGCTCCGTCATTGCTGACAGTTATGTCTCCTAATGAGTCAACGATCATCTTATCCATACCCTTTGGACCTAGTGTTGTCTTAACAGCATCAGCTATGGCTCTTGCCGCCATTATGTTTATTCTTCTAGCTTCCTCACCTCTAGTTCTAGTGGTACCTTCCTTTAATATTAGGACGGGTCTTCCTCCTATAGTCGCTAGAGCCATTATCACTCACCTCCTCAGCTAAGTGTATTAACACCTACTAATTGCAGGCATATTTTCAACACCATCATGAGTTATAAAAATTACCACATCCCTTACCAGAGATAGCTAGGTGGAGAGGTCCCAAGATGGTGAGAATAGGCATCATAGGTGGCAGTGGAATATATAGGCTGATAGAGGATCCTGTTGTTAGGAAAATAAGCACCCCCTTCGGGGAAGTAAAGGTATACACCGGAATGTTCGGAGGTGAGGAGGTCGCTTTTATTCCTAGACACGGAGAGAAGCACGAAATTCCCCCATTTAAAGTTAATTACAAGGGGAATTTGTATGCATTTAACTTGTTAGAGGTAGAGAGGGTGCTAGCGACTAACGCAGTTGGTTCTATAAATCCAAAACTAGAGCCAGGTACGATCGTTCTTCCTCATGACCTAATAGATCTAACTAGATGCAGAAGTGGGACTTTTTACGATGGAAAGACTGTCTTACGCGTCAGGGGAAGAGAGGTTTGTGGTGTCATACATGTCTCGATGACCCCCAGTACGTACTGTCCTGAGTTAAGGAACTCCATTCTATCTGCAGCTAAGGAGATGGGGCTCCATGTAGTCAATGGTTCTGTTTACGTATGCGCGGAGGGAAATAGATTCGAGACTCCAGCGGAGATTAGGGCTATGTCGATCCTGGGAGGGGATATTGTGGGCATGACTGGATGTCCAGAAGTCGCTCTAGCGAGAGAGCTAGCTCTATGCTATGCTAGCATCTCTATCGTCACTAATTATGCAGCTGGAGTCAAAAGTAATGCTAAGCTCACCCATGAGGAGGTCATGGATATCTTCTCAAGGAGATTGGATGATCTCTCAGAGCTACTAGCAAGAACAATCCCTAGAATACCTAAGGAGAGGTCCTGTCCATGTAAGGATGCCTTAGAAGAGTTCCTAAAAGACTAGGTCATCATGTAAAAATTTTAAACACATGAGGGGGAGGGGTGACCTAATTAGGTTATATTTTTTAATTTTCTGTCCCATACCGGACATGGGACAGGTACAGCTTTTTACAAGGTGATGGGACTTGAGAGCTAGGAAGGTTCGTACATTAGACGATGTTTCCCTAGAGGGTAAAAAGGTCTTCCTACGAGCAGATATGAACGTCCCTATAGGGGAAAATGGTGAGATAATGAATATAGAGAAGATAAAGCAGGCTGCAAAGACATTGAAGGAATTAATAGAGAGAGGGGCCTCTGTTGTAGTTGGAACACATCAAGGAAGACCTGGAAGTGCCGATTTCACCAGCACAGAGCCTCATTCCAAGGAACTATCAAAGGAGATTGGTGTAGAAGTTAAATATGTCGATGGTGTGATTTCTAGAGAGGTTAGAGAGGAAATAGCCTCCTTAGAAGAAGGTCAGGTACTGCTACTTGAGAACTTGAGGTTTATAGCCGAGGAGAACATAGAGGGTGATCCTAAGGATCTGATTAAAACACATTTCGTCCAGAGATTAGCACCTTTATTTGAGGTTTATGTGAATGATGCTTTTCAAGCAGCCCATCGAAGTCAGCCCTCGCTTGTTGCCTTCCCATACTTAATGCCATCAGCCGCTGGTAGAAATATGCAGAGAATGATAGCCGAGATGTCTGAGATAGACGCGATAAAGGGTAGGAGGATCTTTATCCTAGGAGGTGCCAAGGTCTCGGATAAGCTAAAAGTCATGGTACACGCGTTAAGAAATGGAAAAGCCGCAGAAGTATTGACAGGCGGCCTTCTAGGAGCATTAATGGCGTTAGCAGCTGGAAACAAGTTGAATGGAGATTTAAGGAAGTTAAGAGACCTCGATCTACTTTTACCAGCTGCTAGAGAGATACTAAACATAGGGGTCGGTAGGGTATTTTATCCGGTGGACTTTGTGGTTAAGCTGAAAGATGGATCTTTGGAAGATGTACCTGTATATGCCGTCCCGGAAGGCGCGAAAATAGTAGACATAGGCCACGGCACGATTGAAATATATAAGCAAAGGTTAAAGGGCGCAAATCTAGCGGTAGCCAATGGTCCAATGGGTATATTTGAAAGACCGGAGTCCCGAAAGGGGACTCTAGAGATTGTGAAGGCTATGGAGAAATATGCTAAAGAGTCTGTGCTATGTGGAGGGCATCTAAGTACTGCTGCTAATATGGTGGGTATAAGAGGTAGCAGGGTTTATACTGCCGGAGGGGCTGTACTGTATGGGTTAGCTGGATTACCATTACCAGCCGTTGATGCACTGAGGGAGAGCCGCAAATGATCAATCTGGGAATTCTGGGTCACAACCCCTACACTTTACTGATTTCTGAAGCTATAGCTAAACAACCTGACTTTAATGTCGTTGGTGCATATAGCCACGAGCCAACCCCTTTCTCAAAAGAGATATCTAGAAGGCTGAATATTTTTTGCAGTGAATCTGGACTCCCACTATTTAAGGAGAGAGGTATAAGGATTGCGGGCCTCCTAGACGATTTCATAGATGAATCAGATGTATTTCTAGAGTATGAACCTAACACGTTGGCAGTAAAGATTTCCTTTGGGAGTGCTGGTTTCAGCGTTACACCCAAGGATGCAATGCGGGAGAGATTATCTCAAGAACTCCCCCTAGAGAAGATACATCTACGAGAAGTATCCGAGATTATAGCGTGTTGCCCACAGTTCAAGTTATTCAGGATGGAGCTTACCCTCTCGAGATCCCTCAGTAAGGAAGAGATAGTCGATTCCTTACTTAGCACTTCCCGCATGGGAGCGTTGTATGGGGGGAATGTGTCCCTCACAGACCTTTGCTTATTCCTAAGCACCTCAGTTAAGCCGTCTCTTTTCTCGTGTGTAATATTGCTGGACTCTATAGAAATTAAGGGAGGCTCAAAGACATATATCGACTTCCTCTCACTTGTGGGCAAGTTATTGGTATTGCCTGAAGCAATAGATACCATAAGGGAATCTAACAAAGTATATAGGGATATATCTAAGGGGATTACCGATAAATCTCTAAATATTAGAAGCGGTCTAGTCACTTAACATCTGAAGAGGTGGTCTCTTGGGAGTGTCTAATGAAACTATACAAAAAACAAGTCCCTTCACCCTCAGATCGATCTTCCTTTCCTTAGTATTTGGACTATTCATGTTATTTGCCCAGACTGTAATGGGAAGCGCTGCAGGATATAGATGGACAGGCGAGGCTGCCTTAGTAGTAATAGCGATTTCATATGCTCTTTCCTCCTTAAGTGGTAAACCCCTATCTGTCGGTGAGATAGGTGTCATATTTGGATCAGTTGAAGTTATTACGGTATTGTTCATTGGATGGCAGAACATACTGCCATCTTGGGCTATGGCAGGTTTATCAACTAATTTCCCTCTAAAGGACATATTGCCAGATTTTCTAGTTCCTAAGAATGAGGAGGCCCTTAGAGCCCTTCTGTTAGGTGGAAAGATTAGCTGGCATGCATGGCTATTCCCCTTATTTTACGTAATCCTCTTCGCTATAGTCCTCTCGATCTTCTCTTATCTTAACGTGATACCCTTTAGGAAATTCTACTTGAATAAGGAGAAGCTGATATTCCCGGTAGCTACCGTAAGTGCCAGCTTCTCAAAGCTGGTCAGGGAAAAAAGCAAGAACCTCAGATGGCTTTGGCTAGGTTTAATCACAGGGTTCTCTATGAGCTTGTTCCAGAAAGGTCACCTCCTCGAGGCCATATGGGAGGGATTTCCGTCAGCTGACCTTAGAGTAGACTTTACACCTATGCTACAAAACCTCTTCCCTGGTGGAGCATTTGGCATGGATCAGGGAACGCAAATAACCCCTGATTTATTAGCTTGGGCCTATTTAATACCACTAGAAATACAAGTTTCCACTTGGGTAACCGCAATAGTTGCTTATCTCTTGATACCACCTATCTTAGTTAGGACTGGTCTGCTGCCGTACGAGACAGGAAGAGATTTCTCATTTTATGTCTCCAATGCCTCAGTTAATGGACCCTTGCCTTGGTATCATATATCTACTGGACTTTACCTAGCTGTAGGTGTTATACCAATCATACTAGGCTACAAATACATAAGAGAAACCTGGAGGAGCTGGGAAGATGAACCTATTTCCAGAAGGTGGTTAGTAATAGGATGGCTGTTAACTTTCATGGCTAGTACCTTGTTAATAGTCGTTCTAGGAGTTAGCCCCCTGATATCATTAGCCATAGTGACATTACAGCTATTATACTGGCATGGCTATATCTGGACGATCGGTATGGGTAACTGGATAATCCCAGTAGATTTGGGGATAAGAGGGATTATAGATACCATATTCTTCAGCTCAGGATTATATGGGAGGAGTACCTCTGATGCATTCTTTTCGGGTGCTTCCTCAGCTATGATAACAGATACCGCCTCCGCACAGCCAACAGCCTCTGCTGAAGGGTTTAGATACTCTCGATCGGTTGGTATGAAGGTTAAAGAGATGTTCAGAGCACAGCTCATGGGGTTATTATTTGGTGCTATCGTTGGGGGAGTTCTACTGTTGGTCTCATTTCATGTATGGGGAGCGGCCAAGAAACCACTAGAAGTTTCCTCTCCTATATATCCTAACATGGGACTTTTAACTGTACTAGGAGATCTAGCGGGCTGGACACCACAATACTTCCTAGAGGGGCTTGCAATTGGTGCCTTAGTGTTCCTATTAAGAGGAGCTGTTCCTTGGCTTACCATAAGCGCCGTAGGCGTCCTATTTGGTTTATTAATCCCGCAGTATGCCATACTATATATGATATCCAGCTTAATGAGATATTTGACTAAGAGGTATGGGGGTGATGCTTTCTTCAAAAGTACATCGATACCATTCGTAGCTGGTTTTGCAATAGGTGGAGTATTAAATGTGATGGGAACTAGTTTGGTGATCTTATTGAAATCGAGTCCTCTTATGTTGCTCTCCGAACCGGTTGGTGTCTTAATAATTTTAATTGTATTATTGCCATCTATCAAGGCCTATTTGTTCTCCTCTAGGGAGGTGGAATCTTCATGACACTAATATTCACGCCGCTAGGCATTAGAGGTATTTTCGGAAGTGGTATGGATGCAGAGGTTGCAATGAAAATCTCTAACCTGTTTGGACATCGCCTAGGGACCGGATCCATAGTCGTAGTTGGCAGGGATACTAGGCCTAGTGGAGAAGTACTAGAGCATGCAGTAATTTCTGGGTTAAACTCGGCAGGTGTTGATGTACTCAACGTAGGTATAGCACCCACGCCCACCATAGAGTGGGCCGTTGATAGATATCAGGCAGATGGCGGAGTTATCATATCTGCAAGTCACAACCCGCCCGAGTGGAATGCCCTTAAGTTGATAGGTAAAAGGGGCGTTCTCCTTCATCCTGACGAGATGGAAGAGCTCAGGCAGGAGTTCTTTTCAGGAAGGCTTAGGAATGTTCCATGGTCTGACATCGGAAGGGTTGAGTCGATAGACGTTATTGGAGAATATATAGAGGATTTACTGAATTTCGTAAATGCTGATAGGATTAGAGAAGCTGAGCTGAAGGCGGTATTGGATGTAAATGGTGGTGCTGGGGCATACGTGACCCCTTATATATTTGAGGCCTTGGGTGTGAAGGCCAATACCATAAACTCAGCACCAGGCATATTCGTCCGAGGCATGGAGCCCAAACCTGATACATTAGAGGATTTATCGAAAATAGTTCCTGCCATTGGCTTCGATGTAGGATTTGCTCATGATGCCGATGCAGACAGATTAACAGTAGTAACCGAGTTGGGAGATGTAATGGCTGAGGATATTTCGCTGGCACTTGTCGTGGATTACATATTAGAGAGAAGGGGAGGAGGTACTTTAGTAGTTAATGTAGCTTCATCGAAGATGTTTGATGATATAGCTAGGAGGCGTGGGGCTAAGATTTATAGAACGCCTGTAGGGGAAGCTTATGTGGCTCATAGAATGATAGAATTGAACGCTACCGTTGGGGGAGAAGGTAGCTGCGGTGGAGTTATACTTCCAGAATTTCACCTAGGTAGAGATGGCCCCCTAGCGGCTTCAATAATAATGGAGATAATCTCATCTAGGGGAAGACCTATCAGTGAGATAGTATCTGAGCTGCCCAAGTACTATATGATCAGGGAGAACTTTAAGATAGAAAAAAGTTGGGATGAAATTAAAGAAGAGCTTTTGTCACTTGCTGAAAGAAGAGGAATGGAGCTAGATTTGACAGATGGCGTAAAAATGTCAGACATGGAAGGCTGGGCCCTCGTTAGGCCATCAAAAACTGAGCCCAAGATAAGGGTATTGGTAGAATCGGATGATATTGAGATAGCTAGAGAGCTACTATCCGAGATAAGACGTGTGTTGGCATAGATATCCTCACTTTTTACCTTGAGAGTCCGGTAAGGCTATCTTCCCAGTTAACTTATCACAAAATCTCTTCCAAGCCGATCCAAGCCCGCTTAGAGATATTATAGCGAAAGACAGCGATGTCAGTGGGGCATCTGGCTCACCTACCAATAGAGCAGATATAAGACCTATCAAGGAGATGGCAACCCCTGAGATAATTGAGGCCTTGCGATATAGCTTACCCATGTCTTTCTCATTAATTTCCTCTAAAAATACGATTTGTCTAACATATCTATCTGAGAATATGAATAGGAATAGAGCCACCATCATAAACACTATGCTTAACATTGCCCCGAGCTCCTTGTTAACAAATGTGAATCTTGGAGAGATTATCGCTACCAAGAACACGGTCAGAGCTGGGATTACTGCTATCCAGGCGGTATACTCCCGATATCTATCTATGTATTCACTGACTGGTTGCATAGCTAGCCCTCACACCGGGATAGTTTACGTTTAGTTTAAAAATGCGCACAGTGATGGGACGATAGAGGTAATCGTACCATAAGATAGGGTGATAAGATGCCCGAGAAGGAGCATGTCAACCTGATATTCGTGGGGCATGTCGACCACGGAAAGTCTACGCTGATAGGGAGGATGTTCTTTGATCTACAGCTCGTAGAGGAGCTCCCTCCCGAGGAGCAGGCTGCCGATGCTAAGTTCGCATGGCTAGTCGACCGACTCAAGGAGGAACGAGAGAGGGGAATGACAATCGACCTATTCCACACAAAGATCGAGACTCCCCATAAGATGATAACTATAATAGATGCTCCAGGCCATAGGGACTTCGTTAAGAACATGATAACTGGAGCCAGCCAGGCCGACGCTGCTATACTCGTCGTATCAGCTAAGTCAGGCGAGGGGGTACAGGCTCAGACTATAGAGCACGTATTCCTGATAAAGACTCTAGGAGTTAATCAAATAGCAGTAGCTATATCTAAGATGGACGATCCAACTGTAAACTATAGTAAGGAGAGATTCGAGGAAGTTAAATCCCAGGTCGCCGAACTCCTCCGAAAAGTAGGCTACAATCCTGATAAGATAGCCTTTATAGCTTGCAGTGGATTGAAGGGAGATAACGTTGTGAGAAGAAGCGAGAATATGCCTTGGTACAACGGACCTACCCTCTATGAAGTGTTAGATACCTTCACAGCTCCACCTAAGCCAGTAGATAAGCCTTTAAGAATACCCGTTCAGGACGTCTTCTCCATAACTGGTGTAGGCACTGTTATAGTTGGGAGGGTTGAGACTGGAGTAATTAAACCAGGCGATCAGATAGTAATTGAGCCAATAGGTAAGACCGCAGAAGTTAAGAGTATAGAGATGCACCATGAGAAGTTAGATAAGGCTGAGCCCGGCGATAACATCGGTATAAACATAAAGGGAGTGGAGAAGAAGGAGATAAAGAGGGGAGATGTTGTAGGGCATCCCAATAACCCACCCACAGTGGCTAAGGAGTTCACTGCACAGATAGTAGTCCTGCAACACCCGACTGCTATAGCCCCTGGCTATACACCTGTGGTGCATGCGCATACCGGTCATATGGCTTGCAAGATGGTCTCCATAGAGAAGAAAATTGATCCAAGAACCGGCCAAGTCATAGAGGAGAATCCGAGTTTCATAAGAAGGGGAGAAGCTGCTATAGTCAAGTTCCAGCCCTTGAAGCCCTTCGTGATAGAGAAGTACAGCGAATTCCCGCCATTAGGTAGGTTCGCCGTCAGGGATATGGGAATCACGGTTGCTGCCGGAATAGTACTCGATGTAGTTCCAATGGAGAGGAAGAAGTAGGTCCCTCTCAATTTTTATTTGAGGGTCTCATAGAGCGGTGGTAAGAATATGCCTGAGGTATTGAGAATTGAGATGGTAAGCACTAATCCCAAGAGTCTAGACCAGGTGAGCAGAATGTTCAAAGACATGGCAGAGAAAATGGGCGTCAGAGTTAAAGGACCTATCCCACTACCTACCAAGAGACTAAGAATAGCAACCCTAAGGAATCCCTCGGGAGAGGGAACGAATCGCTTCGACAAATATGAACTGCGAATTCATAAGAGGATACTGGACATACCGAATCCTGACGAGAGATATATAAGGAGCATAATGGGAATTTCCATTCCAGAAGATGTGAAGATAAGTATAGTCATGCTAACAACCTAAAAAACGTGCTTTTTCCGAGTACGGTACCAATTTTTAGGTTAAGTCCATCATATAATAGTGATGGAAGTTCTAATACTTGCAGACGACTTCACCGGCGCTTTAGATACAGCTTCTCTCTTTGGTTATGGTACTTTTGTCCTTGTTGATCGCGGTTTTCAAGTCAAAGCTAGGGTCATAGCTGTAAGCTCGAATAGCAGGCTTTTACAGACAGAAGAAGCCAAACAAGAGGTAGCCAGTATTCTAAGCCTGTTCGAAAAACCCAGACACCTATATAAGAAGGTAGATTCTACCATGAGGGGAAATGTTGGTGCTGAGCTAGAGGTCGTTCACAAATATGCCGGTGATGCCATTCCCTTCACACCTGCTTTCCCTGAGCAGGGTAGGATGGTAAAAGAGGGGCATCTCTTCGTTTGGGGTGTTCCTCTACATGAAACACAGTATGTAGATGAGTTACCGGCTAGATCCTCAAATATCCTAGAACTGCTGAGGGTTAATTCATCTACTGAAATCGGATTTTGGAAGGAGAGAGATTCTGGCATATTAGTCTTCAGGAATGTTAGGGATAGGAGTGAGCTGAGGGAATGTTTCGAGTCTCTAGTAGGCGAAGGCTATGACTCAGTCATGGGAGGTAGCGCCGGCCTTGCCTTAGAGTTATCCTCATATATAGGATTTACTGCGCCAGACAGACCTTCTCCTGATGGACCTATTTTATTCGTGTCTGGTTCTAGAAATCCGGTGACGAGAGAGCAACTACAAGAGATATCTAGGTGGGTGGAAGTCTTAGAATTAAAAGTGGACAGTGAGATCGAAACAGTAGTAAATCTCTTAAAGGCTGGGAGAGATCTTGCAATTACTGTAGATTTAGGTGACGATGGATCAAGGCTATTGAAGGAACTAGCTCGTTGGATTATAGAGTCTAAGCAGATAGGTGGAATCGTCATTATCGGAGGAGAGACCATGAGGTATCTATTAGAGTTCCTGAGAGTTAAGGCCATTGAGATAGGCGAATCTCCAGAAGTTGGTATCTCGGCAGGGTGGATGAGGTGCGGTCCAATGGACAATACTCCCTTAGTATCAAAGGCCGGAGGGTTTGGAGGGAAAGATAGCCTTGTAAAGATTTGGCGGTGGTTCAGATGATTATAGCTGTTACCATGGGGGATCCGGCAGGAGTAGGTCCCGAGGTTATAGTTAAGGCCTTATCAAAGAGATATTTCCCTGTAGTTATCATTGGAAGTATAGAAAGGTTGAGAGAGGCCGCTGAGCTATGTCAAGCTGATCTCAAGTTCGTGGAAGTTAGAGAACCTAAACTCTTAGAGGACGCGATAGGAGTGATAGACCTAGGTGGAAAGGTACCAGAGGGCGTAGCAACTGCTGAAGGAGGGAGATATTCCTACAGATATATAGTGAGGGCCTCTGACTTGGTGATGAATGGAAAGGTCGATGCTATAGTTACAGGCCCCGTCAATAAGAGAGCAGTTAATTTAGCCGGAATACCCTTCACTGGACACACAGAACTCCTAGCTAAGCTAGCTGGGGGCGTGAAGACTAAAATGCTGCTTTATCTAGAAGAACTTAGGGTTAGTCATGTAACCACGCACATACCACTCAAGGAAGTTCCAATGAGTATATCACAAGATGAGATAATTCTGACGGTCGAGCTGACTGCATCCTTCTTGAGGAGATTAGGAGAAGAGCCAAAAATAGGCATAGCTGCCCTAAATCCTCATGCCAGTGATGGAGGAATTATAGGTAATGAGGATCTTGAGATAATAGGTCCTGCTATTAAGGAGCTCACAAGGATGGGCTACAATGTAAGTGGACCAATACCTTCAGATGTAGTATTCCTCAAGGCATTACACGGAGAATATAATGCCGTTGTAGCGATGTATCACGACCAAGGACATATTCCAGTGAAATTGTTAGGTTTTAATAGGGCCGTGAATGTGACTTTAGGCCTTCCATACGTAAGAACGTCGGTAGATCATGGTACGGCCTATGATATAGTTGGGAAGTGTATAGCTGACGAAGGTAGTATGCTTAATGCTTTGTATCTCGCAGAGAGAATGGTAGTGGGGGGAATATGAGGGAGTTTTCTCTACCTTATGGGAAGGTGAGTCTCTCCTTCTCCTTACCTGATGATGTCAATGTCTATGAGATAGAACCAAATGCAGTTAATCCCCTTCCTAATGTCAAAGAGGAGATTATGCGGTCGTTAAAATCTTTAGATATGATAGTTAGGGCAGGAAGGAAAGTCGCTATAGTTGCTGACGACATAACTAGACCTACACCCACTAGGGAGATTCTACCACCACTATTGGACTATTTGAATGATAAGGGGGTTAGGGACGATGATATCACTTTGTTAGTGGCATTAGGGACCCATAGACCCATGAAACAGCAAGAGCTAGTTGATAAGTATGGTGAAGCCATGGATAGGGTAGAAGTTATCCAACCCGACTTCAGAGACCCGGAGAAGCTCGTTAAAGTTGGAGTGATGCCGAATGGATCGCCAATAGAGGTTAACGAGGAAATTGAGAGGGCCGATATTGCCATAGGAGTCGGGATGATAGTGCCACATCACGTATCCGGCTTCTCAGGTGGCTCGAAGATCATTCTCCCTGGAATTTCTGGTGAAAAGACCGTTGGTGAGATGCATCTACTTAGCGCCAGACTCAGAAGGAGTTTTCTAGGCATAGAGAAGAATCAGGTGAGAGATCTCATGGATATTGTAGCAGAAAGGGCGAAGCTCAGGGGCTTAATAAATGTCGTAGTGGATGGTACCGGTAATGTCACTTGGATAGGAGCTGGGACGGTTAGCGAAGTATTCAGAGAGGGAGTAAGAGAAGCAAGGAAGGTATATGAAGTGAAAACTCCATCGAATCTAGATCTTGTTATTGCTAGCAGCTATCCAGCTGATATAGAGTTCTGGCAGGCACATAAGTCTCTATATCCAGCAGACATGGTCTTAAGGGAAGGAGGAACCTTAATACTGCTTACTCCCTGTCCTGAGGGAGTGGCAAGAACACACCCCGAGGTCTTAGAGCTGGCGAGATTAGCGCCTGAGGAGATAGACAAGAAGGTTAGAAGTGGTCTAGTAAGCGACCCTGTCGGTGCCGCTAACTCGATGGTATGGTCGAAGATCAGATCTAGGATAAAGGTTGTCCTGGTATCTGAGGGAATATCTGAGCAAGAAGCTAGATCTCTTGGCTTTGGGTGGTATGGTGACTTACAGGGAGCTATAGATAGAGAGATCAGTAAATTCGAGAAACCCAGAGTCGGGGTAATGAGAAATGCTCCCGAGTTGCTTCCCAACATTAAATAAATGAAGAAATGGCGCCGGGGGAGGGATTTGAACCCTCGCGGCCCGGTGGGCCACCCGCTCTCAAGGCGGGCACCTTGGTCCTGGCTCGGCCACCCCGGCCTATATAAAAAAGGATACTCCGGAATATATAAGGAGGTTACTTCAGTGGGACGAACTTACTTGATCTGGTAGCGCCCTTACCCGGTCTTCCATGTCTAACTATCCTGTTAGTCATCGCAAATTCTCCTAAGTAATGTCCGATCATCTCAGGTACTATTTTTACTTCTACAAACTCTTTTCCATTGTGGACAGCTATTCTAGCTCCAACCATCTCGGGTAATACCGGCATATCTCTTCTATGAGTTCGGATTACCTTATCTATCCCCTTATTCTTGTATTTCCTGACCTTCTCCAGTAGCTTGAGATTCTCAGGAGAGAGACCTCTTCTCAGAGTCCTCCTTATTCTAGCTGGCATTACCTCAGCTAGCTCATCAAGAGTCATATTTTGTAACTCTTCTAACGTATATCCCCTATATCTGAACTCCCTTGATGACATAATCTTCCACCTCAACAATGTATAACGAGAAATAAAAATTTGGGGTTAGCCTAGTATTACAGTCCGGCCCTCCTCTTGGCCCTTCCTGTCTTTTTAGCAGCTATATGACCGACCTTCTGGCCAGGTGGTGCTGTTCTAGCCACGGTAGTTGGTTTACCTGGTCTTTTATGAGATCCACCTCCATGGGGATGGCTTACTGGGTTCATGGCAACGCCTCTTACCACGGGCCATCTCTTTGGATGCGTCCTCTCATGGTAATATTTGAGCCCTGCCTTCATGAATGGTTTCTCTATCCTACCGCCACCAGCTACTATTCCTATAGTAGCTCTACAGCTACCATCCACTATTTTCTCCTTCCTAGAGGGTAGCCTCAGTACAACTTTATCTCCATCGTGAGAGAATACTAAGGCATAAGTACCACTTCTCCTAGCTATCTTACCCCCATCACCCGGCCTTATCTCCACATTAGAAACCAGAGTTCCATCCGGGATCTGAGAGAGTGGAAGTATATTCCCGGTTCTGATTTCGGCTCCAGGACCGATCTCTATTTCCTGGCCCTCATAGATTCCCTCTGGTGCTACATAGTAGAATTTTGTACCATCTTCTAGCTCAATGAGAGAGATGGGTGTGTGCCTGCCTGGCTCGTGGAGGATTCCCTTGACAACGCCCCTAACAACGGTCTTTAATCCTATTTGCGGTGGATATCTGGCCGGGGCTATCTTCAGATGAGCCCTAGATCTGAATTGTATACCTCCCCTACCCTTCCTCTGAACAAGGATACGTTTACCCATTCATATCACCCTAATATACCTAGCTTAGCTGCGATATCGGATGCCCTATATTCGGGACTTAGTTTGACGTAAGCCTTCTTCCTTCCATCTATCGTTATCAATGTCCAGACCCTTTCTACCTCAACATCCAGAGCCTCCTCTACTGCCCTCTTTATCTCTTTCTTATTAGCACGCCTGTCTACATAGAAAGCTAATTTGTTCTCCTCATCTATCATCCTAACAACCTTCTCCGTTGAGATAGGAGCTTTCAAAATTTTGTAGGGATCGAATTTAGACAAGGCCCATCACCTCCTCTACTGACCTAAGGGCACCTTCAGTCCAGATGGTGAGTCTCCCAGGAGTACCACCAGGAGCCAGATGTATCACGCTGAGATTTCTGAGTGCTACAATATCTACTCCAGGAATATTTCTCGCAGCTCTAGCTATGGGTGACCCCTCATTGAGGTATATGATCAGTGGTCCCCTAGCCCTTTGTCTCAGTCTCCCCCTCATCTTACCTCTTCCAGCCCTTATCTTTCTAAACCTCCTTTTAGCTCTATCTAGCTCGTCTTTTAATCCCAACTTGGTTAAGAGGGAATATACTTGGGATGTCTTCTTAACTCCCTCTAGGCTATCCTCGACGACTAGTGGTACATGCTCTACGGAGTCAACTCTATGTCGTGATTTTACTAAGTCAAGGCGAGATACAGCGGCTATCGCCGAGAGTATCGCTAATCTCCTCTCTCTCTTGTTTACTCTCTCCCAGATGACCTTCCAAGACCTTGGAGCCGTTGTCTTTGCACCCCCAACCACCATTACAGCTCTAGCAGCTCTACTTGCAGCTGGATAACCTCTTCCCTTCACCCTAGGGACTCTAGCTACACCATGGCCTGCCCCCCAAGACTCAGCAGATGTCCTAAGTCCAGCTAATGGGTCTCTGCCTTGGGGCTGAATCCTAGCAGTTAATTGGGATAGGTACGTTCTTCTTATCACATCTGGTCTGACTTCCATACTGAATATGAGAGGTAGCTCTATTTCACCGACTTTTTCGCCCTCTAAGTTGAATACTGGGACTGAATTCATGCTATTCACCTCTTTATCCACCCTATAGAACTAACATAACTTATCTCGGGTTCTGGAAGCTCATCGTATCTCGGTCTTATTGGATGTCTCATAAATACAAATCTCTTCGCAGGCCCCGGAACAGATCCCGATAGCACAACGTACTGGCTCTTTAAGATTCCATAGTTCTTAAACCCACCCTTAGGTGTAATATCTATGTGGCCCTCCTCGCTGAGATCGCCCATCATGAGTATCCTCTTGTTGTACTCTGTCCTTTTATGGTAACCATACTGACCGGCCCTAGGTACCCTCCATGTTACATAAGGCGGGTGTCTAGAGCCTAAGCTTCCGACCCTCCATCTACCCTTCCCGGCCTTGTGTCTTAATAGTTCCACGCCAAATCTCCTGACTACTCCCTGCCAACCATGACCTTTCGTAACAGCCGTGACATCCACTAGCTGACCAACCCTGAAGACCTCAGTTACCTTCATTTGAGTACCCACGAGCGACTTGGCCAGCTCTATTCGCTCCTCCATGGACCCACCTTTAATCGGTATCTCTAGGAACTCCGGTTTCTTTTTGTGAATGCCTGCTAAGTCAGGTCGAGTATACGCCAATATCCTTACCTCTTCTGTTTGATCTATGCTTGCCTCGACCTTTGATAGCGCCTCATCTAAGTTATCAACACCATCTCCTACTGTGAGGGTTCTAGAAATTACGTCATTTTTATCTATTCTTATCACAGTAGTTATGGGTTTCAGCCCATAGTAGGTTCCCTTATAGGGTCTAAACCCAACAATTTGTATGGGAGGGGTTTCTATCACTGTAGAGGCAAGTACGACAGGCTGTCCTATGTTTAACTTCCCCGGTCTATCCTCTTTCATGAGAATATGTACCATTCCTACCTTATAGCCTGGGAAAGCTACTAGAGTTGGCTGTTCAAGGGATAGTTCAGGGTATGATCTAAATACAGCCTTCTGAGTCCTAGCCCTCTTCCTAGGACTGAACTGTAGCGAACCATGTCTCCTTGGCATTTCAAGCACCTCAATAACTTTCCATCAGAAGACCTAGTTGGGGGTTTATTAAAGTTTGGTATCTCCTCAGAAGGGGTAATCAGGGAAGTGTGGTCATATATGGTTTATATGGACCCTCCAGAATAGGTAGTAATTAGGTATTCTGCTGTGCCAATTTATATGTCAAGAACTACCGTAGCTCGCCAGATGTCTCCCTCCTTTACCACTTTGAGCTTATAATATGTAATGGCCTTCACCTCAGTTTTTGGGCTGTGCTTGGAAGGATCTATCTTTTCTCCCATAGCTCTCCCGAAGAGTTTGGAGCCGTCTATATTCACTTCAAACTTAGAGAAGACCAGTCCATCGACGTCGGTAATGAATAGAAGTTCTGACAGCCACTCATGAAGGAGGAGATCTAACTGATCTGATTTTACTCCTATCTCCCTTACTTCAATTGGTTCTACCTTACTAGTATCTACCATAACTTCATACATAGCAAGAGCTGCCTCTTCAAATAGAGCATTGAGATCATCTGCCCACACCTCGAAGCCTACATCGGCTTCAACTTCAATTAGCCTTCTACCCAGAGAAATCACCTCGGAGGGAGAACTATTATATAACTGTCATCTACTCTGGCTGTTCTTGTTCTCCACGAGGGCTTTAGTGCATCAAATATGTAGATGTAACCGTCTTTCCTCACGATCTTACTGATAAAAGCATCCGCTGGAAAGGAGATATTGTTCTCATTGGCTAAAGCAGTTGTTTTCAAAGTTATAATCCCTGTAGACAGATAAGATACCTCTATAGAGGCCCTTCCTAACTTAATAGTAGAAGAATCTCCTGGAACAAGAGTCGTAGAGTTAAGGAGAAGCGTACCATTTCTATATAGAGTTATATTGCCGAATACCTTGTGTAGTCTTTTCATATCAGTGCTATCGCTCAAGCTGTAGGTACCTTCTATTAGGACAGTGTTGTTCTTATACAGCACCACCCTAGTTCTTCTAAGATTTACCTCTACATAGTTCCCTAAGTCCTTTGCATAGGTACCTACCAGCATGTCTTCTATTTTGTTGTCAGTAGTTAGATTCAGGAGGACGGCGTTGTAACCAACTAGAGATGCTTCATTTGGCCCGATTACCCTGTCCTCCATAGTTTGTAATGGGAATATACCACTTTGACCAGCTCTGACAACATACATAGGCACACCAGGACCTACTAAGTTTATTACAAGCGTCCAGACGAGCAATAGTGCTAGAATGGAGGAGCCTAAGCCCTCCCTGTATATCTTCATGAGGCCCATCTCCCTCAGGTCCCTTCCCCATAGCCTGAGGGATATCGGTGTCACTAGAAAGTACGTCAATAGAAAGAGACTTAGTCCTTCTAGTGGGCCAAGATTGATCAGTCCGCTCAATAGACCAACCAAAGAAGAAATAGCCAGTCTGAAATAGTAGATCTTGGATTTGGCATTCATCATAATCCCAAGTACTAAGTGAATATATAAACTGGGTGGGAGTTTCCAAGGTACCGATGGCAGGACAGAGGAGATTAACTGGTCTTGATATCCACCATCTTGTAAGGGAATTGTCAGAACTATCCGGACGTACTATAAAGAAAGTTTATGCCATTAATGAACATACTTTCTCAGTAACATTCTATCCAGAGTATATGGGAGCCAGAGAGCTATTGATCGATATTGAAGGCTTCATCTTCCTGACAGATCTTAAGTGGAGTAAGCCTCTAACACCACCTACATTCGTCATGGCGCTCAGGAAGCATTTGGAGGGAAGGAGAATAGAAGCAATACGACAGTTGAATTTAGAGAGAGTTTTGCACATAGAACTCTCAGGTAAAGGCGAAAATCGCAGGTTAGTAGTTGAACTATTCGGCGGAGGTAACCTTATTCTAGCTGAGGATGATGGTACCATCTTACTTCCACTGAGGAGGGTTGAATTCAGGGATAGAATTATCAAAAGAGGGGAGATTTATAGCCCTCCGAAGGGCAACTCGTTAAATCCCAAAGAGATTCATGAACCAGGGGATATAGAAAGGGCGATGAGGAATATGGATCATTTACCGGTATGGAAGTTCCTGATGGGGGTTCTCGGTGCTGGTCCACCTTACTCAGATGAGATCTTGCAAAGGTTCTCATTGGATGCTAGAATGCAGCTCTCGGATCTCAGCAATAATCTTAAGGAGAAGGTCTCTCATATATTGTATGAATTTCTAACCTCGAATCCGAAGCCCGTAGTTTATTTAGAGGACGATAAAATTGTTAACTTCTCGGTTTTCCCACTAAGTCATTTAGGCGAAATTTGGAAGGAAACAAAGTCAATTTCAGAGGCCATACAGTCTTATTACACTTCTATGGAGCTGAAATTGGATGAGATGGATCCTAAAGTAGTATCCCTAATGAAAGAGATTGAGAGACAGGAGTTACTTAAGGAGGAGTACGTTAAGTCCTCCGAGGAGATGAGAGAGATAGGCGACATCATATATATGAATCTGAGCGTAGTCGAAGAAGCGTTACAGAGGGCTAGGAAAGGTGAACATCATCCGTCCATAAAGAAAATCGATAGAGCGAAAGGTATTGCAGTAATAGATCTGGGTAAAGAGGTAGAACTTGCTTTATTTGAATCTGCAGCTGAAAATGCATCTAGGTACTATGAAAAAGCTAAGAAATTGAGAGAGAAACTGAAGAAGATGGATGGAGCAATTGCCTCGCTGAGGGAGAAACTAAGGAAATATCGGGAAGAGGCAGAAAAGGAAATTAGCAGGATAAAACCAGTTAAGAGGAGAAAGCTCCGATGGTACGAGAGGTTTAGGTGGTTTTATACATCCTCAGGGCTACTAGTCGTAGGGGGTAGGGACGCTCAGACGAATATGGAGCTAGTTTCTAGATATTTAGGAGAGGATGACCTCTTCTTCCATGTTGATTTACCCGGAGGGGCTGCTATAGTTCTTAAGACCGATAAAGGTGAACCGGATGATGAGTCTATACTACAGGCAGCTATTGCAGCAGCTTCATTTTCTAGAGCGTGGAGGGAGGGGCTGTCAGTAGCTGATGTCTACTATGTGAAAGGCAGCCAGGTCTCGAAGCATGCCCCTCCAGGACTTTATCTCCCGAAGGGAAGCTTCTATATATCTGGAAGGAGGAGTTACCTGCGGGTTAAACTGGTTATCTGTGTGGGTTTCCAAAAGACCCCTGATGGTATTAAGTTGACAGCAGCTCCGCCAGGAGCACCAATGCTTTACTCCATATGTCTCAAACCTGGTCCTATGGGAAAGGAAGAGGCTGCTCGTAAGTTAAAAGGTAGACTGGAGAAATGGTTGCGTGAAAACTTTAATAAACCAGAGGGATTAGAAGTTTTGGAGGGGTCGGCGGAAATCGGTATAGATGAGTTAGTTAAGATCATGCCTCCAGGAAGGGTAGTCATTGTGGAGTGATGGTTATGTGGTCATTAATCCCCCCAGAAAAAGGTGAGGAGCCTAGGATAAGGCTAAGGGTATCTGAGATAATGAACCGTAATCTTATTACGGTCACTCCCGAGGATACCGTATTTAAGGCTGCGAAGTTAATGAGTGAGCATAATATAGGCTCAGTAGTAGTCATGAAAGGTGGCGAGCTGAAGGGGATAGTTACAGAGAGAGATCTTATCTCCCGTTATATAGCTAAGGAAGATGGAAGAAGACCTGAGGATGTAAAGGTTAGGGAGGTAATGACCGATAAGCCTGTCACTATAAGAGATAATGTTGACATAGACGAAGCTGCTAGGCTTATGGTAGATCGAAACGTTAGGCGTTTAATCGTGGTTAACTCCAATGGGAAGGTTGTGGGCATAGTTTCTTCCCGGGACATATTGAAAGTAGCCCCTCACATATGGTTCATATTATCCGAGAAGCTTAGATTAGCTAAGTCTAAGCGAGGTTGGAGCTTAGTTTAGGGGGGCCCTATTTGAAGTCAAAGGTTAAGGACTATATGACCGATAGGGTAGTTACAGTCAGCCCACAAGATACAATTGGTAGAGCAAGGAACCTAATGCTCGAGAGAAAGATAAGGCGTCTCGTTGTAGTTGATGAGGATAATAGAGTTGTGGGTATCATCACAGCAACCGATCTGGCTAAAGCCCTAGCTAGAAGAGGAGCTCCTTGGAGATGGAGAAATCCAGAGGACTCGCTAGTAGATAGGTTCATGACAAGAAATCCGTTCACCATAGGACCTGATGAAGATATATTTGAGGCGTCCAGGAGCATGGTAAAGATGAAGATAGGAGGGTTGCCAGTAACAAAGGAATCAAGGCTTATCGGGATACTGACCGAGACCGATATCACTAGATTCTTCGCAGAGAATGTTAGGGGGACTTATAAAGTTAGGGATCTGATGTCAGACAGATATACGGCTGTCTCACCCAACACTAGCTTAAAGAAAGTTGCAAAGTTGATAACCTCAGACAGAGGGGGTAGAGTGCTCATTGTGGGAGTGGGTGGAGATTACCTCGGTATAATAACTGAGGGAGACGTGGCTCTCTGGGAACCAAATCTAGCAAAGAGGTATGTGTTAATACCGTCTAGAACGGGTAGAATTAGCATCGATGTCAAGGTTAAGACCGCAAGGCATTTAATGAGAGGCATAGATGTGAGGTTAACGGCTGAAGAAGATGCAGCAAAAGCAGCTAGGATGATGATTGAATGGAACACTAGTGCCCTACCCGTATTTGAAGGTAATGAGCTTGTAGGCGTAATTGATAAAAAGGGAATAGTGAGGGGGGTTGCAGATGTCTCGTACTAAGCCTGTTTCTGAGCTAATGAGAACAGATCTAATTACCATTGAGAAAGGAGAGACAGTAGAGGTCGCTCTAGATCTCATGGAAAGAAACGATGTAAATCACTTAATTGTTACCTCGGATGGGAAGTTAGTCGGGGTCCTAAGCATAAGGGATATTATGGAAGGCTTGGGGTCCTCCAGATTCCAGAGAGTGCCTGCAAGAAGAATTTACGTCAGTGCATTAATGACGGAGCCCCCACTTACTATTCAAGAAACCTCGCTCATAAGGGATGCAATTACTACATTGCTAGAGAATAACATTAGGTCTCTCCCGGTAATGAGAGGAGATTCCTTAGTAGGGATAGTCACCGAGACCGACTTAATAAGGGAACTTGAGTCGGAAGAATCCATTAAAGATCTTGTAAAGGTAGACCATCCTAAGATAATGCCTAATGAGAGAATAGTACATGCTAGAAGCATAATGTTAGAGAGAGGGGCCAGAATGCTCCCTGTAGTTGAATTTAGTGGCCTAGTAGGAATAGTCACTGAGCGGAATTTAGCTAAAGCATTTTTAGATGTAAGAGAGAACATAGATCCCGTATATATGGACAATGTAGTAAGGAGGATCGTAGTAGAAGATGTGATGATCGAAGCTCCTCGGAAACTTGTAGGGTATATCTCCATTAATGAAGCAAAACGAAATTTCATAGAAACCAAGCTTCCAGCACTCCCTGTCATTGAACCTCATGGAGAAAGGCTAGTAGGTGTGCTAGAGAGAAGAAGTCTATTAAGGCTCTTTAGATGAGAGGATCTGCTAGCATCCCAAGGAGTCCAAAGAACATTGAGAGTTTCAGGTAATTGCTTATTTTCCTAGCATCTCTCTGATTTCTAACCTTGAGGGAGAGTATCGCTGCATAGAGTAGCAATGGAATTGAGATAATAATGGTAAGAGTCAGGTAGGGGATACCTACCATTCCCATCAGGTAGGGGTAGATAGCCACAGCGCTAGATAGAACAGAGAACGCTGAGGCTAAGACTCCAGCACCTCTTAAGCCGAGGAGTACGGCAACTGTATGGAGTCCATAGGCTTGGTCTCCTTCTATGTCCTCTATCGTCTTGACAATTTCCCTAGACATGTTGGAAAGGAATGCTATTAGGGAGAACAATATCACCTTAAGATCCACAACGCCTGCCGCTAATCCCCCAAATATGAGTGTGAAGGCAACTCCCAGACTTACTAATGCATTTCCAATTATTCCTATGGCCTTGATCCATCTAGCATAGGCATACCAAGCAATCGAGAAGAAGATAGCTATTGCCACCTCCTCCATCCCCAAGAAGCTGCTGATGAATATTCCTAAGAAAGAGAGTATAGCATACGACATGAAAGCCTCTCTCATAGATATTTCTCCCGATGGTATCGGCCTATCCGGCTTGTTTATCGCATCTATAGGAGCGTCAAAATAGTCATTTATTGCATTACCTGCCATGAGAATAAGTGGGGGAACCAAGCAAGCCAGAAGTAGGCTCAAGCTTATCTCTCTGCTGACCGAGAACCAGCCAACTAAAACACCTATTGTAGACATTAACGCGTTTTTGGGCCTAAATAACTTGAGTAGCCCTACAATCTTCTCCTTATTCATCACTTCATACACTTGACTTGACATTTTTATGGTTAGGCAGCCTATCTATCTGGATCGGATTGATGGTAAAAGTTGGTGTTATAGGCTGTGGGTGGTTTGGCTCGGCTCATGCGAGAGTATATAAAGCTCTAGGCAATGCTCAGCTCGTAGCAGTCGTAGATAGGGAGAAATCCTATGCTAGGAGGCTAGGCGAGTTATACCATGTGAATTACTATACCTCTCTTGAGGAGATGGTTTCTAGAGAGAATCCAGATGCAGTCAGCATTGCGGTTACCCCTCAAAATCTTTTTGAAGTGACCAAGCAGGCCCTAGAGGAAGGTCTCTCGGTGCTAGTTGAAAAGCCAATAGTTAGCAGTGAGACCGAACTTAGGGATCTAGAACGCTTGTTAAACAGACATAATGCCATATTTATGCCTGGATTTATAGAGATATTCAATCCCGCCGTTGAGAAGCTGAAGGGCCTAATTAGCGAAGGAAGACTAGGTGATATATTATCGCTATGGTCTAGAAGAGTAGGAAGGCTCCCAAAGAAGTCAATAGGTTGGAAAATAGGTGTTTCCTTGGATTTAGCTATCCATGAGATGTATGTCCAGATCTACGTATTAGGCAGTCCTCCACTTAAGATATCGTCGTATACGGCAAAGCTGTTGAATGGCGAGGGAGGGGAGGATTTAGCCATTTTCATATCTAAATTCCCCGGAGGGGTGACCTCTACAATTGCCGCTAACTGGCTCACACCCTCAGGACTTAGGGAAATGCTATTAATGGGGACTGAAGGGAGCATCATGGTAGACTATCCTAATCAGTCTATCAAAATAGAGACTACTGATAAGACAGAGCAGCCAAGAATAAGAAAGGAGGAACCACTCCGGGGAGAGTTAGCTTATTTCATTGAGCATGTCAAGAATGGCGAGGATCCGGAGATAGGATTTAGGTACGCTAGAGATGTCTTAAACACTCTCTTCACGGGCCTGAGGAACAAGCTAGATATCTAGGTGCCTAGATATGAGAAAGGGGGTTCTTAGAGGAGAGTTTATCTATATATCTGGTAATTTAGTTGATAAGTTATACAGACAAGGCTATGGTGAGAAGATTGGGGAGGATGCTCTGGAGATTCATGCCTTAGAAGCAGCGCATCTAGTTTGGACAAATAAGATCACTGTGATAGATGAATCTAATGAGCAGGTGGGTCTAAACGTGCTATTTAACTTAATTGCCAAGGATCCCAGAGGGTTCCTCAAATTCGTCGTCTACAGTGACCTAAGAAGGAGAAATAGAGTGGTTGTATACGAGAGGGCCACAGATTTCCTGAGACTTTATCCAAAGGGGAAGAAAGTAGGCGATGCCGCAGCTAAGGAGTTAGTTTTCTCACTCTCTGAGGACGAGCCCATAACTCATAAATTCGTCCTGGATATGGTTGAAAAAGTAGCTAGGCTAAGGAAAAGTCTGATATTGGCTGTTGTAGACGACGAGATGAATGTTACCTATTACAAGGCACAGAATTTCATGCCTGATAAGAGAGAGGGTTATCCTTTAGATGAGTTACCATTGGTTACTGGCACGATAATTGGGGATAGGGTTATAGTTTTCGATGAAAATGCAGGGGATTTATATGTAAATGGTTTCTGGGGACATCCTTTAGGTATTGAGAAGCCTGACCCTCTGAAAAGATATGATGTACCTTTACAGTTACCGCTAATCGAAGCTATCTACCTAGCATCTAAGGGAAAACTTAAGGTGAGGACATATGACGGAAAAGATAAGAATCTGAGCGAACTAAGGGAAGAGTTCTCCAAAGGTAGAGAAAGGGCCAAACTGAGGGAGATCGTCTATACTTACTGGAGAAATCTTGGTTATATTCCTAAGGCAGGATCCAAATATGGAGTTGATTTTCTCGTATATGAGAGAGGGCCTGGTCTTGAACATGCCCCTTATGTATGCTTAATAGGCGGAGTTAACGATAAAATTAGACCAGTCGACCTAATTCGTTCGGGAAGGATTGCTACCTCTGTCAGAAAGGATCTAGTTGTATCCCTTGTGTCAGGAAAGAATGTGGTAAGTTACAAGCTTACCTGGTTTAAACCTTAGAAGAGCTTTGCCGGAATATATACTTGGCGAACATTTCTATAGGAAGTCCCTTAGATCTAGCGATGCTTAAGTCAATTACAACTGATCCTGAGCTCGTTTCTCTAGCATCTGGGATCCTTACCATGTAGAACTTACCCCTATCAGCGGAGAATTTAACTGCAAGCCAGCATTCAGCCCCTAAGACCTCTGCTAGGTTCCTCATTGACTGTACTTCATCGCTTCCGACATATATAGACTCCTTGGATGTTGTTTTTACCTCTATAACTGCAAGTTTTCCCTTATATCCTGCTATAATATCCGCAGACGGATGCCCTGTTGAACCACTCCCTGCAACCCTGATCGCTCCAATCCCATAGTTCCATAGCTTATCTAGAAGCTCTCTTTCAGCCCTTATACCCTTCTTTTTCCTTCGCATGACGATCACTCTTCATAGGTCAACCTAACAGGTCCATCCGAGGTAACTAGTACTGTATCCTCATATTGAGCTACCACTTTGTTTGACATCTCCATGAGAGGGGGATAGTCTCTTAAACTTCCTCTTCTTACTAATCTAAGAAGGGCATGGTTTATCCTATGTCCAATATCACTAACTAGCCATCTTTCACAGAAAGGAAGTTTGCTATGCTTTTTCTCCACTAATTTTATTATTTTCCTCTCCATTTCATCTCTAGTCCTCACTTTTCTCTTATAGGAGAAAATTAGTGGATCACCAGTGGGTGCTACGGTCCCTCTAGCTTCAGGTAAGGTGACAAAGGGTTCTATAGCAAAAACATCTCCTTCTTTTATCTTATAGTAGCCCCTAACAGGAATGTTAGGAATGTCCACCCCGGCATGTAGCTTGAATTTCTCTATTTTATGACCAGTTAGGTTCTGAATAGGTTTATAGCCAGCAGCAACTATCGTTGAGTATATGGTCTCACTAACATCCCTAATCCTCCTTCCCGGCCACATAGCTTCTACCGCTTTGTCTAGGGCATCTCTAGCAACTTCTACCATTTCCTCCAATTTTTCGTCAAGAGCTATGGACCTAGCTGCATCAACTATTAAGCCATTCAAATGGGAGCCCATATCTATTTTCACGATCCCTACTTCTGGTATTATGGAGCTATCTTCAGGAGGTGAAGTATAGTGGGCGGCTATATCGTTTATAGACAGATTTGTGGGGAAGGCCAAACTATAGCCTAGCTCTCTTATGAGACTCTCTGAATTGCTTATAATATCTATGACACGAGTTCCTGCTTTTATCTTCTCTTTAAATGCATTTAAAACGGATGAATGGGCTTCTCCTAATCTAATGTATGCCTCTAGCTCTTCAACGTCCATATCTCCATCGAACCACTAGAGAGAGTACCGTTATTAAATCATCACTCCTGTTTGACATGTGATGTGGCTAAACGTTAGAGGTGGTTGCGATGAGGCTTGTATTAGGACTGTCCTAAATGTCTTACAAAGGGGGGGAACCATTATCTATCCTACTGACACAGTATATGGGCTAGGTGCAGATGCTGAGAAAAGAGAAGCTGTCCTTAAGGTATACAAAGCCAAGGGAAGAGATTACAATAAGCCGCTTACCATTGCTGTTTCAGATATGGAAATGGTTGAGAGATATGCTATACTCAACGAATTATCTAGTATGCTATTGAAGCGCTTCCTCCCTGGGAAAGTCACATTCATACTCCCTAAGACAAATAGGGTGCTTGATGAGGTGAACCCTAAGGCCGTAGGTATAAGAATCCCTGATTTCCCAATGATACTAGAGATAATAAAGAAGTTCGATCGTGCAATAACAGCTACAAGCGCTAACAGATCAGGATCGACACCTAAGAGGGATCCAAAAGGTGCCGCATCTGAGGTAGAGGCCGATCTAGTACTGGACTATGGTATCTTACCACCTAGTAAGCCATCCACGATCGTAGATCTTACTAGAGATGTACCTCTACTAGTTAGGGAGGGCGATGTCCCATTCGAGTTAATAATGTCAGAATACCGGAAGATAATGAGGAGATAGTGGCTCTAGGCATTGAGTCGACAGCCCACACATTCGGTGTCGGCATAGTTAATGGGAGAGGTGAAATACTAGCCAATGAGCTGGAGTCGTTTAAATCTAGGAGTGGGGGTATGAGACCCCACGAACTTGCAGAGCACCACTCAAATGTCGCTTCTAAGGTGATTTCTAGGGCACTGACAAGTTCAGGCCTTTCTTTAAAGGACATATCCTTAATAGGATATTCTAGGGGCCCGGGAATAGGCCAGGCCCTCCTAATAGGAGCTTTTATATCGAGGACACTTTCCCTAGAATTAAATAGACCTTTGGTAGGAGTCAATCATCCAATGGCTCACGTTGAGATTGGAAGAAAGGTTACAGGTAGTAGGGATCCCGTTGTACTTTATGTATCGGGAGGAAACACTCAAGTCATCATACATAATGGTAGAAGGTACGTAGTTCTCGGAGAGACACTAGACATAGGACTAGGAAATGCCCAAGATAAGTTAGGGAGGGAGATAGGATTACCCTTCCCGGCGGGACCTATACTCGATAGTATGGAGGGTGAATGGGTAGAGCTTCCCTACACGGTAAAAGGTATGGACCTTTCTTTCAGCGGTTTACTTACAGAAGCACTTAAGAAGATAAAATCCGGTGAACGAGTAGAGGATGTTGTCTGGAGCTTCATGGAGGTAGCATTTTCCATGACCATAGAGGTCGCAGAGAGGGCTTTAGCGCTTACAGGAAAGGAAGAATTACTCTTAGTTGGTGGTGTGGCCGCTTCACCTAGGTTAAAGGAAAAGGCTAGCGTTATGTGTGAAGAAAGGGGTGCTAGGCTAAAGGTCCCACCTAATGACATAGTTAGAGATAATGGTGCTATGATAGCGTGGACAGCGATACTATCCTACAAAGTTAACGGTCCAGATGATATAGCTAGCTCTTATATGAAGCCTCAGTGGAGGATAGATGAAATTCCTTGGCCCCTACTTGATGTCTGAGGTGATATTCATGAGAAGGAAGAAGTTCAATGTGTGCTTATCAGGTTTGACGGGTAGCGGAAAAAGTACCTTGGCTAGAAAACTCGCTGAAAGATATGGGTTGAAGAGGGTATCTGGAGGGGATATTCTCAAAGAGTTAATTGGTGGAAAGGATAGCTTGTATGATCCGGGATGGTGGGAGAGGGATTTGGCTAGCGAAGCTATGGAGAGGAGACTAGCTAACCCTGAACTTGATAGGGAGGTAGATCGCCGGCTAATGGAGTTAGCTAAAGAAGGAGGATACGTCCTAGACTCTTGGACAATGGCCTATCTCTTAGGACCTGGGGACTGCATTAAGATATTCCTCAAGGCAGACATTGAGATTAGGGCCCTCAGGGTTGCAAGAAGGGATAGAATAAGTATTGAGGAGGCCATTAGAAGGATTAAATTGAAGGAGGAGGAGACCTATAAGATCTATAAGAGATTATACGGTTTTGAGCTCGGTAAGGATCTCACACCGTTCCATCTAGTTCTCGATACCACGAAGTTAAATGTAAATGATGTTTTCGCTATTGTGAGTAAGTTCATAGACGGATGGCTCGATTAGCTCAATGATTTTTAGAACTAGAAGCATATTTTCCCAACGAGATATCTCTTATTAGGTTCGCGTGGGAATCTAACTTAATATTCCACTTTTGGGTAAGAATATCGGTAGAGACATGCTGGTGAAAGGTCTTATAGAGGAAGTTGAAGAGTTGAGAGAGCAGTATGGCATAGTTGGCAGGCGAGAAGAGCTACTTAAGATGTTAGTGGCCGTCAAAACAGGTAAACACGTACTCCTTGAAGGACCAGTAGGTGTAGGAAAAACTCTTCTAGCTAGATCGGTTGCTGAATATCTCTCTAGGGACTTCATAAGAGTTGATGGAGATGAGAGGCTGACTGAGAACAAGCTTATAGGGTATTGGGACCCTCCTATGGTCCTAAAGAAGGGATATGTTGATGAGGCATTCATCCCAGGCCCATTGACCAGAGCTGCCGTTAGTGGCTCTGTGCTCTTTATAAACGAGCTAAATAGGCTTCCGGAATCTGCTCAGAATGCCTTACTTCCGGTAATGGACGAAGGAATCATCCACATACCTCATCTAGGAACTATAAAGGCGAAAGAGGGCTTCATAATAATAGCCACTCAGAATCCCGAGGAAAACGTAGGGGTACTGAAGCTCTCTGAAGCCCTTAAAGACAGATTTGTCTTAGTTAAACTTGGTTACCAGAGTAGAGAAGAAGAAATTGAAGTCGTTAAGAGGCATGTTCCCGATGTAGATTCCGAAACAGCCGAAATAAGTGTCGATATAGTTAGAAAGACAAGAGAGCATCCGAAGATCTCAAGAGGGGGTTCTCTGAGATCTTCTATAGATCTCGCCAGGCTAGCTAGTATGCTAGATGGTAGCGAGAACAGGTGGTACAATGCAGCTCTGATGACATTACCCCAAAGAATAGAATTGAGGGATTCAGGTGTTAATAAGGAGCTACTAATAAGAGAAATAGTGAGATCGGTCCTATCACGAGAAGAACTGGATTTTCAATAGAGGAGGAGCCTACCGGGGCTCCGATGAATGACGAAGCTGCGGGGCATAGGGTTCCCCTATTCAGGGACCCTCTAATGAATGATTATGACGTTCTAAGGAGAGCAGCCGAGTACTATGTCATGGAAGGGAATTTGGAGGCTCTACTGAGGATTTCAAATTATAGCCAATTACTAGTAGCAAGAGTAATTTCTCGAGGAGAGTTTAACCCAAAGTTCATCTCCTCCTTGGAGAGAAATCCTGAAGCTGCTGTTAGACTTTATCGACAGGTCAGGTGGAAGCTCAATGGGAAGGCAAGAGATCTATTCAGGAGGTTGGTCGCCAAAGCTATAATAAAGATAACGATGAGAGAGGGAAAGGGCGCCATAAGAGAGAGTAGGTTTACATTAACTAGCTATGAGCCCGGTATGGATTTCGATTTGGAAGAGACATTGGAGTACCTGCTGCATCAGGGAAAGGATTTAGATGCAGTGACATACGAGGATATAGCCGGGATCGAAAAGAAGAACAAGGGTCATTCCGTCGTAGTAGTAATAGATTCTAGTGGATCTATGTCCGGGAAGAAGATCTTAGGAGCAGCTACCCTTGCAGCAATAATCTCACACAAGGTCAGAACTGAGAGTTATTCTATAGTTGGCTTCAATAGTGAGGCCTTCTTGATTAAGCCGGCAGGCGAGAAGGGAGATCCTATAGATATAGTTGGAAGAATACTGGACCTAGTACCCTTAGGCTATACAAATATAGCTGATGGTTTATCTCTGGCTATCGAGCAGGGTAGGAGTCTAAAGAGTCCGAGGTATATCCTAATTACTGATGGAGAGAACAACGTAGGTGAGGACCCCAGGTATATCGCTTCTAAGGTCAAAGGCTTAAATGTAGTCTGTATAAGAGGGTTTAGGGCAAGTAGTGGAGTTCATTTCTGTAGAGAGCTTGCCTCAATTAGCAGTGGTAGGTACTACGAGCTCGTCGACTTGAAGGACATACCAAAATTAGTTGAGGTAATACTGACCTAAGAATGAGAATAGAATTAAATACCATTGACCTTAAGAATAAGTCGGCGGGCGGGGGTGGCCGAGATAGGTCCAAGGCGCCAGCCTTAGGAGCTGGTGGGCATTAGGCCCGCGTGGGTTCAAATCCCACCCCCCGCACTGATCATCTTCATGTTTATGGGACCTTCAGCACATTAGTTTCTCAAAGTAATCCATAGGAAGATATCTCTTGATGTAACCTAATCTCCCTTGTCCCTCTAGCTAAAATATATAGTATTCTTGCACACAGAGATAAAATAAGGATCGGTGTATGCGGCCGCCGGGATTTGAACCCGGGTCTCCGGCTTGGGGGGCCGGCATCCTATCCAGGCTAGACTACGGCCGCACATGGCGGGCCCGGGGGGACTCGAACCCCCGACCTGCGGCTTAGGAGGCCGCCGCTCTATCCTTGCTGAGCTACGGGCCCCCATCCATTAGTGGAGATATGGTATTTATAACATTGACCCCTGGGGTCTGCTAACTTATTGCAGATATATAAGTTGCCCGAATAGAGTAGTTTGGAGGGGTAAGCGGGGAATTTCTACCGCATATCATCATTTTGTCTCCTTTTGGTATTCGTAAGAGTAAACGATTGTATATATTGCGGTCGAAATCACGGGAACGAGAACTAGAAATAGCACATAATCTCGCAAGAATACTCCAATAAAAGCGATTATCCCGGAGATCTTGAATAACTTTCCGCCAACTTTGTGAGTCTTTTCCCATACTTTTTCGCTGCTTAATGTCTATGGAGTTCTTATACCTATGAACCAATTTCTTCTCGCGCTTTCTATTAAGATTCCACAGTAATAGAGTAAGATTCCGAAGGCCGGTGCTAATAGTTTGAGTTATGTTGAATCTAACACCTATATTCCAGAAGATAGTTAGAGGGTATATAAAGCAGAAATTATGATCAATAGTACGACGAATACGTCATGGTATTTTCTAAATTTTTCAATGTTATGTTTCAATGGATCTATCTTTGGGATTATAATGAAGAGTAGAAGTATTCCAACAGAGGTCAGCTGTATCAAGAACAATCCCCCAGAATTTTGGTATATAACCATCTACTCGTCTCGGGCATTCTAGTGTGATGCCATTCTCTCTGGCATTTGGGGATAAAGGTAAATACCAATAACAAATGAAAGTAAAGTTACTCCGAGGGAGATTATTTAATTCTTCCTCATATCTGTGGCCTAAAACTCATGATACTTAATAACCTTCCGTTTCTAAAGGCATGGAGAGCATGTCTGTATATTCGTTGTTAGGTGTGAGCAATGATCCTAAAACAAGCAAACGGATGAGTGTGATCGGCATCTCCCCTAGTAGTAAATTTACCGTTAAAGCAGTTGAATGTCGATAATGCGTTGTCTTTCTAGTACCTTATTTGCTTATCATGCTCAGTAGTAAATTCATTTTTGAATAGGATGGGGGATAAGATTCAATGATTTTATCTTCCACACCATCAAACGCCAAGTCAGACAAAACAGATCCTGACAAAAACTTATTACCTAGATCTGGTAATCTACTTCGGTGCCGGGTTGGCCGAGTGGCATAGGCAGCGGGCTGCAGACCCGTGGACGGGGGTTCGAGTCCCCCACCCGGCTCTACTTTGCTTTTAGTCTTCCCTTAATTACCCCCCTATTCCTCCTGATCGTTTCCGTCCTCTCAAATAGGTATCTAAGAAGATCTTCCTCAACTGGATCTGGGTCAATACCTCTTCGAGGAGCCATTCTCCTATAAGTTCGTATAGCAGATTCGACTTCCAGCTCATAAAGACCCCAGCCTATACTCTTTGCATATATAGTGAAGGGAGGGACATCCTCGTGAACGAGACCATGCAAATGAGACGCAATTCCTATTCTAATTCCGGCATATGTCATAGTCCCTATTGAGAGTTTTGCATGGTCTCCTATGAATGCACCAACTTTATTTAGGCCAGTGGGCTGACCATCAACCTTTATTTCTCCATATGTATTCTTCAGATTTGACGTAATTGCACCAGCTCCTATGTTCACCCACCTACCGACGTAGCTGTGGCCTAAGAACCCTAAGTGGTACTTATTAGAGTAGTCTGAGATTATACTGGTCGTAACCTCACCACCTACCCTACCATGAATTCCTATGTAACTTCCCGCTATCCTAGAGCCCGCTACTATCACTGTGTTTTTATCTATGAAAAGAGGACCCTTTAAGTATGCATAGGGTTCGATCTGGGTCCCTTCTTTTATTACAACCGGTCCCTTTCTAGCATCAATGGTTACGGGGCCTAGTACCGTTATGTTCTCCGATATAGAGACTGGATGATGGCCTATTACCCTTATATCCTCGATCTCGTGAGGAAATGTCCTATTCTCATCTTTGGAGATATGAAACCTGATTAAGTCCTCAGAAAGATATGAAATTACTGCCTTAGGAGCTATATCCCAAAGATTCTTGATTACATGAATTTTATCTGCAAGGTTCCTCTTTCTAAGGACATTAAGCTTCCCTTCTATTTGCTGCCTTACCGTACTTTCGTCGAATGCTCTTACTTTTGCTAATAGGAGACATCCATCTAGAAATAGTGCTTCTCCTTCATCTACTCGTTCTAATAAATCGAGGAAATCCATGTTAGGAATGAGCCTAGAATTTACCAGTAAAGCACTCTCACCTTCCAGCGGTTTTCTGTCTGTAGGAACTTTGTCCTTGAGATATTCCCTTACCAGCCATTTAGTCCTAGATTGAAATACCTTGTCAAACCTCTCAGATTGTTTGACACCCCCTACAATTACTTCTTGCATAGGTGTGATGTCCGTAATTGGCGAAAATTTCTCGACGAGAGGATCTTCGAACACTATTACCTGTATCATGACCATCAGCTCTATATTGGCAGACGTTTTATAAGTCGAATTCCCCCTCCATCTTCAGGGTGAAAAAAAAAAATGTCACTAACCTATGAGCGCTATGAATTCAAGAAGCTCATAAAGGAATTGAAAAGCAAGGTGGGAAGAGGAACCGAGCTCATCTCCCTGTATATTCCACCCGGAAGGAACGTTTATGATGTCATAAAGTATCTTAGAGATGAGTATGATCAAGCAAGCAACATAAAAGATAAGTTAACTAGAAAGAATGTCCAGAGTGCCATAGAGAGCATAATACAGAGGTTAAAACTTTACCGGAAGATACCAGAGAATGGGCTAGTTGTATTCTGTGGAGCAATCCCCCAAGGAAAGGATAGAGGGACTGAGAAGATAGAGATCTATGTGATAGAACCTCCAGAGCCAGTTAGGTCTTTCCAATACGTTTGTGATCACGAGTTCTACTTAGAACCTCTGGAGGAGATGGCTAGGGAGAAGAAAGCCTATGGATTAATAGTAATGGATCGTGGAGGCGGAGTCATAGCGCTGCTTAGGGGATCTAATTACAAGATACTCAATTGGGTGTCCTCAGACATACCACCAAAGCATAGTGCAGGAGGTCAATCTCAAAGGAGGTTTGAGAGGATCAGGGAAGAGAGAGTACATGACTTCTTCAAGAGATTAGGAATTAGGGCCAACGAGGCTTTTTTGCCTATAGAAGGTGAGTTAGAGGGTATAATCATAGGAGGACCTGGAGATGCTAGGGAGAAATTTGAAGAAGGCAATTTCCTAGATTATAGGCTCCAGAAGAAGGTTGTAGCCAATATACCCTTATCTTACACTGAAGAACAGGGAGTTAGGGAGCTGATAATCAAGGCAGAGGATCTGTTAAAGGAATCTACCCTTTATAAGGAGAAGACCCTAGTGGAGGAGGTATTTAGACTCTTGGCTAGGGAATCCGGGAAGGTGGCCTATGGTATTCATGAGGTAGAAACTGCCTTAATGAATGGGGCTGCGGAGAAAGTACTCGTACTTGAAGATATTCCAATCAAGAAGATCAAGATAAGATGCCCTCAGTGCGGATATGAGGAGCAGAGGATATTAAGGAAAGACAGAGAGGTTTTACTGAAAGACTGGAAATGCCCCACATGTGGAGCTACCATATACGAGAGTGAAGAAGCTGACATCATCGAGTATCTGGGAGAGCTAGGTAAACAGACTGGGGCTGAACTATTCGTCATATCTTCAGATACAGAATGGGGAACTCAGTTGAGGGCCTTAGGAGGAGTAGCTGCTGTACTTAGATACGAGACTAGGGAATAGGAGAAATTTTTATTTAGTGAGCCGGGGTATTGGATCTCACGGGGCCGGTGGCGCAGGTTGGTAGCGCGCCGCCTTCGCAAGGCGGAGGTCGGGGGTTCGAGTCCCCCCCGGTCCACTAAGGGCCCGTGGCTCAGACTGGTCAGAGCGCCCGGCTGATAACCGGGAGGTCGGGGGTTCGAGTCCCCCCGGGCCCACTAGGTGGTCCATGTTGAAGGACAGGTATATCGTACTTGATACCTCCTTCTTAATGGCGCTCAGTGAGAAGAAGTCTATAAGCCTAGATGATTTATTCCGTCTATACCCCAAGGCAAAGCTCGTGACTACTAAGTCCGTAATAAGCGAGATTATGGGTCATCTAGACGGAAAGAGAAGATCTCAGGCTAGAATATCTTTAGAGATAGTAGAGAGATACAATATAAGTGTCTTTGAGGACTATAATTGGAGCGCAGATGAAGACATACTAAAGCTCTCTAGGGAGTTAGGAAAGGGCGCCGTAGTGGTGACATTCGATTTAGAGCTAAAAGAAAGGCTGCTTGACCTTGGCATACCAGTTATATATCTGAGAGCCGGGAAGAAGTTGGTCTTTGAAGATCCGTTAAGGTTAAGTAAGGAGGATTGAATCTTTCGATTGGTCCATCGCCTAATTGAGGGCGTAGTGGGGGATTGGTAAGTTGTTTTATATGACAGAGATGAGCGACGTTGGTCATATCCGGCCCATAGATATGAATAAGGATATAAGAGAGATCCTTAGAGAGCAATTTACCTCCAAATACGTTGGCAGGTATCTGAAGGACGTTGGCTTAATACTCGAAATATTGGAAGTTACCGATCTAGGATATGGCAAGTCCATTATAGGTAGCCCCCACATCTATGTGAGGGCTAAGTTTAAGGTAATGGCCTATCTCCCACTTAAGGATGAAGTAGTGGAGGGAGAGGTAGAAAATATCGTAGATTATGGTATGTTCGTGTCGATAGGGCCTATCAGCGGTTTTGTCCACATATCTCAGTTAGGGGATGATGTCTTTATCCATCGAGCCGGAGTACTACAGAGCAAAAAAGCGAAGATTACATTTAGAAAGGGAGATAAGGTAAGGGCCAGAATAACTACGGTTAGCAAGCCAAGCCCGGCTGCCATATTGAGAGGTGAGCCCATTGTAAAGGTCGCGCTAACTATGAGACAGCCCGGCCTAGGTAAAATTGAGGAGAAGGGTGGTGAGGAGAAGAGTGGCTAAGTACAGAGCATGTAGATCTTGTAAAGCTTTAACAACTGAGAATAAATGCCCTGTGTGCGGTTCAGATGACCTAACCTATAACTGGGAGGGTATAGTAGCGATCACCGACCCATTAAGATCCCAGCTTGCAAAGATGCTTGGGCATGACAAGGTAGGCATGTATGCCCTAAGGGTTTGGTGACGCACGAAGCTTATATATTGAAACCCCATTCGGTGAATGGGAGGCGAAAATGGAGGTGGAAATAGTAAGTCGTAGAGAGAATCCATTGCTCCAAAGGGAGGAAATAGTCGTCCGGGTTAGATTCCAAGGAGGAACCCCCTCTAGAAAGGAGGTCAGAGAAGCCATAGCTAAGGAGCTGGGTAAACCCATTGGAAACCTGTTCATAAGGAAGATAAGGACAGAATACGGTAAGGAGGAGGCCCTAGTTCATGTGATGGCTTATAGTAGCAGAGCTTTCGCTCTGATGATAGAACCTGAACATATAGTTAGGAGGAATGAGGGGAGTGGAGGGGTATCCTCATGAAGCATAAATCTGTCCAAGTTTGGAAGTTCTATTCTATAGAGGGAGATAAGCTCATTAGAAAGAGGAGAACCTGTCCTAGATGTGGATCCTTCATGGCAGAGCATGCAGATAGGTATACCTGCGGGAAATGCGGCTATACTGAGTTTAAGGCGAAGAAGTAGTTTTTACGCCGCTCTCCTTCATCGAATTACTAAGCCTTTCCATGGACTATCTCTCTGTTAGAATGTTTATTCCCTATCGCTTAAGTGAGGCCTTTATTCTCCGTCAGACCCATGACTTAATTGTTTTTAACGTAGGTATGTATTTCATTAACGGGCCCGTAGCTCAGCATGGACAGAGCGCCGGCCTCCGGAGCCGGAGGTCGGGGGTTCGAGTCCCCCCGGGCCCGTTGAGGATAAGAGGTGATAATGTTGGAACGAATTTGTGCTGTAGAAGGATGTGAGGAGCCTGCTACAAAGGAAGTTGATCGATCATTCCTGCCTTTCATTCAGGAGCTAAAACTAAGGCTCAAAGAAGAGCCTGGGAAGAAAATTCCGCTCTGTAGGAAACATTATAGGATGGTAAAACAGATCAGAGATGCTCAGTTCTCCCGCGGCTAATTTTCCATACGATTAACTCATGAAAAGGCAGCTTTAACCTTTTTATTATACTCCCATGCATGCCTAATTCCTCTATTTTACGTAAAGTGAGTTCTGGATTATTTAGACTTGAATTAAGTAGAAAAGACACCCCTTCTTCCTTCAATAACCTAGGTAACTGCTCTAAGAACCTATCTATGAGCTCCCTACCTAGATTAGAACCTCCAGCCCATGCAACCGACAGTTCTATGTTGGGGTCAATCTCCTCTGGTATGTAGGGTGGATTGAAAGTTATTATATGGAATGAACTATCTCTGAAGTAGCTCATCAGATCACCTTGGACTGATTCTACATAGGTATCGTTCATCTCGGAGTTAATTCTCGCTAAATGCGCGGCCCTTATTGATATATCAGCTGCCACAGTATAGCACCCAAGTTTAGCCATATATATGGCTAGGATCCCGGTTCCTGTCCCGACGTCTAGGCAATTTAATCCCTCTAGAGAGCTTGATAGCTCGTTGAGGGCATCTACCATCAAAAGAGTATCCTCTGCAGGCATATATACTTCAGCGTCTGGGGAAAAAGCTATTCCTCTTATTTTAGTAATACCTCCTCTAACCATGAAGCCACCTCGAGAACCTCTTCAGGCCTCAAATGATATGGCCTTCTATTAGAGTAGGGGGCCTTATCAGCAATATCATGGAGTATAGGACTTAGTATCTTCCTAAGAGTCCTCTTCCTCCTTGAAAATATGAGCTTGGAATATTTGATCAGTAGTTCCTTGTGGCTATCTGGGATATCTCTTGGTTCTACTACCAGAATAGCGGAGTCCACCTTGGGAGGAGGAATAAATGAACTACGTCCAACGGTAGCCACCTTCCTCATTTTAAAACATAAAGAGGAGATTACTGAGAGGCTACCGTAGTTGGGAGTACCTGGCTCAGCTAATAATCTGTCTGCAAACTCCTTTTGAAAGGTGATAACTGCTCTCTTAAATCTACTCTTCACTAATCCAATGACTAAGAAGGATGATAGTAAGTAAGGTGGATTAGAAGCTATTTTATCATAACCTTGGAGGGGGAATATCCTCTTAATATCTACCTCTAAGATTTCAATCCTACTATCATCTGAAAACCTTTCTCTAAGTCTATGGATCATTTCAGGATCTTTCTCTACTAATACTAGCTTCTTAGGCCTCCTCTTCAGTAGTTCAGCACTGAGGTTACCTGTTCCAGCTCCAAGCTCTATTACTATATCATCTGGGGTTATTTCAAGCTGATCTGCCATAACGTTAAGCCATTTTTTAGATATCATTATGTGCTGCCCCAAGTGTTTCTTAAGCCTCAGAGCGTACCACCATTCAACATTATGGGCGATAACACACTTATATATAGATCGCTAGAGTGATTCACCGGGTGGAAATACTTGGGGATAGAATCTCTATTCAAGAAGATCGATGATGTAAGGTGGGAATTACCGAAGAATTACAAACCCGGTATGAGGGTTCCTGGGCTGGTCTTCGCCAGTGAGAAGCTGATGAAGCAGATAGAGAGGGGAGCCGTGGAGCAACTGGCTAATGTAGCAACCCTCCCCGGCATTTACAAGTATTCGATAGCCATGCCGGACATACATGAGGGCTACGGGTTCCCCATAGGGGGGGTAGCTGCCTTCGATGCTTACGAGGGAGTGATAAGCCCTGGAGGCGTGGGCTTTGACATCAACTGCCTCTCCCCGGACTCGGAGGTCCTGACGGAGCATGGCTTCAGGATAAGGCTCTCGGACCTCCCCAAGAGGCCCCACGGCCTCAGGGTCTACGATGCCGAGGAGGGTCACAACGATTACTCGGACCTGCTCTTCGTGGCCGTGAGGGAGGCCGATGAGTTCGCGATCAGGCTGATCACCGAGACGGGCCGCTCCCTCGAAGGCAGCGCAGATCACCCCGTCCTGACCCCCAAGGGTTACAGGCAGATGGGGGAGCTGAGGGCCGGCGATTCCATCGTCGTGTACCCGTTTGAGGGCGTGGAGTACGAGGAGAGGAGCGGGGTGCTGCTCGATGAGAGCGCCTTCGAGGATCCTCAGGTGAGGAAGTACCTGAAGGAGAGGGGCCTGATCCCTCTGCGCTGGGAGGACCCGAGGATAGGTACAATAGCGAGGCTGCTTGGCTTCGCGATGGGGGACGGCCACCTCGGGGAGATGTCAGGGAGGCTTCACATCTCCTTCTACGGCCTAAATGATAAGCTGGAGGAGGTGCGGAGGGATCTGAAGAGGCTGGGAGTGAGCGCGAGCCTTTACGTGAGGAGGGGCGATAACTCGGAGCTCAGGGTGGCCAGCAGGTCCTTCGCCCTGCTGATGGAGAGGCTCGGGATGCCCAAGGGTAGGAAATCGGAAGTCCCCTTCTCGGTCCCTGAGTGGATAAGGAAGGCGCCTCTCTGGGTGAAGAGGAACTTTCTGGCCGGCCTCTTCGGGGCTGACGGTAGCGCACCCATCTTCAAGAGGTACACGCCCCTCCCGATACACCTCACCCAGCACAAGAGGTTAGGGCTTGAGGACAGCCTCCTGAGCTACCTGAAGGACATAGCGGGCCTGCTCAGGGAGTTCGGTGTATCGAGCCTCATATACCGGGTAGAGACCGTGGAGGGAAGTGTCTCATACAGGCTCGCGATAGAGGGGGACGAGAACGTAAGGAACTTCCTAGGAAGAGTGGGCTACGAGTACGATCCTAGGAAGAAGGAGAGGGGTCTCTGGGCCTATGCATACCTCGTCAGGAAAGAGAGGGTGAAGGAGATCAGGCGTGAGGCAGCAGAGAGGGCCAAGGAGGTCCACAGGAGGACAGGAAGTCTGAAGGAGGCCTACGAATCCGTGAAGGATGTGGTGAACAGGAGGTTCGTCGAGCGCTCGCTCTACTACCCAGTGGGGGACGCTAGGCCCCCGAAGGGGTTCCCGACCTTCGAGGAGTTCGTCGATGCCCACGGGCTGAGGGGAGGCATGGTCATCGAGAGGGTCGAGAGGGTCGAGAGGGTGAGGCCCTCCTACAGTGAGTTCTACGATGTCGGCGTCGAGCACAGGGCCCATAACTTCGTGGCCAACGGGATGATCGTCCATAACTGCGGGGTCAGGCTGATAAGGACCGATCTGAGCGAGAACGAGGTCAGACCCAAGCTGAAGCATCTGGTCGACACCCTATTCGCCAATGTCCCTTCGGGATTGGGCAGCAGAGGCAAGTTGAGGTTGACGCCACAGCAGCTCGATGAGGTTATCCTGATGGGAGCCAGGTGGGCCGTAGAACACGGTTACGGATGGGAGAGTGATCTAAGGCATGCAGAGGAAGGTGGAATGATGGAGGGAGCTGATCCATCTGTGATCAGTAGGAGAGCAAAGGAGAGAGGTGCACCTCAGCTCGGGACCTTAGGTAGTGGGAATCATTTCCTAGAGGTCCAAATAGTTGATAAGATCTACGATCCCGAGACAGCCAAGGTTATGGGGATACTGCACGAGGGTCAAGTGACGGCCATGATACATACAGGTAGCAGGGGCTTTGGTCATCAAGTAGCAGATGATTACCTAAGGCTAATGTTATCAAGAGTAGGATCTTTAGATTTCAGGTTACCAGATAAGCAGCTTATCTGTGCCTATACTAGCTCAGAGACCGCCCAAAAATACTTTAAAGCTATGAAAGGTGCCGCGAATTATGCTTGGGCCAATAGACAGATGATAACACATTGGGTAAGAGAGTCGTTCGAGAGGGTGTTCGGGAGAAGCGCGGAGGATATAGGTATGTGGCTTATCTATGATGTAGCACATAATATAGCTAAACTTGAGGAGCATGATATAGATGGTAAGAAAGTAAAGGTATTCATTCACAGAAAAGGGGCTACTAGATCATTCCCACCAGACCATCCAGACATTCCCAGTGATTATAAGAGCATTGGCCAGCCAGTGCTGATACCTGGATCTCAAGGAACGGCATCTTACCTAATGGTTGGTACTCACAGGGCTATGAGCGAATCCTTTGGAACTACTGCGCATGGCGCTGGTAGGGTTATGAGTAGATCTAGGGCTAAGAGGATATATAGAGGTACCCAGATAGTCCAAATGCTTGCGGAGAGGGGGATTATAGTGAAGCCGGCTTCATATGCGGTTGCTGCCGAAGAAGCACCAGGGGCATATAAGGATGTAGATGAAGTAGTAAATGTAACTCATAGGGCAGGTATAGCTAGACTTGTGGCGAGGCTTAGACCAATGGGTGTGGTTAAGGGATAATAGGTCAATTTTATTAACCTGCTTTCTTATAGCTCATAGGTGTTTGGGTTGGCAGATAGACCCTTCGTACTAATAGATCTCACGGTAAAAGATGCCAATACGGGTGAAGTATACCAAACTACACGAGAAGAGGTAGCTAAGGGGAGTGGTATCTATTTAGAGGACTCAGTATACCTGCCTATCCTTGTCATACCTGGCGAGACAAACTTGTTTCCCAAGGTCCTAGAGAAGGTATTGCAACTAGATGAAGGAGAGAGTTTCTCGGTCAAGCTTGGACCTGAAGAGGCGTATGGCAATTACGATAGAAGTAAAATTAAGGTATTTTCAGTCAAAAGGCTTGAGAGAGAGGGAATACAGCCAAAGATCGGTGAGTTTGTCTATATCGATGGGCAGAGAGGGATTGTGAAGTCAGTAACTGGTGGAAGAGTCACCATAGATTTTAACCACCCCCTTGCAGGGAAGGAACTCGTTATTGAGGGAGAAGTCGTCAGGAAGGTTGAGGGGGATGTTGACAAAGTCCGAGTAATAGTGGCTGATGCCTTTGACGTCGGGTTTGAAGATATAAAGGCTTCGCCCTCTGGAGATAGTGTGGTCACGGTGGAGCTACCCTCTAAAGCTTATGTGTTAAGAGATGCTTATTCTAGGAAGATACGTGCCTTATCGCTGATAATGAGGCATGTTAAGAGTATTAAAAAGGTTAGATTTGTAGAAGAGTTCGAAATACCAGGAAGAGAGGAAAGTACGTCTCAATCCTAATCAATATCTTACCTCAACCTCATATATCTTAAACCCGGAGGTCTTGCCACACAATGGCTTGAACGGCCCGACCTCCCTTACTAACCTAATCTTATCCCCCGGTTTCAGACCATCCGGCCTACAGTACTGGAAGTTTTTACAAGTAACTAGCTCACATTCTATTGGTCTATAGTGTATTGTTGCTCCTTCTATCACTCCAGAGGGTAGCGCTATCAGTATGTTAGCCCTCCTTAATGTTGCTAGGACTAGCTTTCCGTGCAAAGGACATTCGAATCTCTTTTTTGAAAAAATCTCTACTGCTTCATATACTCTTCCTTCCTCCAGCCCTTCTACGCAGGCTGATTTTAGTCTGCAACTCTTGCAAGTATCCGTAATTCCTTCAAAGATGAACCTAAACCCTTCAAAAGCTAATTCAGCTGGAACTAGGCTCCTTCTCTCCTCATAGGGCATGTTATCCTCACTGACGCCTTCTCAGCGGAATCCTTTTAATTCAATTCCGACCCATCAGATGGGAAGCTACTTCGCCAGTATTGCATCTGTTAAGGTGATTATATGTACATGAGTGATGTAAAAGCTAGAAATCCTGTGAGGGTTCTGGATAATCTGAGAGGTTTGTTGAAGGGGACCACGACGGTCGGAGTGAAGTTCAAGGATGGTGTGATCATAGCTTCAGACAAGAGAGCTACGAGTGGTACTTTTGTGGCTAGTAAGAGCGCTGTTAAAACAATAAAACTGACGGACTATGCTGTAGCAACCATATCTGGGCTAGTAGCAGATGGTCAGTATCTAGTGAATAATGTTACATCAATATCTGAGCTGTACAGATTGGACATGGAAAGATCTATGAGTATAAGAGGGATGGCGAAACTGTTATCTGTCATGCTCAGGAACTACCGCCCTCTTTTCCTGATGGCTCATCTAATAGTAGGTGGAATAGATAGAGAAGGTCCCCATCTATTTAATGTGGATTTCTATGGAACTTTAACGGAGGAGGATTACCTAGCAACGGGATCTGGCTCACCCGTAGCTATATCAGTTATAGAGGAGGGCTACTCTCTTGATATGTCTAGAGATGAGGCTCTCAGGCTAGTTCTTTCAGCAATGATTGCAGCCCTCCAAAGAGATTCAGCTACAGGCGATGGTATAGATGTAGTAACAATAACGAGGTATGAGGGAGTGGTGTTTATTCCTAAGGAAGAGATAAGAAAGTTGTGGAAAGAACTGATCTAATCATGTGGGGGCCTATTCTTGCAGAGTGTAACAACTGACCAGATCAAGAGGAGGGTAAGAGAATATCTCTCCAGATACACGAAGATAACCAAGGTTGAGCTTGAAGGACCTTTCGTGGTAGTATATGCAGAGAATCCTAGGGAGATCTTAGATGTACCTGATGCCATTACTAACGCGGCTAAGACTCTAAAGAAGAAGATAATAGTTCTAGCTTCTAAACCCCTCAAGGACGAAAGCTCTGCTGTGGAGTTTATAAGGAAACTCATTCCACCGAAGGCTGAGATAATAGATATAAAATTTGTACATGAGACGAGTGAGGTCTACATAGTAGCTAAGAGAACGGGTTATGTCGTCGGGAAGGGAGGATCAAATATATTAGAGATACTGAAAGAAACGGGATGGAGGCCCATTATAATACGAGCTCCTACGATCAAGTCAGCATTTCTGGACACATTTTACAACATACTGATATCTGGATCTTCTGATAGAAAGAAAATCATGAGAAAGCTCTCCTTTAGGATATATAGACAACCCATAGGAGCTAATAGAGGTCTTTTCGTGACATTCCTAGGGGCTGCTAGAGAGGTAGGTAGAAGTGCAATTTTAGTCAATACAAACGAGAGCACAGTTCTCTTAGATGCGGGCGTGAGTGTTGGAGGAAAAAATCCATTCCCTAGATTTGACCTACCTATATTCAGGCTTGATGAGCTAGATGCTGTTGTAGTCACTCATGCACATTTAGATCACTCTGGTGTACTCCCTCTTCTGTTCAAGTATGGTTATAGAGGTCCCGTTTACCTGACTAAGCCAACTAGAGATCTGATAATGCTCCTCCTATATGATTACATCAATCTATCCCAGAAAATGGGTATTATCCCCTTCTTCTCTTGGAGGGATGTGGTCAACCTCATGAACCATATGATCGTACTGGACTATGGAGAAACTGTCGACATTTCTCCGGATATAAAGCTAACTCTGTACAATGCAGGCCATATATTAGGATCTAGTCTGGCTCACCTGAACATAGAGAGTGCTAGGCATAACATACTGTACACGGGAGACTTCAGATTCAGGGATACTAAGTTATTAGATAAGGCAGCTAGGAAGTTCCCAAGAGTCGAGACTCTTATAATGGAGTGCACCTATTGCGGGGAGAGAGACGTCCTCCCATCACTTAAAGAGGCGGAGGAGTCCCTCTTTTCCATTATAAGAGAGACCACAGAGAGGGGAGGGAAGGTACTAATACCCGCCCTAGCAGTGGGAAGGGCCCAGGAAGTAATGCTTTCGCTAGTGGATGGATTCAGGAGAAATGAGCTACCAGATGTACCGGTTTACTTAGATGGTATGATTTATGATTCTACAGCAATTCACTCAGCTTACCCAGACTTCTTGTCTTCCTACGTCAGGAACAGAGTATTTAAAGAGGATCGCGACCCCTTCACCGATCCTCACTTCAACTTCGTAAGTACTCCAGATGAGAGGCCGGATGTTACTACCGGCGGGCCCGCGATAATAATAGCACCATCTGGCATGCTCACAGGAGGACCTAGTATTGATTATCTGAGGCTTATGGTGTCTGACGAGAGAAATTCAATAGTTCTAGTTAGCTATCAAGCGGAAGATACACTGGGAAGAAGACTTAAGGAGGGAATAGAGGAAATTAGGATCATCAATGAGGATGGAGAGCTAACTAAGATGCCTGTGAAGGCTAAAGTACATGTTGTTGAGGGTTTCTCAGCCCATGCAGATAAGGTGCAGCTTCTAACATACTTAATGAGTGTGGAACCTAAGCCCCACAGGGTCTTCCTAGTTCATGGTGAGGAGAGTAAAATAAGGTCCTTCATACCCTTAGCCCATAAGAGCATACAAGGAATCAGGATATCTGCTCCTCACATAGGAGAAACCTTTAAGCTAGCATAAAATTTGTTTAGTGGAGGTTATTCCGGTCTACGCCAAATCTCGACGAATCTTGGAACGATTAAAATTGGAGGATATCCCCTATCCTTTATTAAGACTAAATCCCCTCCCATTTCAAGTACTCTCTCTTTTAGTCTCTGTATTATGAATCTAAGCCTTTCTTCCCCTTCAGCTACGAGATCATCGTATCTTAAGAGAATTATATTTCCTTCGCTGATCTCATTTAGAACTTGTTCCACATCCTCTGCATTCCTCAAACTCATTGGTTTGACTGTAATTGCCTTCTCTGATAGGACCTTTGTTCTAGTGGGCTCTACTGCATAGTCGATATCTTCATACTCAGATTCTTCACCAAAACCCTCTTCTTCCACGTACTCCTCTTCTTCGTATTCCTCTTCCCCTCTACCGAATAACTTCCTGAAGAATCCCAAGATACAACCCCCTCTCTATTTTCACAATTTCTCCCTCTCCTCACTATTTAAAGACTTCTCGATAGAAGCATTAGGCTTTTGGAGATCATTTCTCCAATTCACAGTTAGATAAACTGTCCCTTCCAAGGTTCATAGGAAATATAGCAGAGATAGCCCTTACTAGAATTCATGGTTATGAGAGGAGGATTTTGAGATGGATTCCACTCGACTCCAAAATTTATTTAAAAGGGACCGGCGCAATAACCCTTAGCTGACCAAGAGGGAGCAAACATGTCTAGCGCCATGAGATACCTTTCTAAGAGCATGAATACAAACATACTAGTATCATTAAAGAATGGCATTTTCATTAGAGGCATTCTGAGGTCCTACGACAACCATCTGAACTTGATACTCGATAATGCAGAAGAGATCTATACTACCCCTGAGGGAGAGAATGTTCAGAATAGAATTGGGAAGAGAGTCTTAATAAGGGGAGATAACGTAATTGCCATATCAACTCCTAAGATAGGAGAGATTGGGTAAGTAAAGGTAGAGGAGGGACTTAGAAGATGGTTAAGGGAACCCCTTCAATGGGACGAAGGAGTAGGGGAAAGACGCATATAAGATGTAGAAGGTGCGGGAGGCATTCATATAACATTAGGAAGAAATACTGCGCATCCTGTGGATTTGGGAAGAGTAAGCGTATGAGGAAATACGAATGGGCAAACAAAATAAGGTGGAAGGGAGTTAGAGTAGTTTAGCTAATTTCTCGTCCCAAGATACACCCAATTATGTTTACAATACCAACTTGACTCCCTAGTATATAGTCAATGAGAGGCATTCTGTCAGTAGAGAGAAAAAGTTAAAATTCCTCCAACCACTACAGGAATGTTGGGGCCGGTGGCGCAGGCTGGTAGCGCGCCCGCTTGGCATGCGGGAGGTCGGGGGTTCGAGTCCCCCCCGGTCCACCATCTGCTGCCGGGGTAGCTCAGAGGGAGAGCGTCCGGCTGAAGACCGGAAGGTCGAGGGTTCAAATCCCTCCCCCGGCACTCCTTGAGTTTATATGGAGGGTACATATGAGTAGAAGGTCGAGGGGAGTTTCTGAGTACTTAGAAAACTCGTTAAAAAGCTATTTCGGTGAAAAAAAAGGAAAAGAATTAGCGAAGATCTTGTATAAGACGGGGGTACGTTGCTTCGACGACTTATCGACAGACATTCCTGAAGAAGTACTCCAATTAGCTGATGTGGATAAAGAGTCTTTCAGGAGGTTCTTAGAAGAATATGGTCCCCAAGCAATAGTAAGATTAAAAGAAGAGCTGTCACTACTTGCCAAAAGGCTATCTGATGCAGAATATCAACTTAAGTGGGCTAAAGAAAAATTAACATCCGAAGTCATGAGAAAAGATCCCCTCGAGAGGAGAGGTGCTTTGAGGGAATTGATTCTATCTGCTAACATTGTAGGGAGCTTGATAGAATCTGTACAGCTTTGCTGTAGCCCGTATGATTATGTGCCCAGGGACAGAGCTAGAACATACTCAGAGTTCTTAAGGGAGGTCCTAGATAAATTACTAAGAGTAAGAAAGCAACTCCCCGAAGTCAGTAGCGAGTTAGAGGGGTTAATAGGTGGAATCGAGAAGATTATAGAACTCTTAGAGAATGAAATAACAGGAGAGAATCTAGAGGTTCTACTTTCCTATATGCTATCGGCACTATCGGACATTAAAAGGTACTTAGGAGAGGGGTCGCTAGATAATAAATTGATAGTTTTAGAGAATATTAGGCTCAAAAATAAATTAATATCTTTGATTTGTCGAATCTCATAGTGGGATTCACAAGCTGTTTTTAATCACGTATTCTCTCCAACAGCCCTATTATTAGGAGTATCTCCGACCTAGTCGGGAAAGGCATATTTATATCATTTACTATCTCATTGAGGATTGAGATTGCCTTATTAGCTCTAACTCCATAGGTAAAATTTTCATCTCTCAAAGATTCTATAGCCTCTGTAGTCGCCCTTCTTATATTTCTTGGGACACTCCTATCTTGAGATATTTTATCTAACCTTTGCATGGCCTCCGCAAGAAATTGTTCATACTCCTTAATCTTCTGGGACTTTTTAGTAGCCATAGTTAACCACCTCCCAAATTAGATGTTTCCATGTAAGGTCCCAAGTCGACTTAAAAATTGTTACCCTCATGAGTAATTGGGTAGCTGGAATATGGAAAAACGGGATGCTAATCAGAATGAGAGGAGCCGGAAGCTAGCAGAAGCCCTGCTTAAGGGATGGAAAATGCTTCCAGATACTTGTCCCATATGCGATTCACCTCTGTTTGAAACCCCCAGCGGAGAGGTTCTATGTGTAGTTTGTGGAACCAAAGTTATCTTAGTTGAGTCAGATGAGGAGGCTAAATTAGAGGAGCACAGATTAGCATTAGATAAGATGTTAGGAGACCTCGTGCGACACCTAGAGAGGGCACTTTACGAAGCAGGTGAATCACTGGATGAGGGTTCGCTAAGGAGGATAAATATGCTCCTAGATGCTATAAGGAAGACCCTAATTATACGCAGGAATTTAGCTCGTCAGGGAAGGACGCGTAGCTAATTTTTGCATTTTGTTTAATAGTTCGAGTCTTTTTAATAAGTCTGGAGATTAAATCCTCCGGTGTGATTCTAGCTAGTCCCTTCCTAAGGGAGAAAAATGCTAATGCCCCCTTACTGATCCCTTCTAATTGTACATGGTATACATCTCTCTTAAGGTATGTCGGTTTCTCATCCCGTAAGTAGTAATATCTCAATATCACATTAAACCTGTATACCTTTCCTATAGGATCCTCTGGACCATGTAGAACCCTGAGTATTAGATCCATGGCATTTTCCTTTACAAATGGGAGTGATTTCCCCCTTTCTTCTAGCTTTAAGATTTCATATGATACATACCCCTGCTTAGGGTGAGGGGTATGGCCTGAGAGCAGCAGTTTCTCCTCATGAAGCCCATGAAGCCTAGATAGGGCTATTAGAAGGAGGGAAATTACATCTCTACAGCTCTCCCCGCAGAGAATATAGCTCTCAGTCAGTATATGATATCACCTCAAGCTGGCATGTTTAACTAACTCTACCGGGAGAGTAGTTCCATGACAATTAAAATTAATTGCTGTTACGTGTTCCTCTTTTAATGTAGCCATGTTTAATGTCCCTCTATAAGCTTACAGGAAGCTCGCTGGTCCCTTGTTTCTAATTATCTCTCTAAGACTGTTTCTGAGATGCGGCCATGTGTAAATTCTAGTTAGGGAAGGAAAAGTCTGTTCTAATCTGCTGAGGACTGGTGATGCTTTTAGAGGGTCATATAACTTACCATCTTTCCATAACATGGGTAGATCGTGCGGTTTAACGAAAGCGATCTTAGGAACGTCTATTATGATATCATTCTTACTAATCCCAGATCTTTTCGATAATTCTTCCCTTATTTTATCTAACTCCTCCATAGATAGCTCTATATCATGCCACTCAGCAACTAGTTTCAGTATCTCTCTCCTCATAAGTTTCCTTATTATATCCCTGCTATGCTCATCCCTCTTCATGAGTTCCCACACGCTATAATCGTCTAACTCCAAGAATACACTAGGATCATCAATAATTTCCTCTAGATTTAATTCATCAGCTATCGATTTCATAGCAAGCTCTAGCATCAGTTGGACACCCCTAGAGGTTTTATGGTAATAAATTGTCCTGAAGGATAGAAGCCTAGCCATAAGTAGGGACTCAACGGCTTCTAGGGCCCTCATATGGATGACTAAGTCCCCTTCTATCTCCATCACATTTATGGCTATTCTATGAATGTCTACAGAGTACCCCGCCCCAGTGTGATAGGAATCCCTCACAGTATAATCCATTTTATCGGCATCAACAGATGAGTTAATCACTTTAGAAAGCGACTTCCTCCTGTGTTTCCCCCTTATTAAGTCGCATATGTCGGAAACGTTAAGGCCATGCCTGTTCACTATATCGGAGATCTCCGTCTTCCGAATAAGAAGTACACTTACATCTTCGTGAGACATACCTGTCTTTTCCCTTAAGATGGATTCAAATGAGTGAGAGAACGGTCCATGACCAATATCGTGAAGAAGCCCTGCCGCTCTTAGCTCCGTAGAGACCTCCTCTCCTATGTATTCAGCGAGTCTTTCACCCATAAGACCGGCCAGGTGCATAACGCCTAACGAATGCTCAAATCTCGTATTGATAGCCCCAGGGTAAACATACTCGGACCCCGGGAGCTGCTTTATTCTTCTCAGCCTTTGGAGTGGGAGTGTATCTAATAGGTCTATTTCTAGATCGGTTAGCTCGACATAGCCATGGATGGGATCCTTGATAGATTTGATGAAGCCTTTCATCTAATGATGTTCCTCCAAGAGCTTTCTGTAATCATCAGAGGACAAAAGGTTCTTCATCTCCTCTTTAACGTCATCTCGCACCTCTAAAATAGCTAGCCACCCTTTATCATAGGGGTCCTCTGATATTGCCTCTAACCCCATAGGTATCTCTTCGCTTCCTTCTGTTACCACACCTACCTCCTCGTTTACTTCAGAAATTACACCACTTACTGGAGAGTATATCTTCTCCGTGGTTTTACTACTTTCTACGAATCCTATTTCATCGCCCTGGTTAACTGAGGTGCCAATTGGCCTAATCTCCACATACGTTATATCTCCTAATTCCTCAACCGCATAGGAAGTAAGTCCTATCTTAGCCTTACCATCTTCTAGCTTTACCCATTCATGAGTTCTGGTATAGTATCTGTCTTCAGGAACATCGTAACCCATCATCATCAGCACCAGTGATATGTTCCTTGACACCTTTTAACCTTTGAAATAACCCACAAATTGTACTATCAGATGTCCTCTATACCATATTTGGTTATCCTAAAGGCTGCTTGTCCGCGAGGGAGATAGGAGGAGTCTTCTAGTGTTACAATTACTATATTTTCCCTTACCCTCTTTAGATGAAGCATATTCTGAGGAATGTGCCCTAATACAAAGCCCCCCACTGAGATAACCTCCTTGCCCCATTTAGTAGCATGAATTGTCGCTAGTACAACAGCTCCAAGCTCAGCAATTCTCTTTAATATATTTAAGGACTCTTGCAGCTCACTTTGCCTCTTATATAGCTCTCTAAATCCCTTATACCTTTTAAATGGATGGGAGATAGAGTCGATGCATACGAATCTAGTGATACCCTTCCTTACAAGGTCTAAGGCATACCTCAAAGACTCTTTGAGTTGATAGGGTCCAGGTGCACTTAGGACCCTTATTCTGGATAGATCTTCTTCCTTTAAACCATTTAGTTTCAGAAAATCTAGGGACCTCCTTGGCTCGAATGAGCCCTCAGAGTCTATGAAAATAGCTTCCCTAGTAGATAGCCCCCCCTTATCCAAGTCTAGCAGAGATCTTGCTGTGAACTGTAGGGATAGCTGTGTCTTACCTGAACCTGGGGGACCATAGATTCCGGTAATTGTGTTAACAGGCAATCCGCCATTAAGTAGTCTATCTAAGTCCCTTATTCCAGAAGATAGAACTGTTTTCCTCCTAGTCAAAAGCTTATCTGCGGTGATCGGTTTTAAGAACTCTTTAGATAGCGCCCTCAGTATCTCACTAGCTATTCCTTTATCTATACCTAATTCCTCGGCCAGCTCGAGATCAGACATTACTACTATCTCTTCTAGAGATAACCCTCTCCTTAGGATTTTACTTATGATAATATCGGGAACCTTCCCTTTGAGAGTTTCTATAACCCTATCTTTCTTCAACTAGTGACCGACCTCCTTTAATCCTAGGCGATATGCCACTATATTCGTCACCTTATGTAAGATAGGCGTAGTGATTAGTAGAAATGTAACCATATCTAGACTAATTGGTTCAGCCCACCAAGAAAATACGATCGAGAACACTAAGAACCCCTCTTGATCTAGCAAAGGAGCTGAAGCCCCTGGCCTTAATTTCAATCTCCTCTTGATGAACGATCCAAATGCATCACCGACCATGGCCCCAAAAGATAAGAGAAAGCCGCTTAGAGGCCTTCCTTGAACATAGCCCACTATTGTACCAACTAAAACCCCAGATAGGAATCCTCTTATAGTTTTATGTTCTCCCAATAGTCTTTCCCCGTCAATAAATTTCATATTCATATCCAAAGGTCTTCCTCCACCAAGTAACACAGGTGCCATATTAGCGAAGTATGACGGTAGCACATACCAAATGGATCTTAGAGCAAGTAGCCCTAAGTCATACATGATGACTTCCTCCATTATATGAAATTTGATCGAACAGCTTGAGGAACCAATCTTCTGGTTCCTTTACCGAGGTAAGCGTAATTACCTTAGAATTACTCAAGATCTCAATATATCTGAGGAGAGATACGAGGAATATATACTTCCTCTGAAGTTTAGGGATATGATATCTTGAGCTGGAACTGGCTTCAATTACATATCTACCATAGATCTCATCTACTATCCCACCCCCGTATTTAGTAAGGAGTGATGCCATGATCATTATTGCTTTACTCTCTTCCCCTACAACCGAGTTTATTATAGAGATTCTTTCAGCACCTTCGATGGTGTGGAGGTTTAATGACATCAGGTTCAATGGTTCAAATACCAAGATTACTACCTTCCTGTCCTCTTCGAGGAGATCCTTAACCTCTCTTCTGATCAACTCCGCTTTTTTGGCATCATCTGTAATTACTAGTTCCATCAGGGGCACCTTGATAGCTGTGCCTTATTTCATTAAAGAATTCCCTTGCTCTATCAGGTAATTCTTCAAGTGAAACCGATTCTACCTTATATCTCATCCATTTAGGCATCATTCTGATGATCTCTCTATTTAAGAACCGTTTATCTGCGAATACTATGAAGCCAATATCCTTGGGCCCTCTAACAGGTCTTGCTGCTGCTTGAAAGGCAGCTCTACTACTGTATAGGAAATCTAATTTAAATGATCCATACGTATCTGTCCAGTACATCCTGAATAAGCTGCTTTCTATTCCCGGCCTCGGGAGTTGTAGTCCTACCACTATAGAAGTTGTCATCTGGAGACCAGGGAAATCTTCTCCTTCACTATTCTTACCCCCCTGTACCCCTAGCAAGATAGCTCCATTAGATGCAGATCTCTTAAATTTTTCCACCAGTATTCGGTTCTCCCATGCATTGGAATCCCTACTCTCTATGAAAACCGGCTTATTCATTAAGTGCTCAAATCCGACGCTGATTATACCGCTTAGGATCTCGTATGATGCTGCGAAGATGCCCATGTTCCCTATAACGTAATTAGATACATCAGCTAAGACCGTAGCTAACCTGTAATATTCTGATTTCCCCCTCTCGACGTACCTAGTTGTGAAATCTTCTGTTATAAACACCCTAGTTATCCCCCAGTTTTGCAGAGATATCTCAATGAAGTTCAGCTTTTTACTGAATTCCATATTTACTGCATACTTTCCTCCCCATGTTCCAGAAATTAGAGAGACAGATCTGTACCGTTCTATTAATTCTTCAAACTTTAACACGTTCTCTAGTGCTAATAGCATTTTCTCTTCCTCAAGTAATACAAATCTAGATCTATCAATGTCAGCAATTAGCTCCCTGAGCAGACATCCTACATCTTGTAGATCTGTTATGAACTTTGGTGAATCTAGACATTTTATGAGTCTTGACTTGATATACTCTTTTGGTATCATCAGAAAATCCAGTTTTGACCTCTTAAATGAGCTTACGAGATCACATATAGTGTGGCATAGCTCAGAAACTCTTGATCCTAGACTGCAGTCCAGAAGATCTAGTTCAACCCTCTTTATATAGCGATTCAACCAGTACCTTTTGAGATTGTGGGCTTCATCAACTACTATAGATAAATCCCTCTTCAACAATCCATTTAGGAACTCTTCACCTATTTCTGGGTTTAGTAGGTAGTTATACGATAAAACTATGACATGACATTTATTTTTCCTAATCGTCTTCAGAGTATCGTAATATGGACAACCACTACCTCCATAATCGGTTATAGGATCGTAGCACCTCGTAGGATGAGACGATGTTCCTTCCTTACTGGTTATGTTGTATAGATCACATTTTCCAGTTTCCCTAAGTAAGTTACATTTTGCGTTAACTAAGACATAGCTTCCTAACTTTTTAACTTGCTCATTCTTGCACAGTTCTCCTTTTCCCCTCATAGCTACTACCCTAAGATCTGGAATTCTCTTGCATTCTTCCATCACCCTATCTATCTGCCTATGAGTCCTAACAAAATACAGGAACGACAAGCCATGCTCGTTAGCTAAGTAAGATAATGTGGCTAAGATCCCAGATGTCTTACCTATCCCGTTAGGTGCCTCTATAACACTTAGTCCCTCACCTATCAGTGAATTACAGAGCGCTTCCATGAACTCCCTCTGACCTACCCTGAACTCCTCGTAGGGAAAATACCTGTCAATCTTTTTACACACATTAGGTAGAGAATGGGGGGTATATATAGGAAGGCAAAAGCATAAAATAGGCCTAATAGTTAATCCAATAGCTGGTCTTGGGGGCCCCTTGGGGAAGAAAGGTACTGATGATCCAGATACTGTCAGGGAGGCTTTAATCAGAGGATTACAGAAGAGATCTATAGATAGAGCTGCCCGTGCCTTGAGATATGTAAGAGATGTATTTGACGGAGTTATATTAGCCCCATCAGGGGAAATGGGTGAGCTATCTATTTCAAGAGCCGGGCTGACTCATCGGTTTAGGCCAATAAGCTACAAGCCAAGCTATCCATCTACAAGAGAGGATACTATCAACTCGGCTAAGGAAATGTCGGGGCTGGGTGTCGATCTACTACTATTCGCAGGAGGCGACGGGACAGCAAAAGATCTTTATGAGGCAGTAGGCGCCTCCTTGGTTGTTTTAGGTATCCCCTCTGGTGTTAAGGTATTCTCCTCAGTGTTTGCTGAGACCCCCGAAGATGCAGGAAGGGTCTTACTGGAATTTCTCGAAGGCTCAACAGAAACAACTTATGGAGAGGTTATCGATATCTCTGAGCTAGATTATAGGAGAGGGGTATTTTCACCGAGAGTTATAGGTATTATGAAGATACCATCTTCTCCTTTAATCCAAAGAGGTAAAGACCTTCCTGAGATCGACGAGGTCGTCTTAGATGGCATTTTTAGGTATATCAAGGATAGGATATCTAACTACGAGATTGTAGTACTAGGTCCTGGAAGGACGGTGAGCTACATAGCGAAGAAAATGGGTATCGAAAAAAATCCAGCTACTGTTGATGCCATCGTTAAGGGCGTAGTTCATAAAGATATTAATTACTTCCAGATGAGAGATATCCTAAATCGCACCCCTGGTAGGGTGCTAGTGATCCTTTCTCCAATAGGAGGTACTGGCTTCCTTCTTGGTAGAGGAAACCACCAGTTGTTTCCAGCAGTTAGGAGAGCAAAGTGGGATGATGATATAATTGTCGTATCCACTCCTGAAAAGATTAGAGGGCTTAGATCACTTATAGTGGACGTGGATGAATTCTTAGGAGATATACCTAGTTACATAAGGGTCATTACGGGATATAGGGATGAAAAAATAATGAGGGTATGGTTCTCAGATCAGTACCATGAGAGGACCATAGATTGACCAAGCACGTCTGTTAAAATATCTTCTACGCTCCCTCCAAATCTACTCCCACCATCTAGTGGCATGACAGGTATGTCCATGGATACGTCATGTAGTCTTTCTGGCCCTAATACATCCGGTGACTTTATACCGGTTAGCAGTAGTATTACTCTGACCGTATCTCCA